>NZ_CP056087.1:1269159-1903738 GCF_001839655.2 Pseudomonas argentinensis
ATGAGCCTGGTTGCTTTCGCAAAGCTCGCGGGAAATATACAGGCCCAGGCCGGTGCCTTTGTTCTCCGTGGTATAGAACGGCTCGAAGATGTGATGCAGTTGGTCTGCCGGCACCCCGGCGCCGTCATCGAGTACCTCGAGCACCGGCAGATCGCTGCGCGGGTCGCGAAACAGCTTCAGCCACACCTGGCCCTTGGGGTTGAGCTTGGCGCTGTGGCGCAGGCCGTTCTGTACCAGATTGGTGATGACCTGGTTGAGCTGGTTGGGGTCCATGCGCGTCTGGATGCTGCTGCCTTCGATGGCCAGGTGCAGCACCTTGGAGGCCGGGGCGGTGCTGCGGAACTCGGCGGCGAAACGGTGCAGCCAGTACTTGAGGTCGAGCAGTTGCGGCTCGGCCTGGCGGCGCCGTGACAGCTGCAGCACGTTCTCGATGATCAGGTTCATGCGCCGCGAGTGGTCCTGGATGATCTGCGCCAGGCGCTGATCCGGCCCGTGCAGGTCTTCGGACTCCTGCAGCAGCTGCGCCGCATGGCTGATGGCGCCCAGGGGGTTGCGAATCTCGTGGGCGATGCCGGCGGTCAGTCGGCCGAGGGCCACCAGCTTGAGTTGCTGGGCCTGCTGGGCGATCTGCGAGATGTCGTCGAGCAGGATCAGGATATGCCGCTGGCCGCCGCGCTGCAGCGCGATGAAGCTGGGCTGCAGGGTCGGGCCGTCGCTGAGCGTCTGCAGGCTGGCCGGGCGCAGGCTGCTGTTTTCCTGCCAGTGTTGCAAGCGCTTGACCAGCTCGGTGCAGTGCGGGTCAAGAATCTTGCCCGCCAGGTTCTGCTGGCCCAGCAAGCCCAGCGCCGCCTGGTTGGCCAGCAGCACGCGGCGCTGTTCGTCCACCACCAGAATGCCGGTGCGCATGCGCTGCAGGATCAGGTTGTTGAGGGTTTCCAGGTCCGCGACGTCGGCGGCGCGTTGTTCGGCCAGTCTCTCACTGACCTGCAGGCGCCGGGTCAGGCCCTGTACGAACAGTGCCGCAGCGAAGCACAGCGCGCCCAGTGCACCGACCTGCACATACTGGCTGCTGGCCTGGGGGTGGTTGAGGCTCAGGTAGAAGGTCAGGTAGATCATGCCGATCGCGGCGGCAGCGGCGATCAGTACGCCGAAGCGACCGCGCAGCAGGATGTTGGCGATCGCCACGGAGACGATCAGCAGGTTGCCGATGCCGCTCGGCGTGCCGCCCCCTGCGTAGAACAGCGCCGAGAGCAGCATCACGTCGCCCAGCGCCACGGCGAATACCGGCAGCAGGCGATCGGGCGTATGGATGGTCAGCGCGATCAGGATGTTGAGCGTCAGGTAGACCCAGCTGGCGCCGCGAAACAGCGGCACGTGGGCCAGCTCCAGCAACTCGGAGTCGAGGTTGGCCGACACCAGCAGCACCAGCACCACGCCGATGACCAGGCGGTAGAGGTGGTACAGCCGGAAGATACGATGCCCCTGGGGGCCTCGTACCGCGAGGGCGCTATTGGGCACCGGGCTTGGGGCCTTGTTCCAGGTGGGCCTGGCTGCAGTACCAGCGTTGCGCCAGTTGTACGGCGTGCTGTTGCGGCGTGTGCACGCCGCAGTGGGCGCAGCGCACCATGGGCGCGGGATTATCCGAGGGCGGTGTGGCCTTCTGGCGCTGGCGGGAGGCACTGACATAGCGCCGCCACAGCCAGATGGCGGCAAAGATGATGGCAATCCAGAACAGCAGGCGGAACAGGCCCATGGCGCTCTCTTCGTGTCGAGGGATGGGGCAGTTTAGCTAAGGACGCCCTGGGCGGACAGTTACCCGGTCAGCGTTTTTGCGGGGCCAGAAAGCACGATGCCAGTCGCTTGACTGGCATCGTTGGCAGAACGGCTGAAACTGGGTCTTAGTCGAACAGACCAAAGGTCATGTAGCTGAACCACGAGCGCTTGGGCGCCTGTTGCTCCTCACCCTGCTCGGCGGATTTCAGCTCTGCCGGCATCTGGTCGACCGCTTCCTGATACTGGCGCTGCACGTCCTGGCTGGCCTGGGTCTGGCTCGGTGGCGGCGGCACGTCGCTTTCGATCAGGCCCAGGGTGGCCTTGGCCAGCCACGAGCGCTCGTCGGCAGCTTCTTCACGCGGCACGAACTCGCCGTTTTCCAGGCTCGGGTGATCCGGGTAGTTGAGCTTCAGGGTTTCCAGGCTGGTAGCGGCCAGGTCGTCCAGGGTCAGGCGCTGATAGGCCTCGACCATCACGGCCAGGCCGTCGCCGACCGATGGGGTTTCCTGGAAGTTTTCCACCACGTAGCGGCCGCGGTTGGCAGCGGCCACATAGGCGTGGCGGGTCAGGTAATAGTGGGCCACGTGGACTTCGTAGGCGGCCAGCAGGTTGCGCAGGTAGATCATGCGCTGCTTGGCGTCCGGGGCATAACGGCTGTTGGGGTAACGGTTGGTGAGCTGAGCGAACTCGTTGTAGGAGTCGCGGGCGGCGCCCGGGTCACGCTTGGTCATGTCCAGCGGCAGGAAGCGGGCGACGATGCCGCGGTCCTGGTCGAACGAGGCCAGGCCCTTCAGGTAGTAGGCGTAGTCGACGTTCGGGTGCTGCGGGTGCAGGCGGATGAAGCGCTCGGCAGCGGCACGGGCGGCTTCCGGCTCGGCGTTCTTGTAGTTGGCGTAGATCAGCTCGAGCTGCGACTGCTCGGCATAGCGGCCGAAGGGGTAACGCGATTCGAGGGCCTTGAGCTTGGTCACGGCGCTGGTGTAGCTGCCATTGTCCAGGTCTTGCTGAGCCTGCTGGTAGAGTTCTGCCTCGCTGAGGTTTTCGTCCAGTACTTCCTTGGACGAACAGGCGGCGGTGAGGGCGAGGATGGCGATCAGCAGCAGGTGTTTCACTTGCATGGCGGCTTGCGTCCCTGGGACGGCGGCTGTCTTGGGCAGGGCCGTCCTGTTATGATGAGCGCCCCCGGTACCCCTGGGGCAAAGACGCCGTATTTAACCACAAGCGTGTAGCCGAAACCAAAGGCTATGCCCCCGCCGTTGCCGAGCATGTCATCTATTAATAAGCAGGCCATTGAGTTAACCGCCGAGGTCCCCGCCGATCTGGGCGGTCAGCGCCTCGACCAAGTCGCCGCCCAGCTGTTCGCCGAGCACTCGCGCTCGCGTCTTTCCGGCTGGATCAAGGAGGGCAACCTGACCGTCGACGGCCAGGTGCTGCGTCCGCGCGATATCGTCCACGGCGGCGCCGTGCTGGCGCTGGCCGCCGAGCAGGAAGCCCAGGGCGAGTGGATCGCCCAGGACATCGAGCTCGATATCGTCTACGAGGACGAGCAGATCCTGGTGATCGACAAGCCTGCCGGGCTGGTCGTGCACCCGGCTGCCGGGCATGCCGACGGCACCCTGCTCAATGCCCTGCTGCACCACGTGCCGGACATCGTCAACGTGCCACGCGCCGGCATCGTGCACCGCCTGGACAAGGACACCACCGGCCTGATGGTAGTCGCCAAGACCATCGAGGCGCAGACCCGCCTGGTCGATCAACTGCAGAAGCGCACCGTGAGCCGCATCTACGAATGCATCGTCATCGGGGTGATCACCTCGGGCGGCAAGATCAACGCGCCGATCGGCCGCAGCTCGTCCCAGCGTCAGCGCATGGCCGTGACCGATGGCGGCAAGCCGGCGGTCAGCCATTACCGTGTGCTCGAGCGTTTCCGCTCGCACACCCATGCACGGGTCAAGCTGGAAACCGGGCGCACCCACCAGATCCGCGTGCACATGAGCCATATCGGTTTCCCGCTGGTGGGCGACCCGGTGTATGCCGGGCGCTTCCGCATTCCGCCGGCTGCCAGCCAGACCATGGTGCAGAACCTCAAGGAGTTCCCGCGCCAGGCCCTGCATGCGCGCTTCCTGGAGCTGGATCATCCGATCTCCGGTGAGCGCATGAAGTGGCAATCGCCGCTGCCCGATGACTTCGTCTGGTTGCTGACCCTGCTGCGCCAGGATCGCGAGGCGTTCATCGGATGAGTGACAAGGCCCATGACTGGCTGACGCCTCATTGGCCGGCGCCCGAGTGGGTACGCGCCTGCGTGACCACCCGGGCTGGCGGTGTGAGCGCGGCGCCGTACGACAGCTTCAACCTGGCCGCCCATGTCGAGGACGACCCGGCAGCGGTGGCCAAGAATCGCCAGCGCCTGGTCAGCCAGCTCGGCTGTCGCCCGGCCTGGCTGCAGCAGGTGCACGGCATTGCCGTCGCCCAGGCCGACCCGGAAACGCTGGTCGAGGCCGACGCCAGCTGGACGGCGACACCCGGCATCGCCGCCACGGTGATGACCGCCGATTGCCTGCCCGTGCTGTTCTGCGACCGCGCCGGCAGCCGCGTGGGCGCCGCCCATGCCGGCTGGCGTGGCCTGGCAAGCGGCGTGCTGGAAGCCACCCTGGAGGCACTGGCCATCGACGCTGACGACGTGCTCGTCTGGCTGGGCCCGGCCATCGGCCCCCAGGCCTTCGAGGTCGGCGCCGAGGTGCGCGAGGCCTTCGTCAGCCAGCACGCCCAGGCGGCCGGCGCGTTCATGCCGAGCCAGAATGCCGGGCGCTTCATGGCCGATATCTACCAGCTGGCGCGCATCCGCCTGGCGGCGCGTGGCATCAATGCCGTATACGGCGGCGGCTTCTGCACCGTCAGCGATGCGCGCTTCTATTCCTACCGTCGTGCGGCCCGGACCGGACGCTTCGCCTCGCTGATCTGGCTGGCGGATCGCTGATCGGCTTGCGCCGCGCTCAACCAGGGCTGGTGAGCTATCCGCAGCCTGGCGTTGAGCGCAGCGATACCTAGGGCAACCCGTTCGGCACCGCTGCTGACCGCGATCAAACCGCCTCCCGCTTGAAACCCGCACAATCGGCCTCATCTATGCTGCATCTCGGCAGGTTCTTCAGTTAGGCGCATTCATCGCGCTGGCCTGCCTCCAAGAGGAAGGATGACGCCATGCGAATCGACCGTTTGACCAGCAAGTTGCAACTTGCCCTTTCCGATGCCCAGTCCCTGGCCGTCGGCCACGATCATCCCGCCATCGAGCCGCTGCACCTGATGCAGGCGCTGCTCGACCAGCAGGGCGGTTCCATTCGCCCGCTGCTGATGCAGGTGGGCTTCGATGTGAACAGCCTGCGCCAGGCCTTGAGCAAAGAGCTCGACCAATTGCCCAAGATCCAGAACCCCACCGGCGACGTCAGCCTGTCCCAGGATCTGGCGCGCCTGCTCAACCAGGCCGACCGCCTGTCGCAGCAGAAGGGTGATCAGTTCATCTCCAGCGAACTGCTGCTGCTCGCCGCCATGGACGAGAACACCAGGCTCGGCAAGCTGCTGCTCGCCCAGGGCGTGAGCCGCAAGGCGCTGGAAAACGCGGTGAACAACCTGCGTGGCGGCGATGCGGTCAACGACCCGAACATCGAGGAATCGCGCCAGGCGCTCGACAAGTACACCGTCGACCTGACCAAGCGTGCCGAAGAGGGCAAACTCGACCCGGTGATCGGCCGTGACGACGAGATCCGCCGTACCATCCAGGTGCTGCAGCGCCGCACCAAGAACAACCCGGTACTGATCGGCGAGCCTGGCGTCGGCAAGACCGCCATTGCCGAGGGCCTGGCCCAGCGTATCGTCAACGGCGAAGTGCCGGACGGCCTCAAGGACAAGCGCCTGCTGTCCCTGGATATGGGCGCGCTGATCGCCGGCGCCAAGTTCCGCGGCGAGTTCGAGGAGCGCCTCAAGGCGGTGCTCAACGAGCTGTCCAAGCAGGAAGGCCGGGTGATCCTGTTCATCGACGAGCTGCACACCATGGTCGGCGCCGGCAAGGCCGAGGGCGCCATGGACGCCGGCAACATGCTCAAGCCGTCCCTGGCCCGCGGCGAGCTGCACTGCGTGGGCGCCACCACGCTGAACGAGTACCGCCAGTTCATCGAGAAGGACGCCGCCCTGGAGCGCCGCTTCCAGAAGGTGCTGGTCGACGAGCCGAGCGAGGAAGACACCATCGCCATCCTGCGCGGCCTCAAGGAGCGCTACGAGGTGCACCACAAGGTGGCCATCACCGACGGGGCGATCATCGCCGCGGCCAAGCTCAGCCACCGCTATATCACCGACCGCCAGCTGCCGGACAAGGCCATCGACCTGATCGACGAAGCCGCCAGCCGCATCCGCATGGAGATCGACTCCAAGCCCGAGGTGCTCGATCGCCTGGATCGCCGCCTGATCCAGCTCAAGGTCGAAGCCCAGGCGCTGAAGAAGGAAGAAGACGAAGCGGCCAAGAAGCGCTTCGTCAAACTGCAGGAAGACATCGCCAAGCTGGAGAAGGAATACGCCGATCTGGAAGACATCTGGAAGTCGGAAAAAGCCGAAGTCCAGGGCTCGGCGCAGATCCAGCAGCGTATCGAACAGGCCAAGACCGAGCTCGAAGCGGCCCGCCGCAAGGGCGACCTCAACCGCATGGCCGAGCTGCAGTACGGGGTGATTCCCGATCTGGAGCGCAGCCTGCAGATGGTCGACCAGCACGGCACCACGGAAAACCAGCTGCTGCGCAGCAAGGTTACCGAGGAGGAAATCGCCGAGGTGGTTTCCAAGTGGACCGGTATCCCGGTAGCCAAGATGCTCGAAGGCGAGCGCGACAAGCTGCTGAAGATGGAAGGCCTGCTGCACCAGCGCGTGATCGGCCAGGACGAGGCCGTGGTGGCGGTGGCCAACGCCGTGCGCCGCTCCCGTGCCGGGCTGTCGGATCCGAACCGGCCCAGCGGCTCGTTCCTGTTCCTCGGCCCCACCGGGGTGGGCAAGACCGAGCTGTGCAAGGCGCTGGCCGAGTTCCTGTTCGACACCGAAGACGCCCTGGTGCGCATCGACATGTCCGAGTTCATGGAGAAGCACTCCGTGGCCCGTCTGATCGGTGCGCCGCCGGGCTACGTCGGCTACGAGGAGGGCGGTTACCTGACCGAGGCGGTACGCCGCAAACCCTACTCGGTGGTGCTGATGGACGAGGTGGAAAAGGCCCATCCGGACGTGTTCAACGTGCTGCTGCAGGTGCTAGAAGATGGCCGCCTGACCGACAGCCATGGCCGCACCGTGGACTTCAAGAACACGGTGATCGTGATGACCTCCAACCTGGGCTCGGCGCAGATCCAGGAGCTGGTCGGCGACCGCGAGGCGCAGCGCGCGGCAGTGATGGATGCGGTGGGCAACCACTTCCGGCCTGAGTTCGTGAACCGCATCGACGAGGTGGTGGTGTTCGAGCCCCTGGCCCGCGAGCAGATCGCCGGTATCGCGCGCATCCAGCTCAGCCGCCTGCTGCAGCGCCTGGCCGAACGCGACCTGAGCCTGGAGCTGAGCGACGAGGCGATGGACAAGCTGATTGCCGTGGGCTACGACCCGGTCTACGGCGCGCGACCGCTGAAGCGCGCCATCCAGCGCTGGATCGAGAACCCGCTGGCGCAGATGATTCTGGCCGGCAAGTTCAGCCCCGGCAGCACGGTGACCGGCAAGGTCGAAAACGACGAGATCGTATTCGTCTAAAGCCAGCATTGCAGCAAAAAAGAACGGCCGGTGTGAGTGATCACGCCGGCCGTTTTTAGTGGGCGTACAGGCTAGAGCAGAGTCGTAATGCGATATCAGGCAACTGCGCAATCCTGTGGGAAGGGGCGGGGACGCCTGGTCCATGCCCGTGACTGTTTCGCGGGCATGGCCCGCTCCCACAATGAATTGCAAACGCCGTGATCAGTGGGTAGGGTGGACGACGCTTCATCCGTCCACCAATTGGTAACCGCCGCGGTGGATGAAAACAGCGTCAGCTACGCGCCCCGATCCACCCTAGATGGCTACGAGCAGGAGCACGGCTAGCAAAGCGATGACGGGCCGCTGCATCCCTGCGGGATCAGGCGGGGACGCCTGGTCCAAGCCCAGGCTTTTTCGCGGGCATGGCCCGCTCCCACAATGAATTGCAAGCGCCGTGATCAGTGGGTAGGGTGGACGACGCTTCATCCGTCCACCAATTGGTAACCGCCGCGGTGGATGAAACAGCGTCAGCTACGCGCCCCGATCCACCCTGCATGGCTACGAGCAGGAGCACGGCTAGCAAAGCGATGACGGGGCGCTGCATCCCTGTGGGAACGGGCGGGGACGCCTGGTCCAAGCCCATGGCTTTTTCGCGGGCATGGCCCGCTCCTACAATGAATGGCAAGCGCCGTGATCAGTGGGTAGGGTGGACGACGCTTCATCCGTCCACCAATTGGTAACCGCCGCGGTGGATGAAACAGCGTCAGCTACGCGCCCCGATCCACCCTAGATGGCTACGAGCAGGAGCACGGCTAGCAAAGCGATGACGGGCCGCTGTATCCCTGTGGGAACGGGCGGGACGCCTGGTCCAAGCCCATGGCTTTTTCGCGGGCATGGCCCGCTTCCACCATGGATTGCAAACGCCGTGATCAGTGATGATCAGGGCTTGCTGCTAGCCGGCGCATTGCGCCGGCCTTCCTGCACCACCCAATCCAGCATCTGCCGCGACAGCTGGTCATTGGCGATGCCGAAGGTCTTGACCACCGACTCCACCGCCGTGTCACTAGCGATCTGGCGGACCTCGAAGCGGCGGCTGGCGAGGATGCGCTGGTTTCCGGCCTGCACCAGACGCGCATCGAGCAGGATATGCACTTCGGGTCGGCCGTTGCGGTACTCGCTCTGGAAGGCGCGCAGGTCGCTGCTCAGCTCCAGGTCGGCCTGCAGGCGGCTGTCGTCGCTGCTGACGGCGCCGATGCGGCCGTCGTCGAGAAAGGCGCTGATCAGCCGGTCGCGAAACAGCGCAGGCGCGCGGTCGCTCCAGCGTGCGCCCTGATAGGCGCTGATCCGGTCGCCTTGCGGCAGCACGGCGATGCGCGGGCTGTCCAGCAACTGGCTGCTCTGCGGGCGATTGACCCGTAACGACCAGCTTTCCCGCGGCGCCTCGGCGGCGCGGACCGGCAGGTTGCTCGGCAGCAGGTACACATCGAGCGCCTCGCCCGTGGGAATAATCGAGCAGGCGCTGAGCAGGCCGGTCAGCAGCAGGGCGCCGGCGGTGGCGAGTGCCTTCATGGTTGAAACTCCTTGATGCTGTCGCTGCGCAGCAGATAGCCGGCCGGGTCTTCCTCCAGGCGCCGCGAGAAGGAGCGTAGCGAGCCCAGGGTGTCCCGCAGCTCGTTGATCGCCGGGCCCAGTTCGCCGATGCCCTGCATGCCGCCGTCGAGGGCCGCGCGGTTGTCCTGCAGCAGTTGTTCGATATTGCTGCTGCTGCGCTCCAGCGAGGCGGCCAGGCGCTCGGCGCTCTCCAGGGTGTTCTGCGCCGGGCCGCTGAACACCCGGTTGGCGTTGTTCATCAGGGCGCTGGCCTCGCGTCCCGCGGCGGCCATTTGCGCGAGGGCTTCGCGCAGCTCTTCGCGTTGCTCGGACACACTGGCGGTGATCTGCTCCAGGTTATGCAGGGTCTTGGCGATGTTCTCGGTGTTCTCCCGGGAGAACATGGCGTTGGCGCGGTCGAGCAGGCGGGTCACGCTGATCATCAGGTCCTCGCCGTTGGCCATCAGCCGCGACAGCGGGGAGCGGTCGGCGATGATCACCGGCGTGCGACCATCGCGGGCTTTCAGCGCCGGGCTTTCGGGCGAGCCGCCGTGCAGCTGGATCACCGCACCGCCGGTGATATTGGTGATGGTCAGGCGCGCGCGGGTATCTTCCTTGATCGGCGTGGTGCCGGTGATGCGGATATTGGCGTGTACCTTGCGCGGGTCCTGCGGGTCTAGGGTCAGGCTGGTGACGTCGCCGACGCGGATGCCGCTGTACTGCACCGCGCTACCCTGGGAAAGGCCGCTGACCGCTTCGGTGAAGATCACCTCGTAGTAGTTGAACTGCTTGTCGGCGCTGGTCTTGCCCAGCCACAGGGCGAACACCAGGATGGCGCTGACGATCGCCACCGTGAACATGCCGATCAAGACGTGATGGGCGCGTGGTTCCATTCAGCTAATCCTCGCTGCAGCCTGTTCGGCCGCGCGTCCGCGCGGGCCATGGAAGTAGTCGTGTATCCAGGGATCGTCGGTGGCGGCGACCACGTCCAGCGTGTCGGCCACCAGCACCCGCTTCTGTGACAACACGGCCACGCGGTCGCACAGGGTGTAGAGCGTATCCAGGTCGTGGGTGACCAGAAACACGCTGAGCCCGAGGGCGTCGCGCAGGGTGCGGATCAGCTGGTCGAAGGCCGCCGCGCCGATCGGGTCGAGGCCTGCGGTCGGCTCGTCGAGAAACAGGATGTCCGGCTCCAGCGCCAGGGCGCGGGCCAGGGCGGCGCGCTTGACCATGCCGCCGGACAGCTCGGTCGGGTACTTGTCGCCGGCGTGGGCCGGCAGGCCGACCAGCGCCACCTTGGACTCGGCCAGGCGCTCGGCCTGGGCGCGAGTGAGGCCCGCATGCTCGATCAATGGCAGGGCGATGTTCTCCAGCACGGTGAGCGACGAGAACAGCGCGCCGCGCTGGTAGAGCACGCCGAAGCGGCGCTCCAGCTCGGAGCGGCGCCCTGCGGGCAGGGTCAGCAGGTCTTCGCCGAATACCCGCACGTTTCCGGCATTCGGCTCGCGCAGGCCAACGATGGTGCGCAGCAGTACCGACTTGCCGGTACCCGAGCCACCCACCACGCCGAGTACCTCGCCGCGGTAGAGATCCAGGTCCAGGTGCTGGTGCACCACCTGCGGGCCAAACCGGTTGGTCAGGTCGCGGACCTGGATGATCGCTTCGCCACTCACCAGCCCATCTCCATCAGGAACAGTGCGGCCACCGCATCGACCACGATGACCACGAAGATCGACTGCACCACGCTCGAGGTGGTGCGTTCGCCCACCGACTGCGCGCTGCCGGTGACCTTGAAGCCTTCCAGGCAGCCGATCACCGCGATCAGGAAGGCGAAGATCGGCGCCTTGCCCATGCCGACCAGAAAATGCGTGAGCGGGATGTTTTCCTGCAGCAGGTACAGGAACATCGACGGCGAGATATCCAGCGTGATCAGGCACACCATGGCGCCGCCGAGCATGCCGCAGAGCATGGCGACGAAGGTCAGCAGCGGCAGGGCGATCAGCATGGCGAACACCCGCGGCAGCACCAGCAATTCCATGGGGTCGAGGCCCAGGGTGCGGATCGCGTCGATCTCCTCGTTGGCCTTCATCGAGCCAATCTGCGCGGTGAAGGCGCTCGCGGTACGGCCGGCCATGAGGATGGCGGTCAGCAGCACGCCGAACTCGCGCAGAAAGGAAAACGCCACCAGGTCGACCGTGTAGATGGTCGCGCCGAAGTCCCGCAGGATGGTGGCGCCGAGAAAGGCCACCACGGCGCCGACCAGAAAGGTCAGCAGGGCGATGATCGGCACGGCGTTGAGGCCGATCTGCTCGAGGTGCGAGGCCAGCGACGTCAGGCGCCAGCGGCGCGGGTTGAGCAGGATCAGCAGCATGCTGCTGAGGGTCAGGCCGACGAAGCCCAGAAGGCCCACGGCCTTGTGCCAGACGCCTTCGACCACCTCGCCGATATGCCCGAAGAACTCGCGCCAACTGGAACGGCGCACGTGCTCGACCAGCTGCTGATTCTGCAGCATGGCCGTGGCGACGGTGTGCAACAGGGCGCGGCGCTCGTCACTGAGCGCACCCTCGGGCAGCAGCCCGATCAGCCGCTCGGCGCCCAGCAACTCGACCAGCAGGCTGGCACCGGCGGTGTCCAGGGCGTCGAGTTCGCTGAGGTCGATACGGCAGTGTTCATCCAGCGCCGGCCGAGCCCCGTCGACCTGAGGCAGCAGCGCGGCATAGTGGGCGAGCGTCCAGTCGCCACCTGGCTTCAGCGCATCGGCGTCGGCAGTGGGCAGGCTGATGTAGGGCGATTGGGTCATGGGCGACAGCTTAGCGCTCGAGGCTTGCGTTGGAACAGTCGTGAATGGGGCATGGCGGCGTTGCCTCGGGCAGCCCTGGGCAGGGCGGGTTAGCTCCGATCGGCTCTGGGTAATCGACTCACCCGTGGCGGCAGCGGTTCGGATAAATCGTTACAGGCGATGAATTCCATCGGAATACCCCAGTGGCGCTGGCGCTTCGGCTTGCCTAGCATGGGGCGGTTTTCCATTCCTCTGGAGTTTGTCATGCATATCGATGAAGCCATCCGCAGCCGCCGCGCCGTGAAGGGTTACGACGCCGGGTTTACCCTGAGCGCTGAAGAAAAGAACGAATTGCTGCAGCTGGCGCTGCTCGCGCCAACCGCCTTCAACCTGCAGCACGTGCGCCTGGTGGAGGTCAGCGACCCGGCCTTGCGTCAGCAGATCCGCGAGGTCGGCTGGGGCCAGGCGCAGATGACCGATGCCTCGATGCTGGTGGTGGTGTGCGCCCAGCTCGACAGTTGGGAAAAGAACGTCAGCCGTGTGTGGGACGGCGCGCCGGTCGAGGTGCAGCAGTTCATGGCCGGGGCCATCGACAACTATTACCGCGACAAGCCCCAGGTGCAGCGCGACGAGACCATGCGCAGCTGCGGCCTGGTGGCCCAGACCCTGATGCTCGCCGCGCGCGGCAAGGGTCTGGACTCCTGTCCCATGGACGGCTTCGATTTCGACGCCGTGGCCAAGCTGATCAACCTGCCGGACAACCATGTGATCGGTTTGATGGTCGCCGTGGGCAAGAAGGCCATCGACGCCAAGCCGCGTATCGGCAAACTGCCGTTCGACGAGGTGGTGATCCGCGATCGCTTCTGAGCACGCCCGGGCGCGCCGCTGCCGTACCCGCCGGTAGCGGCGGCAATCAGCAGGAACCTAGTCATGATCGGCTGCCTCCAAGCCTGTAGACCCGTCAGAAGCGAGGAATACCATGCAAGTTCATGTGAACAGCAACCATATCGAAGGCAGTGCGCGTCTCCAGGAATGGGTGGGCGCATCGGTGGCGGATCGACTGGAACGCTTTGAAGAATTCCTGTCGCGGGTAGAAGTACATATTGGTGACGAGAATGGCAGCAAGAGCGGCGCCGATGACAAGCGCTGCCAGATCGAGGTGCGCCCCAAGGGCCATCAGCCGTTGTCCGTGACCCACAAGGCCGAGTCGCTGGAGCAGGCCATCGAAGGCGCGGCCGAGAAGATGCGCCATGCTCTCGAGCATCTGGTGGGCAAACTGGAAAGCAAGCCGGTCGGTACCGGTCATCTGCAGCAACAACTCGAAAGCGGGGAAGCGGAAAACGCCGATGCGCTGCTGCAGGAAGAGTTTCTGCAGCGCCAGGAAGCACTGGGTAAGGAGTGAAATGATGGGCGTCCACTCCAGCGAGTAAACGCCCTTTCCCGATGCGGGACGTAAAAACAACCGGGCCCTCAGCTGTACCGTGATCCACGATACAGTTGAGGACCCAATTTTTTTTGGGTGCTGTCAGGCAACCAGACTGCGACCGATAAAGTCCGGGGATTCGGTCTGGCGATAGGTGGAAATCGCCTCGGCAGCGAACCGCGGGCTGATTTGCGGATTGTTTACCGCCTGCGGGGTTATCTCCGTTTGCACCCGTTGCCTGGCGAGGCTTTCGGCGGACAGTGGATCGAGCACTTCCCGGCGTTGCTCTTGAAGTGTCTCAAGCCGCTGCTCGCGTAATTGCTCATCCAGGGCACGAGCCGCCTCCTGGCGTTCCTGGCGCACTTGCAGAGCCCGTTCTTCCTCCAGCTCCTGCTGAGCGATGCGCTCTTCACGCGCTTCACGCAGCTGATCCTGGCGCTCCTGATCGAGACGCCGACGTTCGAGCAACTGCGTCTGCTCATCGTTCAGCCGTTGTGCCGGGGACGTTACGCGATCCAGAGCGTTGGTTTGCTGCTCGCTGTTGATATTGCCAACTGGCCGATAGCTGTACTGGCCGATATTCATGCCGTCGATGGAAAGGGGCATGATTCACCTCCGTCTTTCACTTCGATGGTTTCAGTCTAAGCCGGGTGAACGGCAGGCTTTAGGCAGTTATGTCATAACCCCAAGAACAGGATGGACTAGCACTTTTTCTGGGGCAATTGTCGCCTTCAGCCGCGATCTTCGTGATTATGGCTGAAGGCCGCGTAGTTATTGGCCTGGGCAAGTCCGCCTGGATCAGATGTCCAGCCACGGGGCAGAAGGTGGCGATGCAGCCGGCGCGATGGCGGTCGCCAGGCAATCGACGAACGGCGGTCATCTCGCGCTTTTCCAGGCAGATATGGGGCCACGGCCTACTATGAACAGAGGCCTTGCCAGGACGCTGCGATCCGAGGGTGAAAGAGGCACGGTCTCTCGCGCGATTTCGCGCCGCATCAGAAGAGGAACGCGCCATGCAGCCATTCAGTTTTGCGACAGCCGCCCATCTTATCTGCGAGCCCGGGGCCGTTCAGCGCCTGGTGCCCTTGTGCCAGGCCTGGGGGGCTCGCTCCGTGGCACTGGTTACCGATGCCGGCATCGCCCGCCAGGATTTCTTCGAGGCGGTGCGCAGCGCCTTTGCCAACAGTGGCGTGGCGCTGCATGTTTTCGATGGCGTGCTCGCCGGCGCGCCGGAGAACGTGATCAACCGCGCTGCGCAGTTCGCCAGAGAGGTTCAGGCGAGCCTGGTCATCGGCTTTGGTGGCGGCAGCTCACTGGATGTGGCCAAGCTGACTGCGCAGCTGGCCCATCCCGATTGTCGACAGCAGCTGGGTGACCTCTACGGTATCGACAAGGCGGTGGGGCAGCGTCTGCCGCTGATTCAGGTCCCGACCACGGCCGGCAGCGGGTCCGAGGTGACGCCCATTGCCGTGGTGACGACGGGGCAGGCGACTCGGGTCGCGGTGGTCTCGGCACGGCTGTTGCCGGATCTGGCATTGCTCGATGCCGAGCTCACCCTGCAATTGCCGGCGCCGGTGACCGCCGCCGGCGGCATGTTGGCCATGGGGCACGCGGTGGAGGCCTACACCGGTGCGCGGCGCAAGAATCCGCTCTCCGACATGTTCGCTCGTGAAGCCTTGACCCTGCTCGGTGCCAACCTGGACGAAGCCGTGCACAACGGTACCAATCGCGAGGCCCGGCAAGCCATGCTGCTGGGCGCCTGCCTGGCCGGGCAGGCCTATGCCAACGCACCGCTGGCGGCGGTGCATGCACTGGCCTATCCGCTGGGCGGCCACTGCCAGGTGCCCCATGGGGTCAGCACAGCGGTGCTGCTGCCCCATGTGCTTGGCTTCAACGCCTCGGTGGCTGCGCCGCTCTACGAGGAGTTGGCGCCGCTGCTGTTGGGCGAGCGCCTGCGCAGTGGCGATGCGACCGATCACACCGAGCAGTTCATCATCGAACTGGCGGATCTCAGCGAGCGCAGCGGTCTGCCGGCGCGTCTGCGTGATGTGGGCGTCGAGCAATCGCTGTTACCGCGCCTGGCCACCGACGCCATGCTGCATGAGCGCCTGCTGGCCAACAATCCGCGGGAGATGACCCAGGCCCATGCGCTGGCCATCTATCAAGTCGCGTACTAGGTCAGGCAGGTTGTCACCGGACGATGAGGCCGGCACCATGCCGGCTCTTGTCCTTTGCGAGGTGGCAGCCCATGCAACAGCCGCAGCATTTGCGCGAGCACTACCGGCATTTCCAGCCGATCACCACGCGCTGGCACGACAACGACCTGTATGGTCACGTCAATAACGTCACCTACTACGGCTATTTCGACACGGCGGTGAACAGCTACCTGATCGAAATGGGCGGCCTGGATATCCATCGCGGTGAAGTCGTCGGTTTCGTGGTCAGCTCGAGCTGCGACTATTTCGAGTCGATCGCTTTTCCGGAGCGCATCGAAGTCGGCCTGCGTATCGGCAAGCTGGGCAATAGCTCGGTGCAGTACGAACTGGCGGTGTTTCGGGAAGGAGAGATGCAGGCCTGTGCGGCGGGGCGCTTCGTCCACGTGTTCGTGGAGCGGCAGAGCAACCAGCCGGTTTCGATTCCGCAGCCACTGCGCCAGGCAATGGAGTTGCTGCTGCCGGCCTGAACGACCAAGGGCGCCGAAGCGCCCTTGATGGTGAAATGATGGTTAGCGGTGACGATGCTTGTGGTGACGTTTGTGGTGCTTCTTGCCATGGCGATGGCCGTTGTCGCGATAGCGGGATTCATGGCGGTTGCTGTCGGCCACCTCGTTGGCCAGCGCACCACCGGCGGCACCACCCAGGCCGGCGCCAATGGTCGAGCCGGTGCTGCCGCCGAACTGGTTACCCAGTACCGAGCCACCTGCTGCGCCCAGGCCGCCGCCCAGGGCCGCTTCGGTCTTGTTGCGGGAGCTGATGGCGCCGCCTGCTGCGCCGCCCAGGCCGGCGCCGATGGTAGCGCCCGTGCTGCCGCCCAGGTGCTGGCCGACGATATTGCCCAGCGCGCCGCCCACCCCGCTGCCGATGGCAGTCTTGGTGGTATCGGCATAAGCCAGGGGGGAAACCATTGCACTGAAGGCCAGTGCAGTAAGGAATGTACGCATCGCGCAACCCTCGAAAATGACCCTTGCGGGCGTAGCCATAGCGCTGCCATGGTTCCAGCGGTCATCGTGCTGTGCCGATGACATCTCCTTAGAGGGCGCAAGCGGGCGAAATTCCCGAAGCGGGGATTAAAGATACATTTATGAATGTATCAAGATGTGTTTATGTTTCAGAGGCGCCGCGTTTTTGTCTTGAAGCTATAGCTAGAACAGCGATCTCGAGGCTTTGATGGAGAACCAGCCCTCGCACTCGGTGTTATGGCCCGAGTAGGCCGAGCAGGCATCGCCGCTGAGGCTCGAATCCGAGTAGGAAAAGTCGAAATCGATACCCTTCCACGGCCGTGAAAGGCTCAGTGACCAGTCATTGAACGAGCTGACCTGGCCGCCGCTGGAAATCTGCTTGGGGTTGTCGAGCAGGTGGTTACCATAGCGTACGACGACCGCCATACCCAGTACGCTGACGCGGCCCAGGTCGGCCAGCACCGTACTGTTGAAGCGGTTCGGGTCATTGCTGAAGGAAAACCCGAAACGCCGCGCGTCGTAGGTCAGGCCGGCATAGACGTCCTGGCTGTCGAGGTAGGTGTAGCCCGGATGGCTATAGCGGATGGTGCCAACTTCGTAGCCCAGCGAGTCGACGAACTGCTGGCGATAGCCGACGTAGCTGTTGAGCTCCATGCGACTGCCCGGGCTGATGCCCAGGTTGGGCGACCACTGGCCCAGGTACCAGCCGCTCGGGTGGCTCAGGTCGAGCCCGCCGTGAAAGTCACCGCCGCTCTGGGGTTTGACCAGCCCCTGGGCCATGCTGCGGCTCGGCGTGGTGCCCAGATTGAGTTCGTAGTCGCCCAGCTCGCGCTCCATGATCGCTGCCTGGGCATGGACGCCGAGCAGCGCCGCCCCAAGCAGGACGGCAGATGAAAACCGCATGGTATCCCCTCCCGTTGCAGGCCAATGACATCGGTACCAGGCGGCTTTTCAGAAGCCTGGTAGTCAGTGGCACGGTTGTCGCTCGTCTGGCAGAAACCCGAAAGGCCACATCGTGGCTTGGGCTGGAACTACGCGCTTCGCTCGAGCGCTTGGTGGGCACGTTAACCGACATAGGTGACGGCAAGGGGACATCAGAGGCGATTTTCGGCGATCAGCGCCACAGTTTCCGACGAACTGCAGGCTGATGTAGCAGGAGAGGGCAGTAGTCCCACCTCGGGCCAGCGGCCCGACGTGGGAGGCGATGCGCAGCCCTTACAGGATGCGCGCGGTTTCCTGGGCTGCGTGCAGGCGGATGGCGACGAACTTCGAGGTCGGCGTGTGGCTGCCGATGCCAACGCTCTGCAACGGCACCAGCGGGTTGGCTTCCGGGTAGTAGGCGGCTGCCTGGCCGGCCGGGATATCGAAAGCCAGCAGTGTGAAGCCCACCACCTTGCGCTCGACACCATCGTCCCACAGCGAGGTGATATCCACCTTCTGCCCCGGCTTGTAGCCCAGGCGAGCGATATCGGCTTCGTTGACGAACAGCACGTCACGCTGGCCGCGAACGCCACGGTAGCGGTCGTCGAGGCCATAGATGGTGGTGTTGTACTGATCGTGGGAGCGCATGGTCTGCAGGATCAGGTCCGGCGTCTGGCCGCTGTTGCGCACCTGGGGTGGCAGCAGGTCGGCGAGCAGCGCGTTGGACTTGAAATTGGCCTTGCCGGTGGTGGTTTTCCACTGGCGCGCGCCAGCCGAGTTGCCCAGGTAGAAACCGCCCGGGTGCTGCACGCGGGTGTTGAAGTCCTGGAAACCGGGGATGGTGTCGGCAATCAGCTCGCGGATGCGGCTGTAGTCGGCAATCATCGCGTCCCAGTCGACCGGGTGATTACCCAGAGTCGCCTTGGCGATACCGGCGACGATGGCCGGCTCGGAACGCATCTCCCTGGACAGCGGCTCCAGCTGACCGTTGGAGGCGTGGATCATGCTGAACGAATCTTCCACGGTGATCGCTTGCGGGCCGGTGGCCTGGATGTCGATATCGGTACGGCCCAGGCACGGCAGGATCAGCGCGTCCTTGCCGGTGGTCAGGTGGCTGCGGTTGAGCTTGGTGCTGATCTGCACGGTCAGGTCGCAGTTCTGCAGGGCCTGGTGCGTGCGCGGGCTGTCCGGCGTGGCCTGGGCGAAGTTGCCGCCCAGGGCGATGAATACCTTGGCCTGGCCGTCGACCATGGCATTGATCGCCTCCACGGTGTTGTGGCCATGGTCGCGCGGTACCTTGAACTGAAAGCGCTTCTCGAGGTTGTCGAGCAGCAGCACCGGCGGGCGGTCGTTGATGCCCATGGTGCGGTCGCCCTGCACGTTGCTGTGGCCACGCACCGGGCACAGGCCGGCGCCGGGGCGGCCGAGGTTGCCGCGCAGCAGTTGCAGGTTGACGATTTCCTGGATGGTGGCCACCGAGTGCACGTGCTGGGTGATGCCCATCGCCCAGCACATGATCACCTTCTCGGCGCGGCGATACATCAGCGCGGCCTGCTCGATTTCCTCGAGGCTCAGACCGGACTGCTCGACCAGCGATTCCCAGGTGGTGGCGTCGAGCACGGCGAGGTACGCATCCACACCGTCGGTGTGCTCGGCGATGAAGGCATGGTCGAAGACCGGCTTCTCGCCCTTGGCGACGGCCTCGCGTTCCCATTGCAGCAGGAACTTGGCGATACCACGTAGCGCGGCCATGTCGCCGCCCAACGCTGGGCGGAAGAACGCGGTGTTGAGTGGCTCGGAGCCGTTGGTGAGCATTTCCAGGGCGTGCTGCGGGTGCTGGAAGCGCTCCAGGCCACGCTCCTTGAGTGGGTTGAAAGCAACCACCTGGGCGCCACGCTTGACCGCCTCACGCAGCGGCTCGAGCATGCGCGGGTGGTTGGTGCCCGGGTTCTGGCCCAGTACGAAAATGGCGTCAGCGTGCTCGAAGTCATCGAAGGTCACGCTGCCCTTGCCGATACCCACGCTCTGGATCAGCGCCACACCGCTGGCCTCGTGGCACATGTTCGAGCAGTCGGGGAAGTTGTTGGTACCAAAGGCGCGTACGAACAGCTGGTAGAGAAATGCCGCTTCGTTGCTGGCGCGCCCCGAGGTGTAGAACTCGGCCTGGTTGGGGCTTGCGAGGTTCTTCAGGTGCTTGGCGATCAGGCTGAAAGCGTCGTCCCAGGAAGTCGGCACGTAGCGATCGGTGGCCGCGTCGTAGCGCATCGGCTCGGTCAGGCGGCCCTGGTACTCCAGCCAGTAGTCGCTCTGCTCGCGCAGCTGGCTGACGGTGTATTTGGCGAAGAACTTGGCGTCGACCCGGCGTTTGGTGGCTTCCCAGTTGACCGCCTTGGCGCCGTTCTCGCAGAACTTGATACGGCCGTCTTCCGGCGAGTCGCCCCAGGCGCAGCCCGGGCAGTCGAAGCCGCCGTTCTGGTTGGTCTTGAGCAGCGCGCGCAGGTTCTTGAAGGGCTGTTTGCTGTCCAGCCAGAACTGGGTGACGCTGATCAGCGCACCCCAACCGGCGGCAGCGCCTTTGTAGGGTTTGTAACGCGGGTTCACGGGTTGCAGGCTCATGGCTGTTCTTCTCTTGCAGGCGGTGCGGGGCTGTATACCCGCGGCGCGCTGTGGTGGGGCAAATGGATCAGGTTGAGATTGTGCCGGCGCGCCCATTGCACGGTCAGGGCGGTCGGAGCCGACAGGCTGACCAGGTTGCCGATACCGGCCCTGACCGCCTTGTGAATCAGTTCCAGGCTGCAGCGGCTGGTGACCACTGCAAAGCCCTGGCGCACATCGTATTTCTCGCGCAGCAGGGCGCCGATCAGCTTGTCCAGCGCGTTGTGCCGGCCGATGTCTTCGCGGCAGGCGCGAATCGCTCCGCAGGCGTCGACATACAGCGCGGCGTGCAGGGCGCCGCTGCGGCGGGCCAGGTCCTGTACGGCGGCGATGCGTTCGCGCAGGTCGACCAGGTGCGCAGCTTGCGGCAGCTGGGTTGGGACCAGGGTCGTCAGCTGAGGCAGCGCCTGGTCGAGCGCTTCTACACCGCATAGGCCACAACCACTGGTGCCGGCCAGTTGCCTGCGCTGCTGTTTCATCGCCCAGAAGGCGCGGCTGCTGATCTCGACCTCGGCGCTGATGGCCGGGCCAAGGTGGTGCAGGCGAATGTCATAAATATCGTCGATGGAATCGACGACCGCGCTACTGAGGCTGAACCCGGTGATGAAGTCTTCCACGGCAGTGGGCGACACCATCATCACGGCATGGCTGATGCCGTTGTAGGCGATGGCCAGGGCGCTCTCCTGGGCCAGCACGGCTGAACCCTCGGCTACAGCGTTGCCCAGCTCGGCATAGGCATAGCCTTCGGCCTGCCCGGCGGCAGGTTCGGTAGGGCTGGCAATGGCGGAAATCTCGGCTGACCGGGGCACGGCAAGCTCCCCTGCGACGGATTGACACAGAGAAGCCTAGGCGTTTGCCGGGCAAGCGTCTAATCGCTGTTGCCGATGCCTTGATCGATACTGTCTATCGGTTGGGTGGGAAACGCTCTAAGACAAGGCCTGAGCTGCAGATGTCGGCCTGGTTTATGGCCTGCAAATACTCGAGAATCCCTTGCAATTTCCGGGTATTGAGCGCGTCTATGTCAATGATGTGATAGCCCGCCCAGGACTGCTGGCCAATGGCGCCCCCGCGGCTCCATAAACAGTCGGCGGTGAAACGCACCTCGTCCATGCCGTCTCCCACCAGCCGGCACTCCACCAGCGTATCGGCCGCGTGGGGCGTCGTGCTGCACAGCATGAAGCCTTCACTGGACAGGTCGGCGATCCGGCCCAGATAGGTTTCGCTGTGCTGCTCGTAGACTTCGAGCAGCGAGGCGGCCCGATAGCGCGGATGCTGGCGACGATCATCCATGGGCGATCCTCAGGTGGTTCGTCCGGTCAGTTGCTGAAGCACACGATAGACGGCGTGCAGTGCACGGTCGACCATCGGCGCCGAGCGCTCGGGGCTGCTGTGCCGTGCGGTGCCCTGCTGCATCTCTTCGGCCAGTTGATCCACCGACTTGACCGCGGCGCGCTGGCCGTTACGGTCGACGAACAGGTAGTTGTGGGTCGTGGGGCTGTACCAGGACAGCTTCAGGGTTTGTCGTTTGCCGCCCAGGATGAAGTCGAACCAGGTGCCGAACTCGAGTTTCTCCAGCTCGCGAAGCAGGCTCCTGTCGGTCGACTGGCGCTGACCTTTGCGTGATGTGGCGAGAAGTGCCGACTCATCGTCCAGCATGGCGCCTAGCGGGTTGGGGCTCGGCGGCAGGCTCAGCTTCGCGGCGAGTTGAGGCTGGCCTGCCTGGACAGCGTGCTGGCAGGCAACCAGGTCCTGCAGCAGGCGGCGTATATCGTCCTGGTGGTAACCACCCAGCAACATCAGGCCGTTGCGCAGTTCGCCGAGCATGTCGACGCGCAGGCCCTGCAGGCGATCGCGCTGCGCGGCATCAAGGGCGGTTCCACTCCAGGCCAGGTGCTCGGCCGCTTCGCAGGCGCGCTGCCATTGCTGGCTGGCAGCACCGTGGCGCAACTGGATGAACACCAGCACGTCGATCCAGGTGCGCTCGAGGAACTGCCGGATGAGCGGCGGTGGCGAGCGCTTGGCCAGCGATTGGGCGATCGCCTGCGCGGCATCTTGACGGGCGGCGAGCAGCTTGTCGCGCCCCTTGGCCGTTTCCACGGCGCGGCGCTCCTGAAGCTCCACCCGCTGCCTAATCCCGCGGGTGAACTCCTCGAACTCGCCGAGCAGCAGCTCGAACAGGCGCAGGTCGCCACTGAAATGCTGCACCACCTTGCGCACCACCCACTGCACCTTGGCCAGTAAGCCGTAGGTATCCTCCTGGGCGCCGTACAGCACGCCGGCCTGGGCCATGGCATCGATCAGCCGGCGCGTCGGGTGATGAGGCTGGCTGAACAGGGCACGATCGAGCAGCGCCACTTTCAAGCAGGGCGTATGCAGGTGGGAGAGGGCGACCTTATAGGGTTGCGGCAGGTTCTCGTCATCGAGAATGAAGTCGAAGATCATCCCCACCAGATCGATGGCATCGGTTTCCTGGTTGCCCACGCGGTGCTGCTGGGGCGCGTCGCTATGGCCGGCCAACTGGCGGTGCAGGTCGCTCTTCAGATCGTTCACACGCAGCGGACGATCAGGGTGCTGCGTCAGTTCGGCGGCGGAGGCTTGTTGCAGCCGATCGAGGGCTTCGAGCAGTTCGCCTGCCTCATAGGTGCGCCTGGCGCCCGGCGGCGCGAAGCTGGCCATGCTCGGCGAGCCGTTGAGCAGGCCGATGGCGTGCTGCTGTTTACGGTATTCGGCCAGCAATCTGTCGAGTCCGGCGGCCAGGTGTTCGGCATCGGCAGGTGGGCTTGCGGCCAGGTCGACAGGTGAAGACGCGTGGCGGGTTTCTGTGCTGTTGGCCGAAGAGCTACTGGCGGCAGGTGATGAAGTATCCTGAGTGCGTGCCGCGGAGAACTTCAGATTGGGCAGCACCCCCGCTTCGATCAGGCGGGCGTTGAGGGCCTCATAGAGTGCGTCCAGCCCCTGCATCAATTGCTTGTCGAACAGGCCGTAAAGCACCAGCTTGATTCGCAGTGGTAGCTCGCTCGGTTGCATCGCCGTCAGCAGGGCGTGGGCAATGTTTTTCGGGGAAAACGGGTTGGCCTCGGCAGGCACCGGCTGGCCGTTATTGAGCAGGGCCAGGCGCTTGTCCAGCGCAAACAGGGCCTGCGCACAGCGCGTCTGCACCTGCTGGGCCATGTTGGTGACCTGCAGCGCTTCCTCGTACGCCTCGTTATCGACCAGCGCCAGGTCTTCGGCCGGAGCCTCCAACGCCTGACTGGCAACCAGCTTGCCGTCGAGGAAATCGGCGATGCCTCGGGAGACGCTCAGGTGATAGCGGCGTTCGATCTGCGGCCGCAATCGGCGCACTTCGCGCATGCTGTCGAAGAACATGGCCTGGACCTGGTTGTTCTCCGCCTGCTCGGCGCATTGAAAGAGGGTGTCGTCGACCTGGGCAAAGGTGCGCGTCAAGTGATCGGCCAGGTGGTTGAGCACCAGCTTGCGGCAGCTCTGCCCCAGCGCGCTGAAGCGCGGCTGGATGCCTCTGCTGGCCAGCGTGCTGGAGCTGCTGGCGGATGACGGCGGCGTGCCCTGAGTGCTCATCGGTGATCCTGATTAAGGCCTGGAGCGGTGCGCCAGGCTGTGCAGGTATGCCTCGAAGTTAAATCAAATGGCTACCCGTTCGCAAAGCATTGTCATAAAAGCAATTTAGGGGGTTGACAGCTGTTTGCGAAACCGTAAAATGGCGCGCCTCTGCAGCGGCAACGCAAACAGAGAAAAGAAAGAGCATAGTTCCGCGATAGCTCAGTCGGTAGAGCAAATGACTGTTAATCATTGGGTCCCTGGTTCGAGTCCAGGTCGCGGAGCCAATCTTTCCTCGGGGTGTAGCGCAGTCCGGTAGCGCGCCTGCTTTGGGAGCAGGATGTCAGGAGTTCGAATCCCCTCACCCCGACCATATTTGGGTCGTTAGCTCAGTTGGTAGAGCAGTTGGCTTTTAACCAATTGGTCGTAGGTTCGAATCCTACACGACCCACCATTTCAAGCACTGCTTGAGTAAAGAACCCGCCAAAAGGCGGGTTTTTTGCTTTCTGGGCCTAGCCGGCGTAGCCCGCTCCACCGGGCATGGCGCGGCAGGCGCCGTGGGCTTCACCCACCCCAGGGGGTTCAATGAAAGGGGCGCGCTTTCCGTGGGAGCGCGCCATGCGCGCGAAATGGCGGGCGTGGCGCGGATCCAGCCGTAGGGTGGACAACGCTCTTTTTGTCCACCATTGCGATCGCAAAGGGAAGTAAGAGAATCGGCTCGAGCAGCCGATGCTTTCTTCATCCACCAATGCGTTTGCAGAGTGGTGGACGGATAAAAGCGTCGGCTACGCGCCCCGATCCAACCTACGACAGGCTGCCCTTGGGATCAGTGCAGCTTCAGGCGCGGGTCGGTACTGCGCCCAATGCGATCGCTGAGCATCAACAGCAGCGTGCGGAAGGCGCCGTACAGCGCCATCTGGTGCATGCGATACAGCGAGATATAGAACATCCGCGCCAGCCAGCCTTCCAGCTTTACACTGCCCATTAGGTTGCCCATCAGATTGCCGACAGCGCTGAAGCTCGACAGCGAAATCAGCGAGCCGTAATCCTTGTAGGTGTAGCTCGGCAGCGGCTGGTTCTGCAGGCGCAGGGCGAGCGACTTGACCAGCAGCGAAGCCTGCTGGTGGGCTGCCTGGGCGCGCGGCGGAACGTTACGCTCGCTGCCATCACCCATCGGGCAGGCCGCGCAGTCACCAAAGGCGAAGATATTTTCGTCGCGCGTCGTCTGCAGCGTACTGGTGACGACCAACTGGTTGATGCGGTTGCTTTCCAAGCCATCCAGGTCTTTCAGAAAGGCTGGCGCACGGATGCCGGCGGCCCACACCTTGATGCTGGCCAGGATGGTTTCGCCATTGGCGAGCACCAAGCCTTCGCTAGTCACTTCCTGCACTGCAGCGCCGGTCATCACATTGACGCCGAGCTTCTGCAGGGTCTTGTGGACAGGGGCGCTGATGCGCTCCGGCAGGGCCGGCAGCACGCGCGGCCCGGCTTCGACGAGGCTGATGCGCATGTTCTCCGGGCGAATGCGGTCCAGCCCGTAGGCCGCCAGTTCCCGTGCGGCATGGTGCAGCTCGGCGGCCAGCTCGACCCCGGTGGCGCCAGCGCCGACGATGGCGACACTGACCTGATCGTTGTCACCGGTGCCCGCGTGGGCGCGCAGGTAGTGGCTGAGCAACTTGCGGTGGAAGCGCTCGGCCTGCTCACGGGTATCGAGGAAAATGCAGTGGTTGGCCGCGCCTTCGGTGCCGAAATCATTGGTGGTGCTGCCGACTGCAATCACCAGGGTGTCGTAAGACAGTTCGCGGGCGGGCACCAGCTCGCGGTTGTCTTCGTCCAGGGTGGCGGCCAGCTGAATGGTCTTGCGTTCGCGGTCCAGCCCGCTCATGCGGCCGAGCTGGAATTCGAAGTGGTTCCACTTGGCCTGGGCCACGTAGTTCAGCTCGTTCTCCGTGGAGTTAAGCGAGCCGGCGGCCACTTCGTGCAGTAGCGGCTTCCAGATATGGGTGAGGTTGGCGTCGGCGAGGGTGACGTGCGCCTTGCCGCGCTTGCCGAGTTTCTGGCCCAGGCGGGTAGCCAACTCCAGGCCGCCGGCGCCGCCGCCGACAATAACGATTCGATGGGTCATGGTGAGTCTCACAAGGCTAGGAAAAAGGTGGCGAGTCCGGGCGAGCCAAGCTCCAGCGCCGGGCGACTCATATGCCAATCCGCGCAGGCAGTGCCTGCGCGTTATAAATCAGATGTTGCTGCGTCAAGGCAGCCTGTCTTACGCCAACTCATCGACAGAAGGCGGGGCGCCTGGGTTCAATTGGTCGGCGATGCGTCCGCACATTCTAACAGCGTGGCGCGCACCGGGAGCGAGGGCGTGGCTATTGCAGCTGCTCCAGCGGCTCGACCTCGAGCGAGTCGCCCAGGCGAATGATGCCGCTGTGGATCACCCGCGCGGTAATCCCGCCATGGCCACGAACGGCCTGGAACGTGCCAAGGCCCAGGCGCTGTTCGAGCTTGGCACAGGGCTGGCACCAGCCGGTGGTTTCCAGGATCGCCTGGCCGATACGAAAGCGCCGGCCCTTGAGGCTGAACAGATTGATGCCGCTGATGGCGATATTGCGCCTGAGATCTTCGGGCGTTATCCCATGCTGAGCATCGCGGCCGAGCAGCGCACTGATCACGGCCAGGTGCTCCCACTGGATCAGCGTGACCTGGCGTGCATTGCGCGGGCCGGGGCGAGCATGGTCGCCGGTCAGGCCCGCTTCACGGCGAGCCTCGACCGCATCGAGGATTAGCATGTCGCCAAGCCTTTCAGGTCGCACGCCGATCCAGCGCACTTGGCCCTGCTGCGGCACAGCGGCGATAAGTGCCTGGAACGGGCTGGCCGGGTAGGTGTCAGGCCTCAAGGCGTGGTTCCGCCGTCACGCTGGACAAGGAGCGTTGGCTCAGTGCCGGCTGGGCGGCAGGTCGTCGGAGAACAGATCGTCCTCGAGCGGATTGCCCGGGATCGCATGTTCTTCCGAGGCCCAGGCACCCAGGTCGATCAGCTTGCAGCGCTCGGAGCAGAAGGGCCGGCTCGGGCTCTGCGGGCCCCATTCCACGGGCGCTGCGCAGGTCGGGCAGGCGACGAGAGTAGGTGTGGTCATGGTTGGCCTCCGTTCAAGGTCAGGTAAAAGGCATGCAGGCGTTCGACCTCCTGTTTGACCCAGGCCAGGTCACGGTCGTTTATCAGTACGTCATCGGCATGGTTCAGGCGGGCCTCGCGGGTGGCCTGGGCGGCCATGATCGCGTGCACCTGCCCGGCAGACAACCGATCACGTTGCATGGTGCGTTCGATCTGCAATTGCTCGGGTACATCGACCACCAGGATGCGCTGGGCCAGCTTGTACTGGCCGGACTCGATCAGCAGTGGCGAGACCGTGATGGCGTAGGGCGATTTGGCGTTGGCCAGAAATTGCGCCACCTCTTTGGCAATCAGTGGATGCAGCAGACGCTCCAGCCAGCCCCGCTCGGCGGGTGATTCGAAGATCAGCTCACGCAGTGCGGCCCGGTTCAGCTGGCCATTGGCCTGCAGCACTTGGTCGCCAAAGTGCTCGGCTATCGCTGCCAGTGCCGGCCGACCCGGCTCGACAACCCAGCGAGCGGCCTGGTCCGAGTCGACCACGTCGACGCCCAGCGCGGCGAATTGCGCAGCCACGGCACTTTTGCCGCTGCCGATACCGCCGGTAAGCCCGAGCGTCCAGGGTTTCATGGTCAACTGCCCCTCAGAAAATCAGGGGCGGATTGTAAGGGAGTCGGGCGTATGTGGCGAATCAGGGCGACCGTAGACAGGATTAAAGCGTCAGGGCCACTGGGCGTGTCAGTTGAAACCCGCGAACCGCAGATAACCTTCGGTAATCTGCTTGCCCCAGAGCAGCGCGATAAAGCCTGCAATGGCCAGGTACGGGCCAAACGGAATCGGCGTGCTGGTGCTCGCATCACGCAGGCGCAGCATGATCACCCCGAGCACGGCACCGACCACCGAAGACAGCAGAATGGTCAGCGGCAGAATCTGCCACCCGCCCCAGGCGCCGAGCATGGCGAGCAGCTTGAAGTCGCCATAGCCCATGCCTTCCTTGCCGGTTACCAGCTTGAACAGCCAGAAGACCGACCACAGGCTCAGGTAGCCTGCCACAGCGCCCCATAGGGCATCTTCCAGGCTGGTAAAGAGCCCGAAGTTATTGGCAATCAAGCCCAGCCACAACAGCGGCAGTACCAGAGTGTCCGGCAGCAACTGGTGATCGGCATCGATCAGGCTCATCGCCAACAAGCCCCAGGCCAGCACCAGCATGCCTGCCGCTTGCCAGCCAAAGCCGAAATGCCAGGCGATATAGGCCGAGAGCAGGCCGCAGCTCAACTCGACCAGCGGATAGCGCAGGCTGATCGTCGCCTTGCAGCCGGCGCATTTGCCGCGCAGAAACAGATAGCTGATGACCGGGATATTTTCCCAAGGGCGGATTTCATGCTGGCAATGGGGACAGCTGGAATGGGGGAGCACCAGATTGTAGGTTTCCCCGGTAGGCTCAGCGGGTAATTCCAGTACTTCCCGCGCCTGGATGCGCCAGTCGCGCAGCATCATCTTCGGCAGGCGATGGATGACCACATTGAGAAAGCTGCCGACCAGCAGGCCGACGATAAGTGTGCAGAAAACGAAGGCCGGCGTATTGTCGGCCAGGAAGTCGTATATGGTCATGGACTAGACAACGGAGCCGAGCTGGAAGATCGGAAGGTACATCGCGATGATCAGTCCGCCGACGAGTACGCCAAGTACCGACATGATCAGCGGTTCCATCAGCGAAGTGAGGCCGTCAACAGCATTGTCCACTTCTGCCTCGTAATAGCTGGCAACCTTGTCGAGCATGGTGTCCAGGGCGCCGGACTCTTCGCCGATAGCGGTCATTTGTACGGCCATGGCTGGGAAGGCATTGGTGGAGCGCATGGAGAAGTTCAGCTGCATGCCGCTGGTGACATCCTGCTTGACCTTGGCTACGGCGTTGCGGAAAACCACGTTGCCGGTCGCGCCGGCAACGGAGTCCAGTGCTTCGACAAGGGGTACGCCTGCGGCGAAGGTTGTCGATAGGGTGCGTGCGTAACGCGCTACTGCAGCCTTGTAAACGATATTGCCCACGATAGGCGCCTTGAGAATGGTGCGATCAAGGGCATCACGGAATTTCTCCGAGCGTTGTTTGGCCTGCATGAATGCGTAGCCTGCTCCGATCAGGGCAATCAGGAAAATGAACCACCACTCCTGCAGTCCCTCGGATATGCCGATAACAAAAAGCGTAAAGGCTGGTAGCTCGGCGCCAAAGCTGGAAAAGACTTCTTTGAACTGCGGCACTACTTTGATAAGCAGGATGCACGAGACAATGATTGCGACTGCAATGACCGCAATCGGATAGTTCATTGCCTTCTTGATCTTGGCCTTGAGTGCTTCGGTTTTTTCTTTATATGTAGCCACTCGGTCAAGGAGGCTCTCCAGTGCGCCGGATTGCTCACCTGCATCAACTAGGTTGCAGAACAGGTCGTCGAAATACTGAGGCTTGGTGCGTAGCGCGGCAGCAAAGCTGTTACCTGCAGCTACATGCTGTTTGAGCTCGTCTACCAGCTTGCGCATACTTGGCTTTTCAACACCATCGGCAATGATGTCGAACGACTGCAGCAAGGGCACGCCTGCTTTCATCATGGTTGCCATCTGCCGAGCAAACAGGGCGATATCCAGCGGCTTGATCTTCTTGCCGGCACCGCCCAGGCTCATGCCTTTCTTGCGAACCTTTGTTGGATTAATGCCTTGTTTGCGCAACTGCGCCTTGACCAGAGCCGGGTTCTGGCCGCTGAGCTCGCCCTTGACGATGCTGCCCTTGCGATCCTTGCCTTCCCAGACGAACGTGCTGGTCTTGGGCGCTTTTGCTGCTGCTGCCATGGTTAATCCTTGGTCACGCGGTTGACTTCCTCAAGGCTGGTCACGCCTTGCATGGCCTTTACAAGGGCCGAGGTGCGCAGGTCGTTAAAGCCGTCTTTGCGCATTTGCGCGGCAATATCGATGGAGTTGCCTTCCTCCATGATAATCCGCTGCAGGCTCGGCGTGTTTTTAACCACTTCATAAATACCGACACGACCTTTATAGCCGCCCTTGCAGTTTTCGCAGCCAACCGGGCCGTAGATCTTGAAGCTACCTATCTTGTCTTCCGGGAAGCCTTCCTCCAGCAATGCTTCGCGCGGGATATCGACTTCCTTTTTGCAGGACGAACACAGCTTGCGCGCCAGGCGCTGGGCAATGATCAGGTTGACCGAGGTGGCAATGTTGAACGAGGGCACACCCATATTACGTAGGCGAGTTAGCGTCTCCGCAGCGCTATTGGTGTGCAGGGTCGACATCACCATATGGCCGGTCTGCGCGGCCTTGATGGCGATGGAGGCGGTGTCCAGGTCACGAATCTCACCGACCATGATGATATCCGGATCCTGACGCAGGAAGGCGCGCAGTGCCTGGGTAAAGTCCATCCCCTGTTTGGGGTTGACGTTGACTTGGTTGATGCCTTCCAGGTTGATTTCCACAGGGTCTTCAGCCGTGGAAATATTCACATCTGGGGTATTGAGAATATTGAGGCCGGTATACAGAGATACCGTCTTGCCCGAGCCGGTCGGGCCGGTCACCAGGATCATGCCTTGCGGCTGCTTGAGGGCGTTGAGGTACAGTTCCTTCTGGTCTTCCTCGTAACCCAGGGCGTCGATACCCATCTGTGCGCTGGCAGAATCGAGAATCCGCATCACGATCTTCTCGCCCCACAGCGTCGGCAAGGTGTTGACGCGGAAGTCGATGGATTTGCTCTTGGAAATCTTCATCTTGATACGGCCGTCCTGCGGCTTGCGCCGCTCGGAGATATCAAGGCCGGCCATGACCTTCAGGCGCGCGGAAATGCGCGGTGCCAGCTGGATAGGCGGGCGCGCCGTCTCGTGCAGGATGCCGTCAGTACGAAAACGCACGCGGTAAGCGCGCTCATAGGGCTCGAAGTGCAGATCCGAGGAGCCACCTTTGATGGCATCGAGCAGCATCTTGTTGACGAAACGAACCACCGGGGCATCATCGGCGTCCTGGCCACCACCGTCGCTCTTTTTGTCGTCATCGACCGACTCGGTTTCCAGGCCATCGAGATCAACGTCGGCCATGTCTTCCAGCCCCGTATGGCCGGTATCGAAAAACTTATCGATGGCGTCGCCCAGCTTGTCGTCCTCAACCAGCAACGCTTCTGTAGAGAGTCCTGTGCTGAACTGGATATCGGTAACGACTTGGTGATTGGAGGGATCCGAGATGCCTACGAACAGCTTGTTGCCACGGCGCCATAAGGGCAGCGCGCGATGCTGGCGCACCAGCTTTTCACTGACCAGATCCTTGGGCTGACTTTCCTTGTCTAGCGCGCTGAGGTCGAAATAAGCGATGCCAAATTGATCCGCAGTCAGCTCTGCCAGTGCGCGACTTTTCACCAGCTTGTTCTGAGCCAGGTAATGAACCAGAGACAGTTTGTTTCGCTTAGCTTGTACTTGGGCCTGTTGAGCGGCCTTCTCGTCCAGCAGCTCAGCTAGCACTACCTGCTTGGCCAGGCCGGAAAGGGGGATGCTCTCGCTCATGGGAACCTCACTTATTTAGTGGGTGCGTTATAGCGCAGATGCCAAAAGCTGCCAAACTTCAAAATCGATGCCGACAAAAAGTGTCACTTGATGCTCATGCAGGCCACTCGGCAGGTGGCATATTGATCGGCTGGACGAGCCTAGGATGCGAAATAGGCTTTGGAAGGGTGCAGTCCAGGGTTGGCACAGTTTATGCCTTTTTTTTGCAGGCTTGTCTGCCTGATTTCAATATTGGAGAACGTAATGAAAGCTCAAAAAGGTTTTACTCTCATCGAGCTGATGATCGTGGTTGCGATCATTGGGATCCTCGCCGCCATCGCACTGCCTGCTTATCAGGATTACACCACTCGGACCAAAGTTTCTGAAGGGTTAACGCTGGCCTCGGCTGCGCGTACTGCTGTTTCTGAGCATCGTCTTTCGATGAATGCATGGCCGGCAACCAGTGCTGCCGCTGGTTACACCAGCCCCAATACTAAATATGTAAATAATATCACCATCGGTAGCGGTGTAATTACTATTCAGTATAAGGCCGCAGCAGGCGTGGCGGCTAACTCCACGCTTGTTCTTTCTCCGATTTCTGCGACCGGTGGCGCAATCGATTGGAAGTGTAAGCCTGGCACCACTACTGCCGTAGAAGCCAAGTATCTGCCTTCTAACTGCCGCACTTAATAAGGTGGCTGTCGCCCCGGCCTCTTTAGGCCGGGGTTTTTTTTGGGGGGGGATGTGCTCAATGGTTTTCAGTGTTTTAGGCAAAACTCAAGAGCGCTGGCAATGCCTCTTTTTATTTGGTCTTCTGATTATTTCTTATATGGTGTACGTCCCTGGTCTATCTGGGGATTTTATTTTCGACGACTTCCCTAATTTGGCTCCACTTGCGCAATCGGGTGCTGGTGGAGGTTGGGATGCATTTCTAAATTTTGTATCTGGCGGCTTTTCCGGCCCAACTGGTAGACCTGTCGCGCTGGCAAGTTTTTTTATTGATGACAACGCATGGCCCAGCCAGGCAATTTATTTTAAAGAAACCAATCTCTATATACACCTGTTGTGCGGATTGACTTTAGCTTGGTCTACTTTACTGCTGATGCGCTTATGGGGAGTGTCGGAGCATCAGGCAGTCTGGATCGCGTTGTTGAATATGGGAATATGGCTTCTGCATCCCATGATGGTCTCGACCACTTTATATGTGGTTCAGCGTATGGCCCAGTTGGCAGCCCTGTTTATGTTCGCTGGCCTGGCTGGGTATCTGTATGGGCGGTTGCTCTTGCAGCGGCGCCCTCGAGCTGCCTATCTATGGATGTCGTTTTCATTGTTGCTTGGCACTCTGCTAGCTACCTTGAGTAAGGAAAATGGCGCCTTGCTTCCATTGCTGGTTTGTATTGTTGAATTTTGTACATTATCCCCTCTTGAACGGTCGGTACCTGATCGTCGCTGGTCGCTGGTTTTTATTTGGTTACCTGCGCTGGCCGTATTCTTCTATCTACTTACGCGGATTGATTTTTCACCGACGCTATGGCCTGAGCGCCCGTTCAATCAGCCAGAGCGTTTGATGACGGAAGCACGTATCCTCTGGGATTATCTGTTCCAGCTATGGGTGCCTCGAATAGAGGGCTACGGACTATTTCAGGATGGTTATCCCATCTCAAGGGATCTGCTGTCGCCTGCGACGACATGGATATCAATATTTTCTCTGGCAGTGCTACTGGCTGTAGCTGTTCTGGTGCGTACTAGATATCCTGCTTTCAGCCTGGCTGTATTGTTCTTCCTAGCGGCGCACTTGATTGAGTCCAGCGTGATTGGTCTCGAATTATACTTCGAGCACCGAAATTATGTGGCGGCTGCTTTTATGTTTATGCCATTGGTCGTTGGTTTACTGAGTTTAAAAAAGTATTTGAGTGGCTTTGCCATGTTCTTGTTGTGTGGGGCTCTGCTTTCTTTGCTTGCGGCATTTGCTTGGCAGCGCGCTACCTTGTGGGGCGATACAAACCGACTTCAGAGTTATTGGGCAGCTACGACCAGCGAGTCGGCACGGGCGCAAAATTACCTAGCCATTCAACTTTTCGAGCAGGGGAAGGTTGAAGAGGGATTTTGGTTTCTTGAGCAAGCTAGCCAGCGTCTGCCGGAAAGCTCGTTGCTTAGTATGCAGTGGCTACTGCAGCGCCTTAGATTCAATGTTGCTTCGAGCGCAGATTTCGAGCATGTGGCCCAGCAGCTAGCCAGGCAGCGTTTTGATGCTCAGACTGTCGCCGGAATGCGAGCAATTACCGAGTTTTTGATTCAGCGCGATGGCCGCTCTGACTACAGGCAAGCAATGTTAGGCTTGTTGGAAAAGCTGAATGATTATCCTCGTTTTCAGCAGGCTTCAGTATATGCTCGTTTTTCGCCTTATTTCGAGGGGTTGTTGCTACTGGCTGAGCGGGATCTAGGGCGCGCTATGCCGGCCCTCTCGGAGGCGATTAAATTGCATACCGATGCGGATGTTGCATTTTCAATAGTTGCACATGTAGGAAGCGCAGGATATCCAGCCGAAGCATTGCAGTTGCTGGGGCAAATGGAAAGTATCTACATGTCGAGTTCAAGGAATGGCATTGGTTCGGTGTCTGCAAGCCGTGAGGTTGAAATGGCACGATTGAAACAGGTGCTTCGTGACGATGTATCGGTTAATAAGTTTTAATTAGTGGCGTAGTTGGATTTATCTGGCAGCTCTAAGGGGTACAGATGTTGTTAACGATTGTTTTGCCTGCAAAGAATGAATCTGGAGCAATAGGACGCACCTTAATGCGTTTGCGTGATTTGCTGCCTCAGGCAGAGCTCCTTGTCGTTAATGATGGGTCGAGCGATGGTACTGCTGAAATTGCAAGGGAGGCTGGCGCTCAGGTGATCAATCATCCTTATTCCAAAGGGAATGGCGCTGCGATTAAAACCGGTGCGCGTGCTGCTCGTGGTGATGTAATTATATTTATGGATGCCGACGGTCAGCATGATCCAGCGGACATTTCCGTCATGCTGGCTCTGATAGAGCAGGGGCATGATATGGCTGTAGGAGCCCGTCAGGAAGGATCGCAAGCTAGCCTGGTACGTGGCTTGGCCAATAAGTTTTACAATCGTCTGGCAAGCTGGATGACTGGGCATAAAGTGGAGGATCTGACCTCTGGTTTTCGTGCCGTGCGCGCGGATAAATTTCGCGAGTTTCTTTATTTATTGCCCAATGGGTTCTCCTACCCTACTACCAGTACAATGGCATTTTTCAGAGCAGGTTACTCTGTTGCATATACCCCAATTCACGCAGCTAAACGTGTCGGCAAAAGTCACATACGTCTTCTGCGTGATGGGTCGCGCTTCTTGTTGATCATTTTCAAGATCGGCACATTATTCTCACCGTTGAAGGTCTTTGCGCCGGTCGCTCTGCTCATGTTTATGCTGGCCTCGGTTTGGTATGGCTATACGCTATACAATTTTGGTCGCTTCACCAATATGAGTGCGTTGCTTTATAGTGGATCGGTAATGGTCTTCTTGATGGGGCTTATCTCTGAGCAGATCACGGCACTGATGTATAGGGACAAGGACTGAGAGGCCCATGCCGATTGAAAGCCAGGCCCTGAAGTGCAAGCAACTCTGGGAAGATGATTACCTGAGAATCATCTGCTCCTTTGCCAATGGCGAAGGGGGGCGCCTGCTGCTTGGTCCGGATGATGACGGTGAGGTCGTTGGCCTGAACTGCAAGACCTTGCTTGAAACCCTGCGCGAGCAACAGAAAGTAGAGTTTCAGGGTGCGCCTATCGCGGGTTGCTACGTCGTAAAAGATAAATGACCATGTTCAAAGGTCCCATTGCTTCAGCCACTCTACGCACCAGTGCGGTACTGGGACTGCGCCTGGTCGTACAGGCCGGCACCTTGTTGTTGGTGGCGCGAATGCTTGGCCCCGAGCAATTTGGCGGCTTTGTCGGTGTTGCTGCGTTGGGGGTGATGCTGGGCACGCTATCTACCTTTGGCACGCATCTGGTGTTGTTGGGTGCTATGTCCAAGGATCCGGCCAATCGGGCACAAATACTACCTTATGCCTTGCCTACCACCATGCTGTGCGGTGGTGCGCTGCTGATCGCTTTTATGCTGATTTGTACTCAGCTACTACATGCCAGTGGTGTGAGTTGGGGTGTGCTGTTGGCGCTTGGGGTTGCAGAGGTGTTATTGATGCCGCTGTCGGTCCTGGCGGTGGTGGAAATGCTGGCGGCCGAGCATACGGCGCGCTCCCAGTTGTTGCAGACGCTACCGTTGGTGTTGCGTCTGTTGGCTGCCACCTTGGTGGCTTGGTTGGCGCCGGCAGATCCGCTGACGATTTATGCCTATGGCTACTGTATGGCGACGGCGATTGGCTTAATGGCGGTGCTGGGGTGTCTCCCGCAGCGTTGGCCACATCCGCGTGTGTGGTGCCGACCAAGCAGGCAGGAACTGCGTGAGGCGGCCAGTTATGCCGCGCTCAATATCTCGGCGATTGGCCCGGCGGAGTTGGACAAGACGCTGGCTATCAGGTTACTGCCCTTGCCTGTAGCGGGTTTGTACGCGGCGGGGGCGAGGGTGGTGGGTGCGATCACACTACCGGTGATTGCCTTGATGCTATCGGCATTGCCCCGCTTGTTCCGCGAAGGACAGGAGCAGCCGCAGCGCACCGCGCGCCTGTTGAGGTGGATCTTTGGCGCCACTGCTCTTTATGGCGTGGGCTTGGCAGTGGGACTGTGGTTGTGTACGCCGCTATTCGCCTGGCTACTGGGGGAAAGTATACGGGGGTGGGTGAGGTGATCCGCTGGTTGTGCCTTGCGGTGCCCGGCATGGCCTTGCGCATTGCGGCTGGCAATGTGCTGATGGCATTGGGTAGGCCCTGGATGCGGGCAGGGTTCGAGGTGGTTGGCTTGGTGACGCTGAGCGTGGCGGCTATCCTGCTGACAGTGTATTGGGGCATGCATGGCATGGCTTTGGCGCTGGTGTGCTCCGAATGGGTAATGGCGTTATTGGGTGGTTGGTTGGTGGTGCGGGTTCGCCGTAGCCGCCGGTGGTGTAAGGCTTCGGTATCTTCCACGTAAGATATCGAAGGTCGCCATTAGCAAGCCTTTCCACGCTATCAGTGAGCGAAAGCGCAAGCTACGTATCAGGGCGCGTAAAGGTAGCGTCATGCACCGGGCTGTGATGAACGCGCACAGCTCCAGCCGGTTGCGAGCCAGCTTGCAGGCCAGCAACCAGTGTGACCGGTTGATGTGGTATTCGTAGAACAGCGAGCCGTTCCTGGCGCTGGACGAAGTGGCGTGTGAGGCACTGGCTTGCAGGCATTCCTGTTCGGCGATCTGGTTTTGCTCTGTAGTAAAGCCAAGCATGACGTCCTCACCATAGAAGAAGAAATCCTGATCAAACAACGGTGTATGCGCTTGATCGACATGAACCAAGAGGCAGCAGCCGCTGGCATAGCGCAATGGCATGGCGTAGGGCTTGCGCGTGATTAGACCTAGTAAGCGGTCGTAGTAGGCGAAGGGTGATGTATGCGCTTCATTGCCTTGCGTAATGCGCGGCGCAACGATGGCGGCGGTTTGCAGCGCACGGCGCATGTGGCTGAGTGCGCTGGGGGTCAGTTGTGCATCTGAGTTGATTAGCAGTACGTGGCTGGCTTGTCTGGCGGCAATATGTGCAAGCCCCATATTGACGCCTGCTGCAAAGCCAAGGTTGCGCCCAGGATTCAATACCTCAGTATCAAACCCGGTGTTGTGCAGCGCATCCAGATCGCCCTGCATGGCTGCGATGGATTGGCCATCATCTTCTGAGTTGTCTACGACGATGACCTTGCGGATCCCTTCTTGTTGAAGAGATCGCAGGCAGGCTAGTGTTTTTTCTGGTGTGCGAAAGTGCAGAACAAGTCCGATGATTGGTGTAGTGGTATCCGTCCTCATCAGATCACTCCGGTTTCCGCGCTAGTATTACTGTTTCTTCAGCCCAGTACGGACTGATGGTTGCTAAGGCGTCGGCGAGCAAACGCCAAGCGAACAAGGGGGCAGAAGACGGCGCGGTAATGACTTCTCGTTGGGCAATGGCTTTGGAGGTTCGCCATATCTGGCGAACATGTGCGCCACGTCTCAAGAGTTTTATCTCGGAGAAACCTTGTTCTTTGAGCCAGTTTGTCAGAATGAGTCGGCTAGGGATGCATAGGTGATAGGGTGGATGCAAGGCATGCCAAGCTGAGTTGGATATGAATAGCCCAATGCTCTGGGGGTTGGGGGCTGCCAACCAGAGCCAGCCGCCGGGAAGCAGTAGATCGTGAGCGCGCTGCAGCAGGGCGGGCTGGTCATGTACGTGTTCGATCACATGACTCATGGTGATGACGTCGAACGATTGCCCGGCCAGTTCCGGCGCAAAGGCATCACCTTCGATCACATCGATGCCAACGCTGCGGCATGCAGTAACTGCTTTGGGGTCGATCTCGCAGCCGTAAACGCGCCACCCCATCTCTTTGGCGCGTTTCAGAAAGGCGCCGTTACCGCAGCCAATATCAAGCAAGCTCCCGGGGCTGCCGACGCGCTTGTGCGTCAAGTGCCTGCCGTAGTAGTCGAGCTTGAGCCGCCAAGGTTCGATGAGCGAAAAGACTGCGTAGCCCCAACTGGACGCAGGCTTGCGGTGCATGCCAAAGCGCCGGTTGAGGTAGCCGTTGATCAGCCTCCAGGCAAGGCCCCTGCCGCCGTTTTGTGGCACATCGTCGGCCTCGGTGTTGTGCGTGTAGTAATCGTCATAGGCACGCGGCAACGATTGCGCGTCCGGACGCGGGTCAAGCCAGATGGACTGGCAATCGATGCACTGCACCATGCTCCATAGGTCGGGCATAGCACCTTCGTTATCACGGCGCGTAAAGCTGACCATAGCACGCTTGCTACTGCTACAGGCAGGACACTCCACTACCGCTTCCAGCTGGCCACGTGACCAATGAGGATTCGAATCAGTGTTCATTTTTCTGAGATCCTTGTCGCAGCCACGTACATCTTCGTAATTTGCTCAATGCCACCAGCGACCATGCGGGGTGGGATGAAGAGCAGCTTCATTGGTCTGCGCTCAATGCATTGCTTATGGCTACTGCCGCATGCCCATTTCCAAACGGAGATTGTTTGATTTGCATGCTACGGTAATGGGCTTCATCTTCAAGTAGGCGGTTGACCTCTTGCGTGATGACGGCGATGTTTGATCCCACCAATTTGCTTGCGCCTGCTTCTAAGGCTTCTGGTCTTTCTGTAGTTTCACGCAAAACCAAAACGGGTTTTTTCAAGGACGGAGCTTCTTCTTGTACGCCGCCGCTATCGGTGAGGATGATGTGGGCGTTTTGCATGGCGACAACGAAGTCAAAGTAATCCAGCGGCTCGCACAGGGTGATGCGCTCGTGCTGGCCAAGTACGTGGCGTGCCAGTTCTTGCACATTGGGGTTAGGGTGTACAGGGTAGAGCACTTGTACCTGTGGGTGCTGCGCCAAGATGTGCAGTACGGCGGTGAAAATGTCGGCCAAGGGCTGACCGAAGTTCTCGCGCCGGTGGGCAGTGAGCAAAATGGTTTTTGTGGCATTTGTTTTTTGCTGGGGTAGTTCGGCCACGGTTTGAAAGAGGGTGTCAATGCAGGTGTTGCCTGTTATGAAAATCCTGCTGGGGTTTATGCCTTCGCTTTTTAGGTTTTCTGCCGCTTGTGGCGTGGGGGCAAAGTGCCAGTGGGTGATGCGTGAGGCCATTTGGCGATAGCCCTCTTCAGGGAACGGGTGAGCCAGGTTGTGCGTTCTTAGGCCCGCCTCGACATGGCCAAAAGGCACCTGGGCATGAAAGGCGGCTAGGGCCGAGCCGAATACGGTGGCGGTGTCTCCTTGGGCAATGAGAGCCGCAGGGCGCTCTTGCTCAATGATGGGCTCTAGCTTGGGCAGCATACGGGCCAAGAGCTGGCTCAGACTTTGGTTGGGCTGCATGAGATCAAGGTCGTAATCAACGGCAATGCCAAAGCGGCCCAGCATTTGATCGAGCATCTCACGGTGTTGGGCCGTGGCGACGACCACGCAGCGGGCCCAGTTGCTGGTTTTGAGCGCCCTAATGACAGGAACCATTTTGATAGCCTCAGGGCGGGTACCAATGGTGCAAATAATGGTTTTAAGTTTTGTCATGGGTGAGCCGCTCTAAGAAATGAAAAGAGGCTTGGGCGATTTCAGGCCAGTAAATGCCTTCAATGTCTTCAACGATAAAGTTGTGTTCAAACTGCTGTTTGATAGCCCTAGCCAAATCCTCCGCTTGACCAGGTTCGGCCATAAAAGGGGTCAATGATTGGGCCTGTTTGGGGTAATTGGCCATGAGGTTGGGGCTGCGTGTGGCCACAATAGGCCGGCGGCAAGCTACGGCTTCGGCAATTTTGTTGGAGGCGCCTGCATCCATAAAGGGCGAGCGGCGGTAGGGTATGGCTAACAAATTGCATGAAGCCAGTGCATAGGGCATTTGGTCGAAAGGCAAGTTACCCAAGTAATGCACGGCTTCTGTTTGTAAATTCACATGTTCAGATGCTCTGCCGGCAATCAGGGTTTTGATGGCTATGCCTTCGGCCCTCAGCTGGGTGACGGCATCGACCAGGTCTTGCACGCCACGGTCTGGCTCCATACTGCCAAAGTAGCCGATAAATGCTTCTTCTGTATTGAGTTTAAGTTGCTGCCTTGCCAGCTCGCGGTCAATTGCTTTGAAGCGGCTGGCGTCAACACCGTTGAGGGCAATGTGATCCCGACCGACTTGCCCCATTTGTCGCATCAAATGGCTGCTGGCAAAAAAGCAGTTATCGGCTTTTTTGAGGAGGAAGCCAAAAAGATCAAAGCCCAGTGGTTTGATGTAGCCGCCAAATTCATCGTATTTGTCATATACATCAAAAATAAATCTGGCCCCATGCGCTTGGGCCAAGCGATAGCCTAGGTAAGCAATATAGGCATCGCCACTAGCAATGATGAGGTCAGGTTTTTTACTTTTTTTGAAATGAAGGTAGTCTTTCAGCACACGGCCTGTTTTGACGGGACTGTTGAGGGTATGCAGCTTTTCGTCTTGGCTTTGGCTGCTTGCCTTGCTGTGGTAATCAATGAGCCAAAGCTGCACATAGGCTCCTAGGCGTGACCAATGCAAAGGCAATTGATAAATGCGTCCATACCGCTCTGTAAGCGCATCGCGATTGGTATAAAAGCGTTTGCCGATAAATAGGATGTTCATTGCGGGTTCAGTGCTTTTGCCACAGTTTGCCCAAATTTGGCCCATTCAAACCTTTGTGCAAAGCGGCGTATGTTTTCGTCCAGTAGGGGGTGTTGCAGTAATTCGATGGTGCGTGCACTAAGATCTTGGTAATTATTTTTTTTCGCTAGATACCCGGATTGCCCCTCTGCAACTGCATCGACCACACCACCCGTGGCAAAAGCCACGGTCGGCAACCCGTGCGCGGCAGCTTCGATGGCCACCATGCCAAAACCTTCCGGGTCATTGAGGATATGGCGTACAGGGAACACGTGTACATCGGCAGCCTCGTAGGCGGTGGTCAGTAAGGCCTTGTCGGTGATTACACCCAGGAACCTGATCTGCTCACGTACGCCGGAGTGTTCTGCCTGGACTTGGATGCTTTCGACAGTCTGGATGCTGGCCCCCAGAGAATTCTTCGGCGCTTCGCCAATTACAACCAGCATGGCATCAGGCTCAGCTTTTACGATGGTGGGCAGGGCCTGCTCGACAAACTCCCTTAATCCCTTACGGGTGGTCAGACGCCCCACGGACAGCAGGATTTTTTTGCCGGTTAGCCCGTACTTTTCTTTAAACGCAGCGATGCTTTCTGCCGGCTGTGATGCTTTTGGCAAGCTCACACCGGGATAGACAATGCTGATATTGTTTTGGCTGACACCGGCAGCTATAGCCAATGCTTGCGTGGGTGTGCTGTTGACGATGACCCGATCCAGCTTCTTGAAGGTTGGTCGCCAGAGCCTGCGATACGCGCTGTGATTGACGGTGATGTCTAATCCATGCAAGTAGGCTGCCGAGCGAGCGCCACACAATTTGCTCAACAGCCAGGCGATAGGGGCGGTCAGGCCGCTGCCAGCAAGGATAACATCGGGTTTCCAGCGTAGGGCAATCCATAATCCTTTGAGAAAACTCAGCAGCAGGAACAGCGGCAGGGGTTTGAGTGGTACCACGTCCAAGGTTACTGTCTCGGGTTTCAGTGCTGCAGCCTCGGAGGGGCCAACCACGCGAACACTAGCCTGCTTGCTGAGCTCATCAGCCATATGCCAATTTAGTCGCTCCATACCGCCCACTAAGGGCGGTAGATTGCGGGTAACGATCAGAATGTTTGGCTTGCGAGTGTGTGTCTCAGGCTGGGATGACATTTGCAGCCCCCGTCAGTCTACCCCGGGTGTCGATCAGAAGTCTGGCGTGACTCTGCAGCAGGGGGTAATCAAAGGCATCATGATCCGTTGCTAGAACGATACAGTCGTAACTGGCAATGCGTTCGGCATCCAGCGTTACTGAGTTAAGATCAAAATGGTGGCCGCGCTTTTTCGGGAAGTTCGGCACATGTGGATCACAATATTCGATTAATGCTCCTTTTTCCTGTAGCAGTTCCATGATTTCAACGGCCGGAGACTCACGACTGTCGTCGATATTTTTCTTGTATGCGAGTCCTAAGATCAGGATACGGCTGCCTTTAACCGATTTGCCATGATCATTGAGGGCATCTGCTACCTTTTGTACTACCCATCGTGGCATGTAGTGGTTGATTTCACCCGCAAGCTCGATAAATCTTGTGTTGATTCCATATTCCTTTGCCTTCCAAGTAAGGTAGAAGGGATCAATGGGAATGCAGTGCCCGCCAAGGCCTGGCCCTGGGTAATAAGGTGTGAAGCCAAAGGGCTTAGTGGCCGCTGCACGGATGACTTCGTGTATATCGATGTTCATCTTGTCGGCCACGATTTTCATCTCATTGACCAGTCCGATATTCACTGCTCTATGGATGTTTTCCAGCAGTTTAGTCATCTCAGCAGTGCGGGTATTGCTCACGGGAACTAGCGTCCGAATGGCATGCTGATAGAGTGCTTGACCGATCTCAAGGCAGCTTGCACTCATGCCCCCTATTATCTTGGGGATGTCCTGAGTGCCATAGTGCGGATTTCCGGGATCTTCACGCTCTGGTGAAAACACCAGCGCGCAATTTTCGCCAGGAATGAAACCGCTTGCCAAGAGCCTGGGCGCCAGTTCTTCGTCGGTTGTTCCGGGCCAAGTAGTACTTTCTAAAGAAAGCAATTTACCTTTTCGGAAGTGAGGAAGTATCGCCTCTACCGTCTTTATGACATAGCTTAGATCGGGCTCTCTGTGATTGTTCAGTGGTGTGGGCACGCAAATTATAAGTGCGTCAGCCTCGGTAGTTCTGGAGAAGTCGACGGTTGCGTCGAATCCTTGTCTGAGGGCTTCTTTGATCCGGTCAGGCGTTAGTCTTTCTATATAGCTTTCCCCAGCCAGAAGGGTGTCCACCTTAGTTTGATCGATGTCAAAGCCTATAACTTTGATACCTACTTCAGAAAAGCGTAACGCTAGTGGCAACCCTACATAGCCTAGGCCATAGATACCTACGATGGCTGTGCCCGAGGTTACCCGCTCGCGCAAGGTGCTGAGGAATTCGCTCACTTGGATTGCTCGGCTCTATAGTGGTATTGGTTCCGCATAATGCCAGAAGATCATTGGTAACCGCAGTGTGCTCAGTCACGCTTCCTAGGGGATACAAAATCTAGGTCATCATGGAGCTCGCGCTAGCATGCCAAACCCAACCTTTGGCTTTCAGCCCAGTTTGAAGATTTCGCATGTTGGATGGTGACCCGCCAGGGATGCCAGCTCCATTGACTGCCTGCTTTTCCCCGAAAACCTGAACCAACTACGCCGCCCTTGCCTCCACTGCTCTCTGACCTAGCCTTTGTTGCCAAAGATTTCGCTATGTCACGTGTAATAAGTCGCAGGGGAGTGCGCCATGAGTATCGAATACCGTCGCCCATTGTGGGTCACCCTTACCGCCTTGGCAGTTTTGCTGCTGGGTGCAGTCATGACCGCTGGTGGAGGTTACCTGGTGAGTTTGGATGGCTCCTGGTATTACCTCATTGCCGGTTTAGGGCTGTTGATCGTGGCTGGTTTGCTATTCGCCCGCCGCCGCTCCGCAATCATGCTCTATGGCTTGCTGCTCCTAGGCACCCTAGCCTGGACCCTCTACGAAGTCCGCTTCGACTGGTGGCAACTGGCGCCACGGATTGACCTGTGGTGCATTCTCGGTCTCTGGCTATTTCTACCTTTCGTTAATCGGCATGTCGGGCGCAATGGCGTCTGGCGGGATGGCGCGACCGGCGTTCTGGGCGTAGGGCTCTTGGCTGGTGCGGTGATGGCCGGTTATTCGCTGACCCAGGATTACCATTCCATCGAAGGCGAATTCAGCGATGCGCAGATGCAGGGTGAGGCGGCTAGTGGCGTTGCGCAGCGCTCGGCGACTGAGTGGCCGACTTATGGTGGTTCGAAGCACAGCGATCGTTATTCGACGGCCGATCTGATTACTCCCGAGAATGCCGGCAAGCTGGAAAAGGCCTGGGAGTTTCATACCGGGGACTTGCCGGGCGCGGGGGATCCCCATGAGCTGACCAATCAGGTCACCCCGCTGAAGGTTGGCAATTCCCTGTTTATCTGCACGCCCCATAGCGTGGCGATTGCCCTGGATGCGGACACTGGCGAGGAGCGCTGGCGCTTCGACCCGAGCATCAACCGGGATGCCGAGTACTACCAGCATATGACCTGCCGTGGGCTGGCCTATCACGATGGCAGCGCTGCGGCGGCCACCGCCAATGTAGCCGAGCAGCCCAACCAGCCTGCTGCGCGTTGTGAAAAGCGCCTGTTCCTGCCGACCAATGACGGCACCCTGATGGCGCTGGATGTCGAGGACGGTCAGCCGTGCGAGGACTTTGGCGATGCCGGCACGGTCGATCTCAAGGCCGGGTTGGGGGAGGGGGCGCTGGGCGTCTACTTGCCGACCTCGCCGCCCGTGGTGACCGGCAAGCTGGTGATCCAGGGCGGTTCGATTACCGATAACGGCTCGGTGGATTCTCCCGGCGGCGTGATTCGCGCCTATGACGTGAAGACCGGCGAGCTGGTGTGGAATTTCGATCCGGGCAATCCCGACGCCACCGAGCCGCTGGCACCGGGCGAAACCTACGTACGCAGCACGCCCAACGTCTGGACGATTCCCACCGCCGACGAGGCGCTGGGGCTGGTGTATCTGCCGATGGGCAACCAGACCCCGGATCAGTGGTCGATTCCGCGTAACGAGTTGGCCGAGCGGTTTACCGACACCTTGGTCGCGCTCGACCTGGAAACCGGCAAGGTGCGCTGGGAGTTCCAGACGGTGCACCACGATCTCTGGGACCGCGATCTGCCATCGCAGCCGACCCTGGTGGATATCGATGGTGCCCAAGGCAAGGTACCGGCCATCATCCAGGCGACCAAGCGCGGTGATCTGTATGTGCTCGACCGCCGTACCGGCGAGCCCATCGTGCCGGTCAACGAGATGCCGGTGCCCCAGGGCACCGACTACGGCGACACCACCGCCGCTACCCAACCCACATCGGCGCTCAGCTATGCGCCTGACGAACCGTTGCGCGAGCGCGACATGTGGGGCGGTACGCCAATCGACCAGATGCTCTGCCGTATCCAGTTCCGCAAGCTGCGTTACGAGGGTGACTTTACCCCGCCGTCGCAGCAGGGCTCGTTGATCTATCCGGGCAATGTCGGCACCTTCAACTGGCCGTCGGTGGCGGTGGATCCGAACCGGCAGTTGCTGTTCGGCGCGCCTAACTACCTGGCGTTCATCTCGCAGATGGTCAAGCGCAGCGAGGTCGATCCCGACGAGCAAATGGGCGGTGGGGAAACCGGCCTGCAGCCCAATCTGGGGGCGCCTTATATGGTGCGCTTGCAGCCGTTCCTGTCTGTGCTCGGTCTGCCGTGCCAGTCGCCGCCCTGGGGCTATGTGACCGCCGTGGACCTGCGCACCATGAAGAAGGTGTGGATGCACAAGAACGGCACCAGTCGTGACAGCGCTCCGCTGGGCCTGCCGTTCCCGGTGGGTACGCCGGCGCTCGGTGGGCCGATCGTCACCGCCGGTGGCGTGGCCTTTATGAGCGGTACGCTGGATTACTACCTGCGCGCCTATGACCTGAAGACCGGCAAGGAGCTGTGGAAAGGGCGTCTGCCGGCGGGCGGCCAGGCAACGCCGATGACCTACGTGTCGGAAAAGACCGGCAAGCAGTACGTGGTGCAGATGGCCGGCGGGCATGGCTCGTTCGGCACCAAGATCGGCGATTCGGTGACCGCCTGGGCGTTACCGGAAGAGTAGATGGCAGCGTGCGCTCGGCCTTAGGGTTGGGCCACGCCAGCATCCCACTTCACGCTGCCTCTGGACGCCTCGCACCTGTGTGGGGCGTTTTGCTGCCGTGGCGCCGTATGGCAGGTCCCTCGGCGCATTCGCCCTGCGGTTTCGGACTGACGCGGTTCAACCACGCCCTGGGGTACACTTGCCTGCTCAGCAGGAGGGCATATGAACCGACAGGCCGTGATTGATTTACTGTGCGCCCGGCTCGAGGGCGTACTGGGCATCTATGCGTTCGGCAGTCGCGTTCAGGGTGGGGCGAATGCGCATAGCGACCTGGATCTTGCTGTGTTGGTAGAAGGCTATGCAGAGCCCGTGGCGTTATGGAGGGTGGCCGGAGAACTCGAGGACATAGTGGGCTGTCCCGTGGATCTGCTGGATTTGCGCAACGCCTCGACGGTGATGCAGCAGCAGGTGATCGTGCACGGCGAGCGCTGGTGGGCCAGGGACGAGCGGGCGGGTTTGTTCGAGTGTGCCATGCTCAGCGAGAAGCTGGCGTTGGATGCAGCCAGGGCGCCGCTGCTGCGTATTATCGAACAGGAGGGGCGGGTGTATGGCCGATGATGTGCTGCTCAACAAGGCGGCGAGTATCGAGCGCTGCGTTCGCCGTGCGCGTGAAGAGTACCACCGTGACCCGGCGACCTTCGGTGAAGACTTCACTCGCCAGGATGCGGCCATCCTGAATATTCAGCGTGCCTGTGAGGCTGCGCTGGACATGGGCCAGCATCTGATTCGCCGAGAGCGGCTGGGCATACCGCAAAGCGCCCGGGATGTATTCGCCTTGTTGGCCGAGCACGGCTGGATCGAAAAGCAGCTAGCCGAGGCGCTCAAACGGATGGTTGGCTACCGCAATATTGCGGTGCATGAGTATCAGGCCTTGCAACTGCCAATCACCATCGCGGTAATCACCGGCCATCTCGACGAGTTCCTGGCGTACTCCAAGGCAATCCTGTTGCGGGATGCCGCCCGCTGACCTGAAACCTTGTTATCGCGGCATGCCTCACTTCTAGCCTGATCAAGGTATGACGGATAACCCGTAGGATGGATTAGCCGAAGGCGTAATCCGTCGTTTACCGCGAACCACGATACCCGCTGCGGTACTGAACGCCCTGCCTCGCGCGGGGCGTTTTGATTTTCAGGGGGCTGGCCATCGTGCGGCGCATTACGCCTTCGGCTAATGCGCCCTACAGTCTGCTGAGCGCCTGATCAGTGGTGCTCGCGGGTGGCGCGGAATTTCACGTCCGGCCAGCGTTCTTCCATCAGGCTCAGGTTGACGCGGGTCGGCGCCAGGTAGGTGAGGTGGCCACCGCCGTCGAGGGCAAGGTTCTCCACGGCCTTGTTGGAGAATTCCTCGAGCTTCTTCTTGTCGTCGCACTCGATCCAGCGCGCCGACCAGACGGTGATCGGCTCGTAGCCGCACTCGACCTTGTATTCCTCTTTCAGGCGACTGGCGACCACGTCGAACTGCAGCACACCGACGGCGCCGAGGATGATGTCGTTGCTGCGCTCCGGGAAGAACACCTGGGTGGCCCCTTCCTCGGCGAGCTGCTGCAGGCCCTGGCGCAGCTGCTTGGATTTCAGCGGGTCCTTCAGACGCACGCGACGGAACAGCTCCGGGGCGAAGTGCGGGATACCGGTGAAGCCCAGGGCTTCGCCTTCGGTGAAGGTGTCGCCGATCTGGATGGTGCCGTGGTTGTGCAGGCCGATGATGTCGCCCGCCCAGGCTTCCTCGAGCATCTCGCGCTCGCTGGAGAAGAAGGTCAGGGCGTCGCCGATGCGTACGTCCTTGCCGGTGCGCACGTGGCGCATCTTCATGCCTTTCTCGTACTTGCCCGAGCAGATGCGCATGAAGGCCACGCGGTCGCGGTGCTTGGGGTCCATGTTCGCCTGGATCTTGAACACGAAGCCCGAGAACTTCTCCTCGGTCGGCTCCACCGGGCGCTCGTGGGCCACGCGGGCCAGGGGGCGCGGCGCCCAGTCGACCACGGCGTCGAGCACATGGTCGACGCCGAAGTTGCCCAATGCAGTGCCGAAGAACACCGGGGTCAGCTGGCCGTTGTCGAATTCGTCCTGGTCGAACGGATGGCAGGCGACCTGAACCAGCTCCAGCTGCTCGACGAAGCGCTCGTACTCGTCGCCCAGGTGGGCGCGGGCTTCGTCGGAGTCCAGTTTCTCGATGATCTTGGTTTCGGTTCGCTCGTGGCCGTGGCCGGCGGTGTAGACGATGATGTAGTCGCCTGCCAGGTGATACACGCCCTTGAAGTCGCGGTAGCAGCCGATCGGCCAGGTGATCGGTGCGGCCTTGATCTTCAGCACCGCCTCGATTTCGTCGAGCAGTTCGATGGGGTCGCGGATGTCGCGGTCGAGCTTGTTGACGAAGCTGACGATGGGCGTGTCGCGCAGGCGGCACACGTCCATCAGGGCGATGGTGCGTGGCTCGACGCCTTTACCGCCGTCGAGCACCATCAGCGCGCTGTCCACCGCGGTCAGGGTGCGGTAGGTGTCTTCCGAGAAGTCTTCGTGGCCAGGGGTGTCGAGCAGGTTGATCATGTGCTCGCGGTAGGGGAACTGCATCACCGAGGTGGTGATGGAGATGCCGCGCTGCTTCTCCATTTCCATCCAGTCGCTCGTGGCGTGTCGGTCGGATTTACGCGACTTCACCGTGCCGGCCACTTCGATCGCCTTGCCCATCAGCAGGAGCTTTTCGGTGATGGTGGTCTTACCGGCGTCGGGGTGGGAAATGATCGCGAAGGTACGGCGCTTGGCGACTTCGGCGGCCTGAGTGGTCATGGATGCGTGCCTGCTTGAAAGCGTGAGCGGGCCAGGACGGCCCGGAAAAATGCGCGATTATAGCGGTAAATGCGGGTGCGCTGGGGCATCCGCTGCGCACGTCCGTCGCGTTGCGGGTGCGGCAAATGGCGTAGGATCGGCACCTCGTTCACGCTGGGGATCGTCATGAAGCATTGCGCTCTTTTGTGCGTCGCCCTGGGGCTTGCCTCGAACGCTGCGCTGGCACAGCTGCCTGAATGCCGGGTTGGCTTCCCGGCGGGGCAGGCTCGCGACCTGCCGCTTGCCGCCAGCCCCGAGGCGCGCACCCTGGGGCTGTCCGGTCGTGACGAGGCAGGCGGCGGCATGCTCTTCGCCTGGCCCCAGGAGGGGCTGCGCGAGCTGTGGATGAAGGACACTCGCGTCGCGCTGTCGGCGGCCTTCATCGACAGCGCCGGCAGGGTGCGCAAGGTGGTCGACATGCGTCCTTTCAGCCTGCAGCGTCATGGCTCCGATGAGCCGGTGCGCTATATCATCGAGGTCGCTCAGGGCGAGTTCGCGGACCTTGGGGTGGTGGTTGGCAGCCGCGTGAGGATCGACTGCGAGCCCGCCGACGGCCGAGCCGGTCCTCGATCCTTTTGATCGGTAATTCGGCTGACGCGGCTCCTGACGCTGCTGTTACACTATCACCCCTCGCAAATTCGCATCCCTTTCCGCTACCAGGAGCATCCGGTGCCTGTCGTGTTCGTCGCCGCCTCCCAACTGCCGACGCCGTTCGGTGTGTTCACCATGCATGGCTTTCTCGAAGAGGCCACGGGCAAGGAGCATGTCGCGCTGACCTTCGGCAATGTCGCCGACGGTGAGCCGGTGCTGGGGCGCCTGCATTCCGAGTGCCTGACCGGTGACGCGCTGTTCAGCCTGCGCTGCGATTGTGGCTTCCAGCTCGAGGGCGCCCTGCGTGCCATCGCCGAGGAGGGCCGCGGCGTGCTGCTGTACCTGCGTCAGGAAGGCCGTGGCATCGGCCTGCTCAACAAGATCCGCGCCTACGAGCTGCAGGATAGCGGCGCCGACACAGTCGAGGCCAACGAGCGCCTGGGCTTCGGTGCCGACATGCGTGACTACGCGATCTGCCTGCCGATGCTGGAGCACCTGGGCATCTCCTCGCTCAAGCTGATGACCAACAACCCGCGCAAGGTCAAGGCGCTTGGCGACATGGGCATTCCAGTCGCCAACCGCGTGCCGCTGCAATTGGGCCACAACCCGCACAACAGCAAGTACCTGGCCACCAAGGCCGGCAAGCTCGGGCACATGCTCGGCAAGCTGCACCAGGGTGAGGTCGAGCGGCCTTGACCCGCGCCGCGGTCAAGCGCCGGCTGGCCCTGCTCTGGTGGCGGCAACTGGCACTGACCCTGGCTCCACTGCTGCTGATCAATCTGCTGTTCGGTGCCGGGCGCCAACCGGGCGTGTTGGCCATGCCGTTGTTCATCGCTGGGTTGGCTTCGCTGTTCGTCAGTCTGCCGCTGTTCAGTGGCTACAAGCGCGCCCTGTTCGCCATCGTGAAAGCCCTGAATACCGCTGACGAACCTGCCGCCTGGCTGACCCTGGCCGCGCGCCGCGGCCCGGCATTGCTGGGCGCCGGGCTGCCGGCCTGGATCGCCGCCCTGGCGGTGTTCGCCGGGCTGGAGGCGGTGCCGCAGATTCTGCTGGCGCTGGCCAGCGTCGTGGTGCTCTACCTCTACCGCCTTCCTCGGCAGCTCTGATGCGCGGCGTGCTGCTCGTGCTGCTTTGGCTGCAGGCGACCTCGCTGCTGGCTGCCGAGCGGGTGGTCAGCCTGGCGCCGTCGCTGAGCGAAATCGTCCTCGAACTGGGGGCCGGCGACACGCTGGTCGGCGTGCTCGATGGCGGTGAGCGCCCGGCAGCATTGGCTCACTTGCCCTCCGTGGGGCGCTACGGGAATCTGGAAATGGAAACCCTGCTGGCCCTGCAGCCGGATCTGCTGCTGGTGTGGCCGGGCAGTGTCAGCGCTGCCCAGCGCGAGCAATTGCAGGCCTTCGATATTCCCATGCTGGTGCTCGAGCCCCATTCGCTGGACGAGCTGGCCAGGCAGTTCCTGCTGGTCGGCGAGCGGCTCGGTCGGCCGCAGGCGGCGCGGCGCCTGCATGATCGCTTCGTCGCAGGGCTCGAAGCGTTACGGGCGCGTTATCGACGTGACGAGCCCTTGCCGGTGTTCTATCAGGTGTGGGATGCACCGCTGTATACCGTCGGCGGCGAGCAGATCATCAGCGATGCCCTGCAGGTATGCGGGGCGCGCAACGTGTTTGCCGACCTCAGGCTGCCCGCGCCGCAGGTCAGCGTGGAGGCTGTGCTGCAGCGTGACCCGGCGTTGATCATCGCCGGGGATGCGCGCCAGTTGCAGTCTTGGCTGCGCTGGCCGCAACTCAGGGCGGTAAGGAGCGAGCAGTTGGTGGTGTTGCCTGATAAAGGCCTCGAGCGACCCAGCTTTCAAATGCTCGCTGCCACGGCCAGGCTCTGTGCGTTGCTCGCGCCGGCCAGGTGATCGCCGTCAAGGCTTGCGCTCGGGGCGTGCGATGACGCTGGTAAAGCGCGCCGCCAACTGGCAGATTGAACGCCTTCCGGTTCACTGCAGACGTTATGAAAGCCCCCGTATCCCCCTGGTTTTCCCCTGCCAGCGCCTTGATCGTTGGTGCCGCGCTCCTGCTGGTCTTTCCCCTGAAATTGCTGCCCAGCCTGCTGGCCGGCCTGCTGGTGTTCGAACTGGTCAACCGCCTGGCGCAGCCGATGCAGCGCCTGCTGGCGGGGCACATGGGCCGGGTGCTGGCGGTCGGCGTGCTCAGCGTGCTGGTGATCGCCGTGCTCGGGCTGCTCTTCGCCGGCGCCTTCTCATTGCTGATGCACGAGCTCAACAACCCGGGGCGGATGATGGGCAAGCTGCTCGGTGTGATCGACCGCGCCCGCGAGCAGTTGCCCGAAGCCTTGGTGGCCTACCTGCCGGCCAACGTCGACGATATCCGCGTCGCGCTGCACGACTGGCTGCGCGGGCACATCAGCGAGCTGCAGCTGCTTGGCAAGGGCGCCGTGCACATGTTCGTCACCGTGTTGATCGGCATGATCCTCGGCGCGGTGATCGCCCTGCAGAGCGTGCCCGAGCCGGATCAGCTCAAGCCCCTGGCCGGCGCCCTGCTGACCCGCGTGCAGCGTTTCGTCGAGGCGTTTCGCAATATCGTCTTCGCGCAGATCAAGATTTCCCTGCTCAACACCACCTTCACCGGCATCTTCCTGATGGGCGTACTGCCGCTGTTCGACGTGCACCTGCCGCTGACCAAGACGCTGATCGTGATCACCTTCGTGGCCGGCCTGCTGCCGGTGGTCGGCAACCTGATCTCCAACACCGCGATCTTCGTGGTCGGCCTGTCGCTGTCGATCTGGGTGGCGCTGGGCGCACTGGCCTACCTGATCGTTATCCACAAGGTCGAATACTTCCTCAACGCGCGCATCGTCGGCGGGCAGATCAAGGCGCGGGCCTGGGAGCTGCTCTTGGTGATGCTGGTGTTCGAGGCCGCCTTCGGCATCGCCGGGCTGGTGGCGGCGCCGGTCTACTACGCCTATGTGAAGAGCGAACTCAAGGCCCAGGGCTGGGTGTGATCATGTCGGCTGGATCGCCCCCGCAGCGTTTAAACGGATCGGGGAGATCCATCGACCGGGTAGGTGCCGCTTGCGGGCCATTTCCTGACTCAGGCCTCTTCATGCTCTCTCGACGAGGCGCCACGAGCAGTGATGACAGAAAGGCAGAAGCGAATATTGAGCTTCAAGCCGCAAGCCTCAAGCGGCAAGAAGAAGCTAGAGCACTGCGGGCTGCTTTGAACTTGTAGCTTGCAGCTTGCAGCTGCTTCCGCCACTTCGCCGCCAATCCACAGGAATACGGATTCGGGGTTTCCGAATGAACAAGGTCGTGACCGGGCTCTCAGAACGCCGGGGTCCAGGTCAGTGACAGCAGGGCAGTACGGCCTTCTTCCCGGTATTCCCGGTAATTCGTCACGGGCCAGCTTCCATCGCCGTACTGGGCGCGGCTGTAACCCTTGTCCAGCACGTTATCCACTTTCAGCCCCAGCGCCAGCTCCGCTGTCGCCTGCCAGTTGCCGCGCAGGCCAAGCAGCCCGTGGCCGGCGATCTCGCGCTGATTGTCGACGTCGTCGTAGGTACGGCTGACCGCCTGCCAGGTGGCGCCGAATGACCAGTCGCCGAACTGGCGATCCACATCCAGGCTCAGGGTGCGCTTGGCGCGGCGATTCAATTGCCTGCCGGTGCTGCGGTCGCGCGGATCGATCAGGCTCAGGCCAAGGGCGGCCTGCCAGCCCAGCAGTTCCTGCTGCAGGCTGCCTTCGAAGCCGTTGATACGCGCCTTGTCGAGGTTCTCGGCGGGCCAGCCGTTGATCGCATCACGCAGGTCGGTGCGGTACACCGAGGCCTGCAGCGCCGTGCGCTCGGCCACTTGGCTGCGCCACTGCAACTCGTAGGATTTCGAGGTCTCCGGCTGCAGGTCCGGGTTGCCGCCGCCTGGCCAGTAGAGGTCGTTGAAGGTCGGCGCGCGGAAGCCCTCGGCGTAGGAGAAGATCAGCTCGTTGCGCGCATCGAGCTGGTAACCCAGGGCCGCGCTGAACGTGTTGGCGCTGCCGAACTGCTGGTTCTTCTCGTGGCGCAGGCCCAGCTCGGTACTGAAGCGCTCGCCGCGGTAACGGTGCTGCGTCAGCAGGGCGTGGTTCCAGCGGCTGTCCTCGGCGTAGGCGGTATCGCTGTTGAGCTGTTCCTGGTAGCCATCGGCGCCGAGCAGCAGGCTGTGGCCGTCGCCCAGGTCGAGGGTGTTGAGCCAGGCCAGGCTGTTGCGGTAGGTGTTGAAGGGGCTGCTGGCGGGCACGTCATCGAAGCGCTCGACGGAGCGGTTCTCGCTGTGGCCGACTTCCAGGCGGCTTTTCCAGTCAGGCAGCAGCTGGGCGTCGAGGAACCCGGAGTAACTGGTCAGTTGATAGTCGGCGTACGGGTAGGCACCTTCCCAGCCACCGTCGTATTCGCTCTCGCCGCGCTGGTCGAGCACGCTGAAGCCGGCTGCCAGCGCTTCGCTGAAACGGTGACTGAGGGTGGCGCTGAAGGCGTTGATGCGGTAGGCGTCGCGATCGCTGTCCGGCGCCACGCGGGCATGGGTGCGATTGATGCCGCGGGTGTCGTCGGCGCTCAGGCCGAGGTTGAAACGAGTGTCGGCATCGCCACCGGACAGGCCCAGGCTGCGTTCCCAGCTGTGGTTCGACCCATAGCCGACGCGCAGGCGCGGGTTGAGCCCTTCGCCCGTAGCCCGACGGGTGAAAATCTGCACCACGCCGCCAATCGCATCGGCACCATGGATGGCCGAGCGTGAGCCGCGCAGCACTTCGACACGTTCGATCTGCTCGACATTCAGGTATTCCAGCGGCGCGCCACCAGCAGATGCCGAGCCGATGCGCTGACCGTCGACCAGCACCAGGCTCTGTGCGGTCTTGGTGCCGCGAATGTACAGGCCGCTGGTGCTGCCGCGGCCACCGGCGCGGGTGACCTGCACCCCTGGCACCCGGCTCAGCAGGTCGAGCACGCTGCCGGGCTGCAGGCGCTCGATGTCGGCGCGGGTGAATACCGTGGTGGGGGTGCTGCTCCGTTCGCGCGGCTGCACGTCACGGTTGCCCGTCACCACGGTCTCCGAGAGCTTCAGTGCATCCTCGTAGTTCGTCGGGGAGGCTAGTGCCAGGCCGGGGGCCAGCGACGTCGCCAGAAGCAGGCGGGATAATTTCATTCTGTGAATTCCTCAAAGGTCGGCAGACGTTCGAGGAGGGCAGGAGCAAGCCCAGCCGGGGCAATGAGCCCATGCAGCGCTTGACGGTGGTGCCCTCCGCAACACACGTCTCGTCCTGCAAGGGCGGTATCCGGGCTTTCGACCTGCAACCGCTGGCCTTCCCGGTAGACCCAGTGGCGGTTGAGCGGTTGTGCAATCGGCTGATTGCGGTCGATTACCGTTGCGGGGGCAGCGTCGGCTTGGCGCGCGGAGCGAGCGCACCGACTTCCCGTTTAACGCGCGGCGTGGCAGCGCCGCGCGCACCTGGCAGGAGGTGAACGAGGCGTACCTTAGAAGGTGACTGCATGAAACACAAGCAAGTCGGTCAGGCTTTGCTTGAGCCTTTTTCAAGACGCTGACGCACGGCCGCTTCGATGCCCGCTTCGTCCAGGCCACATTCGGCGAGCATCTGGTCGGGGCGGGCGTGCTCCACATAGCTGTCGGGCAGGCCCAGGTGCAGCATTGGCTTGAGGGTGCCCTGGGCGGCAAGGAATTCGCTGACCGCGCTGCCGGCCCCGCCCATCACGCTGTTTTCCTCGATGGTCACCAGCAGCTCGTGGCCTGCAGCCAGTTCGCTGACCAGCGCTTCGTCGAGGGGTTTGACGAAGCGCATGTCGACCACCGTGGCGTCCAGGGTTTCGCCGACGCGCAGGGCCTCATTCAGCTGCACGCCGAACACCAGCAGGGCGACACCCTTGCCCTGGCGGCGCACCACGCCCTTGCCGATCGGCAGTGGCGTCAGCTCACGGTCGATGGTTGCGTTCGGGCCGCTGCCGCGCGGGTAGCGCACTGCCGCCGGGCCAGTGAACTGGTAGCCGGTGGTGAGCATGTGGTGCAGCTCGTTTTCATCGCTCGGCGTCATGATCAGCATGCCGGGGATGCAGCGCAGGTAGGAGAGGTCGAAGCTGCCCGCGTGGGTCGGGCCGTCTTCGCCGACCAGGCCGGCGCGGTCGATGGCGAACAGCACGTCGAGGTTCTGCACAGCGACGTCGTGGATCAGCTGATCGTAGGCGCGCTGCAGGAAGGTCGAGTAGATCGCCACCACCGGCTTGGCGCCTTCGCAGGCCATGCCGGCGGCCAGCGTCACCGCATGCTGCTCGGCGATGGCCACGTCGAAGTAGCGATCCGGGTGACGCTCGCTGAACGCCACCAGGTCGGAGCCTTCCTTCATGGCCGGGGTGACCGCCATCAGGCGTTCGTCATGGGCGGCCATCTCGCACAGCCATTGGCCGAACACGCTGGAGTATTTCGGGCCGGACGGCTTCTTCACCTCGGCCGGCGCGTTGATCGGCTCCAGCTTGGTGATGGCGTGGTAGACGATCGGATCGACCTCGGCCGGCGCGAAGCCCTTGCCCTTCTTGGTGACCACATGGAGGAACTGCAGGCCCTCCAGGTCGCGCATGTTGCGCAGGGTGGCCAGCAGGGTCGGCAAGTCGTGGCCGTCGATGGGGCCGATGTAGTTCCAGCCCAGCTCTTCGAACAGGGTGCCGGAGACCAGCATGCCCTTGGCGTGCTCTTCGGTCTTGCGGGCGATTTCCCAGGCGCCGGGCAGCTTGGACAGCACTTTCTTGCTGCCTTCGCGCACGTTGGCGTAGGTGCGGCTGGAGAGGATCTTGGCCAGGTAGTTGGACAGGCCGCCGACGTTCTTGGAGATCGACATGTCGTTGTCGTTGAGCACCACCAGCATGTTGGCCTTCACGTCGGCAGCGTGGTTGAGCGCTTCGAAGGCCATGCCGGCGGTCAGCGCGCCGTCGCCGATCACCGCCACCGACTTGCGCTTGCTGCCCTGGCGCTGGGCGGCGATGGCCATGCCCAGTGCGGCGCTGATCGAGGTGCTGGAATGGCCAACGCCAAAGGTGTCGTATTCGCTCTCCGAGCGACGCGGGAAGGCGGCGATGCCGTCTTTCTGGCGCAGACTGCCCATGCGCTCGCGGCGGCCGGTAAGAATCTTGTGGGGGTAGGCCTGATGGCCGACGTCCCACACCAGGCGGTCGTCTGGCGTATCGAAGACGTAGTGCAGGGCGACGGTCAGTTCGATCACCCCGAGGCCGGCGCCAAAATGCCCGCCGGTCTGGCCGACCGTGTAGAGCAGGTACTGGCGCAGTTCATCCGCCAGGGTTTCCAGCTCGGCCTCGCCAAGGCGGCGCAACTCATCCGGCGTATTGGCACGGTCGAGCAGCGGCGTCAGCGGGCGTTCGCGGGGAATCTCGTGGAAAGTCGTCGGCATCAGGTGAGTCGTTATAGGAATTCGAAAATAGTGGGGCAGTCTACCTGATGCGATGACCCTAGCCCAAGGGAGGGCTTGGGCGTGTTTGCCGCAGCAGCGATGTCAGATAGACAGCGGTTCAGTTGCGCCGTTCGACGATATAACGCGCCAGCTCGCGCAGCGGCTCGGCGGCCTCGCCGAACGGCCGCAGGGCGTGCAACGCCTGGTCGCGCAGCTCCAGGGCATAGGCCTTGGCCGCGTCCATGCCGAGCAGGGCGGGGTAGGTCGGCTTGTCGTTCGCCTGGTCCTTGCCCTGGGTCTTGCCCAGGGTCGCGGTATCGCTTTCCACGTCGAGGATGTCGTCCTGCACCTGGAAGGCCAGGCCGACGGCGCGGGCGTAGGTGCTCAGCGCTGCCAGGCTGTACGTGTCGGCGCGGCCGCTGGCCAGGGCACCGAGGCGCACGCTGGCTTCGATCAGCGCACCGGTCTTGTGCCGATGCATGGTTTCCAGTGCCGGTTGCTGCAATTGCTGGCCCACCGAGCCGAGGTCGATGGCCTGGCCACCGACCATGCCGGCCGGGCCTGCCGCATCGGCCAGGGCCTGGAACATGCTCAGGCGAATCTCGGCGCTCTGCGGGTTGTGCGCTGTGCTGGCAAGCACGGCGAAGGCCAGGCTCTGCAGGCCATCGCCGGCAAGAATCGCGGTGGCTTCGTCGAAGGCCTTGTGGGTGGTCGGCTGACCGCGACGCAGGTCGTCGTCGTCCATGGCCGGCAGGTCGTCGTGCACCAGGGAATAGGCATGGATCAGTTCCACCGCGCAGGCCGCGCCATCGGCCTGCTGCGCGCTGCCGCCGAGGGCTTCGCAGGCGGCATAGGCAAGCAGCGGGCGCACCCGCTTGCCACCGTTGAACACGCTGTAGCGCATGGCCGCATACAGGCGCTCGAGCTCGGCGCGTGGTGCCGCGAACAGCGGCTCAAGGGCCGCGTCGACCTGTTTCTGGCAGCGCGCCTGGTAGGCGGCGATCATAGCGGCTCGTCCGTTTCGAAGGGCGCCGCTTCCAGGGCGCCGTCGCGCTCCAGGAGGATCTGTACCTTCTGCTCGGCCTGGGTCAGGGCGGCCTGGCATTCGCGGGTCAGGCCGATGCCTTGCTCGAAGGCGCTCAGTGACTCTTCCAGCGACAGCTCGCCGTTTTCCAGGCGCTCGACCAGGGTTTGCAGCTCGGTGAGGGATTGCTCGAAATCGAGCGCGGCTTTCTTGCGGGCCATGTCAGCAGTCTCAGGCGGGGTTCGCGGTCGCCGCGACACTAGCAGAGGGCTCTGTCGCGAGCAAATCGACCCAGGTGAGCGATTTGTATGGATATACAGTATTCTAGCGGGTGTTCCTCTTATGGTGGCCATACCTGATGCGCCTGTTTCTCTGCGAAAAGCCGTCCCAAGCCAAGGACATCGCCAGCGTGCTCGGGGCCACGCGGCGCGGTGACGGCTGCTGGCTGGGCAACGGCGTGACGGTGACCTGGTGCATCGGCCATCTGCTCGAGACGGCGCCGCCGGATGCCTACGATGCGCGCTACAAACGCTGGGTGCTGGACGACCTGCCCATCGTCCCGCAGCAGTGGAAGATGCGCATCAAGCCCAAGACCGCCGCGCAGTTCAAAGCGGTCAAGCGCCTGCTTGGCGAAGCCAGCGAACTGGTGATCGCCACGGACGCCGACCGTGAAGGCGAGATGATCGCCCGCGAGCTGCTCGACCATTGCCGCTACCGCGGGCCGATCCAGCGCCTGTGGCTGTCAGCGCTGGACGACGCCTCGATCCGCAAGGCCCTGGCCGCGCTCAAGCCGGGCGCCAGCACCTACAACCTCTATCAATCGGCGCTTGGCCGCTCGCGGGCCGACTGGCTGATCGGCATGAACATGAGCCGTCTGTTCACCCTGCTCGGGCGCAAGTCCGGTTATCAGGGCGTGCTGCCGGTCGGCCGCGTGCAGACGCCGACCCTGCGCCTGGTGGTGGACCGGGATCGCAGCATCGCCGACTTCGTGCCGGTGCCGTTCTGGGCCATCGACGTCATCCTCGACGGCAACGGCACGCCGTTCGCCGCTCAGTGGCGCGCGCCCCAGGACGATTGCGACGAGCAGGGCCGCTGCCTCAAGCGAGCGGTCGCGCAGCGCGCCGCCGAGGCCATGCAGGGCGCCGAGCATGCCGTGCTCGAACGGTTGAGGACCGAGCGCATGCGCGAGGCGCCGCCGTTGCTGTTCGATCTCGGCACGTTGCAGCAGGTGTGCTCGAAGAAGCTCGGCCTGGGCGCCCAGGAAACCCTGGACATCGCCCAGAAACTCTACGAGACCGACAAGCTGATCACCTACCCGCGTAGTGACTGTGGCTACCTGCCACTGAGCCAGCATGCCGAGGCGCCGGCCATTCTGGCGGCGCTGGGGCAGGCCGACCCAGGTTTGCGCGAGGTGCTGGCGCATACCCAGGCCGGGCGCCGTTCGCGGGCCTGGAACGACGCCAGGGTCAGCGCCCACCATGGCATCATCCCGACCCTGGCAGCTAGTGGCCTGGCCCGGCTGAGCGGCCGGCCACGTGCCGTCTACGAGCTGATCCGCGCCCGCTACCTGGCGCAGTTCCTGCCCAACCACGAATACGAGCGCACCCAGGCGGATTTCGATTGCGCCGGCCATAGCCTGCGCGCGGTCGGCAAGCAGATCGTCGAGCCCGGCTGGAAGCGCGCATTGCCCGAAGCCCTGGCCCCGAGCAAGGGCCGTGAGGCGCCTGCACCCCAGGCGTTGCCCACGTTGCACGAAGGACAGCAGTGCGCGGTACGCGAGGTGACGCTCAAGGACCAGTTCACCCAGCCGCCCAAGCCGTTCACCGAAGGCGACCTGATCCAGGCCATGAAGAACGTGGCGCGGCTGGTCGAGGATCCGCGCCTGAAGCAGAAGCTCAAGGACACCACCGGCATCGGCACCGAAGCCACCCGCGCCGGGATCATCCAGGGGCTGATCGACCGCGGTTACCTGAGCAAGCAGGGCAAGACCCTGGCGGCCACCTCGGCAGCCTTCGGCCTGATCGATGCGGTGCCCCGCGCCATCGCCGACCCTGGCACCACGGCGATCTGGGAGCAGGCACTGGACATGGTGCAGAGCGGTGAGATGCCGCTGGAGGAGTTCGTCGCCAAGCAGTCGGCCTGGATGGGCCGGCAGATCGAGCGCTGCCGTGAGCTGCAGCTGACCATCAGTGGCCCGCCGCCGGGTGGCAAGCCTGCCTGGAAGGGCAAGCGCAAGGCTGCTCCACGCAAAGGCGCGCCGGCCCGGCGTGCTGGTGCTGGAGCCAGAAAGGCCAAATCGAAGTAGGTGATTGCTTCTGGTTGCTGGCGTTTCCACGCAGCCTGGTAGGGCGAGCGGGTCGCGCAGCGTGGATGCTCTTCTCATCTACCGTAGGCATCGGCAGGCGGTGGCGGATGTGGGAGCGGGCGGGACGCCTAGTCCATGCCCGCGATTCGCGCGCATGGCGCTCTCCCACAAGGCAGGCCCCGGCCCTTCCTACGACTCGGTCGCCGTTGGCGTAGCCGCGGCGGATAACGCGCCGGCTACGCGCCCCGATCCACGCTACGACTCTGTCCAGGTCTGGCGACTGCAACAGCCCGTTCGCGATGCCACCTATCTGCTCGTTGCACGCGCGGAGTATTCCCAAATGGAAATTTTCCGTTACCATCCGGCGCGTTGAATTTAACGAACGGGTCTTATTTGCCTGTTCGGTTACCCGTGAAAGCCGGTTACTGGCTTGTTTTTAAAGGCTTTAACGGCGCATTTCGGCTATCGGGTTGATGGCGCGTACACGGCCGGAGCGGCTGTGGGTTGCGCGGATTTGTGGAGTAAAACGAACATTCAAAACGGTGTGCCGGTGATTTCCAGGTAGCACCCCTGCGGTAATCGGCTTGGCTGTCACGGTGGTGACGGGGCCTTTCTCTGCTTTAACCGGATGGATTTCGGCAAGGAACTGTTGCCCGAGACCGGCTCGCCGGATCCGGAAACGCTCATGGAAAGCGATCACGCAGCGAAGCCTGCTGGCGCGCCGCATGGCGGCATGCGCAGCGGCCTGGCTTCAACTGTTTCAGCAAAATCAATAAGAGGGAGTCCTTCTATGGATGCGGTATCAGCCGAACAGGCTAAGCAGGAGCCTGAGAGCAAGCTCAGTGCGTCATTGAAGCCCCGGCACCTCACCATGATGTCCATCGCCGGGGTGATCGGCGGGGCATTGTTCGTCGGCTCCGGCAGCGTGATCCACAGCGCCGGGCCGGCAGCGGTACTGGCCTACCTGGCGGGCGGCATCCTGGTGGTGCTGATCATGCGCATGCTCGGTGAGATGGCCACCTCCTCGCCGGACACCGGCTCGTTCTCCACCTACGCCGAGCGCGCCATCGGCCGCTGGGCCGGTTTCACCATCGGCTGGTTGTACTGGTGGTTCTGGGTCATCCTCATGGCCTGGGAAGCCTACGTGGCGGGCACCATCCTCAATGGCTGGTTCCCGGAGGTCAGCGTCAACGTCTTCGTGCTGGCCGCCACCCTGGTGCTGATCAGCATCAACTTCTTCAACGTCAAGCACTACGGCGAGTTCGAGTTCTGGTTCGCGCTGATCAAGGTGGTGGCGATCATCTGCTTCCTGGCGGTCTGCAGCCTGGCCGTGCTCAGCCTGTGGCCGACCGGCGAGACGCGCGGCTTCAGCAACCTGACCGCCCAGGGCTTCATGCCCAACGGTATCGAGTCCGTGGTGGTGGCCATTCTCGGGGTGATGTTCGCTTTCCTCGGTGCCGAGATCGTCACCATCGCCGCCTCGGAAGCCAAGGACCCGGCCAACCAGATCGTCAAGGCCACCAACTCGGTGGTCTGGCGCGTGTGCCTGTTCTATATCGGCTCGATCTTCCTGATCGTCTGCCTGGTGCCTTGGAACGACCCGCTGATGGCCCAGTCCGGCTACGGTTCCTACCGCCGTACCCTGGAGCTGCTGGGCATTCCCTACGCCGAGCTGGTGATGAACTTCGTGGTGCTGACCTCGGTGAGCAGTTGCATGATCTCGGCGCACTACACCGCCTCGCGCATGCTGTTCTCGCTGTCCACCCGGGGTGACGCGCCGCGCTTCCTGAAAATCACCCGTACCGGAACCGGCGTGCCGGTGTTCGCGATCATTGCCTCCTGCTCGGTGGCCATCTTCGTGGCGCTGATCAACTTCAGCGAAACCCTGCGCCCCAAGGACGTGCTCGACACCCTGATGAACACCACCGGCATGATCGCCCTGCTGGTGTATCTGGTGATCGCCTTCTCGCAACTGAAGATGCGCCGCAAGCTGGAAGCCGAGGGCAAGGACATCCGCCTGAAAATGTGGCTGTTCCCCTGGCTGACCTACCTGGTGATCCTGTTCATCGTCGGCTCCCTGGTGACCATGGCATTCGTCGAGGAATACCAGGTGCTGGTCATCTCCACCGGCGCGGCGGCAGCCTTGGTGGTGGCGCTCGGTGTGCTGGTGCACAAGCGCGCGGCGAAGAAGCTCGCACGCTGATCGTAAGCCGGTGATCGACACGAGGGGCGCACCTGTGAAGGTGCGCCCCTTTTTAATGGTTCTTCGCGGAGGCGGGAAGGTCAGTCTTGACACCGGACTGGCAACTTAATGTGTTGGCTCGCTTGATGTTGTAGACGCCGCTGCGGTGTGTGCAGATGCTCCCTGTTTCGCCCCCTCGGGCGACTCACTTTTCTTTGAAGTGCGCAAAGAAAAGTAAGCAAAAGAAAGCGCACCCCATCATCCGGCCCCGGCGTAGCCGGGGCCGGATGATGGGGCGGAGGGTTTTGGTTACTTTTGCCCGCAAAAGTGACTCGCCCGACAGGGCGAAACCGGAGACGTCAGTAGAACGCCGATAAACAACTTGAGCGCCGAGAACACCCGCGCGCTCACACAAAATTGCCAGTCCGGTGTCAACCAAACATTCCCCCTACAATGGGAACAAGCTTTTTAATGCCTGACGACAGGCCCCTCAGTGGGAGTGCCGCGGCATACCGCCGCTGCGCGCGATTATGCGCATGTGCAGGGTGGCCGGTTCCAGGCAGCCGCCGGTGGAGAGCTGGCCGACCAGCTGGCGATACAGCTCCTGCCAGGGTGTTTGCGAGGCGGGATAGCTCGGCTTCCAGGCGGCGCGACGGCGCTGCATCTCCTCGTCGTCGATCAGCAGGTTCACCGAACGGGCGTTGAGGTCGACGCGCAGCACGTCGTTGGTCTGCAGCAGCGCCAGGCCGCCGCCCACCGCTGCTTCCGGCGACATGTTGAGGATCGACGGGCTGGCCGAGGTGCCGCTCTGCCGGCCATCGCCCAGGCAGGGCAGGGAGGTCACGCCCTGTTTGATCAGCGCCGCCGGCGGGTCCATGTTGACCACCTCGGCGCTGCCCGGATAACCGACCGGGCCGGCGCCACGTACCACCAGGATGCAGCGCTCGTCGATATCCAACGACGGGTCGTTGATGCGCGCGTGGTAGTCCTCGGGGCCCTCGAAGACGATGGCCCGCGCTTCGAAGCAGTTCTCCTTGCCGGGCTCGGCCAGGTAGGTCTTGCGGAAGGCTTCGCCGACCACCGACATCTTCATGATCGCGCTGTCGAAGAAGTTGCCGCTGAGCACGATGAAGCCGGCGCTGTGCTTGAGCGGCTCGTCGTAGGGCAGGATCACCTCGCGGTTGCCGGTCACCGTGCCTGCGACGATCTCGCCGATACGCCGGCCGCTGACCGTCATGCAGTCTTCGTGCAGGCGCCCGGCCTTCTGCAGCTCGTGCATTACCGCTGGCACGCCGCCGGCGTGGTGGAAGCCTTCGCCCAGGTATTTGCCGGCCGGCATGCAGTTGACCAGCAGCGGCACGCTCTCGCCGATGCGTTGCCAGTCCTCGAGGCTCAGCTCGATGCCCATGTGCCGGGCGATGGCGATCAGGTGCGGCGGGCAGTTGCTCGACGCGCCGAGGGCCGAGGCCACCGCGATGGCGTTCTCGAAGGCTTCGCGGGTCATGATCTGCGAGGGGCGCACGTCCTGCATCACCAGTTCGCAGATGCGCTTGCCGGTGGCGTAGGCCATCTGCCCGCGCTCGCGGTAGGGCGCGGGAATGCTGGCGCAGCCGGTCAGCGACATGCCCAGTGCTTCGGCCAGGGCGTTCATCGACAGGGCCGTGCCCATGGTGTTGCAGTGGCCCACCGACGGCGAGGCGGCGGTGGTCATTTCCATGAAGCCTTCGTAGTCGATTTCGCCCGCGGCCATCAACTTGCGCGCGTGCCAGAGCACGGTGCCCGAGCCGATCAGCTCGCCCTTGTGGTGGCCGTCGAGCATCGGCCCGCCGGACAGTACGATGGCCGGCAGGTCGGTGGTGGCCGCGGCCATCAGGCAGGCCGGCGTGGTCTTGTCGCAGCCGGTGGTCAGCACCACGCCGTCCAGCGGGTAGCCGTGGAGGATTTCCACCAGGCCCAGGTAGGCCAGGTTGCGGTCCAGCGCGGCAGTGGGACGACGGCTCTGCTCGGCGATGGGGTGCACCGGAAATTCCATGGGAATGCCGCCGGCATCGCGGATGCCGGCCTTGACCCGCTGGGCCAGCTCCAGGTGGTGGCGGTTGCAGGGCGTCAGGTCGCTGCCGGTCTGGGCGATGCCGATGATCGGCCGGCCTGACTGCAGCTCGGCGCGGGTCAGCCCGTAGTTCATGTAGCGCTCGACGTAGATGGCGGTCATGTCGGCGTGGTCGGGATCGTCGAACCACTGCTGGCTGCGCAGCGGGCGTTTGGGGTCGGTCATGATTCGTTTCTCTTGTTCTTGAATGAATCGCTTGGCGCTGGATACAGCGATGATCAGTCCAGCAGGCCGCGGGCGCTGAGGTTCTTGATCAGCGCGGTGATGCCGAAGGTCCAGGGTGCGGCCTTGTCGCTGGTGGTCACCTGGTTGTGCAGGGCGCCAAGGCGCGGGCTGCTGATGCTCACGCGGTCGCCGATTTTATGGGTAAAGCCACTGCCGGGGTGGTCGCGGTCCTCGGTGGGCGCGAACAGGGTGCCGAGAAACAGCAGGAAGCCGTCCGGATACTGGTGCGAGGCGTTGAGGGTCTGGCTCGCCAGGTTCTGCGGGTCGCGGCTGATCTGGTCCATGGAGCTGGAGCCGGTGAGCCGGTAACCGTCGGTGCCTTCAACCTCGAGCTCTACCACGCAGTTGCGCACTGTATCGAGGTCGAAGTGTTCGTCGAACAGGCGGATGAACGGGCCGATGGCGCAGGAGGCGTTGTTGTCCTTGGCCTTGCTGAGCAAGAGGGCGCTACGGCCTTCCACGTCGCGCAGGTTGACGTCGTTGCCCAGGGTCGCACCGTGGATCTGCCCGCGGCTGTTGACCGCCAGCACCACTTCCGGCTCCGGGTTGTTCCACTGGGAAATCGGGTGGATGCCGATCTCGCTGGCGCTGCCCACGGCGGCCAGAATCGGTGCCTTGGTGAAGATCTCCGCGTCCGGGCCGATGCCGACTTCCAGGTACTGCGACCACATGTTCTGCTCGATCAGCAGCTCCTTGAGGCGCATCGCCTGGGGCGAGCCGGGCTGTACCGCGCGCAGGTTGTCGCCGATGGCTTCGCGCACGATGGCCCGCACGCTCTGCGCCTTGGCGGCGTCGCCGGCGGCTTTCTCCTCGATCACCCGCTCGATCATGCTGGCGGCGAAGGTCACCCCGGCGGCCTTGATCACCTGCAGGTCGGCTGGCGCCAGCAGATACGCCTGGCTCGGGTCGGCGTGGGCGCCGGTGTTGGCCAGCAGCGCCTCGATGCTGCCGACGAAGGTGCCGGGCGTTTCGCGCACCGCCTGCAGCGGATCATCGAGTTCCAGCAACTGGCTGAGGGTGGCGAAGCGAGCCGACAGATCGAACACGCCGTCGGCGCGCAGCACGATGGGTGAAGGGCCGGCGATGGCGCCGGGAACCCAGGCGCGGCCGATCAGCGTGGCCGTGGCCGCGTCGGCGGGCAGGGTGTTTTCAGGGGTCAGGCGGATCGACATGGCGATGGATTCCGGGGTGCATGAAAGCTGCAAGCTAGGCGCCGATGTGGATAAACTCCAATGGCATATTTTCAATTATCAATAACCTGGCGTTATTGAATGCCTGGAGCTGCCCATGTCGGATCTGTCGTTCTCGAGCTTCTGCAACTGGCTGAAATTCCGTCACCTGACGCTCCTCGACACCCTGGGCCGCACCCGCAACATGCACCTGGCGGCGCAGCAGATGAACCTCAGCCAGCCGGCGTTGAGCAAGATGCTCAAGGAGATCGAGAGCCTGCTCGGCTTCGCCGTGTTCGAGCGCCTGCCGCGCAGCATGCAACCCACGCCGCTGGGCGCCCAGGTGCTGCGCTATGCGCACCTGGCGCTCAACGACGCGCGCACCTTCGTCGAGCAGATCAACAACCTCAGCGCCGGCGGCCATGGTCACCTCAAGGTCGGCGGCATCTTCGCCGCCACGGCGGTGGCGCTGCCCGAGGCCATCGTGCAGATCAAGCAGCGCTGGCCGCTGCTGGCCATCGAAGTGGTCGAGCAGACCAGCGACCACCTGATGGAAATGCTCGAGGAGCGCAACCTGGATCTGGCCATCGGCCGTTTCACCGAGCAGAGCCAGCAGCAGCGCTATGACTTCCAGCCTCTGGCGCCGGAGCCGTTCTGCATCGTGGTCAACAGCCGTCACCCGCTGTGCGAGGCCGGGCCCATGACCCTGGAGCAACTGGTGACCTGGCCGTGGATTCTCTATCCCAAGGGCACGCCGATCCGTGGGCGCATGGAAGAGGTGTTCGCCAAGGCCAGGGTGGAGGTGCCGCGCAACACCATCGACACCATCTCCATGCAGACCTTTCTCAAGGTGCTGCAGGGCGGCCCGATGATCGGCATGCTGCCCGAAGCCATGGTGCTTGAGCACCTGGAAAGCGGCCTGTTGAAGAAGCTCGACACACCGTTCTACCTGCTGCCCCAGGACTACGGGATTCTCACCCGTAAGGGCGATCAGCTGCTGGGGCCGGCCCGGGAGTTCGCCGACATCCTGCTCGCCAATGCGCAGCGCGAGCGTGACTGATTCGATAACGCAACGTTATCGATTAATCAGCAAATGCCATTGGGATTGAATCGATCCGCGGCATAGATTACCGGCCATCGCCACTGCGGTCGGGCACGCGCCCGGCGTCGAGCCCGGCACCCCAAGCTGCCGGGTGGCCCATTCACCGTCAGGGAGCCTCACCGCTGTAACCACTGCTGTATCGCCAGGCGCCGCCCGGCGAAGCCCATTTCAATAAAAACAATCAGGCATGCGCGCATGCCCAAGGGTCACCACCATGCAACCACGTACCGAGCCATCGGCCGCGCCGGCGCGCGACCACGACAGCACCTTCGAGGACCGCACCTACCGCAAGGTGATCCTGCGCATCCTGCCCATCCTGCTGCTGTGCTACATGGCGGCCTATCTGGACCGCGTCAACATCGGCTTCGCCAAGCTGGATATGCTCGAAGACCTGCAGTTCAGCAACACCGTCTACGCCCTGGGCGCGAGCATGTTCTTCTGGGGCTACTTCCTGTTCGAGGTGCCGAGCAACCTGTTGCTGCACCGCCTCGGCGCGCGCTTCTGGATCGCCCGCATCATGTTCACCTGGGCGCTGGTGTCGATGGCCGTGGCGTTCACCGTGCCGCTGGCGCAGTTCTTCGGCATCCAGTCGAGCACCATGTTCTACACCCTGCGTTTCCTGCTCGGCATCTGTGAAGCCGGCTTCTTTCCGGGCGTGATCCTGTACCTCAACTACTGGTTCCCGACCCACCGGCAGAGCCGCGTGATGTCCGGCTTCCTGCTGGCGCTGCCGATCAGCCTGGTCATCGGCGGCATGCTCTCGGGCTGGTTGATGACCGCCATGCAGGGCGTGCACGGGCTGTCCGGCTGGCAGTGGATGCTGCTGATCGAAGGCCTGCCGTCGATCGTCATGGCGGTCGTGGTGATCGTCTGCCTGTGCGACAACATCGACAAGGCCAAGTGGCTGTCCGCCGCCGAGAAGACCCTGCTCAAGGCCAACCTGCAGCAGGACAACAGCGGCAAGGCCTCGCGCCTGAGCGAAGCCTTCCTGAATCCACGCGTATGGCTGCTGGTATTGATTCTGCTGACCTTCAACACCGGTTTCTACGGCCTGGCGTTCTGGATGCCATCAATCATCAAGAGCGCGGGTATCACCAGCAGCCTGCACATCGGCCTGCTGACCGCCATTCCCTACGGCGTGGCCGCCGTGGCGATGCTGCTCAACGCCCGCCATTCCAACCGCACCGGCGAGCGTCGCCTGCATGCCGCGATTCCGGCCTTTATCGGCGGCGTCGGGCTGATGCTCAGCGCCTACTTCGCCCACAACATTGTGCTCTCGGTACTGTTCCTGAGTGTCGCCGCCTCCGGCATCCTCAGCCTGATGCCGATCTACTGGACGCTGCCCGGCACCGTGCTGTCCGGCATCGCCGCAGCGGCCGGCATCGGCATCATCAACTCGTTCGGCAACCTGTCCGGCTTCACCGGCTCGATGATCACCGCCATGGCGGAAACCATGACCGGCGACATCAACAACGGCACCTACGTGCTGGCCGCCTGCCTGTTCGTCAGCGGCGCGCTGATCATGGCCATCCCGCGCAGCATGCTCGGCACGCCCAGCCGCACGCCGGTCGCCACGCCTACCGGCAGCCTGACCCTGGAGAAAGCATGAGCGAGTTGCGCGGCAAACGTGTGCTGATCACCGCCGCCGGCCAGGGCATCGGCCTGGCCAGCGCCCGGGCCTTCGCGGCCGCGGGTGCCGAGGTGATCGCCACCGATATCGCGATTGGCGCATTGCAGGATGAGCCGGGCCTCACCGCCCTGCAGCTGGACGTCACCTCGGCCCAGGCCATCGCCGCGCTCAGCGAGCAGGTCGGTGCGGTGGACGTGCTGTTCAACTGCGCGGGCTACGTGCACGCCGGCAGCATTCTGGACTGCGACGAGGCCGCCTGGGAGCGCTCCCTGCAGCTCAACGTCACCGCCATGTACCGGATGATTCGCGCCACGCTGCCGGGCATGCTCGCTCGCGGTGGCGGCTCGATCATCAACATGGCCTCGGTGGCGTCGAGCATCAAGGGCGTGCCCAACCGCTGCGCCTACACCGCCAGCAAGGCGGCGGTGGTCGGCCTGACCAAGGCGGTGGCCGCCGACTACATCGGCCAGGGCATTCGCTGCAACGCGATCTGCCCGGGCACCGTCGACTCGCCCTCGCTGCGCGCGCGCATCGCCGAACAGGCGGCGCAGCAGGGCGTGGCCGAGGAGCAGGTGTACGGCCAGTTCGTTGCCCGTCAGCCCATGGGCCGCCTCGGCAGCGCCGAGGAAATTGCCCGGCTGGTGCTTTACCTCGGTTCCGATGCGTCTTCCTATACCACCGGTGCGCTGCATGTGATCGATGGCGGCATGAGCATCTGAGCCACGTCTTGAACCTGAACAAGGACCCCACATGAAACTGCTACGTTACGGCGCCAAGGGCGCGGAAAAGCCAGGCCTGCTGGATGCCGACAACAGGATTCGTGACCTCTCCGGGCATGTGGCCGACATCGCCGGCGACGTGCTGACGCCCGCGGGCCTCGCCGCGCTGGCGCAGCTCGACCCGGCCAGCCTGCCGGTCGTGGCCGGCAACCCGCGCATCGGCGCCTGCGTCGGCCAGGTCGGCAAGTTCGTGTGCATCGGCCTCAACTACGCCGACCACGCTGCCGAATCGGGAATGGACGTGCCAGAGGAGCCGATCATCTTCAACAAATGGACCAGCGCCATCTGCGGCCCCAACGACGCCGTGGAGATTCCCCGCGGCTCGACCAAGACCGATTGGGAAGTGGAACTGGGCGTGGTGATCGGCAAGGGCGGGCGCTACATCGACGAAGCCACCGCCATGGACCATGTCGCCGGCTATTGCGTGATCAACGACGTGTCCGAGCGTGAGTGGCAGCTCGAACGCGGCGGCAGTTGGGACAAGGGCAAGGGCTTCGACACCTTCGGCCCGCTCGGCCCCTGGCTGGTAACCCGCGACGAAATCGCCGACCCGCACAATCTGGACATGTGGCTGGAGGTCGACGGCCACCGCTACCAGCAGGGCAACACGCGCACGCTTATCTTCAACGTGCCGCAACTGATCGCCTACCTGAGCCGCTGCATGAGCCTGCAGCCGGGCGACGTGATCTCCACCGGCACGCCGCCAGGCGTGGGCCTGGGCATCAAGCCCAACCCGGTATTCCTGCGTGCCGGGCAGACCGTCAAACTGGGTATCGCCGGGCTGGGCGAACAGCAGCAGGTCACCGTGCAGGCCGACTGAGCGGGGCTCACGTGGGCAAAAGGGGCCATGCGGCCAGTGCTGGCCAACGCAACGCTTTGCCGTGAACGTGGTGTTGCCGTGGCGCGTTAGTCGACGCGGCCCGCGGCGACTGACGATGCGCCGCAGATGCCTGAAGGACACCGGGCACATCGCGACTCGGTCGAAACTCCCTTTCGGGCGGATGCCTGACGACCATCGATGGCCGCTGCTGCGCCAGCCTACAAACCCATCGGATCGACTCGGGCAGATGGCCAACGTAGAGCCATGTGCCTCTGCCAGTCGCTTGTCCTGGCAACCGCTGGGCAGAAAAAAGCCTCGCGATCCCGCATCGCCGCCCAGGGGCAGGTGCCATCTGGCCAGCCATGCTGAAAGCCTGCCGCGCGATTGCCTCTCTGTCGCAAACCGCCATGCCTGATGCGCCGCGGCGAGGTGCCTGAATCTCGCCGAAAACCAGGGTCATCCGGCTGCCGCGATTACGGATTCACAACGCTTAACGGTACAGCGCCTGTGGTTGTGTGATGAACTTCGCCGCTTTGATTGTTGGCACTGGAGTGATGTGCGGTGGTCTGCTTGCTTTGCCAACGCTTACAATTCTGGCATTGGCCCATGCCCAATCGGCATGGAATGCAGCGGCGCGACTCCGGTAAGGTACGCGCCTCGCTAAGGCGACCCGGCTTCATTCGAATAAATAACAAAGGGAGCAACACATGAAAGCACTTCCATTGGCTTTGGCCCTCTCTGCTGGCCTCTCTCTCGTTGCCATGGGCGGCGTCGCCCAGGCGCAGGATCAATTCGTGACCATCGGCACCGGCGGCCAGACGGGCGTCTACTACGTGGCCGGGCAGTCGATCTGCCGCTTCGTCAATCGTGACTCATCGAAAACCGGCATCAAGTGCAACGCACCAGCCAGCGGCGGTGGCGTGGCCAACGTCAACGGCCTGCGTTCGGGCGAGTACAACTTCGGCATCATGCAGTCCGACCACCAGTACAAGGCCATGAAGGGCGAGGCGCCGTTCGAGGCCCAAGGCGCGATGCAAGACCTGCGTGCGGTGTTCTCCCTGCAGAGCGAGGTATTCACCGTGCTGGCCCGCAAGGATGCCAACATCAAGGGCCTCGATGACCTCAAGGGCAAGCGCGTGAACATCGGCAACCCCGGCTCCGGCCAGCGCGATACGCTGGAAGAGATCATGCGCATCAAGGGCTGGGACAAGTCGGCTTTCAAACTCGCCTCCGAGCTCAAGCCGGCCGAGCAGGCCAGCGCCCTGAGCGACAACAACATCGACGCCATGACCTATTTCGTCGGCCATCCCAATGGCGCCATCCAGGAAGCCACCACTACCGTCGACGCCGTGCTGGTGCCGATCACCGGCCCGGACATCGACAAGCTGCTGAGCGAGAAGAGCTACTACACCAAGGCCGAGATTCCGGGTGGCCTGTACAAGGGTAGCGACGCGGCGACCCAGTCGATCGGTGGCAAGGCGGTGCTGTCGGTCACTTCCAAGACCGATGCCGAGGTGGTGTACCAGCTGGTCAAGTCGGTGTTCGAGAATCTCGATCGCTTCCGCAAGCTGCACCCGGCCTTCGCCGACCTGAAAGAACAAGACATGATCAAGGTCGGCCTCACCGCCCCGCTGCATGAAGGTGCCGAGCGTTACTACAAGGAGCGTGGCTGGCTGTAAGGCGCAGCGCGCATCCGTTTAACCGCTCCGTCAACCCGCGCACCGCAAGGGCGCGGGTTTTCTGTGATCCGCATGGCTGAATTCAGGCAAATCCATGACCATTCATAATGTATCTTCCGAAGAACTGGTGGCGCAGGAAGTAGGCGCGCGCAGCCCCCAGGGCGCGATGGCCAAGGTGATCGCCGGGCTGGCCCTGGCCTGGTCCCTGTTCCAGTTATGGATAGCATCGCCGCTGCCCTTCATGGTGGGCATCGGGGTTTTCAACGACACGCAGACGCGCGCCATTCACCTGGCCTTCGCGCTGCTCCTGGCGTTTCTCGCCTACCCGGCTTTCCAGCGCTCCCCTCGTGAGCGCGTACCGCTTTTCGACGTGGCCCTGGGCCTCGTCAGCGCCGCCACGGCGGCCTACCTGTTCGTGTTCTACGAGCAACTGGCGCAACGGCCGGGCAACCTGACCACGGCGGATCTGGTCACCGCCTGCATCGGCATCCCCCTGCTACTCGAAGCCACGCGTCGCGCCCTGGGCCCGGCCCTGGCGGTGATCGCGGCGATCTTCCTGGTCTACAGCCTGGCGGGCCCCTACATGCCGGCCATGCTGGCGCACCGCGGCGTCAGCCTGAACGCCCTGGCCAACCACCAGTGGATCACCACCGAAGGCGTGTTCGGCATCGCCCTGGGCGTGTCGACCAGTTTCGTGTTCCTGTTCGTGCTGTTTGGCGCCCTGCTCGAACGCGCCGGCGCCGGCCACTATTTCATCCAGCTGGCCTTCAGCCTGCTCGGCCACATGCGCGGCGGTCCGGCCAAGGCCGCCGTGGTGTCGTCGGGCCTGACCGGCCTGATCTCCGGTTCGTCGATCGCCAACGTGGTCACCACCGGCACCTTCACCATTCCGATGATGAAGCGCACCGGGTTCAGTGCCGAAAAGGCCGGCGCCGTGGAAGTGGCCTCGTCGGTCAACGGCCAGATCATGCCGCCGGTGATGGGGGCTGCGGCCTTCCTGATGGTCGAATACATCGGCATGCCCTACATCGAAGTGGTCAAGCATGCGTTCCTGCCAGCGCTGATTTCCTACATCGCGCTGTTCTACATCGTGCACCTGGAGTCGTTGAAGCTCGGCCTCAAGGCGCTGCCGCGCAACAGCGCGCCCAAGCCCTGGCTGACCCGGCTGCTCGGGCTGGCCTTTGGTGCGGCGCTGATCAGCGGCATTTCCCTGGCGGTGTATTACGGCCTCGGCTGGATGAAACCGGCTCTCGGCGATGCCGCCAGCTGGGTCATCGGTGCGCTGCTGCTGATCGCTTACGTGGCGCTGCTCAAGGTTGCGGCCAGTAATCCGCCACTGCCGCCGGAAGACCCCAACACGCCGCTGGAAAAACTGCCGGAAACCCGCCCCGTGCTGCTCTCGGGCCTGCATTTCCTGCTGCCGGTGGTGGTGCTGGTGTGGTGCCTGATGGTCGAGCGCCTGTCGCCGGGGCTCTCGGCGTTCTGGGGCAGCATGATCCTGGTGTTCATCCTGGTGACCCAGCGCCCGCTGCTCAATCGCCTGCGCCGTGACGGCAGCCACGATCATGGCTCGTTCATGGACGGCCTGGTGGACCTGCGCGAAGGCCTGATCGCCGGCGCCCGCAACATGATCGGCATCGGCATCGCCACCGCGGCGGCGGGCATCATCGTCGGCGCGGTGTCGCAGACCGGCGTCGGCCTGGTGCTGGCCGACGTGGTCGAGCTGCTGTCGATGGGCAACCTGCTGCTGATGCTCATCCTCACCGCGATTCTCAGCCTGATCCTCGGCATGGGCCTGCCGACCACCGCGAACTACATCGTGGTGTCCAGCTTGCTGGCGCCGGTGATCGTCTCCCTGGGCCAGCAGAACGGCCTGATCGTGCCGCTGATCGCCGTGCACCTGTTCGTCTTCTACTTTGGCATCATGGCCGACGTCACGCCGCCGGTCGGCCTGGCGTCGTTCGCCGCCGCGGCAGTATCCAAGGGCGACCCGATCCGCACCGGCATCACCGCCTTCTACTACAGCTTGCGCACCGCGGTGCTGCCGTTCCTGTTCATCTTCAACACCGACCTGTTGCTGATCGACGTGGACTTCTGGCATGGCGTGTTGATCTTCGTGATCGCCACGGTGGCGATGTTGCTGTTCGCGGCCGGCACCCAGGGCTACTTCCTGGTGCGCAACCGCTGGTACGAAAACATCGCGCTATTGCTGCTGGCCTTCTCGCTGTTCCGCCCGGGCTTCTGGATGGACATGCTGGTCGACCCCTACCGCGACATCCCGCCGGCACAAATGGCCCAGGCGCTGGAGCAGGTCGAGGAGCAGAGCGAGTTGCGCCTGCGCGTGCACGGCGAGGATGCGGTCGGCGAAGCGCGTACCTTCACCGTGGTGCTGCCGATTCCGGAAAAAGGCACGGGTCAGGAGCGCCTCGAAGCGCTGGGCCTGTCGCTCTACGAAGAAGATGGCAAGACGCTGATCGACACCGTGGCCTTCAGCAGCCCAGCCGAAGCCGCCGGGCTGGCGTTCGACCAGGAGATCCTCAGCGTGCGGGCACCCACCGAGCGCGCGCCGAAAGAGCTGATCTGGATTCCGTCGCTGTTGCTGATGGGGCTGTTGATCTGGAACCAGCGTCGGCGCCTGAAGGCTCAGGCTGCGCTCTAGGCACCAGGCTGGCGCGCCGCGGCGCGTCAGCCCTGACCGATCACTGGGGCCGGTAACCGGCCCCAGCGTTCTCTTCGCATCTGCTTGTCAGCGCGCCGCCCAGCCATTGAAGCGCTCTTCCAATTCCTCGCCGTGGTCGATCCAGAACTCGGCGTTGACCAGTTGCGCGCCGGCCATGTTGGCCTCGGCGGTCGGCAACTGCGCCTGTATGTCGGCGGGCAGTTGCGGCAGCGTCTGCTTGTGCACCGGGCCGTAGGGGATCTGACTGGAGAACACCTTCTGGGTGTCCGCCTGGCTGGCGAATTTGATGAAGCGTTCCGCCAGGGCCTTGTTCGGGCTGCCCTTGACGATGGCCCAGTGCTCCGGGTCGTACAGGCTGCCGCTCCAGGAGATCTTCAGGTTGGCGCCTTCCTTCTGGGCCACACCGATACGGCCGTTGTAGGCGGCGGACAGGGTCACGTCACCGGCCAGCAGCCACTGCGGCGGCTGGGCGCCGGCTTCCCACCACTGGATGGAGGGCTTGATGGCGTCCAGTTTCTTGAAGGCGCGGTCGACCCCTTCCGGCGTGCCGAGCACCTTGTACAGCTCCTCGCGGCTTACGCCATCAGCCAGCAGGGCGGCTTCCAGGCTGTACTTGGCGCTCTTGCGCAGGCCACGTTTGCCGGGGAATTTCTCCAGGTCCCAGAAATCGGCCCAGGAGGTGGGGGCGGTCTTCAGCTTGTCGCCGTTGTAGGCCATCACCATCGACCATACGTAGGTGGCCACGCCGCATTCACTGATGGTGCCGGGAATGTACTGGTCGGCATCGCCAAGAATGGCCGGGTCGATACGCTCGAACAGCCCTTCCTCGCAGCCGCGCTGCAGCTCCGGGCTTTCCACCTCGACCACGTCCCAGGTCACCTGGCCGACATCGACCATGGCTTTGACCTTGGACAGCTCGCCGTTGTACTCGCCGGCGACCACCCGGCCGGCACCGCTCTGCTCGAAGGGTTTGAAGTAGGCGGCGGTCTGGGCGACCTTGGTGGCGCCGCCGAAGGAGATTACCGTGAGGCTGTCGTCGGCCAATGCAGCGCTGCTGGCGCCGGCCAGCAGGGACAGGCCGATGGCGGCGCGGATGGATGGACGCAAGTGCTTGAACATGGAAACTCCCTCGCTGTTTTTTCGTTGTAGTGAGAACAGGGGCAGTAGGGCCGAAGCGGCGAAGCGGCGCGTTGTGCCACGCGTCAGCAGAATTTTTGTTGTTGTGTGGCCCGGTATGCGTGCCGGGCGGGAACTGTCGTTCAGGTGAGGGCCATGGTGCGTCAGTCGGGCAAGAACGAAAATTAGTAAAAATATGCTCGGGACTTACGAAAAACCTTTGCAAGGCAACGCCCCGCCAGAGCGCTGTGTTGGAGTAAGGTGCAGGTAACCAACATGCTGAGATCAACACGTGGCTTCCTACACTCTCAGGCAACTCAAGTACTTCGTTACCACGGTGGAAGCGGGCAGCGTGGCCGAGGCTTCGCGCCAGCTGTATATCGCCCAGCCATCCATCTCCACGGCAATCAAGGGGCTGGAGGAAAGCTTTGGCGTTCAGCTGTTTATCCGCCACCACGCCCAGGGCGTGTCGCTGACCCCCAGTGGCGCGCGCTTCTACGAGAAGGCCCAGCAATTGCTGCGCATGGCCCGCGAGTTCGAGCAGAACGCCCTGGCCGACAACGACATCGTCGCCGGGCAGATCGATATCGGCTGCTTCGAAACCGTGGCGCCGCTGTACCTGCCGCAGCTGATCGCCGGCTTTCGCGAGCGCTATCCAGGCGTGGACATCCGCATCCGCGATGGTGAGCAGCAGGAGCTGGTACAGGGCCTGACCGCCGGCGCATTCGACCTGGCGTTTCTCTACGAGCATGACCTCGACGGCACCATCGCCACCGAACCCTTGATGCCGCCGCAGAAGCCCTACGTGCTGTTGCCCGAGCATCATCGCTTCGCCGGCCAGGCCCAGGTGTCGCTGCGCGACCTGTGCCTGGAGCCGATGATCCTGCTCGACGTGCCACCGAGCCGTACCTACTTCGTCAGCCTGTTCCACGAACTGGGGCTGACCCCCAATATCGTCTTCAGCTCACCGTCCATCGAGATGGTGCGCGGCATGGTCGGCCAGGGCTTCGGCTTCTCCCTGCTGGTCACCAAACCGCATTCGGAATGCACCTATGACGGCAAGCGTGTGGTGACCCTGGATATCACCGACCCGGTGGCCACCTCGGGGCTGGTGGCCGCTCGCCTGAAACGCGGTCAGCTGACCAAGCCGGCGCAGCTGTTCGTGGATTTCTGCCGGGAGCGGTTGGGGAATTGAGTGAGCCGGGCGCTGAGTAGAAGTGAAGGTAGGTGAGGCCACTGTCAGCGCAATTTCTGTGGGACGGGCCATGCCCGCATTTTTTCGCGCGCATGGCGCGCTCCCACATTATTGATCGGAGTCCGGGGCGAGCGCAGCTCGTAGGGCGGACCGGGACGCCGGCCGCTCGTAGCGAAGCGAGCAGTCCGCCAAACCATGGCAAACCTGGCAGAACGCAAAGGCGTACTGCTTCGCGAGTACGCCCTACCGCGCTGCTGCACTGCGTGGCCAGCGCCCGCAAGGATCAGCTCAAGGAACGCCTTGGCGCCTACCGGGCGCGGGTGGAGAGCCTCAAACTGTACCGCAGCTGAGGCGCACGACCGTTCAGCCATTGAAGGTAGCCCGGGTCGAGCGCAGCGACACCCGGGAAAACTGCCCTGGGTATCGCATTGCTCAACCCAGGCTACGGTTGGCGTTCAGCTCGGATCGCACAGGTAATCCGCTAACCGCTGGAGCAGCGCATCACAGCCCTGCAGCTGCTCGACGCTGACGAACTCGTCGGGCTTGTGGCCCTGCTCCATGCTGCCGGGACCGCAGACCACCGTGGGGATGCCGGCGCCGTCGAACAGGCCGCCTTCGGTGCCGAAGGCCACGGTGGCGAAGTCACTCGAGCCGCAGAGCCTGGCCAGCAGCCGTGCGGCCTCGCTGTCGGGCGGCGTGGCAAGACCCGGGTAGGCACTCAGGGGTTGCAGGCGGATATCGCTGGCGGCGCTCACCGCCTGCATTTTCGGCAGCAGCTGCTCGGCGGCGTAGCGCTGCAATTCATCCGCCACGCTTTGCGCGTCGAAGCCCGGCAAGGCGCGCACCTCGAAATCGAACTCGCATTCGGCCGGCACGATGTTCAGGGCGCGGCCGCCCTTGACCAGGCCGGTCTGCACGGTGGAGCAGGGCGGGTCGAAGCGTGGGTCGTGATGCTCGGGGCGGGCCAGCCGTGTGCCGATATCACCGAGGTGGCCGATCAGCCGCGCCGCATATTCGATGGCATTCACGCCGTAGGGCGCATAGGCCGAGTGACAGGCCGCGCCGTGCACTTCGCAGCGCATCGCCAGCTTGCCCTTGTGGCCGAGCACGGGCTTGAGTTCGGTGGGCTCGCCGATCAGGCACAGGGTCGGTTTGTGCGGGCGTTTTTCCAGTTCGGCGAGCATCGAGCGCACGCCCAGGCAGCCGACTTCCTCGTCATAGGAAAACGCCAGGTGCACCGGCATCTGCAGCGGGCGTTGCACCAGTTTCGGTACCGCCGCCAGCACGCAGGCGATAAAGCCCTTCATGTCTGCCGTGCCACGGCCGTACAGGCGCCCGTCCCGCTCGCTGAGCCTGAACGGCTCGACCGTCCAGGCCTGGCCGTCCACCGGCACCACGTCGGTGTGGCCGGACAGCACCACGCCGCCGCGATCCGTCGGGCCGATGGTGGCGAACAGGTTGGCCTTGGTGCCCTCGGCGTTATGGAACAGCTCGCTGTCGACGCCGAACCCGGCCAGATACTTGCGGATGAATTCGATCAGCTCCAGGTTCGAATCACGGCTGACCGTGGCAAAGCCGATCAGCCGCTCAAGCAGGACGCGGCTGGTGGGCTCATTCATCGCCCGGCACTCCGTAGCTTGGCGCGGCCGTGGGGTCGAGGGCGCGGGTCAGGTAATCCTGCATCTGCGGGCGGTAGGCCTGCCACAGGCCGTCGAGCTGGGCGATGGGGTTGTCATCCGCCCAGTCGACCCGCAGGTCGATGATCGGCCAGACCAGATCACCCACCACCTTGAGCGCCGCCGAGTGCACCGGGCCGGCCTCACCGCCAGCGGCCATCGCCCGTGCATGGCGGCGAGCAGGCGGTCGGCCAGTTGCCCGCTGGCGTTCTCGAAGGCCTCGACCATGGCCTGGATCACCGCCTCGCTCGCCAGCAGATTGCCGGCTGCCACGCACTGCTCGCCGGCCACCGCGTTGTACAGCCCCAGCGCTTCCTTGCCGCTGAACAGGGCGGTGCGGCCCTGGCTGTCGATCACCGTCACCTGTCGATATTGGCTCCAGCCATTGGCGCCGAGGGCGCGCTGCAAGGCGTCGCCTGGTTCCAGCGCCTGCTGCTCGAGCAGGTCGAGAATCTGCGGGCCGAGGGCGGGCAGGGTCACGTTCTGGGTGGCCACCGCGCCGACGCCGGCACGCAGCCAGGGGCAACGGGCGCCGACGGCGATGCTCGACGAGCTGATGGCGATGCCCAGCTGGCCGGTTTCCGGGCAGCGCCCGACGATGGAAAAGGTCATGCACGCCTCCTTATTGGGCTGGCCAGTCGTCCGGGATCACCGCGATCACGTCGATCTCCATCAGCCACTGCGGCTGGCCGAGGGCCGATACCACCAGCCCGGTGGAAATCGGGAACACGCCCTTGAGCCATTTGCCGACCTCCTTGTACACCGGCTCGCGGTAGCGCGGGTCGATGATGTAGGTGGTGGTCTTGACGATATGGGACAGGTCGCTGCCGGCTTCTTCGAGCAGTTGCTTGAGGTTCTTCATCGCCTGCTCGGTCTGCGCCTGGGGGTCGCCAAGGCCGACCAGGTTGCCGTCGAAGTCGGTGCCGACTTGGCCGCGTACGTACACCGTGTTGCCGGCGCGCACGGCCTGGCAGAGGTCGTTGTCCAGGGCCTGGTTGGGGTAGGTGTCCTTGGTGTTGAACATGCGGATGCGGGTATGGGTGGGCATCACTTGACTCCCTGCAGGCGGGTGACGGGGGCGGCAGCCTGGCGCTGCTCGGCATCGCGGTAGGCGGTGTATTTGCGCTGGGTGGCGATATGGTCGGCGACATGCTTGGCGTCGTGCCACACGCCCCAGATGAACGACGAGCCGCGGCGCGACAGCCAAGGCAGGCCGAGGAAATAGATGCCCGGCTCGCGGGACACGCCGCGCTGATGCTGGGGCTTGCCGTTGGCATCGAAGGTATCGACTTCCAGCCAGCTGAAGTCGGTGGCGAAACCGGTCGCCCAGATGATCGACGTCACCCCGGCCGCGATCAGGTCCAGCTCGCCCAGCGGCTCGCTCATGCACGCAGGATCGGCCGGGATGATGCGTGCCTCGGGCTCTTCCGGCAGATCCAGGCCGTTGCGTTTCACATAGGCATCCGCCGCATCGAGCAGCGCCAGGTAGTTCTCGTCGCCACGGCGGATGTTGTCGGCCAGGTCGTCGGCGAACCGCACCACGCCGTTGGCGAACGAGCGGGTCAGGCCGACCAGGGTCATGCCCTGGTGGGCCAGGCGGCGGAAGTCGATGGTCTTGCCGCCATAGGCGCCGCTGACCGCGATGGTCACGTGCTCGCGGCCGGCCTTCGGCGTCTCCTGGTCCCACTCGCCGAGCACGCCCAGCCACCAGCAGAAGTCCCGGTTGCGGTAGCTGCGCGGCGGCCGGTCATGGGCGCCGACCGACAGGTACACCTGGCGGCCGGACTGCATCAGCTCATCGGCGATCTGCGTGCCGGAGGAGCCGGCGCCCACCACCAGCACGGCACCGGCGGGCAGTTGCTGCGGGTTGCGGTAGGCGGCGGAGTGGATCTGCGTGAGGCGCGCATCCTGCGGGGCGATGGCCGGAATCACCGGGTGCTGGAAGGGGCCGGTGGCGGCCACCACGCGGTTGGCCTCGATCACTCCCTCGGAGGTTTCCACGGTAAAGCCGGGGCGGTTGGCGTTGCGGCGGACCTTGTGCACTTCCACGCCGGTACGGATCGGCGCATCGAAGCTGCGCGCATAGGCTTCGAAATAGGCGGCCACCTGCTCCTTGCCCGGAAAGGCATCGTCGTCGATGTCGAAGGCCAGGCCGGGAAAGCGGTCATGCCAGGCCGGGCCGTTGGCGACCAGCGAGTCCCAGCGCATGCTGCGCCAGCGCTCGGCGATGCGTTCACGCTCCAGCACCAGGTGCGGCACGCCCAGCTTGGTCAGGTGCTCGCTCATCGCCACGCCGGCCTGGCCGGCGCCCACCACCAGGGTATCTGTTCGGGTTGTTTCGACAGCCATCGTTGCGTCCCTCTGAAGGAGGCCGGGCGCCCTTGCCCAGGGATGGCCCTGGCCCGGGCGCACCAGCCGTTCGTGCGTTGCGGCCATTGTGTTCAGAGGCGGGGGATAGGGAAATTAGCGTTTTTGTAGTCGTTACCCAGTAAAAAGCTGGGCACCGCCAGGGGCGGTTCAGGCCGGCTGTTCGCTCGATATCACGCGGTTGCGGCCTTCGCTCTTGGCAGCGTACAGGGCGACGTCGGCAGCGGCGACCAGATCGGCGGACGTCTGCATCGTCTGCCCAGGCATGCACGAGGCAACGCCGATGCTCAGGGTCAGCCTGGCGTAGGGCGAGCCCTGATTGACGATCGCCAGGGCCTCGACATCGGCGCGGATGCGTTCGGCGACCGCCATGGCCGAGGCGCTTTCGGCGCCCGGCAGAATCAATGCCAGCTCCTCGCCGCCGTAGCGCGCAGTGGTGTCCGCGCTGCGCCGGGCATGGCGTTTGAGCACCGCGGCCACCTGCCTGAGCGCCTCGTCGCCGGCCGGGTGGCCGTAGTGGTCGTTGAAGCGCTTGAAATAGTCGACGTCCAGCAGCACGAAGGACAACGGCTGGCCCTGGGCCGCGGCGGACTGGAAGGCCGCACGCAGCGCTTCGTCCAGACGGCGGCGATTGGCCAGGCCGGTCAGGGCATCCTCGCCGGCGATGATCTGCAGCGCGTGGTTGGCCAGCGCCAGGTCGCGGTGCATGCCTTGCAGGCGTGCCTCCATGCGGCCCTGGCGACCCAGGGCGCGCCAGATCAGCCAGCCCATGGAGAGCAGGATCACCAGCACGCCACCGCTCAGCGAGCAGGTCTGCAGCGCGCGGGTGCGCCAGGCGGCCATCGCCTGCTCTTCACCCAGCGAGGCGCCCACCAGAATCGGGTATTCGGCGCTGGTATCGAAGCCGTAGATGCGTTTCACGCCGTCGATCATCGCCGTGAGCACCATGCTGCCGCGCTTTACGCCGTCCTCATTGATCGCGCGCAGCACCGGGCTCCTGGACATGTCCAGGCCAGCGTTCTGGGCGGACTCCCGCGACCGGACCAGCAGGGTGCCGTCACGCTTGGCCATGCCGATCACGCCCTGGCTGCCGACATCGATGCTGCGGTAGAAGTCCACGAAGTGCTGAACCAGCAGCGTGGCCAGCACCACACCGCGAAACTCGCCGTTGGCGTCGCTCAGGCGCAGGGTCAGGGCAATCACCCAGTCACCACTCAGGCGGCTCTGGATGGGCGCGCCGATGTACAGGCCGGTCACCTGATCGGTGCTGTGTACCCTGAAGTAGTCGCGGTCCTGCGCCGTAAAACGGAGGGTGGCGTTGGGCACCGTGGTGAGCAGCGGGCGACCGCCGGCATCGAGTACGGTAAAGCCCTCCACATCGGCCAGGATCGCCGACTGGGCGCGTGCCACCTCGAGCACTTCGCGCAGGTTCTCGGCGCCGTAACCGGAGATCTGCAGCTTGCGCTGGATGCCGATCAGCACCGTATGGGCATCACGGATGGTCGACTCCGCCTGCCGGGTCAGCGCCGCCGACAGGTTCTCCATATCGGCCACGTTCTGGCGCAGCGCCTCGCGCCTGTCCCACTCCACCTGCAGGTAGGTGAGCAGCAACACGGCCACGCCCACCACGCTGGTCATGATCGCGACCAGGCGTCTTAAGTGAGCAATCTTGGAGGTCTGACTCGTCAAGGTACGGGCCCGGCTAGGCTGGTTGGGCTCGTATCCTCAGCCTGAGCGGGCACGGCGGGATAGGAACGTCGTGCAAATTATGAACAAAGCGGCGGGGGGATTGCACGTGGTTTTGCTGCGCGCGGGCACGCAATCGTTTGCCACCGGCAGGCTCCTTTGCGGTCCGCGAACAAGCTGCGGCGCATCGGATTGGCACTCGGCAGAGTGCATCGGTATACTCCGCCAGCCTTCTGGGGGCCTATAGCTCAGTTGGTTAGAGCAGAGGACTCATAATCCTTTGGTCCACGGTTCGAGTCCGTGTGGGCCCACCACCTTCAAAGCCGCGCACTGCGCGGCTTTTGCTTATCAAGAACGCCCGAGCGACATCGGTTTCAGCCCTATTGACGGAGGGCGGGAAGTGACGCCGGCGCTACATTCAACTCTTTTTCAGGCGCGCTTACACGTTCCGGCAAGGTCGGAACTGCCCTGCTGAGATCCTGCTCGGCGTAGCGCAATTGACGCTCGCGGATGAAGTTGTATTTGCCTTCGGTCAGTTGGTTGGCGTGGTCGAAGTCGTTGATGATCGTTGGTTTGATGAAGACCATCAGGTTCTTCTTGGAAACTTCCTTACGATCACTGCGAAACAGGCGACCGATCACCGGGACCTTGGAGAAAAAAGGCACCCTGTCACCGGCGTCGCGAACCTCGTCGGAAATCAAACCACCCAGTACCAGGGTCATGTTGTCCTTGATTAGTACGCGAGTTTCGACGGAGCGTTTGTTGGTCACGATATCGGCTGCACTCGTGTCGCTGCTAACGCTAGAAATCTCTTGGTAGACATTGAGCGTTACCGAGTCACCCTCGTTGATTTGGGGCTTGATCTTGAGGGTGATACCGACGTCCTGGCGTTCGATGGTCTGAAATGGGTTGGTGGACGGGTTTGACGCGCTGGTTGAGCTGCCAGTGACAAACGGAACGTTCTGACCGACCACAATCTTGCCTTCTTCGTTGTCGAGAGTGACCAGGTTGGGGGTGGACAAAATGTTCATCGAGTCATCGGTGGAAAGTGCACGTACCAGGGCCTGCAGCGATCCATTGGTATAGAAGCCCAGGCTCAGTCCCGCATCGAGTTTGAGTGGGTTGGTGGGCAGGCTATCGATAGCGTTACCCTTCAGGGATGACTTGAAGCCCGCGAACGTCTTGCTGCCATCGGAGGTTTTCCACTGCACGCCCAGCTCGTTGACCTTGTTATCCGAGACTTCCACGATCACGGCCTCGACCAGCACCTGTGCACGGCGAATGTCCAGCCGTTTAACCACGCCGTTGACGGTGTCCATGATGGCAGGTGGTGCGCTGATGATCAGGGCATTGGTGGTGTCGTTGGCCTGGATGGAAATGTCGGCGCTACTGATGCCAACATCCTTGTCTTGTTTCTGCAGACTGGTGGCGACGTTTTGTAGAATTTGCGCCAGCTCTGAAGCCTTCAAGTAGTGCAGGTAGATAACCTGGGTGTCGCGGATGATGTTGCCTGGTCGGTCGAGATTGGCAAGAACGTCACGTAGCTGCTGGCGTTTGCTCGGGTCTCCAGAGATGAGGATGCTATTCGTACGCTCATCCACCGAAACACTCATCTTGCTCCCACCCTCGGGCCCTGCGGCTTGCGGTACCAGTGTGCCGAGCATGGCCGACAATTCTTTGGCGTTGGCGAACTTCAGCGGAATGACGTCGATCTCGAATTGGCCTGCACGATCGATTTCCGCCACCAGTTTGAGCAGTTGGTTGATGTTGGAGGCGCGGTCGGAAATGATCAGCGCGTTGCTGTCCGGGTAGGCTGCCAGGTGACCGACCTGAGGCACCATCGGCCGCAGAATGTTCACCAGTTGAGTGGCCGGTACGTGATCGGTGCGGATGACCCGTACCACGAGCTGGTCGTCATTGAGCGCGTTGTCCTCCACCAGGGGCACGCCAGTCTGCTTGGCATTGGCGTCGGGGATGACCTTGACCGCATCTGCCGACTCGATCGCTGAAAAACCATGTACCTGAAGCACCGAAAGAAAAACGCGGTACGCTTCTTCCGGGGCCATGGATTCATTGGAAATGACCGTCACCTTGCCGGTCACACGCGGATCGATAATGAAGTTCTTTCCGGTGGCTTTGGCAATCCACTCAATAAAGGAACGAATATTGGTGTCTTGCATGTTGATGCGCACTTCGTCGCCGGGTTGTGGCTCGGCTTCTTGAGCCCAGCTAACCGGGGTGAGGCAGATAACGGTCAGCAACAACAGTTTCAAAACGGCTTGGATCGACACGGCGGGGCACTCTACTACTTGTTTTGCGCGAGTTTGCGCTGGATGTACTGTTGGTAAGCAGTGGGCAAGTTCTGGTCGACGGCCGTTGATGCCGCAGGCGGATTGCCTGCCGGGGCTTGTGCGATAACTTCGTTGTCATTGTTTTTGTTCATTATCGGAGCGGCGTCCGCTTGTTGCACTGTTGGAAGTGGGCTGCCAAGCGAATTCCCGCCAGGCATTTCTCCAAATCCTTTAAAGCTGATCTGTTCAAGTTTTCCGTTACGTTTCAGCGTGATGCGATGACTCTCGATGCTCTGTACGACAATGCCGGGACGCGCTTCCTCACCGGCTTTGAGCATCATGGTGCGGTCCCCGTCTTCCAGAATTACGGAGCTTTGCGCAGCGTGGGCCACGAAAAAGATCGCAGAGACTTGCAGATTGAGATTACTTTCCGGAAGTTTTTCAACCGGTTGCGCGTCCACATCGGCGTCATTACTTCTCGCGCCAAATAAACCTAATAACGAACTACTAGGTTTGCTGCTTTCTGCCGAGGGAATTGTTGGCGCGCCTGAGGCAACGCTGGAAAGGGGGAGCTGGTTTTCAAACCCACGGAAGAACTCCATGGCCTGCCAGGTTAGCGACGCCAGCATGGCAACTAACAGCAGCGCGAGTACGCACAGTCGAACGCCACGTATCGTAAGGATTTGGGTCGCGCGCGTTATTAATACGGCCATTGTCATTCGTCCCTGTGATGGCGCGGCAATACTATCTGTCGCCGATCTCAAGCGCAAAGAGCGCGTTGCGGTTGGCGGGCGGTTCGCTGATTTACACGCACTGCATCACGTTTTTTTCGAATAATGTCATTTTGGCATTTGTAATGGCTTGAAATGGTTTGAGGGCCTGTATAGCATCTCGCCATCGTAAAGGCTGAGTCTATCAGCAGCCTTGTGAGCGATGCACAAATTAAATGGAACTTAACGCGAACATGGTGCACGGATGCTGCTCTCTCGGGTTTCGCCGCACGCTTGCTGCACTTTTTGTGCTGGCTTCGCCGGGCGCGTTCGCCGAGGCGGAGTTCGATATTCGCAGTGCCGCCGCTCTGGGTTCCGCCGGTAGCGCCAGCGATTATGTTCTGGCGGTCACCGATTGCCGGCAGCTCGCCGAAGTCACCATCGTCGCCACTTCCCAGCGCTTGCTGCCGATCGACGCTGCCCGTGACAGCAATGCACCGAACAGCTGCTCCTTCACCTTCCGCATCGACGGCGCCACTGCACTGCAACCGGCGGTAAAGCTGAAGTTTGCCGATGGCACGCAGCAGGATTACAGCGAAACCTTCCAGCAGGAGCGTCAGGCGCCGGAGTTGCAACTGACCCAGCTGGCCATCGAATCCAGTGATAGCGAGCAGTTCCTGGTAGCCAGCTTCGATGCCGCCGACGACGTCGACCTCAGCTACGTCAGTTTCACCCTCACCGGCCTGCGCGCTTCCGACCTGCGTGCGGCGGGCGGTGTGGTCAGCCGCGCCGAACAGACCGCGTTCCTGCGTATGCCGCAGGGCGTCCGCGTGTTTCCGCGCACCGATGGCCAACGTTCCTACACCCTGCGTCAGCGCCTGGATCAGCCGCTGTCTGCCGACGAAGTGGCGCGCAACGCCCTGGTGATGGTGCAGGCTGTAGCGGTGGACGCTTCGGGTAACCAGAACAGCTACTCCGATATCCGCTTTATTGGCGACAACGTCGACGAAGCCGCCCGCTCCATCAGTGTGCATCCCGACCGCTTGCTGTTCAGCGATGCCTTGCAGTCAGCGCGGCTGGTGCCTGAAGTGGACTTCGAGTTCCGTGGTGTCACGCCCCTGGCAGGCCTGGGAACGGGTGTAAGTTATCGTTCCGGGGATACCAGCAAGGTCTGGGTCAGCGCCGAAGGCGTGGTTTACCCTCTCGCAGAGACCGCTGGTCAGGCGGTTCCCGTATATGTGAGCTACCCGGGGCTGGCGGAAATCAGCCTGCCGGTAAACGTGGACTTCACCCGCAAACTGGTCAGCCTGCGTTATGAAGGCCAAGCGGCCGGTCAGCCACTGGTGCTGCCACGCCTGAACGGCTTCCAGAGCCTGCCGAATCTGATCGCGGTGTTCGATGACGGCAGCGAAGCGCCGCTGGCCGACAGCCTGGCCGTCGAGCTGACCCTGCCCACCGGCAGCGATGGCGTGCTGGAGCGCAATGCCCAGGGCCAGTTGTTGGCCCGCGCGCAGATCCCCGCCAGCAGCCCGCTGACCCTGCAGGCCCGTCTGCAGCGTTACCCGGAAATTGGTGTCGAGCTGCCGGTGGCCGCTGAAGACGCCGCGCCCACCGTTGAACTGCAACCCGAAGCCACGATTGCCGTGGGGGCCGTGCTTGAACTGAACGCCACTGCCAGCGATGACGTGGCAGTGAAGAGCGTCGAATTCTGGCTGGACGACAACCTGGTCGGTCGCCGCCTGAGCCCGCCCTATGCCCTTAGTCTGCCCATCGAACAGGAGCTGGAAGGTCGCACCCTGCGACTGCGTGCGGTGGCCTTCGACGGTACCGGCAAAAGTCAAAGCACCGCCGAGCGCCCGGTAAAGGTGGTGGCCAAAGCCAGTCCGCAAGTACCGGCTTTTGTCTTCGAAACTCCGGTTGATGCCCAGCGCGTGATCGAGAACAGCCCGCTGCGTGCGGTGATCGCGGTCAACCTCGGTACCCTGCCGGACATCGAGTACCAGAGCGGCATCAGCCTGGTGGAATACTTCTTTGATGGTCGCAAAGTGGGTGAAACCTCGTTCCCGGCCTTCGAGCAGCGACCGCAGCAGGCCGATCCGAAAAAGATCGATATGGTCGAGATCTGGCAGGCGACCTTGCAGGTGCCGGAGATTTCCGTACGGGAAACCAGCATCGGTCTGTCCGCCCGCGTACATGCCGCCAATGGCGGCGTTACCGACGCCCCGGCCCGTCTGCTACGCATTCTGGAAAACCAGAAGCCGATTGCACGCATCACTCAGCCCGCCGCCGGCAGCATCGCCACGGTCGGCCAGACCATGGCCGTCACCGTCGAGGCGTCCGACGACACCCTGGACGCCGGCACCGATATCTTTCTGCAAGTGAACGGCACCGAAGTCGGCTCCTACCGCCACGTTGTGGATAACTTCGACGGCAACGCCTTTGGCCTGCGCAGCACCAGCCATACCTTCCAGTTGCCGATCAAGGCCGAGTGGCTGGGCCGAACCCTGGAGCTGCGTGCCCAGGCGGTCGATCTGCACCAGCAGAGCAACCTGTCCGAGCCGCTGCTGCTGCCGGTCAAGGGTGACCAGGCGCCAACGGTGTCGATGAGCTACCCGGTGGAGGGCGCCCATCTGGTGTCCGGCCAGCCCGTGGAATTCCGCGCCAACGCCACCGACGACCTGGGCTTGCGCCAGGTCGACTTCTATGTGAACGACAAGCTTATCGGCAGCGACCTGCGCGCGCCGTTCAGCGTGGTGTATCAGGCCCCGCCCGGCGTGGAGAGCGAAACCCCGCTGGTGCTGCACGCCATCGCCACCGACAGCGCCACCCAGACCGCGCGCAGCCCGTCGGTGAACGTCACCCTGGGCAAAGATGAAGACGATCCGGTGCTCAACCTGGCCTCGCCGGCCATCAGCGTCAGCGACGCCGGGCAGGACCTGGCGCCCGTCGTGGAAAACAGCACCTTTGTGCTCAAGTTCACCGGCTACGACAACGTGGGCGTCGAGCGCCTTGAGCTCTACGGTGTGGTCAAGGAGGCCGGCGTTGGCTATCGCCTGACCGGCAACCTTAATGACCGCCTGAGCAGCGTCGATGGCGACCTCACCGTGCAACAGATTCCTGGCGCGCTGAAAGCCTATTCAGCGATCAAGGTGGTCTCCGCGCCAACGTTCAAGCGCCTGGATGGCGTGCGCTACGACCGCTACCCGATCCGCGCCGTGGCCACCGATGGCACCGGCAACGACAGCGAACTGCAAGTGCTGATCGGCGTGGGTGCCGACAGCAAGCCGGAAGTGCGCGCCCTCAGCCCGACCCAGGGCAGCCTGTACAGTCAGGACACCCTGAATGTCGACGTGGTGGCCCGCGACGACCGCGCCGTGCATGCCCTGGAAGCCAGCCTGTGGGCCGAAGGCGGTAGCACCCCGCTGTGGCAGAAACGCGTCGACCAGGCCGCCGGCCTGACCCCCGGCCCGGAAACCGTCAACCGCCTGAGCATCGACCTCAAGCCGCTGAAACTGGCCAACCAGGAACGCCAGCTGCGCCTGAAAGTCGTGGCCGTGGATGACGTCGGCCAGCCCAGCGACAGCAAGGAGCTGGCGGTCAAGGTATTGGCCGATACCCTGGGGCCGCGCCTGGCGGTGACCTCGCCGATCCAGGGCGCGCCGTTGTACGCCGGCAACAAGGTGACGGTGAAACTGCGTGGCGTCGACGACACCAAGTTGGTCAGCCTGGCCGTTCTCAGCGCCGGCAAGACCCTGCACAGCCGCACCCTGACAACCGAGCAGCAAGCCGCCAGCTTTGACGACCAGTTCGAATTCACCGTGCCGAGCGAAGGCGAAGAAGTGGTGCTCGAGCTGCGCGGCGAAGACCAGTACGGCAACGCCGCCGCGCCTACCCTGTGGCGCTTCCCGCTGAGCAAAGACCTGCCACCGGTGGTCAGCGTGCGTGCTCCGGCGCCGGGTGCGCGGCTGTACGAAGGTGAAGCCTTTACCGCTCAGGTACTGGCCACCGACGACCGCAAGGTGACCAAGCTGGAGTTCTACCAGCGCACTGGCGGTCAGACCCAGGTGCTCAAGACCATTTCCGGGGCGGACCTGGACAAAGCTGCCGGCGGCTATATCGGCGCCGCCCTGCGTGTACCGAACAAAGCCGCCGCCGACACCGCCATGGGTGTGCGCGCCACCGACAGTGCCGGGCAGACCACTGAAGCACCGTTCGATCTGGAAATCATCGACGACACCGAAGCGCCCACCCTGCAACTTAACAAGCCAGCCGGTGATTTCAGCCTGGAGCCAGGGGCCAGTTTCGAACTGCAAGGCAGCGCGGGCGACAACCAGTGGGTGGACGCCATCGACGCGGTGTTTATCGACCCGCAGACCAAAGAAGAACACGCCGTGGCCTGGACTCTGTTCAGCCGCATGGATCGGGTGGAAACCGTCAAGGTGCCGAACCCCGGCACCCTGGGTGCGGTGCTGGTCGGCCAGCGTTTCTATGCCGACTTCGAAGCCCGTCTGCGCCTGGCCCCGGAACTCACCCGCCGCTATTCCGGCAAGGTGCTGCAACTGGTGCTGCGCGCCCGTGACCGTGGCGTCAACGAAACCCGCTCGCCGCTCATCAATGTCACCGTACTGGCAGACGACAAAGGCCCGCAGATCAATATTCAGCAACCGCTCGAGCGCCTGTTCGACCGGCAGAAAACCCAGCTGCAAGTCAACCTCAAGGACGACACCGCCGTCGCCTCCTATGAAGTACGCCTGCTCGATGACAATGGCCGCAACGAAGTGCTGGCCCAGGCCACCGGCCTGAGCGAGGCCGAAGTCAATGTGCCGGACAGCGGCGTGAAAGAAATCGATATCGAGCGCTACCGTCCGCAAGCCGAGCCGATTGCCCTGACCCTCACCGTCAAGGCCACCGACCTGCTGGGCAACGAGAGCCTGCAAACCCGGCGCATCCTGATCCAGAGCGACCAGCCGCCGAAGTTGGCCTGGCGCGACGCTTCGCCATCGGCCCAGCAGGAACGCGGCCAGCCGTTGCGCGGCAGCCTGCAAGTGACCGATGACTACAGCGATGGCAGCGTCAATGGTACGGTTGAACACCTGCTGGTGTTCAGCTCCCTGCGAGATTTGGACAGCGCTCGCCAGGCCAAAGGCCTGGCCCTGAAAAAAGACAACCGCAACATCCCGCAGTTGGCCTTCGACTACCCCGAAGCAAGCAACTGGCAAGGCGCGCTGCTGTATAACGAAAAACCCTTCCTCAGCGTCAGCAATGGCCGTATGACCCTGCAGGGTGGCGAAGAGTCCAAAGCACCGCGCAGCCTGAAAGTGGGCGAGCAGACAGGCAGCTGGGAAGTGGAAACCTATTCGCGCAACCTCTGCCAGGTGCGCCCGGCCACCCGTGAAGTGCAGGCCGTCAATGGTCTGCTCGACCTGCAGGCGCTGACCACCGACGATACCACCCGCCTGGTACTGCGCCCACGCAGCGGTGCGCCGGCCTTTATTCGTGAGCTGCAATTCACCCTGCAGGAATCGGCTGCCGCTGACGTCACCGCCGCCAGCGGTGCGCGCATGCCAGGCCGCTACGCCCTTAGCCTGCTGCTGCAAGACGGCACCGGCAGCGCGGCGCAAACCGCCTTCCTGCAACTGGCGCGCAGCGGCAGCCAGGGTCAGACCGAGCAGAGCTTCGCCACCCTGATGCCGCTACCGGTGGAAGCCCAGGGCACCAGCGTGACCCTGATTGGTTTTGCCACCGACCGTTTCTCCCACGAGCGCGGCGAACAGACCCTGAGCGTACTGCTGCAACAGCCGTTGAGCCTCGACGAACAGGCGCCTAGCGCGCGCCTGGTCAGCCCGGTTGCTGGCACCGTGGCCATTCCGATGCAGCAGCTGGACCTGAAACTCGGCTTCAGCGACGACAGCCTGGCGCTGAAAAGCCTGCGCCTGCTGGAAAACCGCAGCCGCACCGTCCATGACCTGGGCGTGAGCTATGGCCAGACAAGCTGGCAAGTGCCGTACAGCGTGCCGAAGGGCTTCACCAGCGGTGAGCTGGAGCTGACCCTGATCGCCGAAGACTTCAGTGGCCGCAGCAGCGAACACAGCCTGATCTATCCGCTGCAAGCCAACGAAAAACCGCAGCTGACCTTTGCCGGCTTCAACACCTACTGGGTCAACGGCCACTACGAAAAAGCCCTGACCGACCCGGCGCGCATCAACTACGGCGAGTTCTGGGTGCGCATCAACGAACGCTTCCGCCTCGACACCACCCTGCGGGACGACGCCGGCCTGGCCGCCTACCGCATCGTGCGGTTGAAACGCGATGGCAGCGTGGCGGCGGTGGTCTACGAGCGCAGCTTCCAGGTCAACTGCCCGACGGCGCCGCCGCTGTTGGCCGACGACAAGACCGAAGTCCTGTTCGACCAGACCGAACCGACCGAATACCGTCTGGAACTCACCGACACCTACGGCAACCTGGCCGAGCGCACCTTCCTGGTCCACCCGCTGACCAACGTGGTGCCCGAAGTACGCATTACCGCTCCGGCTGAAGACCAGGAAATCGTTGCCGGCACCTTCCGCATCCGCGTTGGCCTGGTGGCCGCCGATGACCGTCTGCTCACTGATTCGCGCCTGAAAGTATTCGCCAACGGCGTACCGCTGCCGGTGATGGGCTCGGCGGCAGGCGCAGCCGGTGGCGAGCTGGTGGTAGACGCCGCGTTTGCCAGCATTCACGACAGCCTGCACGCCAACTACGACGCCAGCATCGCCGATGACTTTGGCCGCCGTAACAGCCCGTACGCGCTGCAACGCACCTTTGTGCTGGAAGTGCCCCAGGGCCTTATCCGTCACAACGAAACCCTGAAACTCACCGCGCAGATCGAAGACTCCGATGGCGCCGTCGGCCTGTTCGACCGGCAGATCAAGGTGATGGCTGACCAGATCAAGCCCGAGCCGCTGATCAAGCGTCCGGTGGCTGGTTTTGGCGCGCCTGAGGACAGCGATTTCACCGTGGCCTTCCAGGCCTACGACAACGTCAAGGTCAATCGCCTGACCCTGTCGCGCGCCTATGGCGTGCTGAAAAACGACGGCACCTACGTCAAGCAGAACTTCACCCTGGTACGCAGCATCGACGGCATTCCGGCTGACGACTACGAGCCGGTCACCACGCTGAATATCGACACCCCCGAATACAACCAGCTGATGCACGTCGACCGCCTGTTCACCATCTTGCAGGGCTTTGGCCTGGCCAGCAGCGATGTGAAACGGGTGGATGTGCTGCTCAAGGTCGAAGCCTTCGATGCTGCCAACAGCCAGGCCTACGAAGTGGGCTACCCGGTGCATCCGGATCAGCGGCCAACCCTGGACGTGGCCGAGCCGGCGCCGGGTGCCAAGGTCGTGGAAGGCAACCCGCTGTACGTCAACGTTAAGGCGTTCGACGACGTGGGCATCGAGTACGTCAATATCATCGCCACCTACGGCAATGGTCAGACCCCGTATATCCAGCGCCTGCGCACCTCGCCGTACAACTTCATGGTGCCGGTGCCGGCCTTCGATACCGCCAATCCGGACGCCAACCGCATCCACCTGGCCATCGAGGCGGTGGACACCTATGGCGTAGCGCACAACGATCTCGACGCCCACCGCGCCGAAGAAAGCCTGGACGTGGAAATCATCCGCGACCAACTGCCGAGCGTGGTGATCGCCACGCCAAAAGACGGCGCCGAAAGCACCGAAGGCCAGTTGCTGCTGGTGGAGGTCAACGCTGTCGATGACGTCGGCGTGGACCGCGTGGTGCTGAATATCGCCGGCTATAAAGGTGGCGACCGCAGCCTTACCGATATGGTCTTCCCCTACGAATTCCTGGTGGAAGTGCCCTATGGCCAGGCCGGCACCGACCTCAGCCTGACTGCCAGCACCCTGGAACGCCGTGCCGACGGTAAAGGCCGCAGCGTCAGCACCGCGCAGCCAGTGAAAGTGCGCGTGATCAAAGACACCAAGGCGCCGCAGCTGACGGTGAAACTGCCGTTGGCCACTGGCGCCAGCGTGGCGGAAAAACGCAACCTGCCGTACCAGCTGGAAGCGACCGACAACGTTCGCGTCGGCTCGGTCAGCCTCGGCCTGTACGCCGACCGTAACGGCGACGGCACCTTTGCCGACAACGAGCGCGTGGCCGACCGCCTGCTGCTCAGCGGCCCCTACATCGGCAACCTGCCGGTGGGCAGTATCGCCGACTACCTGGGCCGCACCACCGACCTGCCCGAATCGCTGCCCTTGCAGCTGCGCGTTACCGCCCGCGACCCGAGCGGCAACGAAGCCAAGGAAAACATCGGCGTCAATCTGCTGCGCAACCAGCCGCCGGAAGTGAATGCCATCAAGCTCCTGGATGCGCGCGGTTTTGCCATGGGCGATGTCACCGAGCTCACCGAAGGCCGCGGCATCGTGGTGCAAGTGCAAGCCAGCGACGCCGAAGTGGGCGTGGACGCTGCTGCGCTCTATTACTCCATTGGCGCTGCCGGTGCCGAGCCGAAATTCCAGGCCCTGGGCGAAGATTCCGCCGCGCCGTACCAGTTCCACTTCAAGGTTCCGACTGGCCGCGTTGACCAGGTGCTGCGCCTGCGCGCCAAGGCCCGTGACCTAGACGGCTACGAGTCGGGCTTCGTCGATCTGCCGGGCAGCATCAAGATCAAGGCCGACAAGGCGCCGAACGCGCGCATCGTCAAGCCGGACAACGACAACGCGGTGGTGATCGACGGCGAAGACGTCGAAGTGTTTGTCGAAGCCTTCGACGACCTCGGTCCGGAAGGCATCGACCACGTGACCTTCTATGTCAACGGTGTGCCGGTCACCAGCACCGAACAGAGCTACGGTCAGCAGATCGGCAGCCATGCCCAGGACCACGTGTACCGCGCGCTGATCGCCGCCCCCGCCGGGGTCAACGGCTTCACCGTGCAGGCCATCGCCTATGACGTGCTTGGCCAGGCTGGCGAGTCGCAGATCGTGCGGGTCGGCAAGCTGGAAGACACCGTGGTACCGCGCCTGGGCGTGCTCTACCCGATTGATAAAGACGTGCTGACCATGGGCGAAAGCCTGCGCGCGGTGGCGTCCATCGAAGACATGGGCGGCGCCATCTCGGAAGTCAGCATGCTGTGGAGCCGCGAGTACCAGACCGAGGCCGGCGAATGGAAAGTCGCCGACCAGTACCCGCTGAAACTGTTCCGCGATGACACACGCGCCAACGGCGACACCACGCCGGTCAGCGACCCGGACAAGCATTACTTCATCTATTGGGCCGACTTCAGCCAAGGCGATGTGCTGCGCCGCACCGGCCTGCGCAACGAGCGCCTGCATGTGCTGACCAAAGTGGTTACGCCCAACCACACCGTCACCCGCGACACCTACCACGAAATGGGCTGGCCGATCAGCGAGCGGCGCTTTATCGCCCCGCAGAGCGGCGACCTGGTATCGGCGAAGAAGGTGAATTACACCGCCGTCGACCAATACCGCGCCCTGGACCGCGCCGGCGCGATGGTCGCGGCCTGGTCGACCATCGACCCGCTGCGCATCGAACAAGGCCTGGGCCTGCTGAGCAAAACCGAAGCCCTGGCCGGTAACGCCCCGGCGCGCACCGGTATCTTCATCATGGATGCCGTGGACGAAGCGCAGAGCAACGGCAGCGGTGATTTCTTCGCCTATTCGCCACTGCTCAACGGCGCGGCGGAAATCTTCAACGGCAGCATCGGTGAGTTGGTCACCGACGAGAACATCGTACTGGCCGGCAAGTCCGGCATGACCGGCGGCAACTGCCAGTCAGACCTGGGCAACTGCAATTTCGTCGACCAGCTGACCAGCGAAATCAAGAAAGACTGGCACGGCGGCGACACCCCGAGCGAAGGCACCGGCGCCCTGTACCTGGACAACAACGCCGGCGAGCTGCTGCTGTTCGGCCAGAAGAACGGTGACGGCCAGTTCGGCCTGCCGTACCTGCTGCTGGGCCGCGTCGATATGCCGTACCCGGATGTGTATGGCCTGACCCGCAGCGGCAACCTGGCCCTGGTGGCCAACGGTAACGGAGGCGTGCAGGTGATCGACGTCACCAACATGACCGCGCCGTACCACGTCGGCTATATCAAGCCCAACGGTTCCGCCCGCGACGTCAAGGTGCGCGGCCATTACGCCTATATCGCCGCCTCGGAAGAGGGCGTGGTGGTGGCCGACCTCAGCACCCCGGCCATGCCGATCGTGGCCAAGCTCGACACCCTTGGCGTGGCCAACCGCCTGAACCTGGTGGGCAACCAACTGTATGTCACCGACATGGCCGGCAGCGGCGAGAGCGCCCGCCTGAGCCGTATCGATATCAGCGAGCCGGACCAGCCGCGCGTGGTGCAGGTGGTGGAAATCGCCCCGCATCGCCCGGACCAGACCCCGGATGGCCTGTATGACGTGCATGTGTCGGGCAACCTGGCCTATGTCACCGAACTGCTCTCCGACCAGGAAGACAAACCCTCGCAAAGCCTGGTGCAGATCATCGACCTGGCCCGCGTTGGCCAGAGCGGTGTGGACGCCACCGTACCGGTGATGGTGCAGCGCAATGCCACTCTGGATAACTTCGGCGTGCGCGGCGTTACCCTGGCCCGTGGCGCCATCCAGGTGGCGGCTGGCAAAGGCGGTATCGGCCGTATCGACCTGCCGGCGCTGACCGTGCTGCAACACAGCCCGCAAGTGGGCGAGACCGATATCAGCACCCAGCTGCCGCAGGTGCTGATCGAGCTGTCCGCCGTGCTGCCAGGCGACACCAACCTCAGCGACTACGTGCAGGTGCTGGAAGGCGATGCGCAGATCGGCCGGGATGTCACCGCGCAGTTCGACCTGTCCTTCGCCCCGCGTGGCACCGACACCACCAAACGCCGTATCCAGCTGGTGCGCAAAGACGGCCAGAACCTGCTGCCGCGCCAGCGCTACTACGTGCGGATCAAGCAGGGCGTGAAACCGGTTACCGGCCAGCCGCTGGCCTCCGATTACGTGTTCACCTTCAGCACGGCCTCGGCTGATGCGCAGTACCCGGACATCATCAGCATCTGTACCCGTGAAAGCGCCGACCGCCATGGCTGCGTCAACGTCGGGGATGTGCGCGGCGGTACGCAGGTGGTGGTGCGCGGCAGCAACTTCGGCGAACAGCCACGCCTTTCCGTGGGCGGCGAGCCGCTGGTGGTGGAAAACCGTGTGGTGGATGCCGACACCGGCATCGTCACGATCTACGCCAAGACCGTACCTAACTACCCAGGCCCGGCCTCGGTCACCGTCACCACCGCTGCCGGCCTGAGCGACACCGTGCTTGGCGGCTTTGTATTCGTCGATGAACTGTCGATTTCCCACCTGACCCCAGCCGTGGTGCGCGTGGCGCAGACCGGCAAGAACGATCGCGTCGATCTGGTGGGCAAGGGTTTCCACGCCGGCATGACCCTCACCGCCTACAAGAGCGGCGAGCCGGGCACCGCCAAGACCTTCAAGGTCGGCTCCGATGACCTGCGCCTTTACAGCGCCGAGCGCATGAGCCTGTTGGTGCCGGACCTGCGTGACGACGAAGGCGGCGGTTATCGCGGCTTTATCGATATCGAGCTGGCTGACGACCTCGGTCGCCACTACGTGCAACGCAATGCCCTGTTCTATGGCCGCCTGCAACTGGACCGCAGTCTGGAAAGCGAGCCGCCGATGACCATGGAGGAAATCGACGCACGGCTGAAAACCCTCGCCGACGGCCAACTGACCAACTACGTGCCGGACCCACTGAAGCTGCCGCCGGGCAATATCGTCGATCTGGCCGCCGACAGCGAACTGCACATGCTCTATGTGCTTGGCCGTGGCGAACTGAAAGGCCCGGCGCCGGGCAACCTGCTCAACCTCGAGCAGTTGCAGCACTACTACGCGCCGGGCTGGATCAGCCTGGTCAAATACGACCCGGCGAAGATCGCCGAGGCCGCGCCGCGTCATGCCCTGGGGTATTACAACCTGCCGCAGGACCTGCAACCCAGCGCCATGGCCCTGGCCGACAAGCAGCTGTACGTTACCGCCCGTGGCTACGACTTCCCGTACCTGGACACCGAATACGAAGGCCGCAGCGTGCTGCTGGTGTACGACCGCGAAACCCGTGACCCGGACGTGCTCACCGAGCAGCCGCCCGGCAAGGACCGCGACATTCGCTACAGCCTGCCGCTGCCCAACGGCACCGTGGCCGAGAAAGTCGTCGCCCACCAGGGCCTGCTGTTGATCAACGCCGGCAAAGAAGGCGTGGTGGTGGTCAGCATCGCCGACCCGCTGCGCCCGAGCGTGGTGCGGCGCCTCACCTCCGCCACGGTTGATGGTCGTACCCTGGCGCTGACCAACGTTACCGATATCAGCGTGATCGGCGATGCTCTGCACGTGGTCAACAGCGGCAACCGGGTGATCTTCGACCTGAGCAAACCGTCGCTGCCGCAACTGGGCGATTCGCGCGTCACCGGCCTGACCGGCATCACCGCCGATGGCAGCCAGTTTGTTACCGGCAACGGCCTGAACCTGTACGACGCCAGCCGTCCGGCCTTTATCCGCGAGCAGGGCCGTTACCTCTCCGGTGGCTTCAGCGTGCCGGGCGAAAGCGTGGGCATCCGCGCCCAGGTCAGTACCGCTTTCAACCTGACCCAGACCGGCAGCGACAAGGCCGATTGCGAGAAAGGCTCTATCGGCTACCTGGGCTTCTACGACTTCAGCCGCGCCGACAACATCAGCCTGCTCGACGCCCTCGGCCTGCCGTACTGCATCCGCCTGCCTGCCGCCGGGCTGCTGATGAAACCGTACCGGGTCAATCCGTCGACGCTCACCGACCAGGGCATCGCCGCGTTCGCCACCTACACCGCGCCGGGCGGCGAGGTGATTTCCAACCTCGGCCTGGTCGATCTGCTGACCCAGGAACTGGTGCGCTCCATCCCGGCCGATGGCGCCGACGGTGTGCCGCTGGACAGCCCGCTGACCCTGCAATTCACCCGACCGCTGAACGCTATGGATGACGAGCAGCTGCGTCAGTTCCTGGTGTTGCAACACGACGCCCAGAACAACCAGCCGGCCAGCGAACTGCCGTACACCTTGCAGCGCAGCACCGACGGGCGCGTGCTCAGCGTGCAGCCGGCGCAAGGCCTGCAAGCCAACCACAGCTATCGCCTGATCCTCAAAGGCGACCTGGCCAGCCGCCGCAGCCGTGGCTTGCTGGAACACGCCATTCGCTTGCGTGCCGGTGTGGCCGGTGGCGCCCAGGTACAGATCGTCAGCACCGCGCCTGGCATGCTCGATGTCGGCGGCGGTGAGTTGGATGTGGTGCTGCGTGGCGCCAGTGGCCAGGTGCAGTTCAGCGTTTCCGGCCAGGCCGCCAACGGTTCGCTGGCCGAAACCCTGGCAGACGGCACCGCTCGCTACCGCGTGCAGGCGCCGTCCAGCCTGCCGGGCGCCGCCAGCCTGCAAGTGGTCAGCGGCAACGGCAGCAAGGCGTCGAAAGTGGGTGCGGTGCAGTTTGTTGAACCGCTGCTGCTGCGCTCGCTGACCCCCGCTCTGGGCTCGCTCAACGGCGGTACCAAGGTGCAGATCAAAGGCCAGGGCTTCCGCAGCGAAACCGGCGCCATGAGCGTTCATTTCGGCGATATGCCGGTCACCCAGTACAAGGTGCTGGACGCCGAAACCCTGGAAGTGGTGACGCCGGCCGGCCCAATTGGCACCGTCGATGTGCGCGTGCAGCTGACCAACGGCCAGCAGGGCACCCTGACCCAGGCCTTCACCTATCAACAGCCGCCGCAATCGCAGATCCGCGATGACGGCGGGCGCATCTACGACATGGCGCTCGACCCGTCCGGCAGCCTGCTGTTCTCGGCGCAAGGTACCAGCGGTGTGCTGGTGTACGACATCAACGCCGGCAACTACACCGCCGACCCGCAGAAGCCGCTGAACCCGGATGACCTGCTGCGCCTGATCGACCGCAATGGCGACAAGTCCGACGACCGCATCATTTCCCGTATTGCCCTGCCGTCGGACTTCATCGCCGTAGGCGTGGAGCCGTTCTTCGAGCGCGGCAGCGACCGTGTGTACATCACTGCGGTGCACCTGGACGGCGCCGGCAATCCGGATGCCGCGCGCCTGTACACCGTGGCCTTCGATGAGCTGGACCCGGCCAAGACCACCATTATCGGTAGCCTGGAATTGCCTGGCACCTCGGTGCGCGGCCTGCGTGTGCGCAACGCCCGTGTCTTGCTGGCCATGGGTGAAGAAGGTCTGGGCATCGTCGACTCCTTCCTGCCAAACAAGACCTACCTGGTGCAAAGTCTGGCCGCCGCGCCGAAGCTGCCCATGCTGGATATCGCCACCCAGACCGGTATCGGCACGCAGGCAGGGGACGGCACCGCCGCCGGCCTGATCGTCGCCGTGGGTGGCACCTTTGATTACCGCAGCAACCGTCTGCTGACCAAGGAAGCCATCGGTAGCGGCGGCTTGCAGGTGTACAGCCAGACCGCCAATGCCGGCCTGAAACGCCTTGGCCAGCTCGACCTGCCAGGTACCCGCGTGTCGCTGCAGGGCCGCTACGCCTACGTGGCGGCTGGCGCCAGCGGTGTGGCGGTGGTTGATTTGCTCGACCCGAGCGCACCGACCGTGGTCGCGCGGATCAACGACATCGGCTACGTCTACGACCTCGACTTCAACGGCAACACCCTCTATGTCGCCCGTGGCGAAAAGGGTGTGCTGATGGTCGATGTAACCAACCCGCTGAAACCGGTGGCTGGGCGCAGCATGACCTCCAGCGGCAGCGTGGAAAGCGTGGTAGCGGGCGATTACTCGGCGCATTCGGGCGGCGTGGATGCCAAGGGCAGCCTGTTGCAAGTGGTGCCGGACGTGGTGCTGAAGCTGCACGCGGTGGACCCGGCCAACGGCATCCTCGATCGTCAGGTGGATGGCAGCGTGCAAGTGATGGCGCGCTTTAACAAAGCCATCGACCTGTACCCGGCCAACAGCGCCATGTTCCAGTTGCTCAACAGCCAGGGCCAGGCTTTGCCGGCCACCGTGCAGATCGTCAACAACGACGCCAAGCTGGTGCTGCCGACCAGCAGCGTAGACCGCCTCACCGTGGGCGAGCGCCTGACGCTGGTGGCCAAGGCCGGCCTCGCCTCGGTGAAACCGATTACCGCCAGCGACACCGTGGTATTGCAGCGCCTGGCTCAGGATCAGCGCGTGCCGCTGACCTACCGTGGCGCGCGCAACGATGCGTTGTCCATTGAAGCCGTGACGCCGCGTCGCGTGGCGCAGAACACCGTCAGCCTGGTGACCGTCAGCGCCCTGGGTATTCCGGCCAACCTGGCGCAGGTGCGCCTGTATGCCGGTGACCGCGCGCTGTCCATCGAGGGCGTTACCCGCGATAACGACGCTTCCCCGGCAGTGCTGAAAGTCAGCGTGCCGGCCTTGCCAGCTGCGGGCCAATACAACCTCACCCTGCAAGTGCAGCGTGACGGCATCTGGCAGCAGACCGTGCTCGAAGGCGCCCTGCTGGTGGATGCACCGATCCGCTTCGACGCCCTGGTACCGCTGTGGGGCCCGGTGGCCGGCGATACCGTGGTGACCATTACCGGTGACGGCTTCGAGCCGGGCAACACCGTGATGGATGGCCTCAAGGTGCGCTTCGGCGGCCTGCCGGTCGGCCGTATCGAGGTGTTAGCCAGCAACCGCATGCGCGTGACCTCGCCCCGTGGCGCGCCGGGCAAAGTCGATGTGCTGGGTGAAGACCGTTACGGCAACCAAGCCAGCCTGACCGGCGACCGTGGTTTCGGCTACGGCCTGCGCAAACAGTCGGAACTGCATCCCTCGCTGCTGTACCCTAGCGATGTGTGGATTGACCAGCAGACCGGCGTGGCCATCACCAACGGCGGCCATATGGTCAACGGCTATGGCAAGCAGACCTTGGCCAGCGGCGGCTGGTTGCCGGAGCTGTACCGCGCTGCCTCGTTCTCGGTGCAGGACGCCAGCAAACCGGTACTGGTCGGCGGCGCCTCGTCGCTGCCAAGCGACAACCTGCGCCTGAGCCTGAAACAACAGGCCGCCGCGATTTCCAAGCGCATGGGTGGGCTCAACCCGGTTGAACCCACCGAGGAAGAACAGGAACTGCTCGACCGCCAGGCCGCGCAGGATTTCAAAGTAGGCTTCGACTCGCTGCGCATCAGTCCTACCATGGAGTGGGAACAGAACACCTGGCGTAAGCGCCTGTACGTGGCCAGCGGCGCTGGCGGCGTGGCGCGCCTGAACCTCGACGAACAGAACGGCCTGCAAACCATCCAGGAAGAAGACCTGTCCGCGCCGATCAGCCGGGTGGTCAAGCAGGGCCCCGGCCTGATAGCGGCCTCGGTGGAAGTCACCGTCGATCCGCCGAATAGTGACCAGTGCACCTTCCTGATCGGCGAGGCCGCCCCGGCGGAGCTGTTCGCCCTCAACTACCAGAACGGCGAAGACCCGGTACGTGTCACCCCGCCAAGCGGCCTGCAGGGCGGCGCGCTGCTGCAACTTAACGACGGCTGGCTGTTCAGCGGCGGCAAGGTGCGTGGCGCCAAGTGGGCCAACTGCCCGGGCTGGGACGAATCCCTGGGCGTGCCGGTGGATGGCAAGGCCGGTGAAATCCGCGCCCTCAACCTGTTCGACCCGGCGCAAACGCGCAGCTACAGCTTTGTTGCCAACCCGCAGGATATGGTCGCCTATGGCCGTTATCTGGTGGCAGCAGTCGGCAGCCGTGGTGTGGAAATCATCAACCGCGACGAACCCGAAGAGCGCACGCTGCTCAGCCTCGACCAGAAGCTGCAAGCCACGGCGGGCCGTGGTGTGCGCCTGCGGATGGCCGGCAACCTGCTGTTTGTGGCGGCCGACAGCGGCGTGGTGGTGGTCGATCTGCGCGAACCGCTGCAACCCCGGGTGATCTCGGCGGGTAACCAGGAGCGAATCGAAGCGCTGGACCTGTTCAATAACCGTCTGGTGGCCGGCTCCGGTACCAACGGCATGACCCTGCTGGAACTGCCCGGCGCGCTGGTGCTGGACGCCAGCGTCAAACAAGGCGGCGTACTGCCAGCCGGCGAGCAGGCACTGCAACTGACCTTCAATGAGCCGGTGACGCTGGAGTCCCTGCGCGCTGCCGGTGCCCTGAGCCTGGTGGATATCAGCAATGGCGAGCAGGCCCTGGCCGTGCCGACCATCGAACACTTGAACGGCGACGGCCAGTCGGCCAGCCGCGTGGTGCTGCGCTTCACCCCGACGCCCGGCGCGCAACTGCGTCTGCGTGTGCAGCAGGCGCGCAACCTGCGCGGTGCAGGGCTGTGGGCGCCTTACCAGGTGGACTTCAAGGTGGCGCCAAGCGGTGCCAGCCAACCGGCGATCCAGTACCTGGAAAACGCCAGCTTCCACCGTGGCGCGCAAGACCGCGTAGTGATTCACGGCAGCGGCTTCAGCAGCAGCGTGAAGGGCTACGTCAACCAATACCCGGTGGAGCTGCAATGGGTCAGCGCCACACGCCTGGAAATCGCCCCGAACGCCCTCGACCTGCTGCCGCTGAGCCCTGGCCAATGGCACCTACGCCTGGATGACGGCGGCCTGCGCAGTGATTACCTGGGTGCCTTTATGGTCGGCGCCGAGCAAGCGCTGAACCAAGTCAAGTTCACCGTCAGCCCGGATTCTGCCAGCAAGAAAGGCGGCGCCAAGGTCACCATCGATGCCAGCCACGATGTGCTGATGCCGGGCACCAAGGTAATGTTGCGCGCCCGCCATGGCGACACCGAGATCTACACCGGTCGCAGCCCGATTGTCGAAGATGCCGGCAATATCAGCATCGATCTGCACGACAACGTGGAAAATCAACGCCAGTTCAGTTTTGTGCTGCCGGGCGTGATCGAGCCGGATATCTACGACGTTTACCTGCGCGTGCCAAGCGGCGCCGCTACCCGTGAAGTCAAAGTGGGCGCGCTGTCCTACACCCTGCCGCAGGGCCTGGGCATCATCCTGCCGAACTATCCGCCGATGCAGATCGGTGCCGCGCAGGTTGTCGGTGACCGCCTGTTCGTCGGGGTGAAAGCCGGCGTGCAGCCGACGTCCAGCAACCGCTACCTGATGACGGCCGGCCTGGAAATCTACGATATCGGCCTGTGGGAACGGCCCATCCGCCTGTCGCAACTGCGCCTGACCGAACCGGTGCTGGGCCTGGAAGTACTCGACAGCCTGGTGTACCTGGCCAACGACCGCGACGGCGTGCGCGTGGTGGATGTCAATGACCTCGGCAAGCCGCTGCTGGTATCCAGCCTGAGCCTGCCAAACCACCGTGCCGTCGACCTGGCCGTGGAAACCGAGCGTGGCGCCCTGGCGGTAGCCGCCGCCAACGACCTGGGTACCGGCTATATCCGCTTCCTGCCGATTGGCCGCAACGAGCTGGGCGCCCAGGCGCCGCTGCCAAGCATCGCCTTCGACGGCAGCCTGAAGCCGGACCTGCTGGGTGCGCCGGTGGATGTGCAGTGGCTCAATGGCGAGCTGTATGTCCTGTTCCTGCGCGACAAGCAGCTGTACCTGGCCAGCTTCAAAGATTTCGGTACGCAACTGGACTACCGCGTACAGGCCATCGAGCGCGGCACCGTCAAGGCCTCGTCGGTCGCCGAGGCCCTCGGCAAGATCACCCTGCAAGTGCAGCAAGGCCTGATCAGCGTCGGTACCGGTGACACCTACCTACTGCTGGAAGCCGATGCCCAGGGCCAGTTCCAGACCATCTACTGGCAACAGAAAAATGCCAGCGGCGAACTGCTCAGCGTGGGCGGGCAGATCATGCAGGGCAACGGCAAAGGCGTGCAGATCAACACCTCGCCGTACCTCGCCGTGGCCTCCAGCACCCCAGGCAATGGCGCCGTGCTGGGCAGCAACGAAGGCGTGACCATTGCCTTCAACAACCTGATCAATACCGACCCGGCGCACCTGGCGCAGGCGATCCGCGTAGTGGGCGAGGGTGGCCAGGCATTGCCGGCGGCTGCGTTCGAAATGACCGGCATCAACACCCTGCGCGGCGGCCAGCTGGACCTGCGCTTCAAGGGCGACTACCAGGGCCCGCTGCGCATCGAAGTGACCACCGCGCTTACCGACCTGGCCGGCCATGCCCTGCGTCAGGCCTTTGTGCTGCAACTGGAACGCCGCACCGGCATTCGTCCGCTGGTCAGCCAGGTACAACGCGTGGTGGGTGATGTCGCCGGTCTGCATTACTTCCATGCCGCCGGTGGCGAAATCGCCGCCATCAAAGGCAGCGGATTCGGTGTGGCGCCTGAGCAACTGGCGGTCTGGCTGGGTGAAACCCGCCTGCAGGCCCAGCAGATCCAGAGCGTTACCGACAGCGAGCTGCGTGTGGCGGTGCCCGATCTGCAACTCGGCAATGTCAGCGCCAGCCTGGCGGTGAAAGTGCAGCGCCTGGATCAGAACCTCGCCTACCTGCGTCAGGGTGCCATGACCGTGCTGCCGCAGATCGAGATCGACGATCTGCAGCCGCAAACCGGCCCGCCACAAGGTGGCAACCTGGTAACCCTGTATGGCCGTGGCTTCAACCACTATATGCAGGTGCGTTTCGCCGGTGCCTTGGCCGGCGACCTGAAGATTCTCAGCAGTAACCGCGCCGAAGTGCGCGCCCCGTCCGGCACCTTTGGCAAAGCCCAGGTGGCCGTGACCAGCCAACTGTTCGACGGCGAGCAAAGCCCGTCGCCAGTGGACTACTTCTACACCGGCATCCCCACCGGCTCGGTCAACCTGCCGGGCGATATGGCCAGCCCGGTATCGGCGATTGCCCGCCTTGATGACGGCAGCAGTCAACTGCTCTACGCGGTAACCGGCGGCAGCTTCGACAAGGTCGACAGCCAAGGCCGCGTGGCCCGCGTTTCCAGCAGCGCCGCTCGCCTGCTGGTGGCCGATATCAGCGACCCGGTGCACCCGGTCATCGTTAACCGCGACTTCGCAGGCGTGACCAAGCCGTACCACTACGAAGCGCCAAACGGCCTGGGCAGCACCGGCTTTGTCGACCTGGCGATCAACGATCACCAACTGTTCGCCGTTGGCGGCAAGAAACTGCTGCACTTCGACCTAACCCTGCCGGCCGAACCGAACAAGCTCAACGAACTGGACCTGGCGGACGACGTTACCGCCCTGGCCACCCGCGATGACCTCCTGTATCTGGCCAGCAAAGAAGGCGTGCGCCAGTACCGCATCAGCAGCGAACTGAAACTGGTCGACCTCGGCCTGATCAGCGCCAGCCAACTGGGCGGCACGCCAGGACGCCTGCGCTTGTCCGGCTCCAGCCTGTGGCTGACCCTGCCAGCGCAGCGCCAGCTGGTGGAAGTGGAACTGGCCAGCGGCGAATTCCGCGTGCTGCGCCGCGTGGCTGCTCGCGACCAGGCCGGCAACCCGTTCACCCCTGAAGACCTCTTGGTATCGAGCGGCGGCCTGCTGGTGTCCAGCGGCGAAAACGCCACCGTGCAGCGCTTTGTGTTCGACACCGATAGCAACGCCACGCCGGTCGCCGACCTGAAACTGACCTACCTGGTCAGCCGCGGCAGCCTGTTCGCCGGTCAACTGCAACTGGCCGGCCAGACCCTGTACGTGGCCGGTGGCCAGGGCGATGTGCAGCTGTTCGATATTTCCCCATGGCTCAATGGCCGCATCCAGGAAAGCATCGGCCTGCGCGACTATTTCAGCGTGGTCGGCAACGTCAACAGCCTGTCCCTGGGCAGCCAGGCCCTGTATGCCGGCAGCGCCTTCGTCTATATCGACGGCACCCCGGCGGAGAACCCGCTGCCAAGCCTGGAGGCCGGCAGCTACCTGGGCGGCAGCCTCAATACCCTGGCCTACCAGAACCTGACCATCCTCAGCCAGCAGCCGCAACCGTCGGGCCGCTTGCCGAAAGATGCCGGTATCGAAGTGCAATTCAACCGCCTGCTGGACAACGCCCAACTGCGCGATTCCGGCAGCCAGCTGGTGCAGCTGCTGCTCGACGGCACGCCAGTGGCCAGCCAGGTGGCGCAGGTCGGCGTGGGCCGCCTGGTGCTGCGTCCGGTTGCTTCCTTGCAGAGCGGCAAGCTGTATCAGGTCAGCCTCAGCGGCGCCCTGCGCGACCAGCAAGGCAAGACCCTGGGCAACGACTACCGCTTCGGCTTTATCAGCGACGATGCCCTGCAGCCGGAGCTGGACAGCATTTCCCCGCGTCAGGCCAGCTGGCGTGGCGGCACCGAGATCACCCTGCGTGGCCATGACTTCGGCACCAATGCCGTGATCGAAGTGGGCGGCCAGCGTGTGGCGGCCGGCGATGTGCTGTACCGCGATGACAATCAGATCCGTTTCCGTCTGCCGGGCCTGCTGGCCAACCCGAGCAGCAACCGTCCGGTGGGTGTGCGGGTGCAACAGGGCAACCTGGAGCTGTTCCGCGCCGCCGCCATTACCTATGTGGCCGACCCGCGTATCGACCAGGCCGGCCTGTACGACCGCCTGAGCGGCACGCTGGCGGCGCAGAGCAAACGCTTTATCTTCAACGCCGGCGAAATCATTGGCCTGCAAGGCCGTGGCTTCGGCGAAGCCACCGTGGTGCGCGTCAATGGCCGGCAGATTGCCGATGTGCGCCTGGAACGCAGCGATCTGCTCAGCTTCAGCGTGCCGCAGGACCACCTCGGCCCGCTGCTGGTGGAAGTCAGCAACCTCGGTTTTGTCGGCGACCTGGCCAGCGACGCGAGCCTGCGCATCGAACTGCCGGTGCACAAACAACTGGATGGCGTCAGCCTGTACCGCCGTGCCGGCGACCTGCTGCTCACCGCTACGGGCCGTGATGTCCAGCTGTCCAGCCTGCGCGATGGCAGCACGCCGCAACTGTTGGCCAAGTGGCAAGCCAGCGGCAGCCTGCGCGATATCGCCCTGAGCGACAGCTATGCCGCGCTGCTCACCGACACGGCGCAGGTGCAGGTGCTCGACCTCGCCAACCTGTACGCCCCGCAAGCGTTGCCGGCGTTGAGCAATAGCCGTCAGATCGCCTTTGACAAGGTGCGTCTGGCCGGCGATGTGCTGCTGCTCAAGGCCGGTACCCGCGTGTTCCAGGGCCAGGTACAAGGGCCGGAACTGCGCGAACTGACTCTGGATAACCCGGCCGGCCTGGTGGATATCGCCCTGGATAGCCGTGGCGCCTACCTGCTGTTTGGCGACCGCCTGGAAGTACGCAATGCCCGCGACGGCAGCCAGGTGCTCGGTACGCACAACCATGGCCTGAGCGGCGCCAAGCGCCTGTGGCTGGACGGCACCCGCGTGTACCTGCAAGGCAGCGATACCCTGCAACTGGTGCAACGCGCCGCGCTGTTGCGTGGCCGTGGCGAGCCGGTGCTGGGCGAATTCGACCTGCCGAGCCGGATCAGCCAACTGACTGCCCAGGGTGAACTGCTGGCCTGGCTGGATGCTGGCCGCCTGCAAGTGTTCGATCTCGACCTGGATGCCCAGCGTCAACTCAGCGCCCGTGAAGTGGCCAGCCTGGCCGTGGGCACCAGCGAAGTGGGCAGCCTGGCGCAGCTGGAACTGCACGGCGACCTGCTGGAATGGCGCAATGGCAACAGCTACCTGAATGCCACGATCCCGCTGAACAACATCTGGGCGCTGAACCCCGACACCCTGGCGGCAGCGGATGAGCCAGTGGGCCTGCGCTTTATCGGTGCCGACTACGCCTGGCGCGAAGCGCAACTGGCAGTCAGCGGCCTGGCGGGTGACACCGTGGCCACCAGCACGCAGGTACTGGGCCACGAACTGCGCGCCATCAGCCAGCAACAAGCGGCCTACCAGCCGGCTGGCCTGTATCGCCTGCAAGTCAGCCAGGCGCCGCTGGATTGGCTCAAAGGCGCCGAAGTGCACCTGGACCTGCCATGGCTGGTGGATGCGGTGGACTTCTTCGGCGCCGACCTGGTCCGCCTGGACGCCCTGCAACCAAACCGCAGCGCGACCGGCGTGGCACGCACCTATGTATTGCGTGGCCGTCAGCTGAACCTGATCGACGAGCTGCAAGTGGGCGAGCGCGTACTGGGCCGCGAACAACTGCACGTGAACACTGCCGGCGATCAGTTGAGCTTCAGCCTGCAAATGGACCAGGCCGGCCTGTACAGCGTGCAAGTGCGCTACGGCCAGCAACGCGCCGTGCTGCCGACCGCGCTGGCGGTGGTCACGCCGCTGGCCATCGAGTCGGTGATCTCCGCCCATGCCCAGGGCCAGGTGGTCAGCGACGCCGGTGGTACGCCGGTCACTATCCAGGCCCAGGGCCTGTCCGAAGGCCTGAGCCTGCACTGGTTCCCGGCTGGCCAGGGCATCCTGCCGAGCGCCAGCAACAAGGTGGCGTTCAGTCTCAACGACAGCAGCATCAGTTTCGTCACCCCGCGCAGCCAGCCGGGCTGGCAGTACCAGGTGGCCCTGCTGCGCGAAGCCAGTGACGAGCGCGTGGACAGCGTGGCCAGCCAGTGGCTGACCGCCATCGACGACACGGCGCCGACCGTACGCCTGGTCTCGGCCCTGGGCGCCTCGCAGTCGCTGGTGCTGGAAGCCGACGAGTCGCTGAGCGCGCAAGGTTTCAGCGTGGTCAAGGTGTTCAAGGACTACGACACCCACGCCCAGCCAAGCGAAGACATCAGCAGCCGCTTCAACCCGATCATCAGCCAGGGCAACCGCCTGGAGCTGCGCCTGCGCAGCGACGCGGTGCTGGAAGCCAACGCCCTGTATCAAGTGACCCTTACCGGGGTGCGCGATGCCGCCAACAACCCGGCCCGCGACAACGGCGTGACCCTGGCCGGCACCTACAGCGGTAGCTACCAGGCCGAAGACCGCCTGGCGCCGCGTCAGGATTCGCTGCAAGTGCTGCTGCAAGGCCAGCCGCTGACCGCTGCTACCCAGCTGAAACTCGGCAGCCGTTACGCCCTGAGCGTCAGCGCTGTGGATAACGTGCAGGCCAGCGACAAACTGGGCTTCGCCTACCGCGTCTCCGCCGACGGCGGCCAGACCTGGAAAACCGATTGGGTCGCCATCCAGAAAGGCCAGTTCAACCTGGATATCCAGGGCGATTACCAAGGCTTTGCCCTGCTGCTGCGCGCCAGCGACGGCCGCAACACCAGCGAGCGCCGCTTCGACGCCCAGGTTAGCGCGCCTGACCTGACCCTCGGCCAGTTCAGCACCCTGCCGACCCCGGTGGAGGAGAGCACGCCGGCGGACCTGCGCTTCAATATCCTTGGCGACCTGGACCTGGTACGCAGTGCCGAAATCCGTGTACTGGATGGCCGCTACGCCGCCGCCAGCTTCGACCGCAGCAGCGGCCTGGCCAGCCTCAACTTCCTGCACCCACGGCTCAAAGACCTGCCGGGCGCCCCGCAAGACCGGGCACCGCTGACAGCCGAACTGCGCGTGGGCTTCGGCCTGACCGGCCAGGAAAGCTACCGCTACTTCCAGGTGGGCTACGACTTGCTGTCCGACCATACGCCGCCGCAGCTTTCGATCATCGCGCCGCTGGATGGCGAGTTTGTGCCGCGTGGCGAAGTCACCGACGTGATCCTGCGCAGCTACGACCGTTACGGCATTGACCATGTCGAGGCGTGCATCAACAGCCAGGCCGGCGATGTGTTCAGCGACGCCGCCAACTGCCAGCGCCTGCTCGACCCGAACCGCCTGCGCGTGCCGGTGGCTGCCGACGCCACCGGGCCGCTGCATATCGTGGCCCGCGCCATCGACCTCAATGGCCTGGCCAGCGCCCCGGCGGCGGTCACCCTGCAACCCTATGACAGCCAGGCCGGCGCGCCGGAGCTGAGCTTCCTGGCACCGGCGGATGGCCAGAGCGTGCAGGCCGGCGAAACCGTGCCGGTGCGGGTGCGCCTGCGCAAACTGGAACAGGCCAACCTGTACCTGGATATCGCCGGGGATCCGCAGCACGCCGGCAACCCGGCACCGCGCAGCATCACCCGTACCGCCGATGGCGAAGAAATCATCGAACTCAGCGTGCCGATGCCGCAGGTGGCCGCCGATGGCGTGCTGGTGCTGCGTCTGCAAGCCACCTGGCAGGGCCAGACCCTGCGCAGCCAGCGCACCCTCAACCTGCATGCCGACACCGGCATCAGCGAAGCCATCGGCCTCGACCTGCAACCGCCGACCACCCTGCTGGCCGGTTCGCAGCTGTGGCTGCAAGTGCCGCCGCCGGCAACCATGGGCGACTTCAACAACGCGTCGAACCTCAACCTGTTCGACCCGAGCGATGCCAGCAGCCCGGCCGTACTGCCATTCAGCAATGCCCGCCAGGTATGGAACAGCCGCGAACAAGGCACCGCCCTGCGCCTGGAGGCCGTGCTGCGCGACCGTTCCGGCCACGAGAAAAATGCCAGCCGCAGCCTGGAAAAACTCGCTTACCTGCAAGCCGCCAGCCGCCGCGACAGCCTTGAAACCGGCTACCGCGCCAGCTTCCTGACCGCACTGCCGGGCCATGCCGAGGCGGCTGTCTGGGCCGAGAACCAACAGCGCGATGGCTACCGCATCCGCACCCTGGACGGCGTGCTGGAAAGTCGTGACAGCGGCCAGGTACGCCAGCTCAGCTACAGCGGTTCGTTGCTGGCCGCGCAGGTCCATCGCGACGGCCAGGACTACCTGCGCGTCTGGCGCTGGAGCGACAACGCCTGGCAAACCGCCGTGGAACAAGCAATTGCCGGCGACCTGCTGGGCGCGAGTGGCGAGCTGCTGTTTGTCCGTCACGGCCAGCAGATCGGCGGCTACGCGCTGACTGTTGCCGGTTTCGCCGACCTGATCGGGGTCAGCCTGGCCGATCAGATCCGCCAGGTGCAGGTCGATGGCCAGCGTCTGCTGGTGCTCACCGACAAAGGCCTGAACTGGCTGCAACTGGATGACAGCACGCTGCCGCAACTGGTGCGCAGTGGCGGCGTCGAGCTGGCCGACCGTAGCGGCTTCGCCTTGCAAGGCAACCGCTTGTTGAGCTGGACCGCCACGGCGGTCAGCAGCCAGCCGGTCAGCGTGACCGAACAAGGCCTGAGCCTGGGCGCAGCCACCGTGCTGCCAGTGGGCGGCCAGGTCAGCCAGGTGGTATTCGATGGCGAACTGGCCTGGCTGAAAGTCAGTGAAGAACTGTATGGCGATAGCTGGCAGGCCTGGCGTGGCGGCGAGCGCGTCGGTGCCCTGGGCAGCGAGCGCGAGGCCCTGGCCTTTGTGGCGGGCAAGTTGGTCAGCCTGCAAAGCGCCGATGGTGCGCAACAATTGGTGGTCGAGCCGCTGGCTGTCGCCGCGCCAACCCGTATTGCCCTGACGGCACAAAGCGTGCGCCTGCCGTTCGGCGTGCTGGTGGGTGGCCTGCCGGCCAGCGCCGAAACCGCCTTGGGCACTGCCGATATCAGCCTGCGCGATGAGCAAGGCAACCTGCTGGCCGCGCAACCGTTGTTCTACCAGGGCGAGCTGAACAGCTACCTCGGCGCCCCGTTTGCTGCAGGCCGTGCCTGGCTGGTGGCCACCGACGCCACCCGCCTGAACCTGACCGTGAGAGACCACGCCGGCAGCCAGCAATTGGCTATCGATGTGGCCAGCAATGGCGCCCAAGCCGCCAGCCTGAGTCCGGACGACGGTGCGCTGCTGGCCGCCGGTGCGCGTCTGCCGCTGGCCGCACGTTTCGCTGCCGGTGCCGATGGCAGCGGTGTACGCCTGAGCGCTGCCGGGGAAACCCAGCGTGCTGTGCTTGGCCTGCGCAACAGCTTCCATTGGCTGAGCCTGCCGGCGGGGGACAGCGCCGCCCTGCGATGGCAGGACGCCGCCGGTAGCCGCGAGCTCGGCCTGCTGACCCAGGCCAACCAGCCGGGCGCCGCGCTGACCCTGAGTGGCGCCGGCAACAACCAGATCTTTGCCGAAGGCAGCAACCTGACCCTCAGCTACCAGGTGGGCGCGGTGCCGGCCTGGGTCGAGCTGCAACTCCTGAGCTTCAACGGTCAGCCGCTGCAACGCCTGCTGGTGGCCGGCCAGCAAGGCCAGTTCAGCCTGCGCCTGCCGCAGGTGAGCGTGCAGGAAAGCTACAGCCTGCGTGCCCGTGCCTATTTCCCTGGCGACTTCCACTACAGCGAGCAGCAACTGAACCTGCGCGTGGCCCCGTCTCAACAACTGCCACAACCGGTGCTCAGCGGCCTGCCGAGCGCGCTGTTTGCCGGCAGCCAGGTGGAACTGCGCCTGACCGGCGTCGACGCTGGCCGTTATCACCTGGCCCTGGAAGCCCTCAATGGCACCGACCAATTGCTGGCCAGCGGCAGCGACAGCCTGTCGCTGCGTCTGCCTGCGGGCCTGAAAGAACTGCGCGTACGTGCCCTGATCGACGACGAACTGGGCAACCGCCAGGAACAGCGCTGGAGCGCGCCGGTGGTGGACAGCTGGCACTTGCAGAGCGACGCCGTGCGGGTGCCGTTCGATGTGCTGCTGCCGCAAGTGGGCGGCCAGTGGCTGGCCCGTGGTGCCGAGCTGCATGACGCCGGTGGTCTGCGTGCCCGCCTGGGTGGCGATATCGCCGCGATGGATTACTTGCAGCACTACTTGCTGCTGAGCGTGAAGGGCTTCGGCCTGACCCTGCTCGACCCGAACAACAACCTGCAAAGCGCCGGCACCCTGGCGGTGGCGGCACCGCTGCAACACCTGGCGGTGCAGGGCGAGCGCATCCTCGGCGCCAGCGCCCGTGACCTGTACTGGTTCGATGCCCTGGGCAACCAACTGAAAGCCACCGGCACCCAGACCCTGGGCGCCGAAGTGCGCGGTCTGCTGGCCGACGGCGATGGCTTCCTGGCGCTGACCAGCGGGCAGCTGCTGCGCCTGTCTGCCAGTGGCCAGACCCTGGCCACCTTTACCGGTGAAGGCCTGCTCAGCGTGGTGCGTGCCGGTGACTACGTGCAGGTGCTGGATAACGCCGGTCGCCTGTGGCGCCTGGATGCCAGCCTGCAGGGCACCGCGACCCAACTGGGCGTGGGCGGCAAGCGGCTGTTCAGCTTGCCCGGCCAGGTACTGGTGGTGGCACCGCAACGCATTCAACTGATCGACACGGCTACCCAGCAGCGCGTGGGCAACTGGTCGCTGGTGGCGCAGTCGGTAGACGCCGCGCAGTGGGCCGGCGGCAAACTGTGGCTGGGCGGCAGCGAAGGCCAGGTGCTTGCGCCGGTACGTGGTGCCGACGGCTACGTCAGCCTGTACGACAGCCGCAGCGCCACCAGCCCAACCCGCGGCACCGTGGAAAGCGTGGCCCTGCGTGACGGCCAACTGATGCTGGCCGCCGACAACTTCGGTGCCCAGGTATTGCGTCAGGACAGCGCCGGCAGCTGGCAATCGAGCCTGTACCCGCAAACCGCCTTTACCCAGGCCGCCAGCCGTGTGGCCGCCAGCGGCGCCACCTGGTTCCTGCTGCAAGACCAGCAACAGCAAGTGCTGGCACTGAATCGCAGCACCCTGAGCGCCCGTAGCGTATTCAGCAACGTGGCGGGCAGCGACCTGGCCGTGAGCAGCGATTACCTGATCGTCGCCGCCGGCGGCAGCCTGCAACTGGCCGCCCTGAACGACCTGAACAGCAAACGCAGCCTGGTCATCACCGCCCAGGAAAGCCTCCGTCAACTGTCGACCCGTGGCCAGCAGGCGGCCGTACTCAGCGAAAGCGGCCGGGTGTTCCTGGTCGACCTGCGCAGCGACGTGCAAACCCCGGTTCGCGAACTCAGCGCCCAACTGGGCGGCGAAGTGCGCCAGCTGGCCTTCAGCGGCGACTACCTGTTCTACCTGCTTGGCGACAGCGCCTGGCGCTATGACCTGCGCAGCGGGCAACGCAAACAACTGCTGAGCGGCGCCAGCATCAGCCAGCTGTACCTGGCCGGTAACCTGCTGTGGCTGGAACAACCGCAGGCCCAGGGCGTGCGCCTGGATGCCCTGGAGCCGGGCACCGGCCTGGTGGTACCCGACAGCCAACTGCTGCTGGCCCAGCGCAGCACCGCCCTGAGCGTGGAAAACAACCGCCTGGCCGTCGGCCAGGGCACCCAGGGTGTGCAGGTATTCCAACTGCCCTACGGCCTGGGCGCCGCCGATGCCGCCGTGGTCACCCCGCTGGCCGACAGCCGCCTGCTGACCGCCCAGGCCCTGAACCTGGGCCTGAACACCGATGGCCTGCGCGGCGCCGCCTTCAGCCTCAACGGCCAGGTCGTCGGCAGCCTGAAACAGGCCCTGAATCAGACCAGCCTGCGCCTGCCGGCCAGCCTGCCGGGCGGACAGAACGTGGCCCTCAGCCTGCGCAGCGAAGACGTCTATGGTGTGGTGCGCGAGTCGGTGGCGCGGGACCTGTTCCTGATGCCGGGCGATGGCGTGGCCAACCCGTTCACCGTCAGCCTGACCGCCGACGAACACTCCTGGCTGCCGCTACCGCTGGTTGCCAGCGCGCAGATCAGCGGCAGCCAGCAGCCGCTGGCGCAAGTGGAATTCCTGCTCTCGGCCAGCACCAACGGCCCATGGCAGCGCGTGGCCGTACGCAAGGCCGAGCCGTTCCAGGCCAGCCTGGCGCTGGACACCAGCCTGACCGGCCAATACCTCAAAGCCCGCGCCGTGGACGTGTTCGGCAACCGCGCCGAGTCGACCGCCAAGCGCTTCTACCGCCATCAGGACACCAAGGCCCCGACCGTCAGCCTCAGCTATGAAGGCGCTGCCGTATTCCTCGACAGCAAGAAAGCGGTACGCGGCTACCCGATCACCATCAAAGCGCAGATGGCCGACACCGACGGCGCCCTCGACAAAGCCACCCTGACCCGCAATGGCCAGGTGGTTGCGGTGGCCTTTGGCAAGAATCTGCTGACCTACCAGGATGCCGCCACCACCCTGGGAGAGCAGGTGTACAACATCGAAGTCACCGACCAGGCCGGTAACAGCAGCACCGCCGAGTTGCGGGTAACCGTGATCAACGATGGCTTCCCGGAAGTCACCAAGTTGGTGCTGCCGGGCGAAATCATCGAACGCAGTACCTTTACCGTGCAGCTGTCGGCCCAGGATGATGTGGCCCTGAAAGCGGTGGATCTGCTGTGGAACGGCTTTACCGATCATTACGACGTGACGGGCCAGAGCATTAGCGGGCGCAGCTTCACCGTGCAGGACAAACGCACCGAGCGTGTGGCCAGCAGCGTCAGCCAGCCGTTCAAGGTGGTGCTCACCGACAGTCGCGGACAAGTCAGCGAGTCCGCGCCGCAGAACCTGCGCGTGGTGCGGGACCAGCAACCGAATGCTTCCGCTCTGCAAGTCACCCTGCCGGCGCGTGGCGTTTACGGTGGCCTGGCGCGCCTGACCCTGGGCAACCTCAATGCACTCGACGACACCGGCGGCCTCAGCCTGCGCGTGCTGCAGCGTATTGGCGATGTGCGTCAGGAACTGTTCAGTTGCCTGCGCGGCAGCAATGAATATTTCAGGTGCGCCAATAGCAATTACTGGGATAGCTACGCCCGCGATCTGCGCATGCCGGACAGCGCGCTGCCGAACGATGTGTTCCGCGTACAAGTGGAGCTGACCGACCGCATGGGCCAGCAGGTGCTGAGCCAGGACTACAACGTGGCCCTGACCCAGTCGCCGAACCTGGTGCGCTTCCAGAATCTGCAAGGCAGCGACAACCCCGCTTCCGTGGCGGTACAAGGCCGGCCGCTGTACCGCGTGCAGGTGCTGGACGCCGCCGCGCGCGCCGTGCCGGATCAGCCGGTGCAATGGCGCCTGCGTCGTCTCAGCGACGGAAACGTCGTCACCCTCGGCACCAGCCCGACCGACGCCAGTGGCTACGCCAGCTGGACCCTGGACACCGACCGTACCCTGGGCGACTACCAACTGTGGGCCGACCTGCCACAATTCAGCCAGATCGCCCGCGCCGAGAAGAGCCTCGCCGTAGCGGCCGGCCCGACTCGCCACCTGTTGCTGGGCTACCTGCCGGCCATGGCCGCCGGCAGCAGCGCCACCCTGACCATCCAGGCGCAGGATCTGGTGCTGAACAATGTGCTCAACGACCAGGCCAGCGTGCTGCAACTGACCTTGCCAAGCAGCGAATTCCATGTGGCGCCGGGCAGCGGCATCCAGATCGGCAGCATCACCGCCAACGGCCAGACCGTCGAGCAAGTGCGCGTCACCCTCAAGGACGGCCGCGCCCAACTGAACCTGCAAGCCGGCAACACGGTTGGCCAGTTCAGCCTGCCGGTGAGCAGCAGCAACAACCAGATTCGCTACACCTACAACAGTGCCGGCGCCATCACCAACGGCGTGACCGCCCTGACCCTGGACGTGCTGCCGGCTGCCGCCAGCCACCTGCGCCTGCTCAACGACCTGGGCCGCGTCCAGGCCGACGGCGACGTACTGGCCCGTGGCGTGAAACAGGATGTGCGCCTGCAAGTGATGTTGCAGGACCGCTTTGGCAACCGTATCAGCCAGCTCGACGGCCAACCGGCCAACCTCAGTGTTGAAGCCCGTGTCAGTGGCGCAGCGGCGATCGACGGCCAGGCTGGCAGCACCACCGTGCAGCTGGTGCAGGGCCAGGCGTGGCTGGCAATCAGCGACGAAACCTTCGAGCAAGTCACCGTCAGCCTGGCCGGTCCGGTAGCGGCCTTGCCGCAACTGAACCTGGCCAGCCAGTTCCGTATCAACTTCACCCTGCAACCGCCGGAAATCATCCGCAGCGTGATCGAAGCCCGCGACGGCACCACCTTGCGCGCCTACTTCGACTACGACGAGCCGGTGCGCCTGGACAGCGGCAACGCCATCAAACTGCTCGAAGGTACCGGTGTGCGTAACGGCACCGCGACCCTGAGCAATGACGGCCGCACTCTCAGCTTTACTGCTCAGCCGGTGCTGCAACTGGGCCGTTGCTACAGCTTTGATACCACCGGCTCCGGCCTACGTGGCGTGGCCCGCAATGACGACGTGCGCGAGCAGGGCGGCCAGCTATGCGCGCCGCACGCGCTGTTCAATACCGGTGGCCCGGTGAAGCTGCTGGCTGGCCAGGCTTATCAGGTGCCGATGCTGCTGGCTGACAACCTGAGCTGGTGGAACATCAGCAATGGCCGCGCTGAACTGAATGGTCAGAGCCAGGGCTTCAACTGGTACTCCGGCCCGACCCGCACCCTGACCGTGCCGGCGTTCTTCACCCAAGCCAACAACACAGTGGCCGACGGTGCCTTGCTGCCGCTGACCCTGAGCGGCACTCTGCCGGGTACACCAACCACGCCAGTCGTGGTGGGCAATGCCCTGAGCCTGCAAGTATTCGATCCGCTGGGCGACTTCGACGGCGACGGGCTGACCAACAAGCTGGAACTGGAAACCGTCGGCCTCGACCCGACCCTGCGCGACACCGATGGCAACGGCATCGAAGACGGCGCGGAAGACTTCGACGGCGACGGCCTGACCAACCTGGAAGAGCAGGCCGCTGGCACCAAGTTGCGTGTGCACGACACCGATGGCGATGGCCTCTCCGACGGCGCCGAAGTGCGCACCCACCACACCGACCCGCTGAACCCGGATACCGACGGCGACGGCCTGACCGATGGCCAGGAAGTCAGCAATATCCCGGCCTCTTCGCCGCTGAAGAAAGACACCGACGGCGACGGCATTCCAGACAAGCTGGAACTGGACATGGGCCTGAACCCAAGCGATGCCGGCGACGGTAATGGCGACAAGGACAACGACGGCCTGAGCAACGCCCATGAGGTCCTACTGGGTACCCTGATCAACAACCCGGACACCGACGGCGACACTCTCAAGGACGGTGTAGAAGTCGACCAGTTGCACACCGACCCGCTGAAAGCCGACACCGACGGCGACGGCCTGCGCGACGACGAAGACAAAGAGCCGCTGGTAAAGGACACCCAGGCGCCGAGCGTAACACTGGTTAACCCGGCCCCTGGCAAACAGCTGATCAAGGGCCTGAACCTGGTCATTACCCCGAACGCGCAGGACAATGGCCGCGTCACCAAAGTGTCCGTACGCCTGAATGGCGCCCAGGTCGCCCTGGTCACCAGCGCGCCATTCACCTATGCCATGGCCCTGCCGAGTGATGCCAACAGCCTGCGTCTGGAGCTGATCGCCACCGACACCAACAACAACCAGGGCAGCAGCGGCGAGCACACCTTTGCCCTCGTCACCGACCCGTTGACGACCGTGATTGGCCGTGTGGTCGACAGCGGCAACCAGCCAATCGTCAATGCCCAGGTGGAAACCCTCGGTATCACCGGCGTCAGCGCCCAGGACGGCAGCTTCGTGCTCACCGGCGTGCCTGTTGCGCCTGGAAATGTGCAGGTGATCGCCAACGGCCTCCTGGGTAGCCAGGGCGTGACCGCCACCTCGGCTGACGTTGAACCGGTCTGGGGCGGCACCACCGATGTAGGCAACATCACCCTTGTATCGCCGAAGGTGCGCGTGGGGTACCTGAACAATGCCACCTTGCAGCAGATCATCCTTAATGCAGGCTATGAGCCGGTACTGATCAGTAACCTCAGCACGTTCGATATGAGCCAGATCGACATGCTGTTCATTGACCAGACCTTCTCCAGCTACACGACCGCCATTGCCACCAACAAAGTGTTCCCATTCGTACAGAACGGCGGCACTTTGATTTACAACTCGCACAACGACGACACGTCGATCAGCAGCCTGCTGCCGGGCAAACCGCTGCTCGGCGCGGCGCTGTCGAGCAGTAATGGCCTACTCCATCCGGTGCAGCGCCTGGATGGCATTGCCGAAGGCAAGGCGGGCTCATGGTGGGCCAATCGGAACGTGTCTGCGCACATGCATGCCCGTGTCGAGCTGGTGTCCCTGGCGCCGGGCGTACTCCCGCTGACCTGGGCGGGGCCGCGTGCTGAACGTACCGTGACCTCGTTCCGCTATGTCGTTGGCCAAGGCCACGTCTACTACAGCTACTCCTCGCTGTATGACGGTGATACCCGTTTGATCAACACCTACCTGCCGAACGTGTTGGTGTACATGCATGAGCTGTCGCTCAAAGACAGCGATAACGATGGCCTGAAAGACATCTATGAATATGCCAATGGCACCAGCGCGTTTGTGGCCGACCGTGATGGCGACGGTCTGCTTGATGGCTTCGAGGTCAAGTACGGCTTTAACCCGCTAGTGGCTGGCGAACAGAACCTGGACAGCGACGGCGACGGTCTGAGCAACCTGCGTGAGCAGGAACTGGGCACCCATCCGGGGGCGGCCGACAGTGACGACGATGGCTTGCTCGATGGCGCCGAAGTGGATCAGCACAACAGTGATCCGCTTAATGATGACACCGATTTCGACCGTGTGCTGGATGCTGCCGAAATCAGCAATGGCGCCAACCCGCGCAAAGCTGACAGTGACGATGACGGCATTACTGACTACGACGAGATCAATAGCTACAGCACCCGCCCGGATCTGGCGGATACCGATGGTGACGGTTTGTCCGACTTTATCGAGTTGAAGGGGCCCTACGCCGACATCCTCAACCCGCGCCGCGCCCAGGATGCCGGCCAGGACTACGACGGCGATGGCTTGAGCAACAAACAGGAACTGCTGGAGACCCTCACCAATCCGAAGGTGGCGGATACCGATGGTGATGGCCTGTCCGATGGTGCCGAAGTGCAGGCTGGCCTGAACCCGCTCGACCCGGATATGGACAAGGACGGCCTGCTTGATGGCGAAGACAGCGCGCCCACCGAGCAGGACCTCCAGGCACCGAGCGTGATCTTGGTATCGCCTGCAGCCGGCGCCAGCCTGGCCCACGGCCAGCAACTGCGCCTGCGCGCCGATGCTCGCGACGATGGCCGTGTCACCAGCGTGACCTTCTATGTCAACGGCGTGGCCGTGGCGACCTATGATCGCGCGCTTTACCAGCATGTGATCCGTGTGCCGGTCGTAGGCGCACAGCTAGATATCGAAGCCAGCGCTCGCGATACCAATGGAAACGAGAGCCGCAGTGGCGTGCGCCGCCTGAGTTTGGTGGACGACGCCGGCACTCAGGTCATCGGCCGCGTGCTGGATGGCAATGGCCGCGCCGTGGAAGGCGCCCAGGTGACCCTGGTCGACGGCTACGAGGTCGCGCGCATCAAGCCGGTCTCCTACACCCTGGACCAGAGCACGAATTGCGGTACGTACTGCTACGGCGACGACACTGGGCGGCAGTTGATTGATGGGCAACTGGGGACGGCAGGTTTTGTGACCGACCTGGGTATGGGCGGGGCCTATGAATGGCTGGGCTGGACTGCTCGCACCATGAATATCGATTTTGACTTGGGGGAGGTCACCCATCTCACCACCGTCAACGTGGGGGCAACTCAGGATAAGCTCAGCGACGTGGTTCTGCCCTCGTTCGATGTCCTGCAGAAAGTGGGCAACGAATGGGTAGCTGTCGGATCCCTCAATACGCCACCGAGTGACACCAATAATCGTGAAGCGGAGTCCCATGAGCCGCATGTCCATCTGACTCTGGCTGATCTGAACATCAGCACTCGCTACGTGCGCCTCAGCTTCCGAGCCAATGGACCCTGGTCTTTCGTGGATGAGGTGAGCTTCAGCAACGGTAGCGGTCCGATGCCATCTTCTGCCACCGTCACCAGCGACACCCAGGGCCGCTTCACTCTTTCCGCTTCCACGCTGGCGCTGGAACCGCGGGTCAAGGCTGAGGCCCGCTTTGGCAACCAGTTGGTCTCGGCTACCAGCGAGGTCTTCGAGCTGGCCCGTGGTGGCAATTCGAATATCGGTGAACTGGTGCTGGCCGCCCACGGCCGTACCGCGCTCCAGCCGATCGAAGAGCGTCATGTGGCTGCTGTCGAAGAAAGCACCTCTTATAACCGCGTGGTGAACAACAACGTTCGCTGGGACTTCAACAGCTACGGCAGCATCAGCAACGGCAGCTCCGCTTCCGATTGGACCTTTAGTGGGGGCCTGTACCTCGTCGTTAACGACAACAAATACAACAGTACTACCTACCGCACTCGTCTGAACGGTCGCGAGCTGATCTACCCGGCCAAGCAGCTCGGCAACGTGCTGGTCAGCCGCAAGGCCTACGTGCCGGCTGACCAGAACTATGCTCGCTTCGTCAACGTGCTGGAAAACCCCAGCGACCAGCCTATGACCGTGCCCTTCTACGTTTACGGCAACTTCCGCGCGAGCCGTCCGGTGGTACAGACCTCGTCCGGCGATTCCGGCTTTGACCCGGAAGATAGCTACCTGCTGACCGACGATACGGCGTCGGAAAGTGGCTTGTACGCCGCCGGTGTGGTGTTCGGCAGTGCGGATGCGCCCCTACGCCCGGTTTCAACCCGGTTCAGCGGTAACGAGTATCGCGCCAACTACCTAGTCACTCTCGCGCCGCGCAGCCGGCAGGTGTTGGTGCAGTACCTGGTACAGGACGCCAGTCGCGAGCGTGCGCTCAGCACCCTGGAACAACTGGCCAGCCGCGATGTGCAGGAGCCTAATCTGACGCTCGAAGAGCAGCGGGGCATCGTCAACTGGATCACTCAGGTGGACAGCGACGGCGACGGCCTAGCCGATGCCCACGAATATCTGCTGGGCCTTGACCCGCTGAAGGCCGACAGCGACGGTGATGGGCTGCGCGATGGTTTCGAACAGCGCTATGGATTCGATGCCAAACAAGCCAACCGCGAAGCTGCAGAGGACACAGATACAGATGGCCTGAATAACCTGCAGGAGCAGGAGGCCGGTAGCGATCCGCGTAGTGCCGATACGGATGGTGACGGTCTCACCGATGGCGAGGAGGCGCTGACTTGGCACTCCAGCCCTCTGACGAAGGACACCGACTTGGATCGCGTGCTTGACCCGGATGAGATCAGCCGTGGTACAAATCCGAGCCTGGTTGATAGCGATGGTGACGGCGTGGAGGACTATGCCGAAATCTACAACTATGGCACCGACCCGCTAAAGACTGACAGCGACGATGATGGCATATCCGACAAGTTTGAGATCGACAACGACCTTCTTAACGTCTCAGCTAATGAAGACACCGACAACGACGGGCTGTCCAACTTGGGTGAGTTCCAAGCCGGTACCAATCCGCGCAATGCCGATACTGACGGTGACGAGCTGCTTGATGGTTGGGAAGTACTGGGTAAACCGACAAGCGATCCGAAACAAGCTGACGGGGACGCAGGTGGCCGCCGCGATATCAATGAACGCTTTGTCGATGCCACCAACCCGCAATTGGCAGACGATGATCGTGCGAATATCAACGGTTATCGCTCGGTCAAAGATGAAAATAATCGTACCTGGAATTTTTATTACGACGGCTATGTAGAGAGCACCACAGGCTCGGCAATTAACGGTAACAACGCCTTCCAGTTGTATGTGGATGGCAAGCGTTATGGTTACCGGCACAACCATTCCACCAGTTCGGCCAATGGCCGCGAGTACCACTATGAAGCAAGGCGCATCAATAACTTGGTGGTCAGCCGTCGTGTGCTTGTACCAAGTGCTGGCGGTGCCTATGTGCGTTATCTGGAAGTCATTGATAACCCGACCGACCAGGAACAGGTGACCACTGTTCGTCTGCAGTCCTACTACGGGGCCTCTGACAATAGCCAGGTGGCTGTTATTACAAGCAGTGGCGATGCGCAACTGACTATCGCGGATGACTTCTTGGCCCTGCGTGATACGACAGTTGCCACTCGCCCAGTGCTATTGCACGTACTGTCGGGCAACGATAACCGCCGTCAGGGCACCAGCTACGTCAACCAGGCTGGTCGTCTGTGGCAAGCCGATTACCAACTGCGCATTCCGGCTGGCGAGCGTCGCGTGGTCATGCACTTCGCTACTTTGGAAGGCTCCACCGATGCGGCCATGGCCACCGCCACTAAACTACGCAGCCTCAAAGGTCAGGGCCTGGACAACCTCGACGCCAGCCTGGCCGGCAAGGTTGTGAACTTCTTCGCCTTCTACGATCAGGACGAAGATGGCTTGAGCGATGCCGACGAAACCCGTCTTGGCACCGATGTGGCCAACCCGGATACCGACGGCGATGGCATCCCGGACGGCAAGGATAGTGAGCCGCTGGTAGCTGACGCCACGGCGCCGAATGTCAGCTTTGAAGCGCTGCCTGTGGCGCGGCGTTATGCCGGCGAGCTGCTAGACGTTACTGCCCTAATAAACGACAACGGTATCGTCACAAAGGTCGAGCTACTACAAGATGGTGAGTTGCGCGAAACCCGCAACCAGGCTGGCCGTCAGACCTTCACAGTGTTGCTGCCAAACGCCGCGAGTACGCTACTGCAAGTGCGCGCTACTGACAGTCAAAATAACGTGCGTACGGTTGATCTGGCAGTAGACGTCAATGTTGTGCCTGAGTTGACCTTTAGCGGACAAGTGCTGAACAAACTTAGCAATCCGGTAGCTGGCGCTATTGTGCAGGTGAACGCCCAGCAGACCACGACCGATGCTAACGGTCGCTATAGCCTGTCGGTAGTGAGCCGCGACGTTCGCATGACTATCAGCGCTACAGCGATGTTCGGCGCTCAGCGAATGGTCGCTACTGCTCAGGTGGATATACCGGTAGATAGCCAACTGCTAGATGTGCAAGCACTGGTGCTGGAGGCAAAAGGTCGGCTTGCAAAAAACGTGGTACCTGAAAGCCAGCTGAGCTACGAGGGCGATATCAGTTTTAACTACAACCTGTATGGCAATAGTTATCGCTGGGATATCACTAATAACGGCTCGATCCGCGATGGCTACAACAATGCTTATGATGGCGGTCAGAATCTGATCGTTAATGGTCAGGTCATGCCAAGTGTCGGGAGGGGTAAGCTTCGCCTTAACGGCCGCGAAGTAACGCTGCCCACGAATACCCTAAATGGCGGCCTGCGCGTCAGTCGTAAGATTTATGTGCCGGAAGATAAGATCTACGCGCGCTTCTTGGAACTGATTGAAAATCCGACTGATAGGGTGATAACCGTACCAGTGACCATCAGCGGAAACTTGGGCTCTGATGGGCGCACGAGGATTATCAACACCTCGTCGGGCGACAAGGTATTCAGTGCGGATGACTACTACTTACTCAGTGATGACCATATATTTATTGGTGGTACTCCAGCCGTAGGGCATTTGTTCGGCGATGCCAATTCCCTTATTAAGCCGGTGTCCGTAGCCCTGAACGGTGACCAGTACTCTTTCACATGGAGTCTCACCCTGCAGCCGCAGAGTCGTCAGGTTTTGATGCACTACGCTCTGCAAAGCCATTACCATGGCGAGGCGCAGCTAACTCTAGACCAACTGACGTCTGAGCAGTTTTTTGAAGAAGGACTGACTGCTGAGGAGCATGCGCAGTTGGTTAATTGGCAGCCTCTGTTTGACAGCGACAACGACGGGCTCCCCGATGCTGACGAAATCCCACTGAACCTTGACCCGCTAAACCCGGACAACGACAACGATGGTATTCCTGATGGCCAGGATAACGAGCCCACCGTTGCGGATATCCAACCACCTGTAATTGCGCCCAACCTACCTAGTGGCCCTTTCTACTTGGGCGACAATTTGCAGCTACAGCCACGCGTTACTGATAACGGAGTGATTCGTTCCGTCGAGTTGTGGCAGCGCGATCAGTTGCTCGAAAGTTCTCCAATTGGTGGCGACCTGAGCTTCACTGTTGCCATGACGGAGGCTGGTGATCTTGGTCTACGCCTTGTTGCCAGCGATATCAGTGGCAACCGCAGCGAGGTAGAGCTGGGCGTAGTCGTCGAGGAACCACCACCGACGGTGCTGACTGGTCGCGTAGTCAACGTCCTGGGGCGCCCGGTAGCCGGTGTGTCTGTGGCGCTGCTGAATAAGCGAGTGGACTGCTGGACTAACGAATGTTGGCAGGACTCTCCGTTCAACCAGACCACTGATGCCGATGGCCGTTTCCGCTTTGACGCTCTTGCACGCCGCGAGCGTGCGGAGTGGTTGGTCAACCTGCAACATCGAGTCCTGGACGTGGAGTTGAATCTGCGGCATGTCGTGGAACTCGATCGTGATGGCGAGAACGATATTGGAGAGCTGGAACTGGTCATGGACGACAGCGAAGTGCCTCAGCCGATTGAAAGTGACCTAGGAAAACAGGTTGATTCCGGTTACTTGCAAGTCATGCTTCCAATCGGTTTTGCCTTCCCAAGCGCCAGAGTTGAAGTTTGGCCTTGGGAGCAGCGTATGCGTATTGGTTCCTTGGGTATCGTGCCACTGGGCATCAATTTTCAAGATGGGCAGATGTTTCTTAAGGAGATGGCGGATAGTGTCACTCTGACCTGGATAGCTTGGCGCAGTCAGTACGCAGCGCAAGATGCAGGTACCATGACGTTGCAAGTAGTCCTGCACCGGGACGGGCATATCGAACAGCGCTTCTATGATGTTCTGGAGGGTGACTGGTACTCGCGTTACAGCCGTTTTACAAATGCCACTAATGACTCGAACTATGAAATGCCGAGTGGCAGGTTCGAAATGGATATAAGGCGCTTACACGGCTATCAGGTACGTCCCGGTACGGGGATCGAGCACTATGTGGGTACCTCCGACAACCATTTGCAGGGGAGGGTCATTAGTTACCTGCCGGACGCGCTGGATAGTTACAAAGTCGAGCTTGGTTATCTGCCACGCCGCTCCGACCGCGATCAGGACGGGCTTTCCGATGCTAACGAAATGCTGTTGGGTACGAACCCGGATGCTCGAGATACTGACGGTGACGGCTTGTGGGACGGCTTTGAGTTGTACAGTGGTTTTGATCCACTTGTTGCCGAACCAGGTATAGCAACGGCCGATCCGGATGGTGATGGCCTGAGCAATCTGGAAGAACAGCAGGCAGGCTCGGATCCGCATGTGGCTGACAGTGATGGGGATGGCCTGAGTGACTATGACGAACTCCATCGCTATGGCACTGACCCCATGGCTGCTGACAGTGATGGCGACGGTCTGAATGACGCCAATGAGATAGCGCGGGGTACTGATCCCAAGAAGGCGGACAGCGATGATGATGGCCTGCCTGATGGTGTCGAGGTGGAGTCCGGTAGTGATCCGCTGCAAAAGGACAGTGATGGCGATCAACTGCCTGACTTGTTCGAGTATCGCTATGGGGACCTCGCTCCAGACGATGACAGCGACAACGATGGCTTGAGTAATCTGGAGGAGTTTTACGAGGGTACCGATCCTAATAACCGCGACAGCGATCGTGATGGTCTACCCGATATATATGAGTTGCGGGTGAGCAAAACTTCGCCTAACAAAGCTGATACCGATGGGGCTGGGCGGGATGATGGCGACGAGATATTTGTAGATGGCAGCGACCCATTGAAGGCAGAAGATGACTTGCGTGACATTCGTGAGGGCGATCAATATCTGCTGACTGAATCTGGAGTCAGCTACCGCGTTAGTCCTGGTGGTCAGGTTGAAACTGTTGATCGCGACGGCTGGCAAATGATCAATCAGCGGCTGTTCCAGCTGGGCAGCCACTCTCTTGCTTCTGGAGGACTCGCTCGCACTCCTGAAGGAGCATTGCGCACGTCTTTATATGATTCGGGAGACGGCTTGGCCGTCAGCCGCGAAGTCTATGTGCCCGAAGATGGGCGGGGCTTCCTGCGGGTTCTAGACCGTTTCGTCAATCTCAGTGATAAGCCTATCGTCGTACGTCCAAGTTACGTCATTAGCCAATCCTATAATCACCAGCAGTCGACCCAACTGAGTACATCGTCGGGTGATGCGCATCTAAGTACTGAGGACAACTCTCTAGTCTGGACTCTGAAGAGTGGTGAGTTGGATGCACGCATGATTACGATATTTGCCGACTCAGCAGGACGTTCGATCCTCGATGCAGAAAGCATGCGTATTTATGATGGGATCCGTGAGGCCGCGATTGGTTACCGGCTGGTGATTCCGGCGGGTGAGGCGCGCAGTGTGATGCAGTTCGCCGCGCTGGAGCATGGACAAAGCCGCTTCAAGGATACCGAAGCGCTGTTGACCAGCCTGGGAGAAGAGGCCTTGCGCGGCATCAGCAAGGCTGAGCGCTCGCGTCTGGCCAACTTCAGTGCCTGCGAGGATACCGATCTCGACCTGCTATGCGACAGTCGTGAAGTGGCGCTGGGTACCAGTACGAGTAACCCCGACAGTGATAGTGACGGGTTCCCTGACGAGCTTGAAGTTCGCCTGGGCACCAATCCGCTGTCCAGCGACGATCTGCCAGACTTCGAACTGTATACCCTGCGTAATCTCGATGGACGCAGCACGTTGTATCGCCAGCAGGGGCTGACCGGCACGCCGGAGCGACTTTCTGCGTTGGCTAATCCAGTGACAGCGTTCGACTTTGACGCCCAGGGCCAGGTATGGACCAGTCATCAGCGTCTTAATCTTTCTAATGGCCTGCCACAGGCTCTGATTGAGCGAGTTGATATCCTCAGTGGTGACGTGCTCGAGTCTGCCGACAATCAGTCAGACTTCGAGAACGTGATGGATATGAGCATCCAAGGCAACAAAGTCTGGGTGAGCGCGCAAACCACCGATGGTGGTTATTACGAGATACCTTATACGGTAGTCGGCTCCAGCCGTCATACGGATCAACAGTATGGAACTGGCATGCTTGCGCGGGAAGCATGTGGCTCTGGCATCGCCACATTGGGTAGTCAGCCATTGTTCGTTCATGACTGCCAATTGCAGCGCATGGACTCCAGAGGCACAGTTTCCATAGTGGCACAGCTGTACTTCAGTGATGACTTTGGCAGCGCGCCAAAAATCATCTCGATGGAGCGTCAGCCTTGGGACTTAGGTTTGCTCGCAGTTGTTGAGGATGAGTTCCAGGGCTCACCTCGGGTTAGCTTGGCTTACGTAGATAGCACCTCTGGCTTCGTCAGCCGCCTCACCGAATTGCCGGCAGGTACGCGTGCTATCGCGACCAAATGGCCAGGGCAGCATGAGCACCCAATGATCGTCGACCCATCTGGTGGCCCGCAAACTTGAAGAACTGTGAGCCATTACCAATCTGCAATGGCTAAATGCTATATATAGCGCGCCATAGCCCCATTACTCACCCAAGGACAGGAACACTCAGGATGAATATGCTGCATAAATTGGGTGTGCTCGCCGTGATGATCGCCATCGCTGGCTGCGACTCGAATTCCGATTCCATCGCCGAAGTGAACGGCCAGCCCGTCACCCAGGCTCAGTTCGACGCCTACCTCAAATTCAAGCGCGTGCCCACTCAGAATACGCAGTTGGTGAATCGCGAGCTGGATGACTATCTGGAGCGCGAAGGCCTGGCCGGGCAGATTGAAGAGCAGAAGCTGCTTCCCGCTGAACAGGTAGAGGCCGAGGTAGCCGAGTTCCGCAAGCAGATGCTGATCGGTCGCTATTTCGAAGAGTTCCTCAAGGAGCGGGTAACCGACGAAGCGGTGCGTAACTACTATGCGACCAATCCTGACCAATTCCAGGCCAAGAAGATCCATGTCGCTCATATCCTCGTACGCACCAACCCAGGCCTGAGTGAAACCGAGCGTCAGGCGTTGCTGACCAAGGCCAGCGCTATCCATACCAAGGCCAATTCCCAGGAAGACTTCACGGCGCTGGCAAAGGAGTACTCGGAAGATCAGCTGTCCGCCCAGCATGGCGGCGACCTCGGTTGGCTGCAGGAAGGCGCGATCGATCCAGCCTTCAGCACCCGCATTTTCGCGATGAAGGCCGGGGAGTTGTCAGAGCCTATCGTCACGCCATTCGGCTTCCATATCGTCAAGGTGCTGGAAGGCCCGCAGGTGATCAAGCAGCCGTTCGAAAGCGTGGCGGGCGATATTCGTTACCGCTTGCGCCAGGAAGCCAAAGCGGCCGAACTGGAACGTCTCAAAGCGGCAGCGAAGATCGAGAAGAAGGATCAGCCCGAAGCAGCAGCCAAGGCCGACAGCAACAACGCTGAAACGCCGGGTGATAACCGTGCAGCCAGTTAAGTACGCTTTTGCTGCATTGGCGCTTGCGGTGCTGCTGGCAGGTTGCAAGGACGACAGCAGGCAGGCTTTGAGCGACGTGCCGGTGGAGCCTTCGGCCACGCTGGTGACCGTCGACAAGACGCCGATTACTCGAGCACAGCTGGAGTTGACCATCGAGCGAACTCTCGGCGAATCGGCGCCGCTGTTCGCCAACGAAGAGGTAGAGCGCAAGATTCTCGAAAGCCTGGTGAGCAGCCGGGCTATGGCGCTACTTGCTGAACGTGAACTCGACGCCAGTGAGCGTGAGCAACTTGATCTCAAGGCTCAGGCATACCGTGAAGAGCTGCTGGTGCGCCACTACCTGGAAGCGCACGCCAACCCCGAGCCGGTAACCGCTGAGCAGGTGACTGATTACTACAACCGCCATCAGGATGAGTTTGGCGGTGGTGTAGAAAAAAGCTTCGAGATCATTGCCAGCGACCAGGAGCTGGAGCCGGCGCAACGCACTGAGCTGATCACCCTGCTCAGTAGTGCGCAGGTTCAGGGTAAGGATTGGCAGAAACTGGTGGCCGACTGGCGCCAAGCGGGCAAGCCGCTGCAGTACCGGCAGAGCCGCCTGAAGCTGGAGCTGTTGGAGCAGCCGCTGCGCAGCTTGGTGGAGCCCACCGCCGCGGGCAGCATCGCGCCGCTTTATGTGGACGGCCAGCTGATGCTGGTACGTGTCACCGCCGAGCAACAGCTACCAGCCAAACCGCTGGCGGAAGTGAGCGGGACCATTCGTGAAAAGCTGGCACCCCAGGCGCTCAAACAGGTGGTTAAAAACCTGAGCGGCGAAGCGTTGAAGGCAGTGGATGTGCAATACAGCTCGCGCTAGACGAGTGCAAGACCAGGGCCGCGCATAAGCCGGCAACAATCAGGGACGACGGCAGGGCTGGGGCGAACATTATGGGGATGCGGGTGGGCAAGCACGCGGGCGAGCGGCTGCTTATAGGGCTGCTGTGCCTGATTGCGGGTGTTGCACAGGCGGCCGAGTCCTGCCAGGCAGTGTTCAGCTCTGGCCTGCAAACCCACGGCAATGGTGGCATTACCTTTCAGTGGGCAAGCCAACTGACGGACAGCCCAAGTCCGGCACTCGCCACCCTGCGGGTACAGAATGCATTCGGTTCGCCAAGCTGTGGCGGCCAGAATTGCAGCGCCAGCGGCGTTGCCGCGGCGGATCTAGGCAGCCTGAAATTCCCCGCTATCAATGGCCAGCATGACCTGCGTGTGGGCTATCTGGGTAATGGCGAAGTCGGTGGCAATGAGGTCAACCGATACCGCGCCGTTGAACTGGAAAGCGCCGCCACCCTGAGTTTCAACCCGCGTCATCAAGCCTATTACATCGAACGCCTGACCCTCGGCTATGGCGCCAAGGTTACCCTCGCACCCGGCCGTTACTGGATCGGTCGGCTGGATATGGCCAGCAACAGCCAGTTGCGGGTCGCCAGCGGTACCGCCAAGGTCATGGTCGGCAGTGCCTTGAGCCTACCGTATCAGGCGAGCATCAATGCTCTGGATAACGGCAGTGGCCGCCCTGAAGGGCTACAGCTGTTCGTACGCGGCAACCTTTCCCAGGAGTCGGCTAGCGTCATCAACGGCTTGGTGTATGTCGAGGGCACCTACAGTTCGGCTTTCGCCGCACGCCTGACTGGCGCCGTCAATGCCCGTAGCGCGGATATCGGCAGCGCAGCCCGGGTAGAAACCCGTATGGCCGCGATCAATAGCGCCAGCTGGAACAACCAGTGCCGGGAACGTGGTGATCTGGACGGTGACGGCATCCTCGACCTGTTCGATGACGACACCGATGGTGACGGCTACGACGACGAACGCGAGCGCGTTGCCGGCAGCAATCCACTGGATGCCAAGAGCATCCCTGTGGTGGCACCGCCAGCCCAGCAGCCAAACCTGTGCGTTGCGGCTTTTGCCGGGGGCCTGCAAACCCATGGGAGTTCCGGGCGCATCAGCTTTGCCCTGAACGCGCAACTGCGTGATGCCCCCTCGGCCTACCTGGCAACCCGTCGCGTGGATAACAGTTTCGCTTCCAGCATGCGCAGTTGCGGTAGCCAGGATTGCCAGGCCAGTTTCACCCCAGCCTCTGTTCCCGCTTTGCCGGCGTTTCGTACCACCAACAATTCGTTCAGGCAGGACGTTGGCTTTGCCAGCAGCCTCACCCTGGACGCTAGTCGCAAGGAGTGGCAGCGCCTGAGCGTTGGTGGTCTGGCCAAAGCACGCTTCAACGTCGCTGGCGAATACCTGCTCAAAGATGTGGAACTGGGATATCGCGCCACCCTCGAGCTGGCACCAGGTGATTACTGGATCGACCGTCTGACCCTCGGCAGCGAAGCGAAGATCGTTCCGATCGGAACCGGTACCGTGCGTTTGCACGTACGCAGCAACCTTGAGTTGCCATGGCAGGCGATGATGAACGCCACAGCCTACGAGAAACCGGGTGATGCCTCGCGGCTTCTGGTATTGGCTGAAGGCAATGTAGTCCTCGGCCCCAACTCCACCCTGGCTGGTTTTATCTACGCCAAAGGCAGCGTCACTCAGCAATATGCTTCACGTCTCTATGGTAGTGCCGTGGGCAGCAACGTGACGCTCGATACGTTGGCACGTGCGACCCACAGTGCGGTGCAACTGGGCAAGGTCGACTTCGGTCTGCTCTGCGATCTGGATGGCGATGGTATTGGTGACAACACCGACCCTGATCGCGACGGCGATGGCATTTCCAACGACTATGAGGAGCAGGTTGGCACCAATCCCGACGACCCAAGCAGCGTACCGCCGGATATGGACAAGGACGGCATACCCGATGCGCTGGACAGCGATCGCGATGGTGATGGCGTAGCCAACGATCAGGACGCTTTCCCGGATGATCCAAACGAGTGGAAAGACCTCGACGGTGACGGTATCGGTGATAACGCGGACCCGGATCGCGATGGCGATGGCATTTCCAATGACATCGAAGTTCAACTGGGCACTAACCCGGACGACAAGAACAGTGTGCCTGCCGACCTGGACAAAGACGGTGTTCCCGATGCCTTGGACGATGACATCGACGGTGATGGTGTACCCAATGAACAGGATGCCTTCCCCCGCGACCCAAGCGAAAGCCGCGATATGGACGGCGACGGCATCGGCGATAACGCCGACCTGGATCGCGACGGTGACGGCATCTCCAATGCCTACGAAGAACAGTTAGGTACTGACCCCAACGACAAGAACAGCGTGCCCGCCGACATGGATCGCGACGGCATTCCGGATGCCCTGGACTTCGATCGCGATGGCGACGGGGTGGACAACGACAAGGATGCGTTTCCTGACGATCGTGCCGAGTGGCGCGACCTGGATGGCGACGGCATCGGCGATAACGCCGACCTGGATCGCGATGGCGATGGCATTTCCAACGAGTACGAAGTCCAGGTTGGTACCAATCCGGACGACAAGAACAGCGTACCCGCCGATCTGGACAAGGACGGTATTCCTGACGCCCTGGATGATGATCGCGATGGTGATGGCGTGCCCAATGATCAGGATGCCTTCCCCGATGACCCAAGCGAAAGCCGTGACCTCGATGGCGATGGCATTGGTGACAACAAGGATGCCGACCGCGATGGCGACGGTATCTCCAACGACTACGAGATTCAGGTTGGCACCGATCCTGATGACAAGAGCAGCGTGCCTGCGGATCTGGACAAGGACGGCATCCCCGACAGTGTGGACGATGATCGCGATGGCGACGGTGTATCGAATGATCAGGATGTATTTCCGGATGATCCGTCAGAGAGCAAGGATCTGGACGCTGACGGCATAGGCGACAACGCCGATACCGACCGCGATGGCGACGGCATCTCCAACGACTATGAAATCCAGGTCGGCACCGACCCGGACGACAAGAGCAGTGTGCCCACCGATCTGGACGAGGATGGTATTCCAGACACCTTGGACGATGACCGCGACGGTGATGGCGTGGCCAATGACCTCGACGCTTTCCCGGATGATCCTGCCGAGAGCAAGGACCTAGACGGTGATGGTATTGGCGACAACGCCGATACCGACCGCGATGGCGACGGAATCTCCAACGATTACGAAGTGCAGGTTGGTACTGATCCTGATGACAAGGCCAGCGTGCCGGCAGACCTCGATAAGGACGGTATTCCCGACAGCCTCGATAGTGATCTCGATGGCGATGGCGTGCCCAACGAGCTTGATGCCTTCCCCAATGACCCGAACGAATCGAAGGATCTCGATGGCGACGGCATTGGTGATAACGCCGATACCGACCGTGATGGCGATGGTATCTCCAACGATTACGAAGTGCAGGTCGGTACCGACCCGAATGACAAGGCAAGCGTGCCGCCGGATATGGACCGCGATGGTATTCCAGATACCCTGGATAACGATCGTGATGGCGACGGCGTGCTCAATGTCGATGACGCGTTCCCGGATGACCCGAGCGAATGGCGCGACCTCGATGGCGATGGTATTGGTGACAACAAGGACACCGATCGCGATGGCGACGGCATTTCCAACGACTACGAAATCCAGCTGGGTACCAACCCGGACGACAAGAACAGCGTGCCCGCGGACCTGGACAAAGACGGCATTCCCGATGCGCTGGACGATGACCGCGATGGCGACGGCGTGCCTAACGCTCAGGACGCGCTGCCAGACGACCCGACCGAGTGGAAAGACCTCGACGGCGATGGCATTGGTGACAACAAGGACACTGATCGTGACGGCGATGGCATTTCCAACGACTACGAGATCCAACTGGGTACCAACCCGGACGACAAGAACAGCGTACCGGCGGACCTCGACAAAGATGGCATCCCCGATAGCCTGGACAGCGACCGCGATGGGGACGGCGTAGCCAATGACGTCGATGCGTTCCCGGATGACCCGACCGAATGGAAAGACCTCGACGGCGACGGTATCGGTGACAACAAGGACACAGACCGAGACGGCGATGGCATCTCCAACGATTACGAGATTCAGGTCGGCACCGATCCATACGATAAAAACAGCGTGCCGGCAGACCTCGACAAGGACGGCATCCCTGACAGCCTGGACAGCGACCGCGATGGCGATGGCGTAGCCAACGACGCCGATGCGTTCCCGGATGATCCGACCGAGTGGAAGGACCTGGACGGCGACGGCATCGGTGACAACAAGGACACTGATCGTGATGGCGACGGCATTTCCAACGACTACGAACTGCAGGCTGGTACAAACCCGGACGACAAGAACAGCGTGCCGCCGGATCTGGACAAGGACGGCATCCCCGACAGCCTGGACAGCGATATCGACGGTGACGGCGTAGCCAACGAACAGGACGCTTTTCCGCGTGACCCGGCCGAGTGGAAAGACCTCGATGGTGACGGCATTGGCGATAACGCCGATCCGGACCGCGACGGTGACGGTATTTCCAACGAGTACGAAACCCAGCTCGGTACAAATCCGGACGACAAGAGCAGCGTGCCGCCGGACCTGGACAAGGACGGTATCCCGGACAGCCTGGATAACGATCTCGACGGTGATGGTATTGCCAACGAGCAGGACGCCTTCCCGAGTGACCCGACCGAGTGGAAGGATCTCGACGGCGATGGCATCGGCGACAACAAGGACACCGACCGCGATGGCGATGGCGTCAGCAACGATGATGAAGTCGCTGCTGGTACCAACCCTGATGACGCGACTAGCTTCCCGGACCGCATACCGCCGGAGCTGACCATCGAAGGCGTCGACAACGTCAGCGTCAGTGAAGACAGCATCAGCCTGCGTGGCAGCGTCAGCGATGCCGGCGCGGGTGTGGCTCGTCTGGAGTTTGTCTCCGACCGCTTCGCTACCAGTCGCTTTGCCGTCACCTTGCAAGGTGATCACTGGACGGCCAGCGTGCCGTTGCTTGAGGGCGCCAACCAACTGACCCTGACCGCCTATGACAAGGCCGGCAACCAGGCCAGCCTGGTACGCAATGTCGAGCGCATCGCCGCAGCCAGCGATATCGGCCTGACCATCGCCTACCCGGTGGCCGGCGCTACCGTCAAAGACGCTGCCGTGGTCGTACGCGGCGTGCTGCGCAGCGACAAGCCCGCCCAGCGTCTGGAGGTGCTGGTCAATGGTCAGGCGACTACCCTGAACGCCACCAGCCAGGTCACCGAGTTTGCCTTCCAGTCGGCACCGGTAAACCTGCAGGTCGGCCCCAACACCCTCACCATCCAGGGCTGGGTCGACCAGCGCAGCACCCAGCGTACCGTGCAGGTTACCTATCAGCCCGCACAAACCACCTTCAAGCCGCCGCGTTTCGACAGACTCACACCGGCCAACGGCAGCCTGCTGCCTGGCAATGGCTTCGTCCTGCGCGGCCAGGTGTACGCCGAGGCCGGGCTGGACAGCGTCAGCCTCAATGGCCGCAACCTGGTACTGCGTGAATCCGGCAGCCAACTGCTGGATCTCAAGGAGACGCTCGGCGTTCCAGTTGGCCAATCCGCTTACAGCGTTGAACTGCTGGCCCGCGACCGCAGCGGCCAGGAAACCCGCCAGAGTTTGAGTTGGAGCCTTGACCAGACCGCTCCAGTGATTCAGCTGGACACGCCGCTGGTGGAAATGCCTGCCGAAAACCGGGTGAGCGAGCAGCCCTATCCGGTCAGAGGCACGCTCCGTGAAGCCAACCCAGGCAGCTTCCAGATCAACGGCAGTGATGTAACTCTGCAACCGGGCGCTGCGGCTGGCGAGTTCCGCTTCGCCACCAGCCTCAGCCTACCACTGGGCAAAAGCGTCGAGTTGAGCCTCGAAGCCCGCGACCAAGCCGGCAACCAGACTCGCCAGGCCTATAGCCTGGAATTGAGCAGCCAGGCCGCCATCAACTGGGTAATTCCCACTGAGGGCACCGAGCTGCTCAACCTTGGCGAGCCCATCAGCCTGCAAGTGGCCGCACGCATCGAAGACCTGAGCGCTCAGTTGCTTCCGCGTGCCGTGCTGTTGTCCGCCAACGGCGACACCCTGGCCGATGCCGCACTGACCGGCGATACCACGTTGAAGAGCACCAACCTGCTGGTGCCCGCGCAAGCCGGCCAATACCGCCTGCTGGCCGTGCTGCAAAACAGCAGCGGGCAAGTGGTGGCGCAGAGCAGCCGCAGCATCAACGTGGTCACCCCGCAACAAGTGCCGGTGGCCCTGGAACGCATCGAACCGGCCAGCGGCGAGAAGGCCGCCAACCCCAACGACTTCATCAGCCTGTACTTCAACCAGGCCATCGATATCAGCAAGCTGAAGCTCGAAGTCCACCAGAGCGCCCATGGCAAAACCTACGAGGACCGCGACGGTCTCGGCACCAGCGAGCTGCAGGCGCAGGGTTACCAGCTGGTTGATGTCAACTTCGATCATCAGCCAGTAGTTGGCAATCTGGCTGAGTTGCCTGGTAGTCAGGTGGTGGCCTTTTACCCGGAGAAAGACCTCGCCTACAACGCCGAAGTCTCGGTAGACGTGAGCTACGACGGCCAGGATCTGGCACGCATCCGCTACCACGTTCGGCCGCTGCCAACGTTCATCAGCGGTGTGGTGATGGATCAGTTGCAGCAGCCGGTAGCGGGCGTCCAGGTGCGTATCGATGAGCTCGGTCGCAGCACGCAGACCAATCAGGACGGTGCTTTCAACTTCGGCTTTGGTGACAGCGCAGAGCAGAACATTCCTACCGGCCGTTATCGCCTGTCGCTGAATCCGGGGCAGGGGACACGGGGTTACGGTAGCGACAGCCGGACTATCACCGTTCAAGGCGGCGTGCTTAACGAGATTGGCCAATTGCCGCTGGCTCAACTCAACACCACCTTGCCCTACGTTCCCGTCAAGGGCGGGAGCCAACTGAGCCTGCTCGGTGGTGAGCTGAAGCTCGACCTTGGCAACGCCACTCTGGAGTTCGCCGACGGCCGACAGGACGGCGACCTTCATGCACAGATGCTGCAGTTCAGCGAGCTGCCATACCCGGTCGACCCAATGGCAATGCCGTTCTGGATGTACGCCCTGCAACCGGCAGGCGTCAATGTGCGAGGCCCGATCAACGTCGACATCGCCGCCCTGAAGCTGGCCGACAGCCACGACTACCTGCCGGAGAACGGCGCCTACGTTGTCATGGTCGGTCTAGACCGGACTGCAGGCCGCGTAGTGCCGGTGGGCGCCGGGCAGATCGACAACCTGCGCATCCGCAGCAAAGGCCTGCTGGAACCCGGCAACCTCGACCTGTTCGGCTTTGCGCTGGCGGGTGTCGAGGCCCAGCCCGTACTCCAGGCTTACGCCGAAGGAAAGATGAACCTGCGTCAGCTGCAAGCTGAGCTCTACCGTTTGAGTAAGAGCCGCTGAGGCGGCTCAAGGAATCACTGACAGATGGATATGTTGCGTATGTCGACTTCCCCGCGTTCGCGTTGCGCAGTGCGCCGCAAGGTATCGTTGCTGGGCCTGCTATTCGGCTTGGTGCTCGGCGGGTGGACAGTTACGGCGCAGGCGTTTTTCAGCCTGGGCATGATTCCTGGGCTATATGTGCCGCAGACGTACTACAAGCACGGAGCGGTTTACACGCGAACCCTCGTGCCTGGGCCGTCGGGACGCCCGGTGTATGTGGAGTACGACAGTAGCGGCAAAGAGGCGCGCGAAATTGGCGAAGCCGTGGGGGCGTTCGAGCGTGCCCAAGTCATGTCTGGCGACACCTATCGCGCGTTACTCAAGCGCAAGAGCGACACTCTCGAGCGTTATCCCAGCGGTGAGATCCTGACTGCCGCAGCCTACCGAGGTAAAACCTTCAAGACCGTCACTGGTGAAACGATCAGCAAGCCCAACCTCGATGAAGGCATGCTCACCGTAATCGTGCGTGCGGAAAAGGAGCTGTTTACTATCGACGGCAAGGACCTCGTCCTGCTGCAGTTACCGGTGAAAGACGGCGTTACCCCCGATTCCGCGAGCAAGTCCCTGCTGCTTTCGAAGGAAGGCGACATCCTCGCGCAGACCGCCAACGCCATCGGCTTTCGTGTCGGCTTCTTTGGCAAGGATGGTCAGGTTTCCGACACCCTGTCCCGCGACCGAGATGCCCAGATATATGGGCCAATGGCAGGAGTGGGTGTCACGCTGGGTGGTTACATCCCCGGAGGCTACGGGGTTACCGACAGCAACGGCAAGTACAGCATGAATTACTTCCTGCCATCGTGCCCAGGCTTTGTCTTCGAATACACCACGCCGGCTTTTCTGGAGCTGCAATACAAGCGTTTCAATCCGCGTGGCGGCTCGTACATGCCGTATTACATGACCCGCCAGGACTACGACGTCTGTAACGGCCTTGGCGTCTACAGCCTGAGTGCGGCGATGGTCATCGCAACTGCAGCCACGCCGATCAAACGGCCTATGGATTTTCCGGTTGACCTGATGGTGATCGACGGCGCAGCGACCGTAAAAGGTGCCAAGGTTGGCGACTCAACCGCCTACAGCGCCGAGACATCCGACAGGGCCCGCACCCTGCAAGAGAAGTATGACTTCGACGGGGATGAGAAGCCGGAATTCGTGGTGCCGGGCAAGAAAGTTACCAAGCAGGTAGAAGGCAAGCCCAAAGAGGTTTTCGTCACCACTAGCGTGGAAGAAGCAGAGTTTCAAGGCATTTACCTGTCCAGCCGGTATGACAGCGCACCCACCAATACCGAAGAAACGGCCCCGGACTTCACGCGGTTGATCGATACTGCCGCGGACTTCAAGGATCGCGGCCTGCTGGAAAGCATTACCACTGAAGATCTTACTGACACCGATATCTATGTATTCCGCGAATCCAACGGCCAACTGGTAGCAGAGCGCCGAGGGCTGCACGAGAACGAACTGTACAAGACCTATTCGGGCGTCGATGACGGGCAGGGCGCGTTTCGCTTCACCATTCAGCTACGCGGCTCCGCGGAAAACTTCTATTCCGTTGCAGGCCGAACTGGCGAAGCCAACTTCACCAAATGGCAGAGCGCCGGCGGCTTCAAAGAAGAATTCCAGAAGCGTACCGCCAACCACCTCAAAGCCGGCGAGCAAGTTCGCATCATCGCCATCAACCGACCGACCGGTTACATCGGCAGCAAAAGCTTTCAGTTGCAATCCAGCCTCAGCGGCAACCTGATCAACCTCAATAGTCAGCAGATTCAGATGGGGCCACCGAATCTGAAAATCTGGGCAGAGCGCAAAAGCAAGATTGAGTCCGGCATGACCAAGGGCGATGAGAAGAAACAGCTCATCGGTAACGAAGGGGCAGGGCTTGGCAGCGATATCAGCATTGCCATCTACAGCGATTGGCGAGACGCGGACGGCAGTCCATTGCCCGAAGAGCTAGCGGACTATGGCTATACCGGCCGCCTGGCAAAGATCGTTGCAGCCAATCAACTGGCCCCCGTAGGTGCCAACAGCCTGTCCCAGTTCAAGATCAAGCCGGGCCAGCAGGTGCAGGTTATTCAGTTACCGGAAAAAGTATTGGCCAAGCAGCATTTGTACCTGCAAGTCGCGGGGCAGCCGGAAAACCGAAACCCCAATTTTTCCTCCGAAGGAGCGGGCAAAGGAATCCTTAAGCACCGTCCTACACACTATGTGCCAGTGCTGGTGCCTTTGCATGATGAAGAGACCAGTGAGATCTCCCGCCAGGCCTACCGCAAGGCAGACAAGGAACACCCCGAACTGAACCTGAAGAAACCGGAACCAAGGTATAGCTGGCAGTACCGGCCGGAGATGCAGTTCAGCCTCTACGACCTCAACGTCAAGGAAATCCGCCGCGAGGATGCCGAGGGCGTTAATACGGATATCTACAGCAACAAAACTCCGACGATCGTTAGTAGTGATCGCTATGTCAGTTTCATCTACGACTTTATCAAGTCGTCCTTCGAAACTCTGGAAACCTGGAGCGATAGGGGTGAGCGTGAGATAGTGCTGGCGTTTGGGCAGGAGGAGGTAAAGGCTACGATTGGTAAAGGCCAAACCATTAAGTTCGAAGACATTGGTCAACTGGGCAAGCTTGACGCCGATGATTTCCTATCGCTGCGGCTGTATACCAACAACGATGTGGGCAATGTGTTGTGGGAGTTCGCTTTTGAAACCTTGGCGCTGGAGTCGACCAATATCGGTTTCAAGGAAGAGACCGCCAGCTCATATCTGCTCAGCGCCGACGATCCCCAACTGAACTTAAAGGCCACCTTGCTGGGGTATTCAAGTCGCGATCCGGACAGGAAAAAACCGGTAACCATCAGGTGGTCACTGCAAGGGGCGGGGACACTTGCCAACGCGTCGCAAACCAGCACAGATTTCGGGGTGTTTGATAACACCCTGAGCATGCCGACCCAGAAGGGCGCCTCAACCAAGATATTCGTCGAGATGCTCGACAATCCCGGTAGCAAAACCAGTTGGAAAACCGTCCAGGTCACTGCGGGCGAACCCAATCGTATTGTCGCTTCGCTGACTGGGCAGGTTGAAGCGCTGGAACAGGGGCAAGCGCGCATTGATGTCAAGGTTTACGACAAGTACAACAACTTGGTGGAGGACGGCACTCCTGTTGCTTTCGAAATGGCCGATAGCACGCGAATCGTCGAGCGCCAGTTGGAAACCGTGGATGGTAAAGCCTTTATTGTGGTGACCGGCGGCGAACTGGATACCTCAAGCACCAAGGCCGTGATTACATCCGGGGTCGCTAGCACCGAAATGGATATGTCGATCAAAGGCGCCACCATTGAGCTGATCGCCAGCAAGTCTCAGCCGGAGAAAGGTGAGAGCGTTACGCTGACTGCCAAGGTCAAGCGTGCCAACGGTCAGCCGGCGGTGGGTGTCCCGGTGGTGTTCGATGCCGGTCACGGGGTAATGCAGACGCCTTATCAACTTACCGACTCGGCCGGGGTAGCCAAATCCACTTTCGTAGCGGGTCTGAACGCCAGTGATGATATTTGGCGCGCCCAAGTTGGCTACATCGCCAGTGCGGAGCTCAATTTCAAGGTGGTTTCCGGCAGTAATCGCTCCATCGAGGCGCAGGACGCCATGCTGGTAGCGGATGTCGCGGAGCCTGGCGTGGTGACCTATGACAATTACGGCGTGTCGGTGCAGGCGGCCTATGAGGTCAGTGGCAGCCTGCAGGTTGCTTCGCAAGATGGCGGCCGCGTGCAGATCGGCGATATGTCCGACCCTAACCTGGAACCGCTGCTGTCATTGCAGATGAGCAGCCTTGATATGGGCACTGATGGCAAAAATATCTTTACCGACGAAGTCGGAGGCGCTAGCGCGGTAGTCAGTAGTGCCGAAATCGTGCGGGACCATCCGCTAGGCGGGGGCCGCAGTTCAGCGTTCACCGCCGGCGGTCGAGCCACCGTGGCCAATTCGGCACTGCTGGAGCTGGGCGATGGTTTAGGCGTGCGTTTGGACATCAAACCCAGTGCTTCCGGCGATGTCCTTGACGTGAATGGTACACACCATTTGGCCTATCAAGGCGACCGGATGGTGTACACAGCTCGAACCACCGAGGGCGAGTTCTCGGTGGCGCTCGATGGTGTCGCGGTTGATGCCTGGCACCGTGTGGCGGTGCGTATGTGGCAGGGGCAGATCGAGCTATATGTAGACGGCCGTACGGCCCGAACGGCTTATACCGGCGCTCCTGACAGCGTAGGCTCCGGTCTTGTCGTCGGCGGCCTGGCTGCCCATATTCGTAGCGTAAAGATGTTCGACTGGAACAGTGCACCGCTGATCAGCTTCGCCAATGGCAGTAGCACCGCCAGCTTGCAGGCAGGTGCTAACAAGCTGGTGGTCAGCAGCCTGGGTAGTCTGGGCAAACGAGTGGTGGGTAGTCAGCTCAAGCAACTGCGTGTTGCTGTAGTCAGTGGCCAGGAGCGCAACTTCATCAGCCTGCTAACCCGCAACGGTTTTGCTGAACTGGCGGGGCAGATGATGGATGCTTCGCCACCAGCTGATATGCCAATCAGTCAGTATCAACTGAGTAACCCCGTTTCCCGTCTAATTCCCAGTGCCTATGCCTGGACATGGGACACGGTGTGGGAGACGGCCAAGGAAGGCGTCGGGCTGCTTATTCCGTATGAGGACTTCATCACTATTGGTGAGCAACTGATCTATTGGAGCAATGACGATCCCCGTTTTGACGCTGGAACCCTGGCCTTTGCCGCAATCGGTGCAGCTACTGTCATTCCCGTAGCAAAACCGATCAAACCATTCCTTGCTCCAGCGAAAAAAATGGTTGCAGCGCTGAAGAAATTTCCCGGTATCAAGCATTTCGCCGGCGCTATCGGCAGTTCGGTAAAGGGCGGGCTGTCCGGCAATACCAAGCGCCTAGAACAGCTATTGCCATTTATCCTGTTAGGGGTCGAGCTGTATCAGGACGAAGAGTCATTCAGTTTCATGATGAACGCCATCCAGAGTGAGGACGACCTCTGGGTGTGGGTGGATTACCTCTCTCAGCTGGCGCAGGATGCCGGTGGTTTTGGCGAAGAGACCGCCTCGATCATGGTGCCGAAGAATGCTTCCTGGCTGGTCAATAACAGCGGTCTGGTGCCTTATGCCTATGCGCTGACGCCTCGGCAGAAAGTGGCGGCTGACCTGACTAAGGCGCTGCGGCGCCTGAGCAAGTCGATCAAAAATCCAAAAGAGTTCACCCCCGCTCTCAAGGAAGTGCTGAAGGAAATGAAGAATGAAGGCGCCGCGGTCAAAAAACTGATGACCGATGGCACCTTCCTCAATGGTGCGATGGCATTGGGCGCGGCGAAGATTCGCCACTTCTTTACCAGCAGCAAGAACTGGCGGGTTCGCCGGGAGGTGGTGTTGTTTGCCGTGCTCTATCTGTCCGAGGAGCAAGCGGCAGGCAGACTAAATATCGATAAATCCAAGTTCGCGAGCTTGCTGGCCGATCTTATTTCTGGGTTCGCGTATAAGCAGCACGGTGCGATATTCCAGCTGGTGCAGATGATGGGCTACCAGATTAAGGCTAACTATGGGCCAGCTCCAAAAATGCAGATCGTGGGTATTGATGAGGTGCGTCAGGCATACCGATTGGCAGATCTTCCGGGGGTGGGTCCGGCAAGGGATTCGGACCAACCCTATAAGCGTCGGATTGATATTGTGCTGGCCCCCGATGGGGATAAAACCAAGGAGCAGTGGGTGGAGCTTAAGTCTCTGGCAGGGCCGTTCAGCGCGAGCTGGTTCGATAGTGACGTCAACAAGTCCGGTAATGCTGACGATACCAATGATGAGGCGCGTGGCTATTACCGGCAGTTTTTCCATGACCTGCGCTTGAACCAGAAATTGGTTAATACTAATAATCTCGGCCTCATCGTCGGCCAGGATGGTCAGGTTCTGAAACACCAGGGTAATAGTGTGTTTTTCTGGTATTTCCAGGACTTTAAGCAGACGCCTACGTCTTCTAAATCCCCGACCAAAGCCGATGAGGCTATTGCGCAGAAGGCGTTCTGTGCCTTGCCCAGAGGCTTGGGAGATGCAACAGGCTTTTACAAACAGAACTTCGCGCAGTCGGCCAAGGTTACGGCGAGGGAATGTCAGGCAATAGTGAAACTCTCGGTATCTTTGCGTGATACCAAAAGTTATTTTGAAGAGTACCTGGTTACCTACGCAGACCAGTTGGACATCAAAGACTTCATCAATATTGTTAAAAACATCGGGGAGTAACGATGAGCGGGAATTCGTTCGCTGGATTTGACTTGAGCTACTGGAAAACCAAGGACAAAACCTGGGTGGCAGAGCGCGAGCAGGCCTGGCAACAGGTTGAAATATTGCTGCAGGGCCTGTCTCAACCGAAAAAGTGCAAAGCGATCAGCAAGCGCTATTTCATGAAAGGCATGCTGCCGGATTGGCAAAAGCACCTGGACGATGAGGACAGTCCGCTCAATCTGCTGTTGTTTCTCTATTTGCACCCAAGCCGTGATGAGCAGGTTTTGCGTGCGCAGCGTGAGTTGTATCTGAATGCGCCCTGTATCCGAGCCCGCGACGTACTTCAAGGTATGGGTGATTTGTTGACGATTGGCTCCTTGATCAGTTCGACGGGTGGCTTTGTGGTCGCTCGAGAGGAAGTCATCGCCAAAGAGCTACCGCACCTTGTTGATAAGTTGGAGTCGTTGCCACCGGTGGGCAATAAGCCTCCTTTCATCATATATAAAAAGTTGGTGCTACAAACCGAAGGCAATAACGAAAAGTTTTTTTCGCTACTTTGGCCTGAGGCTTCTCAGCGCACGCTTAAGCTGCCTGGCGAGCGCAAGGAAATGATGTTGCCCGTGCTTGACCATGATCTACTGTGGACACTGAGTCGTTGGCTCACCTTACCGCTTCCTCTAAATGCTGGTTCTATGGATATGCTGTTTCAGTACCCGCAGCCGCGCGAAAGCTGGTACGCTCAAGCCGCTACTGCGTCGATTCCATCCGAGCGGTTTACCAGTCTATTTCTGGTGGCGCTCTACCGGATATACCATTTCGATCAGGCCGCTGAAGGTGAAACACCACGTACTCATTTTGTACATGAAATGATCGATATGTTTGACTCCCGAGATTTCACTCCGGCCTTTAAAGAGGCATGGGCTCATATCAAAGCGGGAGGCCTGGATATCCAGAATCCGTGGTCAAATGATTATGTACTGAACGGCTCGTCATTTCTGAGCAAGGTTCGTTTATCTGAGTGAATAGAGGGCTGCCTGATGGGCGATGACGTGCGTAACGGTAATTCGATGATCACCATCGACTGTTCCCAAATTTCAGCCCTACTAGTTGCCCTCGATTATTCAGGCGATGATGATCTTGGGCCTGCAGAGAATCTGATCGAATGCATGCTGTTGAACAATTGGGGGTGCGTTGGGCAATCAGCCGATTTTTTGGCTTTTACGCACGATCCCGACGAGCCAATGAATTGGGATAGTTTCGTGCAACTGGTGCCTTTCGTTCAAGAAGGTAGTTATTTCGAGCAACGTCCTGGTGATTATGTGCTGGACCTTCAAGGCAATAGCAGGCCCGGGGTAATGCGCGCCAGTGTCGAGGGTGGGGTTTTACATTGCCGTCTTTACGCCTTGGTCAAAGGTGCCGACGGTTTCAGCATCCGGCAGTTGATCGAAGAAATAGATCCTCAGCTAATTTAGTTAACCGTCTTCAGGCGCCAATGCCAGCTTTCATCGCTAGCTGACCAACTCACTAGCTTCAAACAGACCCGCCCATTGACTTTGTTGAGGTCGATACCTCCCAGCTTGCGACTGTCCGTGCTGAGAGCTGGATTGTCCCCCAGCACGTATAGCTGCCCGTCTTTCACCGCATTTTCGCTACCCGGCCAATCGGCGCTGCGTTTGACCACGGCGAAGTCTTCTCCATACTGAAACACCACTATGTCGCCGGTCAGAGGCGGCTTGGTGTGGTAGGCCCAAGTGTCTACCAGAATGAAATCGCCAGGCTCCAGGGTGGGAGTCATGGAGGGTGAGGGCACAAAGTACACCTGGATGCCCAGTAAAGTTACTTTGTAGAAAAAAGTTAAGGTTAGGCCAGCGGCACTGAGTAGGACAAAAGTGAACAATGTCAGCAGACGCTTTTTCAGCGATCCCAGGGTTGTTAGATATCCAAGGCTGCAAGCGGCACCGATAGTGACCAGCACTGCAACCAAGCCTGCGAGCAGGTGCCAGCCGATGGGGCACAGTAGCAGGCGGCTCAGCACGAGCCCAGTCAGTCCAAGGTAAAACGCCAGTTGAAACATCAGCGCCAGCGCAGGACGGCCGCAGTAGGCAAAACCTGCACCGGGAAGAAATACGTTGAGCACAAAGGTGAGTGATCGCTGCAGCATGGTTGTGACAGAACATCTGAGTCTTGGGGGCTGGAGCAATCTACTGGATTTCTATCCCGCTGCGTGTGCGATCCATCTTAGCACTGGTACTCCCGCCAAACTGCGTTCCTCTCTGCGCACCCCCGCACGAATTCTCCCCCCCCAACCTGCTATTTAATTGCTATCCAATAGCCAGCACCCGTCTGGCGCTGCCTGCTGGGCTCTTGGCCCTCGATCCCGTCGCTGTTTACACATGGATTGTGCGATGTCGGTTTCCCCTTCTTTCGATGCGCCTGATGCCTCCGTTGAGCCGGTTGCGTGCTGTTCGCCTTTGCCAAGCGCCGCGGGGTCTTGTTGCACCTAGGGGCAGATGCACAATCAATGGGGTCAGAGTCATTGATTTGGGTGTCACATAGTAGTTATTCTTTCCCAGTCCCGAGGAGAGGAGCACACCATGGCCCGTTTACCCCGCCTTTATTTTCCGGGATGCGTCCAGCATGTGATTCAGCGAGGCAACAATCGTGAGGCCTGCTTTTACGATGAGGCGGATTACAAGGTCTACCTTTCCTTTCTGAACGACGCGGCCAAAAAATACCAAGTCGCCATTCATGCTTTTGTGCTTATGACGAATCATGTGCATCTGCTCGCTACGCCCAGCAATGAACAGGGCATTAGCCGGCTGATGCAGGCTCTGGGGCGTCGATACGTTCAATACTTCAATTTCACTTACGGTCGTACCGGTACCCTATGGGAGGGGCGATATAAATCGACGCTAGTCGATAGTGACAGTTACCTGCTAACGGTTTACCGCTATCTAGAACTGAACCCGGTACGAGCAGGCATGGTTGCTCATGCATCGGAATATCCATGGTCAAGTTATCAAGCCAATGCCTTGGGCAAGCCTATCCAGCTGCTCACGCCACACGCACTCTATCTTCGGCTCGGTAAAACAGAGGAGGAGCGCCAGAGCGCCTACCGTTCATTGTTCCGGGGTCGATTGCCTGATCGACAGTTGGCGGAGATTCGTGAGGCGACGAACAAGGGGTGGGCTCTTGGCGATGATCGGTTCAAGGCTCAAATTGAGCTCAAGACGGGTAGGAGAACTGTTCCCCTGAGGCGAGGCGGGGACAGGAAATCTGCGGGGTATCGAGAGGTAAGCCGCTAAATCAATGACTCTGACCCTATTGATTCGGGAGTTTTGATGATGTTAGTGATGCTGTAAATGAAGCTGTTAAATTAATTTTGTCTGGAGTTCCGGGTTGATGGTTATTTTTAGTTTCCCGCACGGCTATTACGGGGCGGAGGTTGGTGCGCTAGATTTTGCGTCAGACATTGGCTCGCTTATTGTTGCCAGTGATAATGTTAAGCTTGCAGCTCCATTAGATGCTATTAATCTGGTGGGCGGTAGGGTTTCTGGTCCGTTTTGGATATTGAGATTAGCAAATAAGCTGTATCTAGCTTGTTATGGTGATAGAGAATTCAAGTTTAAATCGAGGTCTTCGCCCAGTGCGTGTGAAAATTACTTGGTCGCTACAGAGGGGGGTGAATTATCTAGTGAGGAAATTGTAGTAATAGATTCTAGTGGCGAAGAGCTCTATCGGGTTCCTTTCCAGTATCAGAAACACTTGGGTGATCACCATCTGGCACTGGGTAGCGATACTGAGTGGCGTATATTCAACATGACTGGAAAGGTGGTGTTTTCAATTATACGGCCGGCAAGTAGTAACAATCGTGGTGTGGCACGTTTTAGCAAACCGTTGTTCTTTTTCCCACTGAGCCCTGGGGAAGAATACGAGGTATACGATGTAGAGGGGGAGCGAGCAACTGGCGTGCGGCGCTTCAATGGAGTCATTCTGGCGGTACAGGATCTCCCTGACGGCAGTGTGTTGGTGGTGGACTTTGCCGGTATACAGCGTTTTCGAATTGGCGATGGTGGCATTGAGGTTTCGCCCGTGCTTACCTTCGAGTCGGCGGTGGGCGAGGAAACCCGCGTGCTGGCTTGGGTAGATGATCGTAATGCCTATCTGGCGTTCGATATCTATGAAGCGCAAAGCCTCTTATTTTTACCTCTGAACGGTGATCCGTCGCAATGGCTATCGTTTCCCACTGAGTGGCGAATCGATGGCGGAACTTATGGTTTCAAGGAGGGATTTAACATCCTGCCACTGGCCCGGCGCTACCATACATTTGATCGCGCGCAGTTGATTTGGGCACCGGAAGAGACTCTTAGCCAGGACTCGTTTCATCTGGATATTTCCGACAATATTGAAATTGAGCAGACCGCCTCGACCGTTAAGGGCAAGCATGGTTACTGCATTTGTGTGAGGGATGAGTCGGTCAATAAAGCCATCCGCTCAGCCGCCAGCGAACTGAGCCGGCTTATTCATGAAACCTGCGATCATCCGTTGGGATGGGACGGTAATATTCTGGATAAAAAGTTCGACGGACAGTTTCGCGTGGAGATCTATTCATTGGACAGACCCAGTGAGTTCGAACAGGGCTATTTAACCGATTTTGTGGCGAAGTTCCGTGAGGCTCTCTATTTCAAACCAGCCAAGAGCAAAGCGAGCTTGGCGGTTGAAATTGCATGGAGAAACTTTGAGGGGGTGTAGGTCGCGCTCTGTTTATCAGTTTTTAATGCACGCCAACCATTTGCCATTGCCAGTGTTGGCTCTCAGGCTGCCATGTGACCAGCTTCAGGCGAACCCTGCCGTTGATTTTGCTCAGGTCTACTCCGCCAATCTTCCGACTATCCATGCTTAATCGCGGATTGTCCCCTAAGACATACAGTTGATTACCTTGAATCCCGGAGTTTGTACCTGGCCAGTTGGCGCTGCGTTTAACGACCGCGAAATCGTCGGCCTGCTGGAACACCACGATATCGCCGATGGCCGGCGGGCGGATAGAGTAGGCCCAGGTATCAACCAGAATGAAATCGCCGGGATTGAGCGTTGGAGCCATTGATAGTGAGGGTACAAAGTAGACTTGAACACCCAATAGGCTTTGTTTGTTCGCGAGGCTTAGCCCAAGGCTAAGTATGCTTAGCAAGCTGAAGACGAGTAGGCGAAAAAGCCGCACCCGTATTTTCAGGAATGAGGGTGGCATTGTCAGTCCGTAAATAGCACTTCCCAAACTGAGCAGGACCAAGACAGATACCAGTACAATCCAGCCGGTTGGGTGCAAAGTCAGGCGCGTTAGTGTGAGGAAGGCTAGCAGCAAATAGAGTAGGGCTTGGAACGCCAAGGCTCCTTTGATAGACCCTAAATAGGCCAGCCCGGCACCAGGGAGCAGTAGGTTGAGCGGTAGGCTAATTAATTTTTGCGGCATTTGTTGGGCTTGAGTAATAAGCTATTCGGACAGTGCAAGTTTAGTCGTTGAGTAACGAATCACGAAGCAGATAGCTCATGTTTTTATGAAATTGAATAGATTTAGAATTCTCTTTAAGGAGTTAATAGGTCAGAGGCATTGGTTTTAGCGTGTCATGAACTGCCCCGAGTTTAGTGGGCTGGAGTGCAAGTGCCGACAGCTCGGCGCAGAGGGCGCGTGTGGTCTATCGCCCGGGCATCATTGCCAGCTGTGCGGGCGTTGCGTTTTTGCAGGGCGCAGGATGTAGCGGGATCGGGCATCCCTACGTTCGATCAGGCGTTAAGCGAGGCCTACCAGCAGAGCTCATCCGCTGCTGTGCAGATGGTGGAGGGCCTGGGTGATGATATGGATCTCGCAAGCCTTGCGGAGCGTTTACCGGAAACAGAAGCCCTGATGGAGCAAGAGGACAATGCGCCGCTCATTCGCCTGATCAACGCCATCCTCTCCGAAGCGGTGAAGGAAAACGCCTCTGAAGTCCATGTGGGGATCTTCGAGAAACGTCTGGTGGTGCGCTTCCGCATCGACGGCATTCTGCGCGAGATGGTCCAGCCGCGTCGCGAGTTGGCCGGCTTGCTGGTGTCGTGGATTAAGGTCCTTGCCAAGCAAAGAATCTGCCGAGAAGCGTTGCCAGGCTGTCGTTACAGCTATGTGGCAGGGGTTGTCGGCGGCATCAGAAAATGTGAGCTATTTCAAAATTCTTCAGAAGAGTAGATCGTTTCTTTTCTTATTGTTTCGGGTGAGTAGGGATTCTATTCCAGCTCTGCTATTGAGTGCCTTGCCGTCTCTCATAGGAGTGAGAGACCTCTACGCAAGGAGAATGGATGCATGCGTTATCTACCACTGGCACTGGCCATTGGCTTCACCCCCATAGCCGCTGAGGCTTGCACACTAAGTTTCACCTCGCCTGGAGATGGGGCGACTGTCCGTAGCCCGAGTATTACTGTCTATGGTCAGGGGGGCGCAAGCGCAACCGAGGGCGACTTTGGTACTGTAACAGCGACCCTTAATGGCTCCAGTTTTTTCAATTACTCAGGTTCATTTACCGCGGCTGTTTCGTTCTTAGAGGGCCGAGGTGTTGGGGTTACTCTGCGTCCGGGGCTTAACTTCCTATTTGTTAGAGGAAGCGTTGGTGGCTGCTCGGCAAGCGATACGATGACTATCTCCTATGAGCCAGAGCTAATTCAGTCAAAAAATAATGGAGCACCTCCCCCGGAGTCCTGCCAAGGTAATCCGATCAATGTGGCTGTTGGCAACAAGTACCAGACTGAAGTTGATTACGTCAGCGCTGCATCTCCTAATCTAAGCTTTGCCCGTTTCTATAATAGCTTTAATGGCTACTGGCGGCACACGTATTCATATCGATTGATTCTGACAGCTAATTCCATACGTCTAATACAGGCAGATGGTCGCGAACGACTTTTCGCTTTGTCGGGTTCCACTGCGACGCCAGAGGCAGACGAGCGTGGTAGGCTTGAGCTGATTGGCGATCATTGGGTCTACTCGAATGATCTACAAGAAGTTTACCAGTTCGACTCGCAAGGCAAATTGGTAGCAATACGATCTCCTAACGCACGTTCAGTCTCGCTCGTTTATTCAGCCAATCATGTGACGGTGACGAGTGATACTGGGGAACAGCTAACATTTACACAAGATATAAAATACCAGCCGCTTACTCTAAGCGCTCAAGGTCTGGAGGTTGATTATTCTTACGACGGTGATTGGCGGCTTCTAGGTGTTCAAAAGAATCGGGCTGGATTAATTACTAATCGGAGTTTTTTGTACGAAAACGAAATGTATCCTAGGTTTTTAACAGGCATTATTGACGAGAATGGTGAGCGGTATGCAACCTGGACTTATGACGGTTCAGGGCGGGCAATTTCCAGTAGTCATGCGGATGGAGCTGATCACACAAGTGTTGCGTATAACGCTGATGGTTCCACCAGCGTTACTAATTCCTTAGGTAAAGTCACAAATTATCAGTATCAGGTAGTTAATGGGATCAAGAAAGTGGTTGCCATCGACGGTGAACCATCTCCCAATTGCCCAGGAAGTAACTCTACCTTCACTTACGACGATCGCGGTCTCCTAAAAACCAAGACTGATAACAAGGGCATCGTAACCACCTACGACTACAACGATCGCGGCCTAGAAGTGTCTCGAACCGAGGCTAGTGGCACGGCGCAAGCCCGGACGGTAACCACCGAGTGGCACCCTTCACTGTATTTGCCTTTGGCTGTTACAGAATCTGACCGCATCACGCGTTACCAATATGACGACCAGGGAAGACAGCTCAGCCAAACCGTCGAAAACCGTTAATTCAGAAGGATCTGATCAATGAAAACCTTGCATCGCGCAAGCTTGCTGGCTATTGCGCTGGCTTCCTGCTTGGCTACAGCCGGGCATGCTGCTGAGCGCAGCTGGAGTTACACCTATAACGACCTTGGCCTGATCGAAATTGCCAATGGGCCGCGGACCGATGTCAATGACATCACCACCTACAGCTACGACAGTCAAGGTCGACTGACCCGGGTCAGTAACGCGCTTGGCCACACCACCCAGCTGTCGAACTTCGATAATTACGGCAATCCTCAAACACTGGTGGATGCCAATGGCGTGACCACCACCCTGACGTACGCCCCTCGGGGCTGGCTGACGTCGACCAGTGTTTCCGGCACCACTACCGGTTTCGAGCACGATGCGATTGGGCAGATCACCAAAGTAACCCGAGGTGACGGCAGTTGGCTGGCCTACACCTGGAGCGCCGCCCGCCGGTTGACCCAGATAAGCAACAACCTGGGCGAGGTTGTCGAGTACACCTATGACGCCATGGGGAATCGCACCTCGCAGCGTATGAAGGATGCCTCCGGCACCTTGGCACAGCAACAGACTTGGGCCTATGACGAACTGGGGCGTTTGCTGCGGGCGGTCGGTGCGGAAGGGCAGACGCATAAGTACGGCTACGACCTCAACGACAATCCGACGCTGAGCCGTACGCCCAAACAGCACGACACCAACAGCGCCTACGATGCCTTGAATCGCCTGGTATCGAGCACCGATCCGCTCAAGGGCGTCACCGGCCTGACCTACGACGCGCAGGACAACCTGACCCAGGTTGTCGATCCGCGAGGTGTCACCACCCGTTATGAATATGACGGCCTCGGCAACCTGACCAAGCTGATCAGCCCGGACAGTGGGACCACCACCTACACCCATGATGCGGCTGGGAACGTCATCAGCAAGACCGATGCCCGGGGTATAAAGACCACCTACACCTACGATGCACTCAATCGACCGACCGGCCGCCAGTATCCGGCAACTCCTGCACTTAACATTCAGTACCACTACGACATCACCGCCGAAGGCAATTACGGCATTGGCAGGCTGACAGCCATCCAGGACGCCAGCGGCATTACCGGTTACGTCTACGACGCCCGCGGCAACCTGATCGAGCAGGTTCGCTCCGTCGACGTAGCCGGCAGTGACGTTTACGACAACCTTACCTATGCCTACGACACGGCCAATCAGTTGGTGCGTATTGATTACCCTGGCGGTATCAGTGTTGCGTATTCACGCAACAGCGCAGGGCAGGTAACGGGTGTCACCACGGCTCAGAACCCACAGTCACCCAGCCCATTCGCCAGCGATATCAGCTACCTGCCGTTCGGCCCGCTCAAAAGCCTGAGCTGGGCCAATGGGCTGACACTCCTGCGCAGCCATGACCAAGACTACCGTCTCACTCAACAAAGTGTCGGCCCCTGGCAAGCCAGCTATGGCTACGATGCCAACAGCAATATCGAAAGCCTGCAGGGCGGCATCTTTGGTGACCTGCTCTATGGTTACGATGAACTTGATCGCCTGACCCAGGAAGAGCAGGCCGCGCGTCGTCAGGCATACGCTTATGACGCCGTGGGCAATCGCACCACCAAAACGGTGACAACTCTGAGTAATGGGCAGGCTCAGAACAGCACATCCACCGCCTTGAGCTACGCCACTGACAGCAACCGCCTGACCCAGATCGATGGCCAGGCTGTCAGCAGCGATGCCGCTGGCAACCTGACCAAGGATCGCAGCAACCGCGAGTTGGAATACGACCCTCAAGGCCGTCTGGCCAAGGTCAAGATCAGTGGCAGCTTGGTGGCAGAGTACCGCTACAACGCCCTCGGCCAACGAACGCACAAGCTCACCAGTGGCGGCGTGACCACCTTTTTGTATGGCCCGGATGGCCAATTGCTGGGTGAGACCCGCTACGACGCGGCCGGCGTCAAGCTCAGCAGCCAATACTACCTGTGGCTTGACAGCCTGCCGATAGGCGGCCTAGCCCTGACGTATAACGCCAGTGGGGCCGTGGCGAGCAGCACACGTTTCTACCTGCACGCCGACCATCTCAACACCCCGCGGTTGGCCACCAACCAGGCCGGTGAGGAAATCTGGCGCTGGGTTTCGGATGCCTTTGGTGAGGGCGATGCGATCAGCGCACCGAACAGCGGCCTGCAGGCCATCAACCTGCGTTTCCCCGGACAGTATTACGACAGTGAAAGCGGGCTGCACTACAACTACTTCAGGGATTACGACCCGGAGACCGGGCGCTACGTCGAAAGCGATCCGATTGGGCTGGCAGGTGGCCTCAATACCTATGGGTATGTGGAAGGAAACCCATTAAGTTATGTTGACCCAACAGGTGAGAACCCCTTAGCGGCACCGTTCCTTAGCTGGGCTTCCAGAGGGTTAGGTATTGCTGGAAGGGCTGGCGCTTTTTCCGGCCCGTCTAGTCCTACGTTCCTGCCGCCTAGAGGAGTGGCTTGGAATCCGGGCCAGGGACTGGCTCTTCCTCCACTTGCGCCGCCGATGCCTGCAACCGGTAGCGACAATATGTGCGAGCCTGAAGAAGGGGATAGAAAAAACTGTCAGGCTCTCAAAGATAGCATTCTGAATACGTGCTATGGCTTGGAGCCTAGGAAAAGAATGAGGTGTTATGAGGCTGCTAATACAGCATATCGCCAGTGCATGGGATGGGAGTAATTTATATGGGGATAATGAGCGTAATTGCTAAAAGAGAGCTTCTTTACTCCATGAAGGGAGAGTCTGCTCAGAGAGAATTTACCGTCAATATTGGTGCGCCATGTCTTTTAGAAAAGAAGTCGGTAAGTTTTAACTTTGATCCTGGTGCGGCCAGCTGTACCATTGAATTCGACGGTTTGCGTGAAAGGAGTATAGAAGTGTATGGAATTGACTTAATTCATGCTCTTCAAGTGGCAGTGGATATAGATCCTTACTTGAGGGGGATGCAGAATAAGTACAACTTCTACTGGAATACCGGTGAGCCATACTTCGAGTAACGTGTTGTAAGATGGGTCATTTCTTTTACATGGAAAAGAGCGCTACGACTTACATCTAGGTCGTAGCGCTCCGTCAATAATCCTGCGCTTAAACGTCTCGACTATATATACACCCGTCGAGTCGCTGCCGAGCGAAAATCCTACCAGTAAGAGTGATGATTTTTGTATGGCCCGGATGGCCAGTTACTGAGCGAAACTCGCTACGATGCCAACGGCGTCAAGCTCAGCAGCCAGTACTACCTGTGGCTCGACAGCCTACCGATCGGCGGCCTGGCGCTGACGTATACCGCCAGCGGGGCAGTGGCAAGCAGCACACGTTTCTACCTGCACGCGGATCATCTCAACACTCCGCCTCTGGCCACCAACCCGGCGGGTGAGGAAATCTGGCGCTGGGTTTCGGATGCCTTTGGTGAGGGCGATGCGATCAGCGCACCGAACAGTGGCCTGCAGGCCATCAACCTGCGCTTCCCCGGGCAGTACTACGGCAGTGAAAGCGGACTGCACTACAACTACTTCAGGGATTACGACCCGGAGACCGGGCGCTACGTCGAAAGCGATCCGATTGGGCTGGCAGGTGGCCTTAATACCTATGGGTATGTGGAAGGAAACCCATTAAGTTATGTTGACCCAACAGGTGAGAACCTCTTAGCGGTACCGTTACTTAGCTGGGCTTCCAGAGGGTTAGGTATTGCTGGAAGGGCTGGCGCTTTTTCCGGCCCGTCCAGTCCTAAGTTCCTGCCGCCTAGAGGAGTTGCTTGGAATCCAGGAAGGATTAGCTCTAACCCCAATTGCAACGCCGATGTCTGCGACTGGCGACGATAATGTGTGTGACCCTGGTGAAGAGCCCTGCGAGAATGAAGTCAAACACTGCGAGCAGATTTGTGAGGAGTCTATGTCTGATCCTGGCCGGCAAAATTTCTGGGGTGGCAGCTGGAATACCTGCATGATGGGCTGTGTTTCTCAGCGTTGCGGAGGCAATAGGGAAAAATGAACCAACTAACGGATATAAAAAAGCTAGACGGTCTTGTGAGAAATCGAAATCACGATGAGGCCCTCAAACTTTGTAATCTCATGCTAGGAGAGGCAAGTGTGGGCCAGTATCGAGATATTCTGCGCAAGAGATCACATATACACAGTTTGCTGGGAGATTATCAACAGGCTATTAATGACCGGCTTGAGCTAATTGAACATGGCAAAGATGAGGTGGATGTTTTTTTTGCTACTTTGTATTTGATCAGGGCTGAACGATTCAGGGAGGCATATCGAACAGTGAATATTGGGGTTGCGGAACTTCCTGGCATGCATACACCCTACGCTGACGAGCTTATATTTCTCAGAGCCTATGCTCTTGTAAAGCTAGAGCTTTATCATGAAGCAATTGAAGCGTGCAGTTATGTAAAAGATGACATGAAGATGTGGGTGTCTGACTTTAGTAGGCCTACCTCAAAAGATGAGCTTATAAATGCCGCGGAGAGCAAATCCAGTGCGATTTAGCCTTCCAAAATTAGTTCCGGTTTTTGCTAAGCTCCACCAGGTTCTATCCTTAGGCTAGCCAGTTTACTTGATCGATTGATACCTGCATGTAAACGTTGATGTATACCACTAATATCAGCTGTCTGACGCAGATCAACGGCCACGGTGATTCTGACCGATCCACATTGCCGCAAGCCGGGGCGACATTAACGGAATCCGCCTGATATTGGGTACTGGAGCTGACATCAATTGCAAAGGGGAGCATGGATATACCGCCCTACATAATGCTGTCGAGCAGGGGCATAGAGCGGCTGTCGAATACCGTTTAACTCAGGGGGCGGATCCTGATTCAGTAAACGATGATGGAGTCTCGGCTGCTCAACTTGCCAAGCTGCTCGACGAAGGTGAAATCCTTCATTTGCTTGGACAAGCTGCTAGCTAACGGCCGTGCGAGCCGCCACGAGCTGTCTCTAGATCGTAGTGGCTCGTTAGCGACGATGGGCAATGTGCATTGATCGACCTATTCTCCCCCCAACCTGTGATTTAATTGCCATCCAATAGCCAGCACCCGTCTGGCGCTGCCTGCCGGCTTTTTGGCCTGCGATTCCGTCGCTGTTTACACATGGATTGTGCGATGTCGGTTTCTCCTTCCTTCGATGCGCCTGATGCCTCCGCTGAACCGGTCGCGCTGCGTCGCCTGCCGTTCGCCTTTGCCAAGCGCCACGGGGTCTTGTTGCACCTCGGGGCAGATGGGGCGCGTGTGGTTTATCGCCCAGGGGCGTCATTGGCGGCCGTGGGGGAGGCGTTACGTTTTGCAGGGTTGCCGCTGGATGTGGCGGAAGTGGATATCGCTACGTTCGACCAGGCGTTGAGCGAGGCCTATCAGCAGGACTCGTCCGCTGCCATGCAGATGGTCGAGGGCCTGGGTGATGATATGGACCTGGCCAGCCTCGCGGAACGTTTGCCGGAAACCGAAGACCTGATGGAGCAAGAGGACGATGCGCCGATCATCCGCCTGATCAACGCCATCCTCTCCGAAGCGGTGAAGGAAAACGCCTCTGATATCCATGTGGAGACCTTCGAGAAACGTCTGGTGGTTCGCTTCCGTATCGACGGCATTCTGCGCGAGATGGTCCAGCCGCGTCGCGAGTTGGCCGGCTTGCTGGTCTCGCGGATCAAAGTGATGGCCAAGCTGGATATCGCCGAGAAGCGCGTACCGCAGGATGGGCGCATCTCACTGCGTGTCGGTGGGCGTGAGGTGGATGTGCGGGTGTCGACACTGCCGTCGGCCAATGGCGAACGAGTGGTGTTGCGCCTGCTGGATAAACAGGCGGGGCGCCTGACTCTTACTCATTTGGGTATGAGCCCGCGCGATCAGCGCTTGATGGAAGAGGTGGTGCGCAAGCCTCACGGCATCATTCTGGTGACCGGCCCCACCGGCTCGGGTAAGACCACCACCCTGTATGCCAGCCTGGTGAGCCTGAACAACGGCACACGCAACATCCTCACCGTGGAAGACCCTATCGAATACCACCTGGAGGGTATCGGCCAGACCCAGGTGAATTCCAAGGTGGACATGACCTTCGCCCGTGGTCTGCGGGCGATCCTGCGTCAGGACCCGGACGTGGTGATGGTCGGCGAGATCCGCGACCGGGAAACTGCCGAGATCGCGGTACAGGCTTCGCTCACCGGCCACCTGGTGCTCTCTACCCTGCACACCAACTCGGCCATCGGCGCCATCACCCGCCTGGTGGACATGGGGATCGAGCCGTTCCTGCTGTCATCCTCGCTGCTCGGCGTGCTGGCCCAGCGCCTGGTGCGCACGCTGTGCCCCGTATGCAAGGTGCCGTACCAGGCCGACGCCGCGGAATGCGCGCTGCTGGGTATCGACCCGGACACTACGCCCACCCTCTACCACGCCAAGGGATGCAGCCACTGCAATCAGATCGGCTACCGCGGTCGTACCGGTATCTATGAGCTGGTGGTCTTCGATGACCATATGCGCACCCTGGTACATAACGCCGCTTCCGAGCAGGAAATGACCCGCCACGCTCGCACCAGCGGCCCCAGCATCCGCGATGACGGCCGGCGCAACGTATTGGCCGGGGTGACCACGGTTGAAGAAGTACTGCGTGTGAGCCGCGACGAATAATGGCCGCCTTCGAGTACATCGCCCTCGACAGCCGGGGCCAGCAGCGCAAGGGCGTAATGGAGGGTGACAGCGCCCGCCAGGTGCGCCAGCTGCTGCGCGACAAGCAACTGGCGCCGCTGGATGTAAAACCTACCCGCAGCCACAAGGAGCGCAACAGCGGCGCCGGCTGGAGTTTTCAGCGCGGTTTGTCGGCGTCCGATCTGGCCTTGCTGACACGGCAACTGGCGACCTTGGTGCAAGCGGCCATGCCCATCGAGGAAGCGCTGCTGGCTGTTGCCGAGCAGAGCGAAACGCCACGGGTGAAGGCGATGATGCTGGCGGTACGCTCCCGGGTGCTGGAGGGCAACAGCCTGGCCAACAGCCTCAAGGAATACCCATCCGCATTTCCCGAGCTGTACCGGGCGACGGTGGCGGCGGGTGAGCATGCCGGGCATCTATCACTGGTTTTGGAACAGTTGGCCGATTACACCGAGCAGCGTCAGCAGTCGCGGCAACGGGTGCAGCTGGCGTTGTTGTATCCACTGATCTTGATGGCCACCTCGCTGATCATCGTGGGCTTTCTGCTTGGTTATGTGGTGCCGGACGTGGTCAAGGTGTTCCTTGACTCCGGCCAGCGGCTGCCGGCATTGACCCGTGGCCTGATCGGCGCCAGCGACCTGGTGAAGAACTGGGGCTGGTTGTTTCTGGTCGGCTCCGTGGCCGGTATCGTCATGGCCCGCGCTGCGTTGCGCCGTGATGCTACGCGCCTGCGCTGGCACATCGTGTTGCTGCGCCTGCCGGTGATTGGTCGCCTGGCTCGTGCCACCGATACCGCGCGGTTCGCCTCGACCCTGGCGATTCTCACCCGTAGCGGTGTGCCGCTGGTGGATGCGCTGGGCATTTCGTCCCAGGTGATCAGCAACCGCTCCATTCGCGCCAAGGTGCAGGTGGCGGCACAGAAGGTGCGCGAGGGCGGCAGCCTGACCCGCAGCCTGGAGCAGACCAACGAATTCCCGCCGATGATGCGGCATATGATCGCCAGCGGCGAGAAGTCCGGCGAGCTCGACCAGATGCTCTCACGCACCGCGCGCAACCAGGAAAATGACCTGGCCGCGCGCATCGCCATGCTGGTCGGGCTGTTCGAGCCGTTGATGCTGGTATTCATGGGGGCGGTGGTGCTGGTGATCGTGCTGGCCATCCTGCTGCCGATTCTTTCTCTTAACCAACTCGTGGGGTGACACGTGAACAAAGGATTCAAGCAAGCGGGCTTTACGCTGATCGAGATCATGGTGGTGGTGGTCATCCTCGGCATCCTTGCCGCGCTGATCGTCCCGCAGGTGATGAGCCGCCCGGATCAGGCCAAGATCACCGTCGCCAGCGGTGACGTCAAAGCGATTTCAGCCGCGTTGAACATGTACAAGCTCGACAACTTCGCCTACCCGAGCACCCAGCAGGGGCTCGAAGCCCTGGTGAAAAAGCCCAGCGGCAATCCGGCACCGAAGAACTGGAACAAGGACGGCTACCTCGCACGCCTGCCGGTCGATCCGTGGGGCAACCCCTATCAGTACCTGGCCCCAGGTACCAAAGGCCCGTTCGACCTGTACTCGCTGGGCGCTGACGGTAAAGAGGGTGGCACCGACAGCGACGCCGATATCGGTAACTGGGAAAACTGAGCATAAATGCGCCAGGCCCGCGGCTTTACCCTGATCGAATTGCTGGTGGTGTTGGTCATCATCGGCACCATGGTCAGCATGGCGGTGCTGTCCATCGGCAGCAGCAGTGGTAGTCGCGAGTTGCGTAACGAAGCCGAACGCCTGGCCGCCCTGATCGGTGTGTTGGCCGACGAGGCCGTGCTCGATGGCCAGGAATACGGCCTGCGGGTCACGCCCGAGAGTTATCAGGTGCTGATCTATGACAGCCTCTCCGGTACCTGGAGCGAGGCCGACAGCCAGAAGGAACACCGTGCCCCGGCTAGCCTGCGCCTTACTCTGGAGCTGGACGGCGAGGCACTCAAGTTGCCCGAGCCAGACGTGCAGGATGATCAGCCCGGCCTGGCCAGCAACCGTGAGGAAAAGAAAGAACCCTTGGTGCCGCAACTGCTGATTCTTTCCAGTGGCGAGTTGTCGCCGTTTCGCCTGCGCCTCGAAGAGCGCCGCGCTGGCGGCAATGCCTATGCCTTGGTGAGTGACGGCTACCAGTTGCCCAGTGCCGATATGGATGATCGGCCATGAGCCGTCAGCGCGGTTTTACCCTGCTTGAAGTGCTGGTTGCCCTGGCGATTTTCGCTACGGTCGCCGCCTCGGTACTGACCGCCAGCAGCCGCAGCCTGATAGTGGCCCAGCAACTGGAGGCCAAGACCCTGGCTGGCTGGATTGCCGAAAACCGCGTGAGCGAACTGCAATTGAAATTCCCCACGCCCGGCGAGGGCCGTGAAGACAAGAGCCTGGAGTACGGCGGCCGCGAGTGGGAAACCCACAGTGAAGTGGAGAGCACCAGTGACAAGGGCATGCGTCGCGTCACCGTATGGGTGGCTCCGAAGGCCGAGCGTGGCAGCAGCGGCCCGGTGAAAGAACGCTCGGTGCACAGCCTGGTCGGTTTTCTCGTGGTGCGTAGCTGATGTGCCGTCAGCGCGGCTTCACTCTGCTGGAGGTGATGATCGCCGTGGCGATCTTTTCCCTGCTGGCCATGGGCACCTACCGCATGCTTTCCACCGTGCTGAAGACCGATGAGGTGACCCGTCAGCACGAGCGCGACCTGCGCGAACTGAGCCGAGCCTTCGCTTCGCTGGACCGTGACATCAACCAGACCCTCAATCGCAGCGTGCGCGATGCCTATGGTGACGAGCGCGCCACCTTGCTGGGCGAACTGGGCGCCAGCGATGGCAACGCGGCGCTGGAGTTCAGCCGCAATGGCTGGCGCAACCCGCTGGGTGGTGCGCGAGCCCAAGTGCAGCGAGTGCGCTGGCGCCTGGCTGGGCAAACCCTGGAGCGCCTGTATTGGAATGTGCTCGACCAGGCCGTCGATAGCCAGCCACGGGTGCAGAAGGTGCTTACCGGTGTGCAGTCGATGAACCTGCGGTTTCTCGATGATCAGGGCCAGTGGCAGGAGCAGTGGCCGCCGAGCCAGAGCAATCTCAACGCGCAAGATGCAAAAAAGCGCATGCCCCTGGCGCTCGAGGTGAAGATCGAACACCGCCACTACGATGAACTCAGCCGCCTGTATCGCCTGCCGGAACCGGCCATGGCGGAAGAAGAGAGTGATGCGCAGCCGCCCGCTGGCGAACAGCCGGGCGAGAAGGAGCAGGGCGGTACGGCGCCGGCCGAGAAGCCGACTGATGGCGAAAGTGCCATCGGCGACAACGGAGCCCCACTGTGAAGCGGCAGCGAGGCGTAGCCCTGATCACCGTATTGCTGGTGGTGACCATCGTCACCCTGGTGTGCGCCGGTTTGATTGCCCGGCAGCAATTGTCGATTCGCAATGCCGGCAATCAGTTGGCGATCAGCCAGGCCTGGCAATACGCCCTGGGCGGCGAGGCGCTTGGGCAGGCGGTGCTGCTGCGCGATCTGAAAGCCCCGGGCGTCGATCCTCGCGCCACTATCGACCACCCTCTGGAAAGTTGGGCCAAGCCGCTCCCGGTATTTCCCATCGATGGTGGCGAAATAGGCGTCGCCATCGAAGATCTTGCCGGGCGCTTCAACCTCAACAGCCTGGTGCAGGACGAGCGCCGCAATGACCTGGCGGTAAAACGCTTCCAGCGTCTGTTGTTACGCCTGAAAATCGACGAACCCTATGCCGAGCGGCTGGTCGACTGGCTCGACAAGGATCAGGAGCCCACAGGTGAATATGGTGCAGAAGACAATCAGTACCTGCTGATGCAGCCACCCTATCGCACAGCCGGCCAGGAGATGCAGGACATCTCGGAGCTTCGCCTGCTGCAGGGCATGAGCGAGCAGCATTACCGCCGTTTGCTGCCCTACGTCGCGGTGCTGCCAGGCAAGGTGCCGCTCAACGTCAACACCGCCAGTGCCATGGTGCTATCCAGCCTGGGCGACAGCCTGGACCCTGCATCGGCCCAAAGCCTGCTCGCCGGGCGTGGCCGTGAAGGTTACAAGGAGTTGCGCAGCTTCCTCGATCAACCGGCCCTGGCCGGCACCGGGGTGACGGCCGCCGGCCTGGGAGTGGGCAGCGCCTATTATCAGGTGCGCAGCGAGGTACGTTTGGGCGACCGCCGCCTGGTATTGCTCAGCACCCTGCAACGCGACCCCAAGGGCGTGGTGCGCGTGCTGCGCCGAGACACGGGCCAGCCGGGCTACTTGAGCCCGGTAGCCGAGCCATCTGGAGAATGACCATGGACTGCCTTTTCTTGCCCGCTGCCGTTGGCCGCGAATTGGGCGAGCAGAGCCTGCTGTATTGGCAGCGCGAAAATGGCGACGGCCAATGGCTGTCGGCAGTGGAGTGCGCGCGGAGTCTGGAAGGGCGGCCGGTAGCGCTGGTATTGCCGATGGAAGTGGCCAGTGCGTTTCTGATCGGCCTGCCTACGCAAAAGGCACGCTGGATGCGCCAGGCACTGCCATACGCGGTGGAGGAGTTGCTGGCCGAAGAGGTCGAACTCTTCCACCTGGCCCTTGGTGAAATGACCAGCGACGGGCGCTACCGGGTATTTGCGATACGCCGTGCCCTGCTCGGTGGCTGGCTGGACGACCTGCAGGCGCTGCAATTGAACATCGCCGCCATCTATCTGGACGCGGATCTGCTGCCCCGGGACGGTGAACAGGCCCTGCAACTGGGCGAGCGTGTATTGCTCGGTGGTGAGCTGGAGGCGCGTCTGGCCATAGCAGCCGAGCGCTGGCCGCAGTTTCGCAATTTCTGCGGCACCCTGGTGCAGCCGAGCATTAGCGATGCGCCTTATCAGTTGCTTGCTCAGGGGCGCGCCCATGCAGTCGACCTTGCGCAGGGGGAGTTCGCACCGCGCAGCGGCAACAAGGCCTGGGCTGTCTGGCGACCGTTCGTTGCCGTGCTGGGGCTGTGGGCGGTGTGTTACGTCGGCTTCTGCGTGGTTCAGGCCTGGCAGCTGGAGCACCAGGGCGATGCCTACAATGCCGCCAGCGTGGCGCTGTACAAGGAGCTGTTTCCCGAGGATCAGCGAATCGTCAACCTCCGGGCGCAGTTCGCCGAGCACCTGAATCAGGGCCAGCGCAGCGAAGGTGGGTTCATCAACATGCTGGAGCAGGCTTCCGGTGCCATTGCCGAGGCCAGGTCGCCGTTGTCGGTGGTGCAGGTGGATTACAGCCAGGTGCGTGGCGATCTGGCCTTGCAGGTGCGCGCCAAGGATTTCGCCGCATTGGAGCAATTGCGCCAGCGCCTGGTGGAAGGGGGGCTGAAGGTGCAATTGGGTTCAGCCAGCCGTGAAGAGCAGGGCATTACCGCCCGTGTCGTGCTGGGAGGTGGCGCATGAAGGCCCTGACCTTGTGGAAAGAACAATCGCTGGCCCAGCTGCGACAATCGCCCCTCGTCCAGCGCTGGCAGCACCTGCCCAGCCGTGAGCGCCTGGCGCTGTCGGTACTGGCCGGGTTTCTCGCCCTGGTGCTGCTCTACGTGATGGTCTGGCAACCGGTCATCAAGCGCCTGGACCGCGCCCGCGAGTACTACCAGAGCCAGCAGGTGCTCTACACCTACATCCAGGAGAACGCTCCCAAGGTGCGCGGAGCGGGCGCCACCAAGGTGACGCTCGAGCCCGAGCAGTTGCAAGGCGTGGTGACAGCCACCGCCCAGCAGCGCGGCATGCCCCTGGAGCGCCTCGATAATGATGGCGGCGGGCTGTTGATCTCCATGGCCAAGGTGCCGTTCGAGCCGCTGCTGCTGTGGCTCAGCGATTTGCAGAGCAAAGGGGTACGTCTGAGTGACGTCAACCTTGATCGTGCGGACACTGGCAAGGTCGACGCCCGGATAACCTTGCAGGCAGGGCAGTGATATTACTTTAGTTACACCCGATTTTTTGAGAGCGTGATAACCACGGCTTGAGTCCGTGTGGGCCCACCATCTCTAAAGCCGCGCATTGCGCGGCTTTCTTGTTTCTACGTCGGCAACGTCTGACGCGTTACAATCTGGCGCCTCTCTGCGCTGCGTTATTCGGCTCACCGAATGAGCCGAATAAAGCGGCTAATCGGCTCACGCAGTGATAAAGCCAGACCGCCGATGATAGATCTTGGTCGCAGCCCCTTGAGTGATTGAAGGCAATTGGCCATTATCCCAGCCAGTGCCAGGCTGTTGGATTTCGGCACAGCTGCACGCCCCTGCACCGGGCGCTCTGCAAGTAGCTCGGCTCAAGGAAGAAAATGGATTACAGCCCGATAATCGACCAGGTCTGGGGCATGCTGGCCTGGTTCATCCCTGCGGCCCTGCTGATCGGCCTGCCCAAATCGCCGTAGGCCAAGGGCCATGTCGGCGAACTGCTGGTGCGCTTCTTCGCGCACAGGCAACTGGATGAGCGCACCTACCGCCGCCTGCATAACGTCACCCTGAATACGCCCGACGGCACCACGCAGGTCGACCACGTCTTTCTCTCGCCCTACGGTATCTTCGTGCTGGAAACGAAGAACATAGGCGAAATAAATCTGTCCCTGAGGAATCCCCACAAAATACCCATGCAGATCAATCGGATAGCTTGAAGATGCCTGCATGAGTCGGGCAGTTTGGTAGTCGCCAAACAACCCAACCCCCGAGACTCATGCAGGCAGTACGATTCTTACACAAGGCATTTTCCCAAGCACTCCCCACTGTTCACGCCAAGCGACTGACCGCGCTGATGAGTTGCGTCAGCGCCTTGTTGCATGGGCATCGCCTGACCCTGACCGATCTAGGCAGGGCCATGCCCGGGGAGGCTTACACCAAGCATTCGATCAAGCGCGTGGATCGCTTGTTGGGTAACGCCCAGCTTCAGTCGGAGCGTCCGCTGTTCTACTGGAAAATGCTGACTGCGCTGCTTGGCTCCCTGCATCATCCCTTGATCCTGGTGGATTGGTCACCGATCAATGCGGCTTCTGATCTTTACTTGCTGCGCGCTTCGATACCGCTGGCCGGAAGGACGTTGCCCGTTTATGAGAGCGTGCATGATCGTGAAGGCTGCCCCCAACGTCAGAAACAACTACTCGATGCGCTTGAGCTTATGCTCCCCGATAAATGCGTGCCGATCCTAGTGACAGATGCCGGGTTTCGTCGCCCCTGGTTCCAGGCTGTTGAAGCCAAGGGTTGGTATTACGTGGGACGTGTACGCAATCGTGATCTGTATCGCGACGAGCAAAATCAATGGCAGCCGATCAAACAGCTCTACCAGCGGATAACTTCGATAGCACGCTCGCTTGGCGAAATCGAGATGACGCGCAGTGCACCTCACAGCGTGGCCTTGTACGGCATTCACCAGCCACCCAAGGGCAGAAAACATCGACGCATTACAGGCAGCATCGCGCGCAGCAAGCTCAGCCGACAGAACGCCCGCCGTGAACAAGAGCCCTGGTTGCTCGCCAGCAACCTGCCACAAGCCAACTGGACGGCATGTCAGATCGTAGGTATCTACCGCAAGCGGATGCAGATCGAGGAAGGGTTTCGGGATGTGAAAAGCCTGCACTTCGGCTTTGCCTTCGACCTGCACCGAACCCGCTGCCCACGCCGCATCGAGATCCTGCTGCTGATCGCCGCACTGGCTTGTTATGCGCTGTACTTGGTTGGCCTCCAGGCTAAAACGACAGGCAGTTCGTACCGCTTTCAGAGCAACAGCATCAAGTATAGAACCGTACTGTCACTCTGGCGTATCGGCCTTGAATACCTCAGGCGCTCGGCCAGCGATTTATCTTGTTCGACACTCGCCAAGATGGAGCTATTGCTGCGTGACGAGGTACACCAACAAGCTCAGGTGCTGGAGTAGATTTGTGGGGATTCCTCAGAATCTGTCCCCTTTTCGTCCCGTCCCCTTTTCGTCCCAAGGGTCGCAAGTATCCGCCCCGCATTTCCCCTACCGAAGGGGGTACCTCTTCGAACGAGATAGCGGTGCCGAGCACTACAGGGGCATAGATTGCCTGGATTGCTTCGGCATCCGAATCAGATGCCACTCTCACATTGATCATGATCCGCACCTCAGATGGCGCGTTGGTTAACGCGGGCAGATAGCTGTTCAGCCGATTCCTTGCGCTCGGAATAACGATCCACGAGGAAGTCTTTCTGATCACGCAGCAGTAGGGTGAACCTCATCAACTCTTCCATCACGTCGACTACCCGGTCGTAGTAGGCAGATGGCTTCATTCGATCATCCTCGCCGAACTCCATGTAGGCCTTGGGCACCGAAGACTGATTAGGGATGGTGAACATCCTCATCCATCGACCCAGCACGCGCAGCTGGTTGACCACGTTGAACGACTGCGAACCACCGCATACCTGCATAACGGCGAGCGTCTTGCCCTGGCTGGGCCTGACCGCACCCAGCGCTAGGGGAATCCAGTCGATCTGAGCCTTGAATACGGCGGACATGGCGCCGTGTCGTTCTGGTGAGCACCAGACCTGCCCCTCCGACCACAGCACAAGATCACGCAGCTCCTGCACCTTGGGATGCTCAACCGGCGCGTCGTCAGGCAGCGGAAGGCCCGATGGATCGAAGATGCGGGTCTCTGCGCCAAAGTGCTGAAGCAGCCGCGCAGCTTCTTCGACCAACAGCCGGCTGAAACTGCGTTCACGGGTGGAGCCATGAAGCAATAGGATTCGCGGCTTGTGCTGGCTGGGTTCGATGCGTTTGGAGAATTGGCCGATCAGGTCGTGTTCGACGTTGGGGAGTTCAACGGTCATAGATGGATTTCTCAGAGTTGGCCAATACGATCCAGCTCGCGCTTCAGCTCGTCACGGCTCAAGCCTTCAAAAGGCAGTTCCAGGAACGCGCGACAACGCCGTTCAATCTGCGCAAGCGTCGCATCGAAGGCAGCTGAAATCTGGGTTTCGTCGCCCTGCACATCGGAAGGATCTTCCAGTCCCCAATGCGATTTAAGCGCCGGGCCGAAGTACACCGGGCATGCTTCACCAGCGGCCTTGTCGCAGACAGTGATGACGATATCGGGCGGGCTCGCCTCGAACGCCTCGTTACCCTTGCTGCTCAAGCCCACTGTAGAGATGCCTGCCTCTTCCAGCGTTTGCAGGCTTCGTGGCAGCACTCGCCCCTTGGGAAAACTACCGGCACTCACGGCCTCGAACCCCTGAGGCGCGATATGGTTGAACAGCGCTTCAGAGAGGACGCTCCGGCAGCTGTTGGCCGTGCACATGAATAGAATTCGCATGCTAACTCCTACCGCCAATGGCGGGCTTCAAAGGCTCAAGCGCAAGGCAAGCGCAGAGAGGGTGATGAGTAGAACCGGAAAGGTCAGCAAGGCCCCAACCTTGAAGTAGTAACCCCAGGTGATGCGGATGCCTTTACGCTGAAGGACATGCAGCCACAGCAAGGTGGCCAAGCTACCAATGGGCGTGATCTTCGGGCCGAGATCGCAACCAATCACGTTGGCGTAGATCATTGCCTCTCGTACCAGGCCGGAGCTGGTGCTCGCATCAATGGACAGTGCACCGATCAATACGCTGGGCATGTTGTTCATGGCCGATGACAGCAGGGCTGACAGCAGTCCGGTGCCTAGGGCTGCGGCCCAAACCCCATGCTCGCCAAGTCGGTTGAGTAAGGCGGTGAGGTGGCTGGTGAGACCTGCATTACTCAGCCCGTAAACGACCAGGTACATGCCCAGCGAGAAGACCACGATTTGCCAAGGCGCCTCGCGCAGTACTCGGCGAGTCGAGATCACATGCCCTCTGGATGCAACCGCAAACAGGATCGCTGCGCATACGGCGGCGACGGCGCTGATTGGGACGCCCATCGGCTCCAACGCGAAAAGGCCAACCAGTAGTAGCCCGAGCACCCACCAGCCACAGATGAAGGTGCTGCGGTCTCGCACCGCGGATCGAGGATCTTTTAGATCGGCCGACGAATAGGTGGCTGGCACCTCGCGGCGGAAGTACAGGAACAGTACTAGCAGCGTCGACGCCACACTGGCCACGGTGACCGGTACCATGACGGAGGCATATTCGGCAAAGCCCAGCTTGAAGAAGTCGGCAGAAACGATATTGACCAGGTTGGAGACCACCAGCGGCAAACTCGCGGTGTCTGCAATGAAACCCGCCGCCATGACGAATGCCAATGTGGCACCCGCCGAGAAACGCAGTGCCACCAAAAGCGAAATGACAATGGGGGTGAGGATCAGTGCGGCGCCGTCATTCGCGAACAGCGCCGAAACGGCGGCTCCCAGCAGCACGGTGAATGCGAAGAGCCGCCGTCCGTTGCCATTTGCCCAGCGGGCTACGTGCAAGGCCGCCCACTCGAAAAAACCGGCCTCATCCAGCAACAGGCTAATAATTATGATCGCGATGAATGTTGCGGTGGCGTTCCACACCACTGCCCAGACAGTCGGGATGTCCTGAAAAGACACCGCACCGGCCATCAGGGCCAGGGCGGCGCCGATCGTCGCGCTCCAGCCTACCCCCAGGCCTCGGGGCTGCCAGATGACCAGGATGAGGGTGAAGACGAATACGGCTGCTGCGACGACCATTTCAAAGGCTCCCGGCAAGAGTTAGCAGCAACTGGTGGAGCGCTCGGGGCGTCCATCCATCCTGCTCAGACGGGCCGAGCTATCGCTCAGCCAGGCAGCGTTGCCTTCTAACGTAATGCGGAGCACGTCTTTGAACCACTCTGGAAGATTGGGATTAAGCCGGTAATAGACCCACTGTCCCTGCCGGCGATCAAGCAAGAGCCCGGCTGCCCGGAGCTGCGCCAAGTGGCGGCTGATCTTGGACTGATTGTCCTCAAGGGCACACATCAACTCACAGACACAGAGTTCACCGTGTTCGGCGATTAGGAGGGTGGCACGAGCGCGGGTCTCGTCTGCCAAGCACTTGAAGGCTTCAGGCGGGGTCATCGTGGCTTATCCGTGTACATGTAAAAGCGTATATGCGGATATTCACATGTACAGGCGTTATTTTCCAGCGACCTCTGGCAGCGGTTCAGGCGTTTGTGTGTAGCTTCGCCCCGCGAAAAATCATTGTCGAAATAAAAAACAGCCCCCCGCCGACGGGCTTTGCATCAGAAATTTGTGCAATCCGCGGTGGTGGTGAAAGAGATGCTGCAGACCAGCAGAGGCGCGGGGTCTGGCAGGGGAGGGCGCTTTTCACGTTGTGAGGGAATTGAAGAGGTGTGCAAGTGGTACACGTTTTGGTGTCCACATTGCGTGCACGTTGCTACGAGATATTGACGAACCTTGCGCGGCAATATCTTAAAACCCCGGTTTCACTGGGTTTTGCGTGATGGGGGCTGATCTTTTCTCGGGCTCATAATCCTTTAGCCGGCGATCAAGGTCTTACAGGGCGGACTGACCTGCCCGCAATTAGGTGCCGTGTCACCAGTCATCAGCCACAAGGTGTACTTCTTGAACCTCGGGTGATTGGTGACTTTAAGAAGGACGGTGGCGCTGATATCCGAGCGCAGCGAAAGCTCTTGCTTCTTGTAGGTGCTCAGGCTGATCTGCAACTGCTCACAGAAATCACTTTGCGTGAGCCCCTCGTGCATTCGTAGTGCCTTCAGTTTTGCCGGCAGATCCATCGCACCCTCTGTTGACAAGGTTCCCATGTGGGACTTATGGTTGGTACCCACTTGGTGCCCACTTGGGACCCTTAGGCGTATATGCATGGAAGTCTATCAAATACCCTTCAATACGAACTCGCTATGCGTGCGCTTTTCCCTGCGCTCATGATCGAGCCAACCCTGCATTAGCGGCTAACAATCAGGAGGCCTTATGGACGATGCCTATACCCCCACCGTACTGATGCGCCATCGCCGCCCCTTGCGCGGCGTGATGATCGATCGCCAGCCGTGGGTCTGTGCCCGTGAGTTTGCGCGGTTTCTGGGGCATCGCCACCCGGAACGGATCTGTCGGTTGATGGATGCCGACCAAGTGCGGGTGGTGCACTTTCAGTTGGCCAGTGGGCAACTGGAGGCAGTGGAGGTGCTTAGCGAGTCGGGTATGTACCGGGCGTTATGGCGCTTCTCGCACCCGGAGAATCGGCACCTACGCCGTTGGCTTAGCCAGGTGGCATTGCCGGCGCTGCGTGATAGCGAGGCGGCTACCGATCAGGAGCCATCCCGATGCCTGATGGTCTGGGATAACCAACAGGTCAATCTGCTGGAGTGGCAGGGGCAGTTGTGGATCGCGCTGCACGAGTTACCTCGTTTTCATCGGCAGGCACACCTAGCGCCACACGAGCCGCCATCATGGTTGGCGCGCTGGTGGCGCGGACGTTTCCGAGACAGGGCGGCGGGCTGACGGCCAGCTACCAGTTCACGGGCCTCGATTACGACACGCGACAATGCAGCCCAACGCACCGAGTGCGTTATCTGATCGCCCACAGTTCTTCAGCCTCACGCCTTATCGCCGCCAACAGATCGACAAGCATCTGCCGATCGTTTTCGTGCTCGCCATCGAGCACGTCAGTTTCCCTGAACCTTCCCGCCTCCATCCAGTCGGCTCTAGAACCGTCGCGTTTCGCGGCGCCGGCACAGGATGCGTGTTATGCGAGACCGCACCAGCAGGATCGCCGTTTCACCGCTGCACGTCGAACAGCTCTGGCAGCGTTACCAGCGTGTACGCGCCGCCAGCGAGCGGCTTTGCGAGCCGCTGGAGGCCGAGGATTATGTGATCCAGAGCATGCCGGACGTCAGCCCGCCGAAGTGGCATCTGGCCCATGTCACCTGGTTCTTCGAGGCCTTCGTGCTGCAGCCCTTCCTGCCGGGCTACCGCCCGCTGGACGAGCGCTACGACCATCTCTTCAACTCCTACTACAAGACCCACGGCACGCCCTTCGAGCGGGCGCGGCGCGGGCTGTTGTCGCGGCCGACGGTGAGCGAGGTGTACGCCTATCGCAGCCATGTCGATCTGGCCATGGAGCAGCTGTTCGCCCAGCGCGGCGGTGAGCTGCCCGACGAGGTGCTGCAGCGGGTCGCGCTGGGGCTGGAGCACGAGCAGCAGCACCAGGAGCTGCTGCTGATGGATATCAAGCACATCCTGGCGCAGAACCCGCTGCGGCCGGTTTATCGGCACGACCTGAAGCCGGGCGGCGCTCAGGCGAGCGAGCTGCGCTGGATCGAGTTTCCCGCCGGGCTGCGCCATGTCGGCCATAGCGGCGAGGGCTTTGCCTTCGACTGCGAGCGGCCGCGCCACCGGGTGTTCTTAGAAGCGTTTCAACTGGCGAACCGGCCGGTCAGCAATGGCGAATACCTTGAGTTCATCCGCGATGGTGGTTATCGCAGCACGGCGCTGTGGCTGGCGGACGGTTGGGATCATATCCAGCGCGCCGGCTGGCAGGCGCCGCTGTACTGGCAGCGCGAGGGCGACGCCTGGCTGGAGCTGACCCTGGGCGGGCCCCGCGAGCTGGATCTGGCTGCGCCGGTCTGCCACCTGAGCTACTTCGAGGCCGAGGCCTTCGCCACCTGGGCCCAGGCGCGTTTGCCCCGCGAGGAGGAGTGGGAGGTGGCCGCCGAGGACGAGCCGCTGTGGGGCAACTTCGTCGAGAACGATCACCTGCAGCCGGTGGCGGCGGGGGCGGGCGATGGCCTGCAGCAGCTGTATGGCGATGTGTGGGAGTGGACGGCCAGCGCCTACCGACCGTACCCCGGTTTTCGCCCATTGGGCGGCAGCCTGGGCGAGTACAACGGCAAGTTCATGTCCGGGCAGATGGTGTTGCGCGGCGGCTGCTGCGCCACGCCGGAAGACCATGTGCGGCCCACCTATCGCAACTTCTTCTACCCCACCATGCGCTGGCAGTTCTCCGGTCTGCGCCTGGCCAAGGAGCTCTGAGCATGGCCCTGGCAATCCGTACCCAAGCACAATCCCTGAGCCCGGAAACGCAGGCGCTGCGCGAGGAGGTGCTGCGCGGCTTCGCGGCCAGCCCGAAGGCGATGTCGCCGAAGTTCTTCTACGATCACCGCGGCTCCCAGCTGTTCGAGCTGATCTGCCAGCAGCCGGAGTACTACCCGACGCGCACCGAGGAAACCATCCTGCGCCTGTCGGCAGGCGCCATCGCCGAACTGGCCGGGCGCAACGCCAGCCTGGTGGAACTGGGCAGCGGCGCCAGCCGCAAGATCCGCCTGCTGCTGGAAGCCCTGCGCCCGGCGCGCTACCTGGGCATCGATATTTCCCGCGAGTTTCTGGATATCTGCACGCGCCGCCTGGCCGCCGACTACCGCTGGCTGGATGTGCATGCGCTGTGCGCCGACTTCAGCAAGCCGCTGAAGTTGCCCGCCGACGCGCTGGGGCAGCGGCCGCTGGCGTTCTTCCCCGGCTCCAGCATCGGCAATTTCGACCCGGATGAGGCGCGCGGCTTTCTGCGCAACCTGCACCAGGCGTTGCCGGCCGGCAGTGGCTTGCTGATCGGCGTGGATCTGGTGAAGAGCCGCGAGGTGCTGGAGCGTGCCTATAACGATGCGGCCGGGGTGACCGCGCTGTTCAACCTCAACCTGCTCGAGCGCATCCGCACCGAGCTGGACAGCGACATCGACCCCCGACGCTTCCAGCACCGGGCGTTCTACAACGAGCAGGCGTCGCGTATCGAGATGCATCTGGTCAGCCGAGAGGCGCAGCAGGTGCGTATCGAGGATCGCGTGTTCGACTTTGCCGCCGGCGAAACCCTGCATACCGAGAATTCCTACAAGTACACGCCGAGCGGCTTCTGTGCCTTGGCGGGCGAATGCGGCTTTGCTTCGGTGGCCATGTGGCGCGATCCGGCGCAGCTGTTCAGCGTGCACTTTCTGCGTCGGGAATGAGGGGCGGGGCTGCCACTTCACATAGGAGGGGCGAGCCCTTGCATGCCTGTCGGCAAGACCGCCGATCAGCTTCAGCCCTGGCCTGCATTTCAACATGGGCGGGTAATGCGGCGGCCTGGTCATCGCTGCCGTGGTCGCCTGGCGTTGGCTGTGGGCGTGGGCGCCAAGGGCATTTATCCGTGCCGCCGGCGCTGCGCTCTCGAGGGACAGTCCACCACGTTTATCGCTTCAGCCTGTGAGGCAGTGCTGGCGCGCTTGGCTAGATGACCTTAGTCTGAGTCCATGACCCACACGCCTCCCATCCTCGACCGCCCGCCACAGGACCGCATCATCGTGGCCGATGATCATCCGGTTTTCCGTGAGGGTCTTAGCCGCATCGCGCAGCGGGTGTTCCCCCATGCCTGCATTCTCGAGGCCTGCGACATGGACGAGGTGCTGACCCTCTCCGCTGCCGGGGCGCCACCGAGCCTGTTCATGCTCGACCTGCTGTTTCCCGGGCAATCGCCGGAGGCCATCGGTGCCTTGCGTCAGCGCTTCACGCGCAGCTCCATCGTGATCGTGTCGATGGTCGACAACCGCGGGTTGATCGACGAGGTGATGGCGGCGGGGGCCGATGGCTTTATCGGCAAGGCGACGCCGCCTGACGAAATCGCCGATGCGTTGCGGGCGGTGAGCGAGGGGGATTTCGTGCTGACCCTGGGGCCGCCCGGGGTGCCAGCCTTCGCCGAGGCGCAGCATCTGCTCGAGCAGCTCACGCCCCGCCAGCAGGACGTGCTGCGCCTGCTGGTGCGCGGCCTGGCCAACAAGGAGATCGCCCGCGAACTGGATATCTCGCCCTTTACCGTGCGCATCCACATGTCGGCGCTGATGCGCACGCTGGATGTGAGCAGCCGCGCGGCGGCGGCGGCCATGGCGGCCAAGGCGGGGTTGCGCTAGGCCGCCTGGGCCTTGAGTCTCAGCGCCACCAGCAGGGAGCGCAGTTCGGCCGGTTGCACGGGCTTGGAGAGGATCGGGATCTGGTCGTCGCCCACCGCTTCCTGCACGCGGCGCACGTCGTGGCCGGTCATGATGATGGCCGGTACCTGGCGGGCGGCGAGGGCGCGCACATGGGCGATGCAGTCGGCGCCGGAGGCTTCCAGGCCGAGGTCGAAGTCGGTCACCACCAGGTCGATATCCGCCGCCACCTCGGGCAGCGAGGTATGGGTGTCGACCACGCAGCCCCATTTCTTCAGCAGGGTGGCGGTGGCCAGCAGCACATTGTGGTCATCCTCGATCAGGCACACGCGCAGGCCGTTGAGCATGCTCGGCGCCTGGGGCCTGGTAGGTGGTGCTGCTGTCTGCCGGGCGGGCGCGCTGACCAGCTGCAGGCCGTCGATGGCGGCCAGGGTGCCTTTGCCCTCCACCGAGCGGATGCGCACCTGCAGGTTCATCAGCCTGCCCAGGCGGCGCACGATGGTCAGCCCCAGGCCCATGCCTTCCACGTCACTGTCGCGGGTCTGCCGCACCCGGTAGAACTCCTCGAAGATGTTGTCCAGGTGCGCCTCGGCGATGCCCCGGCCCTTGTCGTAGAGCTCGATGGAGAGATGCGCGCCGCGCCGCCGGCAGCCGATCAGCACAGGCTTTCCCGGGGCGTACTTGAGGGCGTTGGTGAGCAGGTTCTGCAGCATGGTGGTCAGCAGGCCCTGGTCGGCGTGCACGTGGACGTCCGGGCAGTGCAGGCGCATCTCCACGCCGGCCCAGCGCGCGGCCTCGAGGTTCTGCTGGATCAGCTGGCGCAGCAGGCCCTGCAGCGGCAGGGGCTCCATATGGGCGACCACCTTGCCGCTGTCCAGCGAGTACATGTCGAGGATGGTGCGGAACAGCCGGGCGACGCTGTTCAGGGACTTGTCGATGTTCTCCACCAGGCGGTGCTGCTCGCCGTCCAGGCTGCTGTCGCGCAGGCAGGCGGTGAACAGGCTGATGGAGTGGATGGGCTGGCGCAGGTCATGGCTGGCCTGGGCGAGGAACTGCGACTTGGCGCGGTTGGCCGCCTGCTCGGCCTCGGCGGCCAGGCGCGAGCGCTTGAGCAGGGCGTGCATGTAGGCCGGCACCATCAGGGTGGTGAGCAACAGGGTGACGATCAGGTAGGGCTGCGACTGCCAGTAGGTCGACACGCTGGCGATGATCAGCAGCGACAGGGTGGCGAGCACGGTCGCCAGTAGCAGGTAGTTGGAGCCGTAGCGCAGGCCGTAGCCCACGGTCACCCAGATCAGGATGGCATACACCGGCAGCATCGGCTCGCCGCCGAAGGCGATGGTCACGGTGATGCAGGTGTAGTCGCTGAGCATGGTCAGCACGCGGCGCACCGGATGGTTGCCGGGGCGCCGGCGGATGTCGATCCACAGGGCCAGAGAGGCGGCCAGGAAAAGGGATTCGAGCAACAGGATCCAGCCGGCCAGGGTAGGGTCGATGGCCGAGCGCAGGTGCATCAGCAGGGTGTAGCCGATGGCAATCGGCGCGATGACCAGGCGCACGACGGCCTGCGCGCGTTCGACGTCGTAGGTAGGCGAGGCGGTGGCCAGCATGACGGTTCCCTGTGCGCTGATGCGGATATCCGCTCACCATAGGCCGCCGCCGCTTGGCGGTGCAAGGCGCCTGTGGGACGCAAAGGGCTCTAGGGTCTGTTGCCGTTTCACGCACGGCCGCGCCGGAGCCCGTTTTGTCGCGAGGCAAGGCACGAGCCGCGAAGTTTAGCTAGCTAAATGAGCCGGCGAGAAACGCCGCATCGCGACAAAACGGGCCCGGCCCTACGGGTTGTGCGGGAAATCTCGCCATGCGTCGTTGGAGGACTTGGCAAGGGAACAACCATTCCCTGCGTCCTCCGCCTAGCCTGGCGAGATTTCTCGCGGCAACGCGGCTCGCGTTGAAACGGCAACAGACCCTAGCACATCCGTACTATTTCGCCGGGCAGGCACGCTTTCTAGAATCCCCGACATCGCTTCGGCACCGGGCCGGAGCCCAGTGATCGAGGGAACTGACATGGGTATCAAAGGAACGCTTGGGGCTCTGCTGATGGCGCCGATGCTGGCCAGCATTGCCGGGTGCCTGCCGCAGAACACCCAAAGCCAGGGGCTGCACAGCTCCCAGGTGGCCAATGGCGCTGCACCCTGTACGCCGAGCACCTCCGACAGCCTGATTTCCACGGGCCGCAGCCTGCTGAGCATCGCCAACTCGGTGCTGGAAACCCAGCAGAGCATGCAAGGCAACTCCACCACCTATGCCCAGCGCATGCAGGCAGCGGAGAAGGCCCAGAAGGTCAACCAGGGCAACGAGGTACTCAACAATGTCGAGAGCATGACCGCCGGGCTGGGCGCCGGTGCACCGTGCACCGCGGCTGCCGCGCCGGCCGCCGCATCGCGTTGAGCAGGACGGTATAGCCGCGCGATCCCCGCCTGAACGACCCGCCGAAAAAGCCGCGCCCTTGCGCGGTTTTTCCGTTTGCGCCTGCCGTTATGCTTGATCCCGCTGCAGAAAACACAGGCATAAAAAAGCCCGGCATCAGCCGGGCCCTCTAGTTGCAGCGCGGGCGCTTACTTGCCGTACACCGGCAGCTTGGCGCAGATGGCCTTGACCTTCTCGCGAACGGCGCCGATCACCGCTTCGTTGTTCAGGTCGGCGAGGATGTCGCAGATCCAGCCAGCCAGCTCGCGGCACTCGGCTTCCTTGAAACCGCGGGTGGTAACGGCCGGGGTGCCGAAGCGCAGGCCCGAGGTCACGAACGGCGAACGCGGGTCGTTGGGCACCGAGTTCTTGTTGACGGTGATGTAGGCCTTGCCCAGGGCGGCGTCAGCGTCCTTGCCGGAGATTTCCTGCTTGATCAGCGAGAGCAGGAACAGATGGTTCTGGGTGCCGCCGGAGACCACGTCGAAGCCGCGCTCGATGAACACTTCGGCCATGGCCTGGGCGTTCTTCACGACCTGCTGCTGGTAGGCCTTGAACTCGGGCTGCAGGGCTTCCTTGAAGCAGATCGCCTTGGCGGCGATGACGTGCTCCAGCGGGCCGCCCTGGGCGCCCGGGAAGACCGCGGAATTGAGCTTCTTCTCGATCTCGGCGTTGGCCTTGGCGAGGATCAGGCCGCCGCGCGGGCCGCGCAGGGTCTTGTGGGTGGTGGTGGTGACCACGTCGGCGAACGGCACCGGGTTCGGGTACACGCCAGCGGCGACCAGACCCGCCACGTGGGCCATGTCGACGAACAGGTAGGCACCGACCTTGTCGGCGATGGCGCGGAAGCGCGGGAAGTCCAGCACCTGGGAGTAGGCGGAGAAGCCGGCGACGATCATCTTCGGCTTGTGCTCCACAGCCAGGCGCTCGACTTCGTCGTAGTCGATCAGGCCGTTGGCGTCGATGCCGTACTGCACGGCGTTGTACAGCTTGCCGGAGGAGGACACGCTGGCACCGTGGGTCAGGTGGCCGCCGTGGGCCAGGCTCATGCCCAGGATGGTGTCACCGGCGCTCAGCAGGGCCAGGTAGACCGCGGCGTTGGCTTGCGAGCCGGCGTGGGGCTGGACGTTGGCGTAATCGGCGCCGAACAGCTCCTTGGCGCGATCGATGGCCAGTTGCTCGACCACGTCGACGTGCTCGCAACCACCGTAGTAACGCTTGCCCGGGTAGCCTTCGGCGTACTTGTTGGTCAGTACGCTGCCCTGGGCTTCCATCACCGCTGGGCTGGTGTAGTTTTCCGAGGCGATCAGCTCGATGTGCTCTTCCTGGCGCAGAGCTTCTTGCTGCATGGCTTCGAAGAGCTCGGCGTCGTACTTGGCAATGGTCAAATCACGGCTGAACATGGCAATCCCCTGAAAGTCAGCTGGGCGGAAGAAATAGGGTGCGGATTCTACCGCATCCGAGCTGACCAGGCATATGAAGCGTGATCATGAGCGGGACAAGTGGCGCTCACGACGTGCGCGCCTCGCTAAACCATGAACAGGCTGCGCCCGCAGAATTGCGCCTCGAAGCGGTGGGCGGCCATCGGCCGGCCCAGCAGGTAGCCCTGCACCTCGTCGCAGTCATGGGTACGCAGGAAGTCGAGCTGCTCCTGGGTCTCCACGCCCTCGGCGATCACCGACATGTTCAGGCTGTGGGCCATGGCGATGATGGCCCGGGCGATCTGTCCGTCCTGCTCGCCCTGGGGCAGGCCGTCGACGAAGCTGCGGTCGATCTTCAGCACGTCGATGGGAAACTGCTTGAGGTAGTTGAGCGACGAGTAGCCGGTGCCGAAGTCGTCGATGGCGATGCACACCCCGAGGTTCTTCAGGTCGGTGAGGGTCTGCAGCGCGGCGCCGACGTCCTGCATGAGGATGCTTTCGGTCAGCTCCAGCTCCAGGCACGCCGCCGGGATGCGGCTGTCAGTGAGGATGCGTTCGATGCGCTGGCGCAGGTCGCCGTCGCTGAACTGGCGGGCCGAGAGGTTCACCGACACTTTCGGCACGCGGATCTTGTTGTGGTGCCAGATGCTCAGCTGGCGGCAGGCTTCGGCCAGCACCCAGTCGCCGACCTGCACCACCAGGCCGAGTTCTTCGAGCACCGGGATGAACGCATCGGGTGCCACCAGACCGCGGGTGGGATGCTGCCAGCGCAGCAGCGCCTCGACGCCGGTCAGACGCTTGCCGTTGCCGGAGAACTGCGGCTGGTAGTGGAGCAGGAATTCGCCCTGCTCCAGCGCATGGCGCAGGTCGCCCTCGAGCTCCAGGCGCTCCAGGGCGCTGGCGTTCATGTCCGCCTGGTAGAACTGGAAGTTGTTCTTGCCGCGCTCCTTGGCGTGGTACATGGCGGTGTCGGCGTTCTTCATCAGTTGGCTCGGCTCGTTGCCGTCCTGGGGGCCGAGGGCGATACCGATGCTGGCGGTGACGAAGAATTCGCGGCCTTCGAGCACGAAGGCCTGGGCCAGGCTGGCGAGGATCTGTTCGGCGACGTGGATGGCGCGGTGCAGGGCGGCATCGCGGCTGGCGCTGGAGCGCAGCAGCAGGGTGAATTCGTCGCCGCCCATGCGCGCCACGGTGTCGTCCTCGCCCACGCAGGCGGCCAGGCGCACGGCCACGTCCTTGAGCATGCGGTCGCCGGCGGCATGGCCCAGAGAGTCGTTGATCGGCTTGAAACGGTCGAGGTCGAGGAACATCAGCACCACCCATTCGCGGTGCCGTTCGGCATGCTGCAGGGCGGTGTGCAGGCGGTCCTGGAACAGCGTGCGGTTGGGCAGCTGGGTCAGGGCATCGTAGTAGGCCAGGCGGTGGATGCGCTGTTCGCTGGCCTTGCGCTCGCTGATGTCGCTGAAGAAGCACACGTAACTGACCAGGTCGCCTTCCTCGTCGTGCACGGCGGTGATGCCGACCCACGCCGGGAAGTTCTCGCCGTCGCGGCGCTTGAGCCAGATCTCACCTTCCCAGGTGCCGCGCTGGTGCAGCTGGTTGAGCACGTAATGCAGGTGGGTGCTCTGCTGGCTGTCGGCGGTGAGCATGCCGGGCAACTGGTCGAGCACCTGCTCGGCGCTGTAGCCGCTGACCCGGCTGAAGGCATTGTTGACCTGTACGATGTAGCCCGCCGGGTCGGTAACCAGGATCGCCGCCGTGGAGTGCTCGAATACCGTGGCCGCCATGCGCAGGTCCTTCTCGGCGCGGCGCTGCTGGGCCACGTCGCGGCCGACGCCGAGCAGGCCTTCGAACTTGCCGTTGTCGTCCCACATCGGCAGCAGGCGCAGTTCCACGGGAATCTTGCGGCCGTCGGCGCGCAGGAAGTCGAGGATGAACACCTGGGGGGTGAGGGTTTTGCGCAGCTCGTGCATCTGCTCCTGTACCCCGAGGGCACCGCGGATGCGCTCGAGCAGGGCGTATACCACGGCCAGTTGCTGCGGGTTGGTGGCCAGGCCGCCGAAGCCGTTGGCCTGCACCCACGCGGCGGAATAGCCCAGCACGGTCTGCACCGAGGGGCTGACGTAGTTGAGGTTGAGCTGGCTGTCGGTGGAGAAGATCACGTCGCTGATGCTCTCGGCGAGCATGCGGTAGCGGTGCTCGTTCTCGCGCAGCGATTCGTTGCGGGCGATCTGCCCGGTGATGTCCTTGGCCACGCTGATCAGGCGGCTGACCCAGCCATTGGCGTCGCGCGCCAGGGCCTGCTCGGTGATGCTGAACCAGCGCCAGGAGCCGTCACTGTGGCGCACGCGCAGCTGCGATTCGAGCAGCACCCCATTGCCCAGCACGCGCTGCTGGTTGCGCACGCGTTCGTGCAGGTCCTGGTCATCGGGGTGGACGAGCAGCCGCCACCAGTCGTCGCCCTTGCTTCGTACGCTGCTCTCGTCATAACCCAGGCGGCTGGCAAAGTCGTGGTTGCTGAACAGCAGCGTGCGGGTGGGCAGGTCGGTGACGTACAGGGTGTCCGGCACTGCCCGCACCACCTCGGACCAGAAGCGTTCGCGCTCGACCAGCGACAGCTCCATGCGCTTGCGGCTGGTGATGTCACTGATGCTCAGGGCGACCGCGTGCAGATCCTCGGGGCTTTCCGGCAGGCGCATCACCAGCCACAGGTGGCGGATGATGCCGTTGGCGCCTTCGATGTGGCTTTCCAGCTCCAGGTGGCCGCCGCCGTCGAGCAGCGCGGCGCTGAGCTGGGCGCGGAAACCCTCGGCACGCACCGCGCCGCGGTTGATCAGCTGTTCCCAGGCCTGCTCGGTGGTGCTCACGCCGAGCAGGCGCAGGGCGATCTGGTTGGTTTCGGTGAAGCGCATGTGCTGCAGCAATTCGCCATGGCGCTGGGAGTTGGCGTCCAGCCAGGGTTTCAGTTCGGCGCCACTGTTCAGGCCCTGCTCGCGCAGGAAGTGGTAGAGGCCGGCGAGGTCGAGCACGCACAGCGCCGTGCCGGTGCCGTCGAAGATATCCTGATAGCGGCGGCGGGTTTCCTGCAGCACGCGGGTCGCCTGCTGCTGTTCAGTGACGTCGCGCAGCACCCAGACGAAACCCTGCTGGCGCTCGGCATCACCGAGGTCGCTGCGGCTGATGGTGAACAGCCGGCTCTGGCCGTGCTGGCGGATTTCCACCAGGTCCGGGCCCTGGTCGCTGTGAAAGGCCGGAGTGTGCAGCAACAGTGGGTTGAGACTCGGCAGCAGTTCGAGCAGGTGCCACTGGCTCGCGTGCTGGGTGGCCAGGCCGAACATCGCCTCGGCCTGGGGGTTGAGGTAGGTCAGGCGGCCGGTGGCGTCGGTGACCAGCACCCGTTCCTCGATCGCGCCCAGGGCGCCGGCGGCCTGGTGCAGCGAGCGCCGCGAGGCAAGGTTGAGCGCGTGCAGCTGGCCCTGTTCGCGCACCAGGCGATACAGGGCGAACAGGGTGAGCAGGCTGCACAGGGTGAACAGCAGGATCTTGCCGAGCATTTCCGGCAGCACCTGGGCCTGCACCTTGCTTTCATCCAGCATTGCGCGCAGCTGCCAGTCGGAGCCGGGCAGGCTCTGCAGCACGATGGTCTGCGCCTGGTTGGCGGCCGTGACCGACGGGTAGTTGCGCGCCTCGGCGTCGAGGCCCCGGGAGTCGGCGATCACCCGCAGGTCGGTGGCATCCTCCAGCTGCCAGGACACGTCTTCCTGGGGCGCCTTGAGCAGCCAGCGACCGAGGGCGCTGACATGCAGCTGCAATGCCCAGTAGCCGTCATCGACGCGCAGCAGCAGGTCGAGGTGGCCGCCCTCGATCGGATCGAACACGTAGTAGTAGCTGTGCGTGCCGCTGCGCGCGATCAAGCCGGCGAGCAGTGCCTGTTCGGCCGGCGCCAGGGTGCTGCCCGGCCGCGGCTGCCCGTTGGCATCCAGGTGGGCGAGGCGCTGCAGGGAGGGGAAGACCAGGCGCAGGTTGTCCAGGTAGCGCTGGTGCTGGTCGACCGAGTCGGACGGCTCCCGGGTGGCGTGCAGCACCGCGGAGCCGGCGTTGGCCATCGACGCCATGCTCAGGCTCAGCTGCTTGGCGAGTTGCTCGCTGACCGCCAGGTTGAGGGCGCGCTGGTTGTCCTTGAGCTGGCGGAACTCGAATTGCAGTTGCCAGAGCAGCAGCACCAGCAACCCGAGCACCAGCACGACCAGCGCGCCCTTGAGGGAGCGACGCATGGGAATGATCGTGGTATCGCGCTGAGGGCGATTGGTTTCGGCGGCTGACACGTGATGACGTCCTGCAACGGCGGGGTCGAGTAGGCAGGTGGTGCTGCGAAAAAGGGTGTTCAGGGCGTCCGCTTCCCGGGGCGGCTAGCATGCCACAAATGTGGCGAAGTGCCAGCCCAGGCGACGAATGTCGCACACTTGCTACTCTTCCTAGTCTGGCGCAGATCGCCGAAAATGCCCGGTCAGCGCTGTACCCTCACCCGGGCAGCTCATCTCTGTTAAGTACGGGTGTGCGGAATGGCTTGGCGCGCCTGCGGGCGCGGCATTTATCCGTTTGCGTGAGGCGGCGTCTTGGCATAGGGTGCGCGCCATCGTCGCCATTTATTAGTGAGGTCTGAATTTTGGCTCAATACGTCTACACCATGCATCGGCTGAGCAAGGTCGTGCCGCCGAAGCGCGAGATCCTCAAGAACATCTCCCTGTCGTTCTTCCCGGGCGCCAAGATCGGTGTGCTGGGCCTCAACGGTGCCGGTAAATCGACCCTGCTGCGCATCATGGCGGGCGTGGACAAGGAGTTCGATGGCGAAGCCCGGCCGATGCCGGACATCAACGTCGGCTACCTGCCCCAGGAGCCGCAGCTGGATCCGGCCAAGACCGTGCGCGAAGTGGTCGAGGAAGCGGTCAGCGTGGTCAAGGACGCCCAGGCGCGCCTGGACGAGGTCTACGCCGCCTACGCCGAGCCCGATGCCGACTTCGACAAGCTGGCCGCCGAGCAGGCCAAGCTCGAAGCCATCCTGCAGGCCAGCGACGGTCACAACCTGGAGCGCCAGCTGGAAGTCGCCGCCGACGCCCTGCGCCTGCCGGCCTGGGACGCCAGGATCGAGCACCTGTCCGGTGGCGAGAAGCGCCGCGTGGCGCTGTGCCGCCTGCTGCTGTCGGCCCCCGACATGCTGCTGCTCGACGAGCCGACCAACCACCTGGACGCCGACTCGGTGGCCTGGCTGGAGCGCTTCCTGCACGACTTCCCCGGGACCGTGGTGGCCATCACCCACGACCGTTACTTCCTCGACAACGTCGCCGGCTGGATTCTCGAACTCGACCGCGGCGCGGGCATCCCGTACGAAGGCAACTACTCGGGTTGGCTGGAGGCCAAGTCGGCGCGCCTGGCCCAGGAGTCCAAGCAGCAGTCGGCCCACGAGAAGGCCATGAAGGAAGAGCTGGAGTGGGTGCGCAAGGGCGCCAAGGCCCGCCAGTCCAAGTCCAAGGCGCGTCTGCAGCGCTTCGAGGAAATGCAGTCCCAGGAATTCCAGAAACGCGCCGAGACCAACGAGATCTACATCCCGGCCGGCGCGCGCCTGGGCGACAAGGTCATCGAGTTCAAGAACGTCACCAAAGGCTACGGCGACCGCGTACTGGTCGAGGACCTGTCGTTCAGCGTACCGAAGGGCGCCATCGTCGGCGTGATCGGCGGCAACGGTGCCGGTAAGTCGACCCTGTTCCGCATGCTGATGGGCAAGGAAACCCCGGACTCGGGCAGCATCGAGATCGGTGAAACCGTGCAGCTGGCCTGCGTCGACCAGAGCCGCGAGGACCTGGACGGCAGCAAGACCGTCTGGGAAGCGGTGTCCGACGGCCTGGACATGATCAAGATCGGCAACTACGAAGTCCCGTCCCGCGGTTACGTGGGCCGCTTCAACTTCAAGGGCGCCGACCAGCAGAAGTTCGTCAAGGACCTCTCCGGTGGTGAGCGTGGCCGTCTGCACCTGGCCCTGACCCTGAAGGAGGGCGCCAACGTCCTGCTGCTCGACGAACCGTCCAACGACCTCGACGTGGAAACCCTGCGCTCGCTGGAAGACGCGTTGCTGGACTTCCCCGGCGCCGCCATCGTGATCTCTCACGATCGCTGGTTCCTGGACCGCGTGGCGACCCACATCCTCTCCTACGAGGACGACGGCGTGATCTTCTTCGAAGGCAACTACACCGAGTACGAAGCCGACCGCAAGAAACGCCTCGGCGACGCCGCCGCCCAGCCGCACCGGGTACGGCACAAGAAGCTGGCGCAGTAAGCGCTGTGGTAGAAAAAACGGAGCCTCAGGGCTCCGTTTTTTTATGGCTGCCTTTCCTTGGCGCGTTTTCGACTTGCTTCCATTTCGATGACCGCAATGTGGCGGAAGCGGCCTTTCGTAGGGTGGACGACGCTTCATCCGTCCACCGCTCTGCGAGCGCAATGGTGGACAAAAAGAGCGTTGTCCACCCTACGCTGGGAACGTCCGCTCTTGCCTTATTGCCGTCGACTCAAGGGACTGCGCGTTCGCCGGTAGACAGCGATCGTGAACAGGTTCTAGTCGCGGCCACCGACCTCGACCCGCAACCCCTTGCCGGTCGGCGTGCAGCGCACGGTCACCGGGCAGAAGGCTTCGATCACCTGGATATTGCTCTGCAGGTGCTCGCTCAGGTGCGTGGTGGTGAAGCTGCCGCTGCCCGCCAGGGCCATCGGTAGCAGCAACTGGTCGGCCAGGTGCTCGGCCACTGCCGCGCCGCTGGCCAGCCACTGCCGCAGCGGTTCGATGGCTTGGTCGGCGACCGCTTCGGCCCGCACGCTGGTCTGCCCAAAGGCACAGAACTGTTCCGTCAGTTGCTCGCAGGCCACCGTCAGCATCAGGATATTGCCCGGGCCGTGTTCCTGATTCAGCCAGGTGCAGTGCAACTGGTCGTCCGGCCACTGCAGGCGTTTGCCGACCCGCGCCAGCTCGCGTTCGCCCACGTGGCCGGGAATACCGGCCAGCAACACGTCCGCGCGCTGTTCGATCACGGCGCCGCGCTCGCACAGGTGCAGGGGCGTCAACCGCGAGGGCTGGATAAATGCCTCCAGCGCGCCGCCACCGGCAGGCACGAAGCCGTGGCGGTGCAGTTGCAGCTCGACCCGGCCACCCATGCGCCGCAGCAACGGTAGCCAGGCCCGGTCGAGAAAGTCGAAGGGCGGCGCGGCCGGGTTGTGGGTGCCGCCGCTGATCTGTACGCGACTCGGCTCGGCGGCCTGCAGCAGGGCCGGCAGAATGGTCTGCAACACCAGGGTGCAGCTACCCGCCGAACCGATGGCGAAGCGGTACTCGCCGCCGCGGATCGCTCCGGGACGAAACACCAGGCTGGTCCCATGCATCTCGGCACCCTCGGTTTCGGCCCCGCTGATTTCGGCGGCGGCCAGTACCGCGGTCAGGTGCTGGCGCAACAGGCCCGGCCGGCTGCGCCTGGCGCGAATGTTGGTAATGCGAAACGGCGTGCCGGTGATCATCGACAGACTCAGCGCCGTGCGCAGCACTTGGCCGCCGCCGAAGACGCCGTCGAGTTCGAGAATATCCTTGTTCATGGTGAATCCTTTGATCGTTATCGTTCCCACGCTCTGCGTGGGAATGTCCATCAGGACGCTCCGCGTCCCTCTCGACTGTGGCCCGCGTTCTTAGCCCAGGTGTCGCTTCGTTCGACCCAGGCTACGAAGGCGGCTCAGGCGTAACGGCCGACCATCTCACGCAGGTAGGCGTCGAGCAGGCCGCTGTCCGCCTGGGTGCGCGGCAGCATCGGCACCGGCCGTTCCAGCTGCGCCTCGATAAAGGCGTGCAGGGCAGGGCGGCGCGGGCCATAGGCCGACTCGTCGGCGCTGCGCTTGAGGGCCAGCAGTTGGTCAACTTCGGCCAGCAGTGCCGTGTCGTCCACCGTCTGCAGCAGGTCGGCGAAGGTCATCGGCGGCCGGCCACGGCCCTGGTCGATCCACAGCACGGCCAGCAGCGGGCGCAGCACGTAGAAGTACTTCTTCAAGCGCACCGTCTCGCCCTGCAGGTAGCCGCGAAAGTTCTTCCTGGCCATCGACAGGTAGTGATTGCGCGCCGCCGGCGGGCTGTAGAAATGCTCGGCCAGCTCGCGCAGGCGCGCCGTGGCCTGATCTTCCTGGCGGTACACCAGGGGCGAGTCGAGCCACTCCAGCAGCGTCGGGTTGGATTTGCGCAGCAGGCCCAGGGTCTTGCGCAGCTCCCAGCCGCTGACGTCCAACTCGTCATCCAGCGGCCGCTCGATCACATCGCGCGGGGTATCGACCTGGACGAACCAGTCCGGCTTTTCCACGTAGACGAAGCGCACGTCGTAGTCGCTATCCGTCGAGGCGAAGCCCCAGGCGCGGCTGCCCGACTCGCAGGCATACAGCACCTTGACGTTGCGCTCGCGTTCGACCCGTTCGAGTTCAGCCAGCACCCGGGCGCGCATGGCGTCGCTGAGGGGGTGGCGTTGTTGCATGTCCATGTCTTCCATCCTTGTCTAGTCTGTCGCGCTGGCGGCCAGCGCCGACAATGTCCGGCGTCGCGGGTTGTACAGGGTGAGGCACCAGATGCCCCACCACTCCTTGCCGTCGTCGAAGTAGCTGCTCCAGGCGCTGCGTTGCGGATCTTCGTGCGCATCGCCGACCCAATCGAGCACCTGCAGCTGTTCATCGGGATACAGTCGCAGCATGTGCTGCCATTCGCGAAAGTCCGCCACTTGCAACGCGGTGCCGTAGGGCGGGTTACGGAAGTTGCGGCACAGCAGGCCATTCTCGCTGGCCAGCTCGCGGATTGCGTCGTTAGTGAGCGGCTGTGAGCGGGCCTGACCTAGATCCGCAGTGCACGCGGGCCAGCGATGGTTCGCGCAACTGGCATCCTGGGCTATCAGTTTCCGTTGCCAGATCCGCGCGCGCTCCTCGATGCCTTCGAACAGCAACCCCAGCGCCTGCCGATGCTCCAGCTCGCCGGGCGTGGCGGTCGAGTCGAGCGTGGCCACCACGAAGTCGAACACGTAGCCCGCTTCTTCCAGGCGGGTGCGCAGTTCATCGAGTCGCTGGCTTTGCATCGGTTGCAGCATGGCCTCTCCTTATCCTTTCACGCACACCACCTGACGCAGGGTGTGCACCACTTCCACCAGCTCGCGCTGGGCGTCCATGACCTGGTCGATGTCCTTGTAGGCCATCGGGATCTCATCGATCACGTCGGCGTCCTTGCGGCATTCGACGTGGGCCGTGGCCTTGATCTGGTCTTCCACTGTGAACAGCTTCTTGGCGCGGGTTCGGCTCATGGTGCGCCCGGCGCCGTGGCTGCAGGAGCAGAACGCTTCCTCGTTACCCAGACCGCGCACGATAAAGCTCTTGGCACCCATGGAGCCTGGGATGATGCCCAGTTCGCCTTTCTTTGCCGACACTGCGCCTTTGCGCGTTACCAGCACTTCTTCACCGAAGTGACGTTCCTTCTGCACGTAGTTGTGGTGGCAGTTCACCGCTTCCAGGGCGACCTCGAACGGCTTGGCGATCACCCCGCGGGCCGCCGCGATCACCGCGTGCATCATCAGGGCGCGGTTCTGCTTGGCGAAGTCCTGGGCCCAGCCCACCGCTTCCACGTAGTCGGCGAAGTGCTGGCTGCCTTCCTCGAAGTAGGCCAGGTCACGGTCCGGCAGGTTGGCGATGTGCTGGCGCATATCGGCCTGGGCCAGTTCGATGAACAGGTTGCCGATGGCGTTACCCACGCCGCGCGACCCACTGTGCAACATGAACCAGACCCGGTTCGCCTCGTCCAGGCACACCTCGACGAAGTGGTTGCCGGTTCCCAGGGTTCCCAGGTGCTTGCGGTTGTTGGTCTTCTCCAGCCGCGGGTACTTGTCGGTGATTGCCTTGAAGCGTCCGCTCAGCGCCGACCAGGCGTGGTCGGCCATCTCCGGCACGTTTTCCCAGGCGCCCCGGTCGCGACCTCCACGGGTATTGCTACGCCCGTGGGGCACGGCCTCCTCGATAGCGGCGCGCAGGCCGGCCAGGTTGTCCGGCAGGTCGTGAGCCATCAGCGAGGTGCGTGCGGCAATCATGCCGCAACCGATGTCCACCCCGACCGCTGCCGGGATGATCGCGCCGACCGTGGGAATCACGCTGCCGATTGTCGACCCCTTACCCAGGTGCACGTCCGGCAACACCGCCAGGTGCTTGAAGATAAAGGGCATCTTCGCGGTGTTCATCAACTGCTGCTTGGCGTCTTCCTCGACCGGAACGCCTTGCGTCCACAGCTTGATCGGCTTGCCGCCTGCGACTTCCAGCAGGTTGTAGCTCTTGGTTTGCATCATCATTCACTCGTATTCGGGCTGGCCGTGCCAGCGTGTTTGCAGTGCGGCGACAATCGTTGATGAAACATGCGCGTTGCTCTATCCAGTTGAGCTACCCGTCGCCGGGGCGGGAGTCGAACCCGCAACCTTCACGTCCTGTAGTTCCACCGGCGCTCGCCGGGTCGATCAAAAAGGCGGGGCAGGCCCCCGTGCAGCGATGAGTGGATGGGCACATTGGCTCTACCAATTGCGCTACAGCCGTAATGGTGAACAGGTTGAAGTTGGCCATCGTGGCGTCTCGCTGTGTTGTGCGTTGTTGCCAGAGCAAGTGCAGCGGTTATGCCAGTTTTTTATTCGAGGTTTCAAAATATTTATAAGTTATTGAATTTAAACGATTTTAAATTTTATCCGGGGATCTTCCGGGCAGCCTAAGGTGAACAACTTCAAGAAAATATATATTTTTTGATATCGTTATTTATCTTTTTGGATAAATCAGCCAGCGCTTCAAGGAGGAGCCATGCGTGTTCTGTCGGTTCTGCTCGCCATGCTGTGGGCCGCTTTTGCCCATGCCGAGCCGTCGCTGCGTGAAGGCGACCTGATCTTCCATCAATCGCGCTCCTCGCAGAGCCTGGCCGTGCAACTGGCCACCGGCTCGCGCTACAGCCATATGGGCATGCTGCTGCGCAAGGACGGCCAGCTACAGGTGTTCGAAGCCAGCGCCACGGTGCGCTACACGCCTTTGCCGCAATGGGTGGCGCGGGGCGAGGGTGGTCATTACGTGGTCAAACGCCTGCATGCGGGTATCGATGATGCAGGGCTGATCAAGCTGCGGCATGAGGCCGAACGGTTCAGCGGGGCCCGTTATGATCTGACCTTCGAGTGGTCGGACAGCCGCCTGTATTGCTCCGAACTGGTCTGGAAGGCCTACCAGCGCGCCCTGGGCGTGGAGATCGGCGCCTTGCAGCGGGTGCGTGACTTCAACCTGGCGGCGCCGGCGGTGCGCGCCAAGATGCGTGAGCGTTACGGCGACAAGGTGCCGCTGGATGAACCGGTGATCTCGCCGCTGGCGATGTTCGAATCACCGCTGCTGTTTACCGTAGGGGAGCGCTGAACATGACCCGCAAGCGTACCGTCGCCATCGGCTTTATCGGCGCCACCCTGGATCGGGTCGGCAAGGGCGCCAATCGCTGGAACAAGTGGCGGCCGAGCATCGGTCTCTGTCAGCAGCCGGACTTGCTGATCGATCGCCTGGAGCTGATCCATGGCGTCGATGCACGGGATATCAGCCTGGCCGAGCGCATCCGTGCCGATATCGAGCAGATCTCCCCGGAGACCGAAGTGCGCCTGCAGCCGTTGCACCTGCGCAACCCCTGGGATTTCGAGGAGGTATACGGCGCGCTGCATGACTTCACCAGCGGCTATGCCTTCGATACCGAGCGCGAGGACTACCTGGTGCACATCACCACCGGGACCCATGTGGCGCAGATCTGCTGGTTCCTGCTCACCGAGGCGCGCTACCTGCCGGCGCGGCTGGTGCAGACCTCGCCGGCGCGCAAACGAGATGAGCAGGCGCCGGTGACTGGCACCCACGCGCTGATCGACCTCGACCTCTCGCGCTACGACCGTATTGCCACGCGCTTCCAGCATGAGCGGCTGGAGGGGCTGGCGTTTCTCAAGTCCGGCATCGCCACGCGCAACGCGGCGTTCAACCGTTCCATCGAGCAGATCGAGCGGGTCGCCGTACGCTCCTCGGCGCCGATGCTGCTGATCGGCCCGACCGGTGCCGGCAAGTCGTTCCTGGCCCGCCGCGTTTACGAGCTCAAGCGCAGCCGCCATCTGGTCGACGGCCGCTTCGTCGAGGTCAACTGCGCGACGCTGCGTGGTGACGGCGCCATGTCGGCGTTGTTCGGGCATATCAAGGGCGCCTTCACCGGCGCGCAGAATGCCCGCGACGGTCTGCTGCGCGCTGCCGATGGGGGTATGCTGTTTCTCGACGAGATCGGCGAGTTGGGCCTGGACGAGCAGGCCATGCTGCTCAAGGCCATCGAGGAGAAGCGCTTCTTTCCCATGGGCGCGGACAAGGAGGTGAGCAGCGACTTCCTGCTGATTGCCGGCACCCATCGCGACCTGCGTGCGCGGGTCGCCGACGGGCTGTTTCGTGAAGACCTCCATGCGCGCATCAACCTGTGGACCTTCGAATTGCCGGGGTTGGCCGGGCGCCGCGAGGACATCGAGCCGAACATCGATTTCGAACTGGAGCGCCACGCCCGCGAGCAGGGGCGGATGGTGCGCTTCAACCTGGAGGCGCGGCGCCGCTACCTGGCCTTCGCCAGTTCCAGCGAGGCCGCCTGGCAGGGCAACTTCCGTGAGCTGTCGGCCTCGATCACCCGCATGGCGACCCTGGCCGACAGCGGGCGTATCGACGAGGCGCAGGTGCAGGAGGAGATCGAGCGGCTGCGGCGCGCCTGGGGTTTGGTGCCGGATGGGCTATCGAGCCTGCTGGGCGAGGCGGCCGGTGATATCGACCTGTTCGACCGTCTGCAGCTGCAGGCGGTGATCGACATCTGTCGGCAGGCGGACAGCCTGTCCGAGGCGGGCCGGCGTCTGTTCGATATCAGCCGCCAGGCCAAGGCGCAGCCCAATGATGCCGACCGCCTGCGCAAGTACCTGGCGCGCTTCGGCTTGAGCTGGCAGTCCCTGCGCGGCGAGTGATCTTTTGGTGCGAAATGATGCCGACTTGGTGCGTTGTCTAGGCTGATGAAGGCCCTGTTTTCAGCGGCCTATTTACAGTAAAGCACCAAAAAGTTTCATAAAGGCGTCATTTTGCCCTTTTTAAGGGCGCTCTGTTCTTGCTAGAGTCCCGCCACTTTTCATTGCGCGGCGCAGCAAGACGCCAGGGAGCCTGCCATGAGCATGTCCGTCGACCATTTCCTCGAACGCCTGAAACAACGCGATCCCCACCAGCCTGAATTCCACCAGGCGGTGGAGGAAGTGCTGCGCAGCTTGTGGCCGTTCCTGCAGGCCAACCCTCGCTACCTGGAGGCGGGCATCGTCGAGCGTCTGGTCGAGCCGGAACGTGCCGTGCTGTTCCGCGTGCCATGGGTCGACGATGCCGGGCGCGTGCAGGTCAACCGTGGCTTCCGCATCCAGATGAACAGCGCCATCGGCCCGTACAAGGGCGGCCTGCGCTTTCACCCCTCGGTGAACCTCAGCGTGCTCAAGTTCCTGGCCTTCGAGCAGACCTTGAAGAACTCCCTGACCTCGCTGCCCATGGGCGGCGGCAAGGGCGGTGCGGACTTCGACCCCAAGGGCAAGAGCGACGCCGAGGTGATGCGCTTCTGCCAGTCGTTCATGACCGAGCTGTACCGCCACATCGGCGCCAACCTGGACGTGCCGGCCGGCGACATCGGTGTCGGTGGCCGCGAGATCGGCTATCTGTTCGGCCAGTACAAGCGCCTGGCCAACGAGTTCACCTCGGTGCTGACCGGCAAGGGCCTGACCTACGGCGGCAGCCTGATCCGCCCGGAAGCCACCGGCTACGGCTGCGTGTACTTCGCCGAGGAAATGCTCAAGACCCGCGGGCGCACCTTCGACGGCCAGCGCGTCGCCATCTCCGGCTCCGGCAACGTGGCGCAATACGCCGCGCGCAAGGTCATGGATCTGGGCGGCAAGGTGATTTCCTTCTCCGATTCCGCAGGCACGCTGTATGTGGAAGAGGGCTTCAGCGAGCAGCACTGGCAGGACGTGATGGCGCTGAAGAATCAGCAGCGTGGCCGCCTGAGCGAACTGGACGGCGGCGCGTTGCGCTTCCAGGCCGGTCAACGGCCCTGGGGCCTGGCCTGTGATATCGCGCTGCCCTGTGCCACCCAGAACGAGCTGAACCTGGAGGACGCCCAGGCGCTGCTCGGCAATGGCTGCGTATGCGTGGCCGAGGGCGCCAACATGCCGACCACCCTGGACGCGGTGGACCTGTTCGTCGAGCACGGCACCCTGTTCGCCCCGGGCAAGGCCTCCAACGCCGGCGGCGTGGCGGTCAGCGGCCTGGAAATGTCGCAGAACGCCATGCGCCTGCACTGGAGCGAAGGCGAGGTGGACGAGAAGCTGCACGGCATCATGCAGTCCATCCACAACGCCTGTGTACGCCATGGCGAGGAAAATGGCGGCATCAACTACGTCAAGGGCGCCAACATCGCCGGCTTCGTCAAGGTGGCCGACGCCATGCTCGCCCAGGGCGTGGTCTGACGGCCGCCCGCGCGGCCGGGCAATCCGGCTGCGCCGCCAGCACCAGCCGTCTTGCCGACGGCTGGTCGACAACACCCTCTCACTGTCACGACGCTTACACACAAGGCGCCGACAATGCCCTCCCGTCGTGGCGCAGGATGGCGCCGCGCGTGTTGGCAATACCACCGCAGCAATGAGAGTCGTGTCATGAAACAGATCCCAGGAATGCTCGAAGGCGCCATGGCCGTCCGCTTCTACCAGAGCGTGCAGGGGCCTTTCCCCATCGAAATCGGTGCCGCGGTGCCAGGCACGAGCATGTCCGCCATCGTCAAACCGGCTGCCAGCCCCGTCGCGCTGGACGCCACCTGCGAGGAACACCTCGGCCTGTCGCTGCTCGAAGCCGAAGCGACCGGCCTGGCCGCCGGGAAGGTCTGCGACCAGCTCAATGCCTTCCTGGTCGGGCGCCGGGTCAATTGCAGTGGCGCGGCGGAAGTCGAGGCGGTGAGCCAGCTGTTCCAGGCTGCCGGCGTGGAGCTGGAGTTCTCGCTGTCGACCCTCGACGCCGCCGCGCTGTACCTGCCCGATGCGCCGCCGGTCGACCAGTACCCGGAAAGCGTCGCCCGCGACCTGTTCGTGCTGGCCAGGCCGTTCGAGGTCTGGCGCTTGCGTTGAGCGCAGCGCCGCCGCGGCTGGTTCGCTTTCGCATCGTTATGTGGATAAAGATGCGAACTTCTGGTACATGACAATCGTTATCGAATAGACTCCCGCGCCACCGGCTCGCTCTGCCATGCCCGTCTCATCCTGCAAGGCCACCCGCATTACGAGCGGCGCATGCCTGGCGGCAGGGTCGAAGCACGCGCCACTGCGCAGTTGGTTCTCCCGTTCGCAGCAGGTAGTCCGAGAGTCGATTGCGGTGTTCAAGAAAGTTCTCTTCCAACTGCACTGGTTGTTCGGCATCAGCGCCGGGCTGGTGCTGGCCCTGATGGGTGTGACCGGCGCGCTGTACAGCTTCCAGGACGAGATCCTGCAGGCGATCAATCCGCATCAGGTGCTCAGCCAGCCGGGGCCGGTGCTCGAGCCGGGCGAGCTGGTCGAGCGCTTGCAGGCGCAGGGGCTCAGTGTTTCCGGGCTCTACGTGGATACCGAGGGCGGCCAGCTGACGCGGGTGTTCCTGACTCCGCCGCCCGGTGAACGGCGTGGCGGGATACGCTTCGTCGACCCCTATACGGGCGAGTCCCTGGGCGAGCCACGGGGCCTGCAGTTCTTCGCCCTGATGCTGCAGCTGCACCGCTTCCTCGCCATGGGCCAGAGCGGCCGGCAGATCACCGGTGCCTGCACCATGGCCCTGGTGTTCTTCTGTCTGTCCGGACTGTACCTGCGCTGGCCGCGCCAGGTGTGGAGCTGGCGCGCCTGGCTGACCTTCGACTGGGCCAAGAGGGGCCGCGCCTTCAATTGGGATTTGCACGCGGTGGTCGGCACCTGGTGCCTGCCGCTGTACCTGTGCGCCGCGCTGACCGGCCTGTACTGGTCCTATGACTGGTACCGCAACGGGTTGGAAGGCCTGCTCAGCGATGCGCCGCGCGCGGCCGGTGAAGGTCGCGGTCGGCGCGGCCCGCCGGTAGCAGGCCAGCCCATGCCGCCGGTGGACTACACCAACCTCTGGCAGGGCATCCAGCGCACGGCGGGCGACACGCTCTCCGCCTACAGCCTGCAACTGCCCAATGCTGCCGGCGAGCCGGCGCGGGTGTTCTTCATATTGCGCGATGCCGAACACGCGCGCGCCTTCAACCAGATGCAGCTCGACCCGCTCACTGGCGAGGCCAGGCAGGTTGAGCACTACGCCGATAAGTCGTTCAAGGCGCAGCTGCTGGCCAGCGTCTATGCCCTGCATACCGGCGAGTACTTCGGCATGACCGGGCGCATCCTGATGATGGTCGCCAGTTTGCTGATGCCGTTGTTCTTCTTGACCGGCCTGCTGCTGTACCTGGACCGACGCCGCAAGAAGCGCACGGCGCTGGCCGCCCGTCAGGCGCTCGATGGGGGCGAAGGCGGTGAGTCCTGGCTGGTGGGGTTCGCCAGCCAGAGCGGCTTTGCCGAACAGCTGGCCTGGCAAACCGCCGGACAGTTGCAGGCCGCCGGCATGGCGGTGGAAGTGCAGCCCCTGGCGCGTATCGACACCACCAGGCTCAGCGCCACGCCCCGGGCGCTGCTGGTGCTCAGCACCTTTGGCGATGGTGAGGCGCCGGACAGCGCGCGCGGGGCCGAGCGCCAATGGCTGGCGGCGACCCTGGATCTGCCCGGCCTGCGTTACGCGGTGCTGGCCCTGGGCGATCGCCAGTACACGCAGTTCTGCGGCTTCGCCCGGCGCCTCGACGACTGGCTGACCAGCCGCGGCGCCCAGCGCCTGGGTGAGCGTATCGAGGTGGATGGCGATGATCCACAGGCCTTGCAGCATTGGCAGCGCCAGCTGGCCGAGCTGACCGGCGTGCAGCCACTGGCCATGCAGCCGGTGGCGTTCGACGGCTGGGTGCTGCGTTCGCGCACCTGCCTCAACCCGGGCAGCCAGGGCGCGGGCACCTGGCTGGTCGGCCTGCAGCCGCCGGCCGGTGCGCCGTGGCAGGCGGGCGATATCCTGGAGATCCTCCCGCGCAACGGTAGAGCACAGGTGCAGCGCTGGTTGCAGGCCCATGGCCTGCGGGCGCTGGAATCCGTCGTCATCGAGTCGCTGGGCCATACACTCGGCGAGGCGCTGGCCGCCCGCCAACTGCCGTACAGCGCCAGTCACCTGGTCGGCCTGCATGCCCAGGCGCTGCTCGAGGCGCTGGTGCCATTGCCCAGCCGCGAATACTCGATCGCCTCGCTCCCCGAAGACGGCGTGCTGGAGCTGATCGTGCGTCAGCAGCGCCTAAGCAATGGCGAGCTGGGCGCCGGTTCCGGCTGGCTGACCGAGCACCTGCCGCTTGGCGAGCAACTGCTGGCGCGGGTACGCCGTAACAGTGGTTTCCATGCCCCGGAGGATGATCGCCCGCTGATCCTGATCGGTAACGGCACCGGGCTCGCCGGCCTGCGCAGCCTGCTCAAGGCGCGCATCGCCGCCGGGCATGCGCGCAACTGGCTGCTGTTCGGCGAGCGTAATGCCGAGCACGATTTCTACTGCCGGGACGAGCTGCAGGCCTGGCTCACCGGCGGCCGGTTGCAGCGGCTGGATCTGGCCTTTTCCCGCGACCAGGCGCAGCGCCTCTATGTGCAGGATCGCTTGCGCGAGGCGGCGGATGAGCTGCGGGGGTGGATTGCCGTGGGGGCCGCGGTCTATGTGTGCGGCAGTCTGCAAGGGATGGCGGCGGGGGTGGATCAGGTGTTGCGCGAGCTGCTGGGGGACGCCGTTGTCGAGGGGCTGGTGGAGCAGGGGCGTTATCGGCGGGATGTGTACTGAGAACCTTGCCCAGGATCTCTCTGGGCATGGGTACGGGCAACTTCGAGGCAGAAACGGACATTGAGCTTCAAGCCGCAAGCCTCAAGCTGCAAGAAGAAGCTAGAGCACTGCGGACTGCTTCTAACCTGTAGCTTGGGGCTTGTAGCTTGCGGCTGCTTCCGCCACGTCGCAGTCAAAATAGATAAAGCCCGGCAGGACGATGGTGAACAGGCTCTTGGCTCGCCGGGCGCAGCGTGAGCTGCGCCCGGCGGGCGGTCAGAGAAACTGCTCGGCGTGGTGGCAGGCCACTTCACGGCCATCGAGCGGGCGCAGCAGCGGCAGTTCGGTCTGGCAGCGCTCGGTGGCGTAGGGGCAGCGTTTGTGGAAGGGGCAGCCCGATGGCGGGTCGAGCGGGTTGGGCAGCTCGCCGACGATCTTGATCTTCGGCTTGCTCGGGTCCGGGTGGATGGTCGGCGTGGCCGACAGCAGTGCCTTGGTGTAGGGGTGCAGCGGGCGCTCGTACAGCCGCTCGCTGGGGCCGATCTCCGCCGGGCGGCCGAGGTACATCACCAGCACGTCGTCGGCGACATGGCGCACCACCGACAGGTTGTGGGAGATGAACACGTAGCCGGTACTGAACTCTTCCTGCAGGTCCATGAACAGGTTGAGCACCTGGGCCTGGATCGACACGTCCAGCGCCGAGGTCGGCTCGTCGGCCACCAGCACCTTGGGGGTGAGCATCATGGCGCGGGCCAGGGCGATGCGCTGGCGCTGGCCGCCGGAGAACATGTGCGGGTAGCGCTGGTAATGCTCGGCGCGCAGGCCGACCTGGTTCATCATCGCCTGTACCTTTTCGCGGCGTTCGGCGCGCGACAGGCCGGTGTTGATCAGCAGTGGCTCGGCCAACTGGTCGCCGATCTTCTGCCGCGGGTTGAGCGAGGCGTAGGGGTTCTGGAACACCATCTGCACGTCGCGGCGCAATTGCTTGCGGGTCTGCGCGCTGGCGCCGTTCACTTCCTGGCCGGCGATCTGCAGCGAGCCCGAAGAGGGCTCCTCGATCAGGGTCAGGGCGCGGGCCAGGGTGGACTTGCCGCAGCCGGATTCACCGACCACGGCCAGGGTCTTGCCGGCCTGCAATTCGAAGGACACACCATTGAGCGCCTGCACCGTGGCGCTGGGCTTGAACAGGCCCTGGGACACGGAATAGTGGCGCGTCAGTTGGCGTGCGGTCAGGACGGTCGTCATCACGCCACCTCGGCATTCAGATTGAGCGGGAAATAGCAGCGCACCGCGCCGCGTTCATGGGGTTCCAGGGCCGGGCGCTGCTCGCGGCACTTGGCCTGCACGTAGGGGCAGCGTGGCGACAGCAGGCAGCCGTGGGGCCGGTCGTAGCGGCCGGGCACGATGCCGGGCAGGGTCGACAGGCGCGTGGCGCCCAGGCTGTGCTCGGGAATCGCCTTGATCAGCGCTTCGGTGTAGGGGTGGGTCGGTGCGTCGAACAGCGCCGGTACCTGGCCCAGCTCCACCGCCTGGCCTGCGTACATCACGCAGACCCGGTTGGCGGTTTCGGCGACCACGGCCAGGTCGTGGGTGATCAGCACCAGGCCCATGTTCTGCTCGCGTTGCAGGTCGAGCAGCAGCTCCATGATCTGCGCCTGGATGGTCACGTCCAGGGCGGTGGTCGGCTCGTCGGCGATCAGCAGCTTGGGTTCGGCGGCAATCGCCATGGCGATGGCCACGCGCTGGCTCATGCCACCGGACAGCTGGTGCGGAAAGGCCTCGAGGCGGCTCGCCGCGCCGGGGATCTCGACGCGCTCGAGCAGTTGCAGGGCGCGCTGGCGCGCGGCCTTGCCCTTCAGACCCAGGTGCTGGCGCAGCACTTCCTCGATCTGGAAGCCCACGGTGAAACTGGGGTTCAGGGCGGTCATCGGGTCCTGGAAGATCATCGACAGGTCCTTGCCGACGATGTGGCGCCGCTGGCGGCCCTTGAGCTTGAGCATGTCGGTGCCGTCGAAGGTCAGGCGGTCGGCACGCACGATGCCGGGGGCGTCGATCAGGCCCATCAGCGCCATCATGGTCACCGACTTGCCGGAGCCGGACTCGCCGACGATGGCCAGCACTTCGCCCTTGTCGACCTTCAGGTCGAGGCCATCGACCACCGGTACGGCGTTGGCGTCGCCGAAGCGCACGCTCAGGTTGTCTATTTCCAGCAGGCTCATCGGGCGGCCTCCATCGAATGGCAGGGCGCGGCCGGGGTGAGGAACAGGTTCATGGCGGCCTCCTCAGATCGCGTTCTTGAGTTTCGGGTCCAGCGCATCGCGCAGGCCGTCGCCCATCAGGTTGATTGCCAGCACGCTGAGCAGGATGGCGAGACCGGGCAGGGTCACCACCCACCAGGCGCGTTCGATGTAGTCGCGTGCCGAGGCCAGCATGGTGCCCCACTCGGGGGTTGGCGGTTGTACGCCCAGGCCGAGGAAGCCCAGGGCGGCGGCGTCGAGGATCGCCGAGGAAAAGCTCAGGGTCGCCTGCACGATCAGCGGCGCCATGCAGTTGGGCAGCACGGTGATGAACATCAGGCGCGGCAGGCTGGCGCCGGCCAGGCGGGCGGCGGTCACGTAGTCGCGGTTCAGCTCGCCCATCACCGCGGCGCGGGTCAGGCGCACGTAGGAGGGCAGCGACACGATGGCGATGGCGATCACGGTGTTGATCAGGCCCGGGCCGAGGATGGCGACGATGGCCACCGCCAGCAGCAGCGAGGGCAGGGCCAGCATGATGTCCATCAGGCGCATGATCGACGGGCCCATCAGGCGCGGGAAGAACCCGGCCACCAGGCCCAGCAACAGGCCGGGAATCAGCGAGATGACCACCGAGGCCAGGCCGATCAGCAGCGACAGGCGCGCACCGTGGATCAGGCGCGACAGCAGGTCGCGGCCGACTTCGTCGGTGCCGAGAATGAAGCGCCACTGGCCGCCATCCAGCCACACCGGCGGGGTCAGCAGGGCATCACGGAACTGCTCGCTGGGCGAGTAGGGCGCGATCCATGGCGCGAACAGTGCGCAGAACACCATCAGCAGCATGAAGCCGAGGCCGGCAACGGCGCCCTTGTTGTGGCTGAAGGCGCGCCAGAATTCCTTTAGCGGCGAGGGGTAGACCAGGCTCTGGTCGAGCGGTGTGGTAGTGGTCGAGGTCATGCTCGCACCTCATTGATATCGGGTTGGGCTACGAAATGCGCCTTGATCGTCGGTAGGGTGGACGACGCTTCATCCGTCCACCGCAGTGTGTTCATGGTGGATGAGAGGAGCGTCATCCACCCTACGGGGGCCAGCAGGGCTGGTTCAGTTTGTAGGGTGGACGACGCTCTATCCGTCCACCGCGGCGCGGTCATGGTGGATGAGAAGAGCGTCATCCACCCTACGGCGGTGTTGATATCAGTTACCATTCATGACTCCGGAGAATCGGTTCATGGCCTCGCGAGCTAGCGCGAGGCAAGGAAAAATTCGTCGAGAGCGCGGAGTTGGCTGTAGCCAATGAGCATCTCGAGATGGATTTTGACGCGGCATCGCCGACGCGCAGCAGGTCATGGCCGGTTCTCAGCGCTGGTGGCGAATGCGTGGGTTGACCAGTCCATAAAGGATGTCCACCACGAAGTTGACCAGGATCACCAGGCAGGCGATCAGCAGGATGCCGTTCTGCACCACCGGGTAGTCGCGGGCGCCGATCGACTCGATCAGCCACTTGCCGATGCCCGGCCAGGAGAAGATGGTCTCGGTCAGCACCGCGCCGGCGAGCAGCGTGCCGACCTGCAGGCCGAACACGGTGAGCACCGGAATCAGCGCGTTGCGCAGGCCATGCACGAATACCACGCGGGTCGGCGACAGGCCCTTGGCGCGGGCGGTGCGCACGTAGTCTTCACGCAGCACTTCGAGCATCGCCGAACGGGTCATGCGGGCGATCACCGCCAGCGGAATGGTGCCCAGCACGATGGCCGGCAGGATCAGGTGGCGCAGCGCGTTGACGAAGGCGCCTTCCTCGTCGGACAGCAGGGTGTCGATCAGCATGAAGCCGGTCACCGGCTGGATGTCGTAGAGCAGGTCGATGCGCCCGGATACCGGCGTCCAGCCCAGCCATACCGAGAAGAACATGATCAGCAGCAGGCCCCACCAGAAGATCGGCATCGAATAGCCGGTCAGGGAGATGCCCATCACCCCGTGATCGAACAGCGAACCGCGCTTGAGGGCGGCGATCACCCCGGCGATCAGCCCCAGAGTGCCGGCGAACAGCAGCGCCGCAAGGGTCAGCTCCAGCGTAGCGGGGAACAGGGTGGTGAATTCGTCCCACACCGGCGTACGGGTGCGCAGCGACTCACCCAGGTCACCCTGGGCCAACTGGCCGATATAGTCGAAGTACTGGGCGTAAAGCGGCTTGTTCAGGCCCAGGCGCTCCATGGCTTCGGCGTGCATCTGCGGGTCGACGCGCCGCTCGCCCATCATCACTTCCACGGGGTCGCCGGGAATCATGCGAATGAGCGCGAAGGTCAGCAGCGTAACCCCGAAGAACGTGGGTATCAGCAGGCCCAGGCGCCGGGCAATAAAACTCAACATTGTGGTAGGTACCTCATTGGCCGGTCAGGCAGCCCACCGGCGTCTGTAGCGCCGGTGGTGTGTTTTTATCTACTTCACCTGGGTGGTGGCGAAGTTGTTATTGGTCAGCGGGTTGATGTGGTAGCCCTCGACGTTCTTGCGCATGGCGGTGAACAGTTTCGGATGGGCCACGTTGATCCAGGGTTGATCCTCGGCGTAGAGCGCCAGGGCCTGGCGATACAGGGCGGCACGTTCATCGTTGTCGGTCACGCCGCGGGCCTGGGTGATCAGGTTCTGGAACCTAGGATTGCACCAGCGTGCATAGTTTTCGCCGTTTTTCGCCGCATCGCAGCTCAGCAGCGGGGTCAGGAAGTTGTCCGGGTCGCCGTTGTCGCCAGCCCAGCCCGCGGAAACCAGATCGGCTTCGCCATTCTTGGCGCGGCGCAGCATCTCGCCCCACTCCATCACCCGAATATCGACCTTGAGGCCAACCTCGGCAAGGTCGGCCTGCAGCATTTCCGCCGACAGGCGCGGGTTGGGGTTGGTCTGGCCACCGCCGCTGCGGGTGAACAGGGTGATCACGGTGCCCTCTGGCACGCCGGCCTCCCTGAGCAGGGCGCGGGCCTTGGCGAGGTCGCGGGGCGGGTTGCGATTGGCCTCGTTGTAGCCGATCAGGGTCGGCGGGTATGGGTTGACCGCGACCAGGGCGTTGCCCTTGCCGAACAGCTGCTCGACATGGCGCTGACGGTCGAAGGCGAGGTTGATCGCCTGGCGCACGCGCACGTCGCTCAGGTACCTGTGCTCGGTGTTCATGGCAATGTAGCCGGTGACGATGGCCTCGATCTCGTCGACCTTGAGGGTGGCGTCCGCCTTGATTGCCGACACGTCGTCGGGCTTGGGATACAGCGCCACCTGACACTCGTTGGCGCGCAGTTTCTGCAGGCGCACGTTGTTGTCGGTGGTGATGGCGAAGATCAGCGGGTCGGCCGGTGGCTTGCCACGGAAGTAATCGGGGTTGGCCCTGTAGCGAACCTGGGCGTCCTTGTTGTAGCGCTGGAAGATGAACGGCCCGGTGCCGATCGGCTTGCTGTTGAGCTCGGCGGTCTTGCCGGCCGCGAGCAATTGATCGCCGTATTCGGCGGAGTAGATCGAGGTGAAGGCCATGGCCATGTCACGCAGAAACGGCGCTTCCGGGTGGTTCAGGGTGATGACCACGGTGTGCTCGTCGCTCTTGGTCACCGACTTGAGCAGTTGCCGGAACGCCATGCTCTCGAAGTAGGGGTAGCCGACGTTGACCTTGTCGTGCCACGGGTGCTTGGGGTCGAGCTGGCGATTCAGGCTCCACAGCACGTCATCGGCGTTGAAGTCGCGGGTGGGTGTGAAGTAATCGGTGGTGTGGAATTTCACACCCTGGCGCAGGTGGAAGCTGTAGGTCAGCCCATCGGCGCTGACGTCCCAGCGCTCGGCCAGCGCCGGCTGGATCTCGGTGGTGCCGGGCTTGAAGTCGACCAAACGGTTGAACACCGTCTCGGCCGAGGCGTCGGCGGTCACCGCGGTGGTGTACTGGACGATATCGAAGCCTTCGGGGCTCGCTTCGGTGCAAACCACCAGCGGCTTGGCAGCGAGGTGGCCCGCGGCGCTGAAGATGATGGCGGCCAGGGCGGCGCGCAGCGCTAGTGTTTTCATGGAATGTCCCTGCGGATGACGTCAGCATGGACGCCGGGGCCTGCAAAAAACAGGCCATGAGCCAATGCTCGGAGAATGTCGGGTGCATTGTCGATTACGCGGCGCAGTGCCCACTGAACTGTGCGCGGTGATCGAGGCGAACGGCTTGGCGCCAGTGCCCTTTTGCCCGCTTCGCCTTTACCGACCGGCTGGCCGCCTCGCGGTTTTATCCACGAAACGGCCGGTGCGCCAATCAGTCGTTGCTGACACCGATAAAGCTGTTACGCCCGAACGGGCTGATCTGGAAGCCCTTCACGCTGGCGCGCATCGGCTGGTAGACGGTGGAGTGGGCGATCGGGGTGATCGGTACTTCACGCTTGAGCACCGCCTGGGCCTGCTTGTACAGCTCGCTGCGCTCGTTCTGGTCGGTCACGCGCTTGGCGGCCACCACCAGCTTGTCGTACTCGGCGTTGCACCACTTGGAGAAGTTGTTGCCGTCCACCGAGGCGCAGCCGTACAGGGTGCCGAGCCAGTTGTCGGGGTCACCGTTGTCGCCGGTCCAGCCGATCAGCATGGCGTCGTGCTCGCCGGCGTGGGCACGCTTGATGTACTCGCCCCACTCGTAGCTGACGATGCGTGCCTTGACGCCGACCTTGGCCCAGTCGGCCTGGAGCATCTCGGCCATCAGGCGGGCGTTGGGGTTGTACGGGCGCTGCACGGGCATGGCCCACAGGGTGATCTCGGTGCCTTCCTTGACGCCGGCAGCCTTGAGTAGCTCCTTGGCCTTCTCCGGGTTGTAGGCGGCGTCCTTGATCGACTCGTCGTAGGACCACTGGGTCGGCGGCATGCCGTTGACGGCCAACTGGCCGGCGCCCTGGTACACGGCGTCGATGATCGCCTGCTTGTTCACCGCCATGTCCAGCGCCTGGCGCACTTCGAGCTTGTCGAACGGTGCGCGGGTCACGTTGTAGGCGATGTAGCCCAGGTTGTAGCCCGGGGCGGTCGGCACGTTGAGGTTGTTGTCCGCCTGCAGGCCCTTGAGGTCGGCCGGGCGTGGGTTGAGGGTGATCTGGCACTCGCCGGCGCGCAGCTTCTGGGCACGTACCGAAGCGTCGGTGTTGATCGAGAAGATCAGGTTGTCGATCTTCACGTCACCCGGCTTCCAGTATTCCTTGTTGCCCTTGTAGCGAATCGCCGCGTCCTTCTGGTAGCGGCTGAACACGAACGGGCCGGTACCGATGGGCTGCTGGTTGATCTGCGCGGCCTTGCCGGCCTTGAGCAACTGGTCGGCGTACTCGGCCGAGTGCACGGCGGCGAAGTTCATCGCCAGGTTCTGCACGAACGCCGCGTCGACTTCCTTGAGGGTGAAGACCACGGTGTGGTCGCCGGTCTTCTCGACCTTGGCGATGTTCTTGTCCAGGCCCATGTCGGTGAAGTACGGGAACTCGCTGGGGTAGGCCTTGCGGAACGGATGGTTGCGATCGAGCATGCGCTGGAAGGTGAACAGCACGTCGTCGGCGTTGAATTCGCGGCTCGGCTTGAAGTAGTCGGTGGTGTGGAACTTGACCCCTTCGCGCAGATGGAAGGTGTAGGTCAGGCCGTCTTCGCTGATGTCCCAGGAGGTGGCCAGACCCGGCTGGGCCTTGGTGCCGCCGCGCTCGAATTCGGCCAGGCGGTTGAAGATGGTTTCCGAAGCCGCATCGAAGTCGGTGCCGGTGGTGTACTGGCCCGGATCGAAGCCACCCGGGCTGCCTTCGGAGCAATACACCAGATTGCTGGCCTGGGTGAGCGAAACACTGGAGAGCAGACCTGCAGCGAGCAGAGCCTTGCACAGGAGAGACATGCGCATGCGAACCTCTTTTTCTTTTTGTTCGCGCCTGGGGTTCAGCGCGAGCTCGGAATGCGGTGAAAGCGGATAGCTCACCGGGTCGGGTTCGAAATTAAGTCATGCTGAAATTTCGGTCAACAAAAATTAAGCAGCACTAACATTGCGCATATTTGCCCCGAACTGGGCAGAAATCACTCGGTAGCGGGTTGATCGTCAAACAGCGCCATGGTGGTCATGGTCAGCACCTCGGCTGGTTCAGCGGCAGCGTTGACCAGCCGGTGCAGCTTGCCGGCATCGAAATGCACCGAGTCGCCGGGCCCCAGTGGATAGTCGCGGCCCTCGATGGTGTAGACGATCTGCCCGGCCAGCACATAGGAGAACTCCACGCCTTCGTGGGCGATCAGCTCCGATTCGTAGCCCACCGGAATGTTCATCTTCACGGCGTTGATCGAGTTGCCGGGAAACGAACTGGACAGCCGCTCGTAGGCCAACAACTGGCCACCGACGGTATAGCGCACCCGCTGATCGACATGGGAGTCGGGCTGGGCCTGGGCGGGCTGATCGAACAGGGCGTTGAGCGGCACGTTCAGCGACTTGGCGATGCTCGCCAGGGAGGAGATCGACACGCCGGTGAGGTTGCGCTCGGCCTGGGACAGGAAGCTGGCGGTCAGGCCGGCGTCGGCGGCCACCTGGTTGAGGGTCTTGCCGGCAGCCCGCCGGTAGCGGCGCAGGCGTTCGCCGATGCGATCTGCGGTCATGGGAAAGGTTCGCTGTTCGAGTCGGCAGAGTATACCCAGGCGTTGCAGGGACTTCAGCTGTGATAGCAACGCTTTTTTAAGTCCCACTGAAAAATGCTTTGACCGTAATTTAAGTTGCACTTAAATTTTGCCGCAATCAACGACCCGGCAACGATCTCCGTTGCCGTTGCCAGACGAGGATGTGCAGATGACACTGGGAGTGGGCGGTAGCACGCCGGAGCAGGCCTTGGCGCGCCTGCAGGACATGACGGCCGGCGCGCAGCCGATCGGCGAAGCGGAGTATCTGGCGCGCATCGAGCGAGCCCAGGCACTGATGCGCGAACAGGGCATCGAGGCGCTGTTCGTCGCCGCGGGCAGCAACCTGCAGTATTTCACGGGGGTCAAGTGGAACCCCAGCGAGCGCATGGTCGGCGCCATTCTGCCGGCCAGCGGCGCGCTGGAATACCTGGCGCCGGCCTTCGAGGAAGGCACGGTGCGCGACTTCCAGGTGGTGCCGGGCGCCATCAATACCTGGGAAGAGCACGAGAGCCCCTATGCGCTGCTGCTGCGCTGCCTGCGCCGACTCGGTGTAGTGCCCAATGATGGTCCGCCGCCTCAGGTAGGTCTTTGTTCTTCCTTGCCTTTTTTCATGTTCGAAAGCCTTCGCAAGCTGACCAGCGATTACCGTTTCGTCGATGCCGGAGTGATCACCACGGTCTGCCGGCAGCGTAAATCGGCGGCCGAAATCGCCCTGATGCAACGCGCCAAGGACATGACCCTGGAAGTGCACAAGGCAGCGGCGAGCATTCTCCATGAAGGCATCACCACTTCCGAGGTGGCCGAATTCATCCGCCAGGCGCACCGCAAGGTCGGCGCGCCGGGTTCGATCTTCTGCATCGTGCTGTTCGGCCCGGCCAGCGCCTTCCCCCATGGCGTCAAGCATGCGCAGACCTTGAAGGACGGCGACATGGTGCTGATCGACACCGGCTGCCAGGTGCACAGCTACCTGTCGGACATCACCCGCAGCTACGTCTTCGGCACGCCGAGCGAGCGCCAGCGCGAGTTCTGGAACAGGGAAAAGGCCGCCCAGCAGGCGGCTTTCGAAGCCGCCGTACTCGGCGCGCCATGCGCCAGCGTGGACGCCGCCGCGCGGCGCAGTCTGGAAGCCGCGGGCCTGGGGCCTGCCTACCGATTGCCGGGCCTGCCGCACCGCACCGGCCATGGCATCGGCCTGGACATCCACGAAGGCCCGTACCTGGTCGGCGGCGACGACACGCCGCTGGCCGAGGGCATGTGCTTCAGCAACGAGCCGATGATTTGCGTGCCGGGCGAGTTCGGCATCCGCCTGGAAGATCACTTCTACATGACGGCCGAAGGCCCGCGCTGGTTCACCCAGCCCAGCCACTCGGTGGACGACCCGTTCGGGCTGAACGCCTGAGCCGTCCTTGCCGTCTGCTGACGATTTTTCAGGCGACATAAAAAGACTGCTACAAGGCAAGAGCAGACGCTCCCCGCGTAGGGTGGACAACGCTCTTTTTGTCCACCATTGCGCTCGTAGAGCGGTGGACGGATGAAGCGTCGTCCACCCTACGAAAGGCCGCTCCCGCCTTTTCGCAGGTAAAGCGCTGAGGTCGATCCTGAAGATCGTGAGCAGGCTCTTGAAACGAAAACGCCCGGCCAATTGGCCGGGCGTTTTCATTCAGACTACTACGTTATTCGATACTGACACCGTAGAAGGAGTTGATCCCGAACGGGCTGATCTTGAAGTCCTTCACCCGGGTGCTCATCGGCTGGTACACCGTGGAGTGAGCGATCGGCGTGTTCTGCACGTCGGCCTTGAGCAGCTGCTGGGCCTGCTTGTAGAGCACGGTGCGCTCTTCGCGGTCGTTGATCGCCTTGGCCTTCTTCAGCAGCGCGTCGAACTCCTTGTTGCACAGGCGGCTGTAGTTGTTGCCGCCAATGGCGTCGCAGCCGTACAGCACGCTCAGCCAGTTGTCAGGGTCACCGTTGTCGCCGGTCCAGCCGATCAGCAGGGCATCGTGCTCGCCGGCCTTGGCGCGCTTGTTGTACTCGCCCCATTCGTAGCTGACGATGCGCGCCTTGATGCCGATCTTCGCCCAGTCGGCCTGCAGCATCTCGGCCATCAGCTTGGCATTGGGGTTGTAGGGGCGCTGCACCGGCATGGCCCACAGGGTGATCTCGGTGCCCTCCTTCACCCCGGCGGCCTTGAGCAATTCCTTGGCCTTTTCCGGGTTGTAGGGGGTGTCCTTGATGGTGTCGTCATAGGACCACTGGGTCGGTGGCATGCCGTTCACGGCCACCTGGCCGGCACCCTGATACACGGCGTTGATGATCGCCTGCTTGTTGACCGCCATGTCCATGGCCTGGCGCACCTCGAGCTGGTCGAACGGCTTGTGCTCGGTGTTGTAGGCCAGGTAGCCGACGTTGAAGCCAGCTTGTTCGGGCATCTGCAGCTTGGGATCCTTCTTCAGGGTTTCCAGGTCCGCCGGGCGCGGGAACACGCTGACGTGGCACTCGCCGGCACGCAGCTTCTGCATGCGCACCGAGGGGTCGGTGTTGATGGCGAAGATCAGGTTATCGATCTTCACGTCATCCGGGTTCCAGTATTCCTTGTTGCCCTTGTAGCGGATCTGCGCGTCCTTCTGGTAACGGCTGAACACGAACGGGCCGGTGCCGATGGGCTTCTGGTTGATGTCCGAGGCCTTGCCGGCCTTGAGCAGCTGGGCGGCGTATTCGGCGGAGTGGATCGAGGCGAAGCTCATGGCCATGTTCTGGATAAAGGCGGCATCGACCGTGTTGAGGGTGAAACGCACGGTGTGCTCGTCGACCTTGTCGATCCTGGCGATGTTCTTGTCCATGCCCATGTCGGTGAAGTACGGGAACTCGGTGGGGTAGGCCTTGCGGAATGGGTCGTCCTTGTTGAGCATGCGGTTGAAGGTGAACAGCACGTCGTCGGCGTTGAATTCGCGGCTCGGCTTGAAGTAGTCGGTGGTGTGGAACTTGACCCCTTCGCGCAGGTGGAAGGTGTAGGTCAGGCCGTCGTCGCTGATGTCCCATTTCTCGGCCAGGCCGGGGATTACCGAGGTGCCGCCACGCTCGAATTGCGAGAGGCGGTTGAAGACCGTTTCGGCGCCCGCATCGAAGTCGGTACCGGTGGTGTAGAGCCCGGGGTCGAAGCCCGCCGGGCTGCCTTCGGAGCAGTACACCAGGTTGCCGGCGGCCTGTGCGAAGGGGGCGCTGGCAATCAGGCCGGCGACGACAAAAGCCTGGATAAAGGCGTTCTTGTGCATGGTTACCTCATGTCTATTGTGATTTTTCCTGAGGGGTCTGCTGCGGCAAAGCGGGGCGTGTCGGATGGTGACCAGCCTGCCTTGAGCCTAGACCTTGTTTGAGGCTATGCACGGGCTGTGCCGAAAAGCTCAGGGCAAAAAAAGAGGTTCTTCGCACGGTTTGGGGAAAGTGCGGGTTGACACCGGACTGGTAAGTTTGTGTGCGTATCACTCACTGGCATCGCACTATCCATTACCGCGTTTACTGAGCCTCTTTGTTGCGCCCCCTACGGGCGCCACACCTTTCTTGCTTGCCCAAGAAAGGTGTGCCAAAGAAGTGCACCCCGACATCCGGGTTTCGCCGCGCGAAACTTCCCTCGCTCCGGCGCCGCTCCGGGGGCCGGCTCGGCGGCGTCTGTTTTTGCTTTTGCTCTTGAGCTGCGGTCGTACAGGCGACACCCAAGTCCCCTTCAGGAGGCCGAGTGGAATCACCACGCAAGGGGTTGAGCGACATGGATGTCGCGAGAGCTGCGATGGGCCAGGGATGGCCCTTCGCAGCGTGCCCCTGGAGTGGTGATGGAATGAGGGAACCCCGGCGCAGCCGGGGCCGGATGGTGGGGTGCCCTTCTCTTTGGTTACTTTCTCTTGGGCAAGCAAGAGAAAGTGACTCGCCCGTAAGGGGCGAAACCCATCAGGCCAGACGGCGGGCCAATGGAGAGTGTCAAGTCATCGGCAGCGAACACTTATTTGCCAGTCCGGTGTCAATCAAGCATTCCCCTAAAATGCGAAGAACCAAAGAAAAGGGCAAGCTGCGACGGTGGTCGCAGCTTGCCATGAGCCATTACGAGCCGAGCATTTACAGCTGCACTTCGATCACCCCATCGGCATTCATCGTCACCTGGCTGGTGCCAGCCTCGACTTCTGGCGTTGCGCTGTCGGAGAACGCCGAGGCCTTCATGGCTTCCATGCGCATCGGTGGGCGTACGAAGCCGCCGCTGTTGAGGTTCAGGCTGACCAGCTTGTAGCTCTTGCCGCCCAGGGCTTCGGTGGTCAGTTGGGCGCGCTCCTTGAAGGCGGCGACGGCATCCTTGATCAGCGCGTCTTCTTCTTTCTTGCGCGTGGCGTCGGCGATGCTGAAGCTCATGCCGCCCATCTTCAGGGTTTTCAGCATGCCGCCGGTGAGCTTGGACAGCGCAGCGAAGTCGGCGCTTTCCAGGCGGATCTCGGCGCGCTCGCGCCAGGCGGTGATTTCCTCGCCTTTCTCGCTGTACACCGGGTAGCTGTTGCGGCTGCCCTGGGAAACGGTCACGCCCTTCACGCCGCGGGCCTGGGTCAGGCCGGCATTCAGGATACGGGTGATCTCGGCGGCCAGCGCCGCTGGATCCTTCTGCTGGGCTTCGGTGTACAGGGTGACCTGCATCAGGTCGTGGGCCACCTCGTGGCTGACCTGGGTGCTCAGGGAGATCTGGTTGTAGCGCGGCTCATCGGCGTGCGCGGCGATGCTGAGCAGGCCGGCGGTGCTGAAAGCCAGTGCGGTGGCGAGGCGGGACAGTGGCAGCATGGCGATTCCTTATCGATAGCGGGCACGGATAAAGACCGTGTTCATGAGGTTGGACGAGGCGATCTGGGTATTCGGGTTAAGCGAATCGAAAAAATCTTCACCCCACCTCTGACCACAGTGATAGGCAAGTGACTGCGCTGATCCGGCGCCTGACGGGCAATGGCCGTACGACTGCGGCGCGTTGCCGCATCAGGCCGTCGGCGGCCTTGGTTATACTCGCCGGGCTCGCCAACGAGCAAAGGGCAACTCTAAAAACTACCTGCGTTGCCATCACTGCGTTAAAAACAGGCTCGGATGCGAGTCCAGGCTGGGCGCCCCCATCAAAATGCTTATTTAACACTCGTGAAGTCGAGCGCGACTCCGATCGTTTTTCGCCTGTTTTTTCCTTGTGCTGACTGCCTCGCCAACGTTTTTAGAGCCGCCCATAGAGGAGTATCGATGCTCGCCCCCGTACAACTGCTTTCGGCCAGCCGCCAGAACCTCTGGCGGCTGACCCTGATTCGCTTTCTGGTGCTGGCCGCGCAGGCCGGTTCGGTTGGCCTGGCCTACAAGTCCGAGTTGTTGCCGCTGCCCTGGTTGCAGCTGAGCATCACCCTGGGCGCCTCCCTGGTGCTGTGCCTGCTGACCGCCCTGCGCCTGCGCGGGCCCTGGCCGGTGACCGAGGCCGAGTACGGCATCCACCTGGGCTTCGACCTGATCATCCACAGCGTGCTGCTGTACTACTCGGGCGGCTCCACCAACCCCTTCGTGTCCTATTACCTGGTGCCGTTGACCATCGCCGCGGCGACCCTGCCGTGGCTGTTCACCATGATTCTCGGCGGCATGGCGCTGGCCTCCTACACCCTGCTGCTGGTCTGGTCACACCCGCTGCAACTGCCGGTGGGCCCGCGCGAGAGCCTGCTGGTCTACGGTATGTGGCTGAGCTTCGCCCTGGCGGCGGGGCTGATCACCTTCTTCGTCGCCAAGATGGCCGAGGAGCTGCGCCAGCAGGAAAAGCTGCGCGCCGAACGCCGCGAGGAGGGCATGCGCGACCAGCAGCTGTTGGCCGTGGCCACCCAGGCCGCCGGTGCCGCCCACGAACTGGGTACGCCGCTGGCGACCATGAGCGTGCTGATCAAGGAGCTGCGCCGCGAACACCAGAATCCGTTGCTGCAGGAAGACCTGGCGCTGCTGCAGGAACAGGTCAAACTGTGCAAGGAAACCCTTCAGCACCTGGTGCGCGCCGCCGAAGCGGACCGTCGCCAGGCGGTGGTGGAAATGCCGGCGGTCAGCTGGCTGGAAACCACCCTCAATCGCTGGCACCTGATGCGCCCCGAAGCCAGCTATCGTTACGAATGCCGGGGCGTGGGCAAGTCGCCGCAACTGATGCCGCCAGCCGACCTCACCCAGGCGCTGCTCAACCTGCTCAACAACGCCGCCGATGCCTGCCCGGACAACCTGGAAATCAACCTGGACTGGGATCACCAATGGGTGCGCCTGTGCATCCGCGACTACGGCGCGGGTGTACCCTTGGCCATCGCCGAGCAACTGGGCCGGCCGTTCTTCACCACCAAAGGCAAAGGCAAGGGCTTCGGCCTCGGCCTGTTTCTCAGCCAGGCCAGCGTGACCCGCGCCGGCGGCACGGTGAAGCTGTATAACCATGAAGAGGGCGGCACGCTCACCGAGCTCAAGTTGCCGCGTGCCTACGTCCGGGTGTGAGCCAGACGCAGGCTTGTCGATGCAGCGCACTGCCGAGCCGGCAGGCCGCGAGCATGTATTGAGGAGTGAATCATGAGTGACGAAACGCTGCTGGAAAGCGAAGAACAGCCCCACCTGCTGCTGGTCGACGACGACCCCACCTTCACCCGGGTGATGGCCCGCGCCATGAGCAGCCGCGGGCTGCGCGTGTCCACCGCGGCTTCCGCCGAAGAAGGCCTGGCGCTGGCCACCCAGGACTTGCCGGACTACGCCGTGCTCGACCTGAAGATGGAAGGCGACTCCGGCCTGGTGCTGCTGCCCAAGCTGCTGGAGCTGGACGCCGAGATGCGTGTGGTGATCCTCACCGGTTACTCGAGCATCGCCACCGCCGTGGAGGCCATCAAGCGCGGTGCCTGCAACTACCTGTGCAAGCCGGCCGATGCCGACGACGTGCTCGCCGCCCTGCTGACCCAGCATGCCGACCTCGACACCCTGGTGCCGGAGAACCCCATGTCGGTGGACCGCCTGCAGTGGGAGCACATCCAGCGTGTGCTGGCCGAACACGAGGGCAATATCTCGGCCACCGCCCGCGCCCTGGGCATGCACCGCCGTACCCTGCAGCGCAAGCTGCAGAAGCGCCCGGTTCGTCGCTAACGCGAACCGCCGCCCGTTCCGGAGGGCCAAAGCCTTGCTATCATTAGCAGGCTATCGACGTGCCTGAACCCCGGGCACGTCGGTGTTTCACGACGCCGTTCGCCTGCTTCCGGAATTCCCATGCTCGCTGTGCTTCAGCAAACGCTCGCGATCACCGCGCCCGTCTTCGCCATGCTGTTTCTCGGCGTGCTGCTCAAGCGGCTGCGCTGGATCGACGACCCTTTCATCGATACCGCCTCGTCCCTGGTGTTTCGCGGCACCATGCCCACGCTGCTGTTCATCAGCATCGTCCAGGCGGACCTGAGCGCGGCGCTGCAACCGGCACTGATCGGCTACTTCGTGTTCGCCACCCTGGTGAGCTTCGCCGTCGCCTGGGGCTGGGCGATCTGGCGCTGCCCGATGGTCGACCGCGGCATCTATACCCAGGGCGCGTTTCGCGGCAACAACGGCATCGTCGGCCTGGCGCTGGCCACCAGCATGTATGGCGACTACGGCCTGTCGGTCGGTGCGGTGCTCGGCGGCGTGGTGATCCTCTGTTACAACGTGCTGTCGGCCATCGTGCTGGCCATCTATGCGCCAGGCATGAAGGCCGACCCCTGGACGCTGTGCAAGAGCATCTTCACCAACCCGCTGATTATCGGCGTGTTGTCGGCCATCCCCTTCGCCTACTGGCAGATCCCGCTGCCGCACTGGACGATGGTGTCGGCCGAATACTTCGCGCAGATGACCCTGCCGCTGGCGCTGATCTGCATCGGCGGCACCCTGTCGCTGGCCTCGTTGCGCGAGAGCAGCGGCGTGGCCATCAGCTCCAGCCTGATGAAGATGGTCTGGCTGCCGCTGCTCTCCACCCTCGGCGCCTGGGCCATCGGCTTTCGCGGCGCGGACCTGGCGATCCTGTTCCTGTACTTCGTCAGCCCCACGGCCGCCTCCAGCTTCGTCATGGCCAAGGCGGTCAACGGCAATTACCGGCTCGCCGCGGCGATCATCGTCATCACCACCCTGGCGGCGGTGGTCAGCACCAATGTGGGGCTGTTGCTGTTGCAGTGGGCAGGCTGGGTGTAGCGGCCAATGGCCGGTTCGTTGCAAGGGTTTACGGTGCGACCGATTGCAGCAAAAGTGTCACAGGTGCTCCTTAAGGTGGCTGCAATCCTTTTTCAGCCGCCGAGGACACGACCATGCCGCGCGCCCCTTTCTGCCGACTGCTCTCCGCCCTGTTGCTGCCCCTGCTGGGCAGCGCTCATGCCACGGATCTGTCCTCGCGCTTTACCGACAGCAATGGCGACATGGTCGCCGACGCGCCGGCCAAGTCCAGCGAGTGGCTGGACCCGGCCACGCTGATCTTCGCCTACACCCCGGTGGAAGACCCGGCCGTCTATGCCAAGGTGTGGGACGAGTTCCTGCAGCACATGGAGAAGGTGACCGGCAAGAAGGTCAGGTTCTTCCCGGTGCAGTCCAACGCCGCCCAGCTCGAAGCCATGCGCGCCGGCCGCTTGCACATCGCCGGTTTCAATACCGGTTCCGTGCCGCTGGCGGTCAACTGCGCCGGCTTCGTGCCCTTCACCATGATGGCCGACGAGAACGGTGGTTTCGGCTACCAGATGGAGATCATCACCTATGCCGGCAGCGGTATCGATGATGTGCCTGGCCTGAAGGGGCGCACGCTCGCCTTCACCTCGCCCACCTCCAACTCCGGCTTCAAGGCGCCGTCGGCGCTGCTCAAGTCCGAGTTCAACCTGGAAGCCGACAAGGACTTCAAGACCGCATTTTCCGGCAAGCACGACAACTCGATCATGGGCGTGGTGAACCGCGACTACGACGCCGCCGCCATCGCCAACTCGGTGCTCTCGCAAATGCAGGCGCGCGGCGTGGTCAAGGCCGACCAGTACCAGGTGCTGTACACCTCGCAAACCTTCCCCACCACCGGTTATGGCTACGTCTACAACCTCAAGCCGGAGCTGGCCGACAGGGTACGAGAGGGCTTCGAGACGTTCGACTGGGAAGGCACCGCGCTGCAGGCCGAATTCAAGAACTCCGGCCAGGCGCAGTTCATCCCCATCACCTACCAGGAACACTGGGAAGTGGTGCGCAAGATCGACCAGGCCATGGACGTGAGCTACGCGTGCGACAAGTGAGCCACTCGAACGACGGAGTACCGCCATGAACCTGCTCGAGATAAGAGGGCTGGGCAAGCGCTACGCCACCGGCGACCAGGCCCTCGCCGACATCCACCTGGCGCTGCCGAAAAGTCAGGTAATGGCGCTGATCGGCCCGTCCGGCGCCGGCAAGAGCACGCTGATTCGCTGTATCAACCGCCTGGTGGAACCCACCGAGGGTGAGGTGCTGCTCGGTGGCCTGTCACTGACCGGGCTGCGTGGCGGCGCCCTGCGCAAGGCGCGGCGGCGCATGGGCATGATCTTCCAGGACCACGCCCTGGTCGACCGCCTCACGGTGATGGAGAACGTATTGTCCGGGCGGCTGGGCTACCTCGGCTTCTGGCGCAGCCTATGGCGCCGTTACCCGCGGGCCGACGTACAGGAAGCGTTCCGTTTGCTCGAGCGCGTCGGCCTGGCCCATGCCATCGACAAGCGCGCCGATGCGCTGTCCGGTGGTCAGCGCCAGCGGGTCGGCATTGCCCGCGCGCTGCTGCAGAATCCCGAGCTGATGCTGATCGACGAGCCCACCGCGAGCCTCGACCCGAAAACCTCCCGGCAGATCATGCGGCTGATTCGCGAGCTGTGCGAAGAGCGCGGCCTGACCGCGATCATCAATATCCACGATGTCGAGCTGGCGCGGCGATTCTCCGACCGCATCGTCGGCCTGCACGCCGGCCGGGTGGTCTTCGACGGCCCGCCCGATGCGCTGGATGCCGCGACCCTGACGCGTATCTACGGCGAGGAAGACTGGGGAGCCCATGCCGCCGAAGCGGCGCAGGATGACGACCCTGCCGTGCGGCCCGCACCGCGCACGCCGCGCTCCGGCTGGCCACGGGTGGCCACCTGATGGCCGGGCAGATGAACGTGAACGAGCGCCTGGCCAGAGCACGGGCCGGCGACTGGCAGCCGCCTCCTTTGCTGTCGGGAGCAGGGCAGCGCTGCCTGGTGATCGGCGGCCTGCTGCTCTATCTGCTGCTGGCCGGCTCGAGCATCAACCTGGACTGGAATCGCATCGCCGAGGGCTGGTCGCGCGGCCTGGCCTTCGCTGGCGGTTTCCTGCAGCCGGATTTCACCAGCCGTGGCGGCGATATCCTCGAAGGCCTGCTGGAAAGCCTGAGCATGACCCTGGTCGCCACCGTGCTGGGCATCGCCCTGTCGATTCCGGTGGGCCTGGGCGCCGCGCGCAACCTCTCGCCACTGCCGATCTACCTGTTCTGCCGGTGGGTCATCATGGTGTCGCGGACCTTCCAGGAGGTGATCATCGCCATCCTGTTCGTGGTGATGTTCGGCTTTGGCCCCCTGGCCGGCGTCGCCACGCTGACCTTCGCGACCATCGGCTTTATCGCAAAGTTGCTGGCCGAAGCGATTGAGGACATCGATGCGCGGCCGCTGGAGGCCATTCGCGCCACCGGCGGCAGCTGGTTGCAGGTGCTCAACTATGCCGTGCAGCCGCAGATCCTGCCGCGTCTGATCGGGCTGTCGCTGTACCGCCTGGACATCAACTTCCGCGAGTCGGCGGTCATCGGCATCGTCGGCGCAGGCGGTATCGGCGCGACGCTCGGCACGGCCATGGACCGCTACGAATACAGCACGGCTGCGGCCGTGTTGCTGATCATCATCGCCATCGTGCTGGCCTCGGAATATCTCTCCGGCTACGTACGTCGCTGGCTTCAGTAGGGCTTTATCCCCATGCCGATCATTCATGCCGAGACGGCCGAGCCGCAATGGCGCCGCCGCACCACCGCCCAGCAGTGGGCGCACTGGCTCGCCTGGTTCGCTGGCGCGCTGCTGTTCGTCTGGTGCGCGCGATTCATCTCCGAGAACACCCTATGGGAGTTCGTGGCGGACGCCGGAAGCCAGGGCGCCTCCTTGCTGGCGCGCATGGTGCCGCCCCAGTGGGACTACACGCCCGAGTTGCTCAGGCCGCTCTGGGACACGCTCAACATCGCCACCCTGGGCACTGCCCTCGGGGTCATGCTGGCGTTCCCTCTGGCGTTTCTGGCTGCACGCAACACCACGCCATCGCAGGTGATCAGAAGCGCCGCGCTGCTGATCATCGTCTCGTCGCGCTCGATCAACTCGCTGATCTGGGCGATGCTGCTGGTGGCGATGCTCGGCCCGGGCGTATTGGCCGGCATCATCGCCATTGCGCTGCGTTCGGTCGGTTTCGTCGGCAAGCTGCTCTACGAGGCGATCGAGGAGATCAGCACCTCGCCGGTCGAGGCCATCGGCGCCACCGGGGCAGGGCGCCTGCAGGTACTGCAGTTCGGCGTGGTGCCGCAGATCATGCCAGCGTTCGTCGGCACCTCGTTGTATCGCTGGGATATCAACATCCGCGAGGCCACCGTGCTGGGGCTGGTCGGCGCCGGTGGCATCGGCCTGCAGCTCGATGCGGCGATCAACAATCTCGCCTGGGATCGGGTCAGCGTGATCTTTATGCTGATCTTCGCCACCGTGATCTTCTCCGAATGGGCTTCGGCCACGCTGCGTCAGCGGCTTTCCTGATCTGCACCGTGCCGGACCGGCAGTCGCTGGCCCCGCCGGCACGCCGGTTGATTGTGATCCAGTACCGATTCGCACGTGCCACGATTGTCAGCCTCACGGCAACTCGCTAGCATTCCCGCCCAGCATGTAACTTGATGTGACGGCGCCGCCTGCAAAGGCTGCTGGCCCCGCAGCCAAGGCCAAACCTCTTCCCAGAGCCAACAGTGTGAAGTGCGGGCGCCAGGATCCCTGAGCCAGCACAAGGAGTGCAGTGCGGTGGTTCGTTTCCCTCTGCGATGCCGAGCGTATCGGCTCGCTCCGGCCGGCTCCCGGCTGGCGCGCTGCATGCTGTTGCTCTGCATCGCCCTGGCCATGCAGACCGCATGGGCCGAACCAGGCCAGGCCGAACCATCCGTTTCCCTGCAAGGGCCCAGCGGTGGCTGGCGCTATTACGGCCTCAACGACGGCGATGGCGAGGCGCGGGTGGCCTACCCGACGCCGCCTATCGACCGCGGCGCCCAGCGCGGGCGCAGCCTGATCGAGGGCACCCTGCAGAACATCGGCCACCTGCGAGCGCCCCACCGGCTGGTGGTCAACGGCAACCCGCTGCCGCTGTACACCGACGAGCAGGGCAGCTTCGCCCGGCCCTACGCCTTTGGCGCCGGCTCCAACAGCGTGGAGCTGGCGGCCGGCGAGGGCAAATCGCTCAAGCGCGTGCAGTTCTTTGAAGCCAACAACCTGCGCACGCCGGCGCGTATCCGCATGGTGCTCGGCTGGGACGATCCCAAGGCCGAACTCGACCTGCACGTGGTCACCCCGGACGGCCAGCATGCGTTCTGGAGCCACCCGGTACTCACCAACGGCGGCGGTCTGGATGTCGACAGCGTCGACGGCCCCGGCCCGGAAATGTTCACCATGACCGCGCCGCTGCAGGGCACCTACCTGGTTTACGTGAACTACTGGGGCAACCTGGGCAGCGAGGGCTACAACTTCGAGGCCGGCAGCAACGGGAACGAGATCATCACCGCGCAGATCAACCTGATCTTCAACGAGAACACCGTCAACGAGAAGCGCGAGACCTTCGTGGTGCCGCTGCGCGCCATCGGTGAGCTGCTGTTCGTCAAATCCTTCAATTACTGATATCCCGAGGCTCGGATGAACCGGAATACCACTGCCCACCTGCGCCATGTCGCTCTGCTGCTGACGGCCGGCCTGCTGGCTGCCTGCGGCCAGGATTCGCGCGAACTGGGTGAGCGCAGCGCCCTGGGCCTGGACCTCAAGCACCCCGATGCGCTGATCGAAAGCGCCTCGCTCAGCCGCCTGCCCAGGGACCTGCTGGCGGTGCCCTTGCTGCGCGACACCCTCACCGAAGACTTCGTGTTCTACTACGAGCACAACGCCGACCGCCTGGGTCTGGTCGGCAGCCTGCGGCGGATCATCTACGAGCGCGACCTGAAGCTGCGCGACAACCTGCTCGACGAGTTGCTCGACCAGCCCGCCGACGTGGCCCTGTGGAAGGGCGCCGACGGCAAGCTCAAGCACTTTGTGATGGTCATGCAGCGCGGCGGCCTGGCCAAGGTACTGGAACCCCTGGCCCACGTCGCCCTGGACGACACCCAGCTCAGCAGGGCCGGCGAGCTGCGCGTCGATGGCAGCAGCGTGCCGCTGTACCGCCTCAACTACCTGGGTGATCGCGCCCTGCTGCTGGCCAGCCATGGCGACAAGCTGCTGGTGCTGTCCTCGCCGGGTATGCTGTTCGGCGAGGACGACAAGCTCGCCCGCGAGGCCACGGAATCCGTCGAGGCGCTGCTCGATGGCGATAATCCCTTCGCCAAGCGCTTCGGCCTCAAGGCTCGCGAAACCGAGCAGCAGCGCATTTCCCTGAGCGGCGAATACGTCGCCCTCGGCTACCAGCGCTTCTTCCCGGCGTTTGCCGGCGTGCGCTTCGAGAAGGGTGAGGGCGGCTGGAACAGCTTCCTGGCGCTCAACGAAGTGGACGATCAGCAGGCCATGGATTTCACGCCGATCTGGACAGCCATGCCCATGGGCGCCAGCGCCTGCGTGGCGGTGCCGGTGGCGCCGGGCAGCGCGGACAAACTGCTGGCCAAGGTCGGCGCCAGCGAGCAAGCCAGCGAAGAGCTGCGCAAGCGCCTGGGCAACGTCGCCGGCCTGTGCTGGTACGCCGACTCGCGGCTGCACTCGCCGCTGCTGGTCGCCCACCTCGACGAAGCCGCCACGCCGGAGCTGGATCAGGCCATCGGCGGGTTGTTCGACGGCATGATCGGCGCCTTCGAGCCCAATGCCGAGAGCGGCCGCTTCCCGGTCGAAAGCCAGAGCACGGCCGACGGCCACACCTGGCGCCGCCAGGTGGGCTCCAACTTCGGTCAGTACCCGGCCGAAGCCAGCAACACCCCCGACGCCCTGGCGTCCCGCGCATTCTTCAACGTCAGCCTGGCGCGCCAGGGCCAGACGCTGCTGTTTTCGCTGGATGACACACTGGTGATCAAGGCCCTGGATACCCTCAACAAGCGCTACCCGCCCCTGGCCGAAGTGTTGCCCGCCGACGGCCTGGTGCCTGGATACCTGGCGCCCGAGGGCTTGTCGCGCCTGCTCGAACAGGAAACCCTGGACAGCCTGCCCGCCAACTACGAACCGGTATTCCGCAACGCCGCCGACACCCACCTGCTGCCCAAGCTGCGTGCACTGGGTGGTTATGGGCAGTTCGCGCTGACGCTGCCGAAAGACACCGAAGCCGACGATGACTGGAAATGGATTCCGTTGGAATGGCGCGCGCTTTGATCACTGCCATGCCCAGCTGGCGCGTGCTGCTGGCTGCGGCGCTGCTCGCGTTCGGCCTGTGCGCCCGCGCTGAGCAGGCGCCCGGCCTGAACCCCGAGCAGTCGCAGATCTTTCGCGCCTGGTTCGTGCGTATCGCCCAGGAACAGCTGCGCCAGGGCCCGAGCCCGCGCTGGTATCAGCAGGATTGCGTGGGCCTGGTGCGCTTCGCCGCCAACGAGGCGCTCAAGGTGCACGACGCCAAGTGGCTGCGCGCCAACGGCCTGTCCAACCGCTACCTGCCGCCGGAGCTACAGCTGAGCGACGCCCAACGCGCGCTGGCACAGAGCTGGAACCAGGGCGGCGGCAAGCGCGGCCCCTACGTCAATGCGATCAAGATGATCCAGTTCAACAGCCAGTTGGTCGGCCGCGACCTGAACGGGGCGCGCCCCGGCGACCTGATGTTCTTCGATCAGGGCGATGACCAGCACCTGATGATCTGGATGGGCCGCGACATCGTTTACCACACCGGCACCACCACTCCCACGGATAACGGCATGCGTGCCGTCAGCCTGCAACAACTCATGACATGGAAGGACACCCGATGGATACCCGACGACGCCAACCCCAACTTTATCGGCATCTATCGGCTGAATTTCCTCGCGCGATGAACCGTCTGCTCGCCGTCGCGCTGCTGGCGCTCATGCCCCTGGCCGCTCATGCCGAAGACGAAGTGCCGGGCAGTGGCTACACGCCGCTTTCCGGCGAGTCGTTCTTCCTGCTCGCCGATTCCAGCTTCGCCGCCGATGAAGTGGCCACCGTGCGCCTCGAAGCGCCGGGCCGCGACTACCGCCGCTATCGCATGGAAGGTTATGGCGGCGTGGACATGCGCCTGTACCGCATCGACCAGCCGCTGGAGTTCCTCAAGCGCCAGAAAAACCTGCACCGCGTGGTCGCCGAGGGCCAGTTCAAGGGCGAGGGGCTGTCCAACACCCTGGCGTACCTGTGGGACAACTGGTACCGCAAATCCCGCCGGGTGATGCAGCGCGCCTTCTCCTACGAGTCGCGCAAGCAGGTCACCGAGGAAGCGCCGGAGCTGAAGATGGGCAGCGCCATCGCCGCGCCTACCGAATACACCCCGCAGGTGCAGTTCGCACCGATGAAGGGCCTGCCCCTGGTGGCCGAGTTCCGCTACCCGCTGTGGGAAGCCAAACCCATCGAGCCGCCGGCCGGCGTCGACCTGTCCGGCTCGTCGAGCAACTTCGTCAGCGTCGCCTCGGGCAATGTCTATGTGCCGTTGGGCAAGCTGAAACCGGGCCTGTACCTGGCCGAGGCGATCATCGGCAAGTACCGCGCCACCACCGTGGTATTCGTCTCCAACACCGTGGCGGTCAGCAAGATCGCTGGCGGCGAGCTCCTGGTATGGACGGCCGACAAGCACCAGGGCACGCCGGTGGCCGACGCCAAGCTGTTGTGGAGCGATGGCCTGGGCGTGATGACCAGCGGCAAGACCGATGCCCAGGGCCTGCTGCGCCTGGGCCACGCCAGCCCGGAGCGCTCCTACGTGATCGGCGAGGACGCCGACGGCGGCGTGTTCGTGTCCGAGAACTTCTATTACGACAGCGAAATCTACGACACCAAGCTGTACGCCTTCACCGACCGCCCGCTGTATCGCCCCGGCGACTGGGTGGAGGTGAAGATCGTCGGCCGCGAGTTCAAGAACGCCCGCGACTCGGTGGCGGCCGGCACCGCGCCGATCAGCCTCAGCGTGCTGGATGCCAACGGCACCGTGCTGCAGACCCAGAAGCTCGATTTCGACAGCGCCCGTGGCGGCCAGGGCCGCTTCCAGCTGCCGAACAACGCCGTGGCCGGCGGCTACGAGCTGCGCTTCGCCTACCGCGACGGGCTGTACAGCAGCGCCTTCCGCGTCGCCGAGTACATCAAGCCGCATTTCGAAGTGTCGCTGGACCTGGACAAGCCGGACTTCCGCACCGGCGAGCCGGTCAAGGGTGCCCTGGTGCTGCTCTACCCGGACGGCAAGCCGGTGGCCAATGCCAAGGTGCAGCTGAGCCTGCGCGCCCAGCAGCTGTCGATGGTCGACAACGAGCTGCAGTACCTCGGCCAGTTCCCGGTCGAGCTGGCCAGCAGCGAAGTCAGCACCGACGGCCAGGGCCGCGCGGCCCTCGACCTGCCGGCCGCCGACAAGCCGAGCCGCTACCTGCTCAGCGTGTTCGCCAGCGATGGCGCCGCCTACCGGGTCAAGACCAGCAAGGAAATCCTCATCGAGCGCGGCGCCGCCCGCTATCGCCTGAGTGCGCCGCAGCGCTTCAGCGCGGCTGGGCAGGCGGTGAACTTCGCTTACCAGAGCGAAGGCGCCAGTGAGCGCAAACCGGCCCGCTACGAGTGGGTGCGCCTGGAAGACCAGAGCACCGGCAACGGCGAGTTGGCGGCGGATGCCAAGGGCTTCGAGCTGAATTTCGAACGGCCCGGCACCTACAGCATCACCCTCAAGGACAACAGCGGCCTGATTCTCGGCGCTACCGGCCATTCGGTCAGCGGCGAGGGCGTCAAGTCGGTGGCCGGTACCATCGAGATCGTCCTCGACAAGGCCGAATACCAGGCCGGCGACGAAGCCCTGGCGCTGATCACTTTCCCCGAGTCGGTCGGCGATGCGCTGCTGACCCTGGAGCGCGACAAGGTCGAAGCCACCGCGCTGCTCTCCACGGGCGGCGACTGGCTCAAGCTGGAGCGCCTGTCCGATACCCAGTACCGCGCGCGCATCCCGGTCGGCAACACCTTCTCGCCGAACATCACCTTCTCGGCGCTGTACACCCGCGGTGGTGATTACAGCTTCCAGAACGCCGGCATCAAGGTCGCCACGCCGCAGATCGACATCGCCATGGAGGCCGACAAGGAGGTGGTGCAGCCGGGCGAGCTGGTCACCGTCGAGCTGAGCACCCTGTTCGCAGGCAAGCCGGTGCCGACGCGCCTGACGGTCAGCGTGGTGGACGAGATGATCTACGCCCTGCAGCCGGAGATCGCCCCAGGTATCGACCAGTTCTTCTATCACCCGCGCCGTAACAACGTGCGCACCAGCGCCAGCCTGTCGTTCATCAGCTACGACCTGGCCCTGCCGGGCATGCCCAGTGCGCCTGGCCGCGCCAACCGCAGCGAGCGGGGCGTCAAGGTGCTGGAGCGGCCGCGCCGCGAGGAAGTCGACACCGCCTCCTGGCAGCCGGACCTGGTCACCGATGCCAACGGCAAGGCGAGCTTCAGCTTCCGCATGCCCGACTCGCTGACCCGCTGGCGCATCACCGCCCGTGCCGTGAGCGCCGATGGCGAAGTCGGCCAGAAGCGCCAGTTCGTGCGTTCGGAAAAACCGCTGTACCTGAAATGGAGCGGGCCAAGCCGCTTCCGTGTCGGCGACAAGCCGGCGCTGGGTCTGTTCGCCTTCAATCAGGGTGAGGAGGGCGCCAAGACCGAACTGCTGATCCGCCATGGCGAGCAGGAGCAGCGCCGCGAGGTGACGTTGGCCAAGGGCATCAACTACCTGCCGGTCGAAGACGCGGTGATCGCCGCCGGCGACTTCAGCGCCGAGCTGCGCCAGGCCGATAAAGTCGCCGACGCCCTGGCCGTCAAGCTGAGCACCGTGGCGCCTGGCTGGCAGCAGGTGCGTAGCGAGCCGCTGTCGGTGTTCCCGGGCAACACGCCGCTGCAACTGCCGGCTGATGCCAGCCAGGTGCAACTGCGCGTGGCCGACAGCGGCGCCGGGCTGTTCTACGCCGCGCTGGACGACCTGCTCGACTACCCCTACGGCGGCGTCGAGCAGACCGCCAGCCGCCTGCTGCCGCTGAGCCTGGCCTATCCGGCGCTGGCCGCCGGCGAGCCGCGCATCAAGGATCGCCTGCGCCTGATCATGCAGAACAGCCGCCTGCGCCTGGTACAGATGGCCGGCCCCGAAGCGACCTTCACCTGGTGGGGCGGCGATGCCGACGGCGACGCCTTCCTGACCACCTACGCCTATTACGCCGACTGGCACGCCAGCCGCGCCCTGGCCATCCAGTTGCCGCCGGAGCACTGGCAGCGCGTGCTGGAGCTGTACGCCAAGCGCGCCCCGGAAACGCCGCTGCTGGAGCGTGCGCTGATCCTGGCCTTCGCCCGTGACATGGGCCTGCCGGTGAAAACCCTGCTCGAAGGCCTGGTGTACGACCTGGCCGCTGCGGGCGAAGGCGAGGAAGTGGTGCTCGGCGAGGGCGACAGCCTGGTGATGGCTGCACCGGATGCGGCCCTGGGCCTGGCAATTGCCCGGGAGCTGGGCGTGCGCCTGGCGCAGCACAACAACGTGCCGGTCGCCGAGGCCCTGCTAGGGCAACTCGAAGGCGCCCGTCGTCGCCTGGCGGAGAGCCAGTCGCCTTTCGTGGCCGCCGTCGGCCTGTACCTCAATGGCCCGGATCGCCAGCGCGCCCAGCGCCTGCTCGGCGAACTGGCACCGGCCCAGGCCGGCCTGGAACGCGCCCTGGCGCTGACCTGGCTGCAGCCGTCCCTGGACCTGCGCAGCACCCCGCCGACGCTGGCGCTGGAAGGCCACTGGCAGGCCGTGGAAGGCACCAGCGGCGACAACTACTGGCAGTGGAACGGCGCGCAACCGCCCCAGGCCCTGCAGGTGGCCGGCGATCTGGACCAGGCGAACGATGTGCGTCTCGACTACCAGAGCGCCCAGGCTGCGCCGAGCAACGTGCCGGTCACCCTCAAGCGTCGCCTGTTGCGTCTGGTGCCGGGCGACAAGGCCTTCGAATTCCGCGCCGAGGAAGTCGGCAAGGACGAGATCTCCAGCGCCGACCTGTACCTGGACGAAGTGACCCTGAGCAGCGAAGGCGAGCAGGCCCTGCGCTACGGCATGCTGGAGGTGCCGCTGCCGCCGGGCGCCGATGTGGAGCGCACCACCTGGGGCATCCAGGTCAGCGGCCTGGGCGGCGACGAAGCCGCGCCGCTGGAAAAGGCCCGCAACGAGCCGGGCGAGCTCAGCTACGCGGTGCCGGTGGACGCCCTGCAGGGCGAGCTGGTGCTGCGTCACCTGGTGCGCTTCTCGCAGAAGGGCGAGTTCGTGCTGCCGCCGGCCCGCTACGTACGCCTCTATGCACCGGGCCAGCAGGCGCTCGAGAACGAGCCTGTACTGCAGAAGGTCACCGTTGAGTAAGGGCTGCATTTTCGCTTCGCTGGCCCTGCTGGCCGCCCTTGGCGGTTCGGCACTGGCTGGCGAGGCGCCGCTGTCGCTGGCCTGGCAAACGGCTGGCGGCAGTGAGCTGTTGCGCCTCGACGGGCAACGACTGCTCAGTCGCGAGCCCCTTTCCGAGAACCTGCAGGTACCGTTGGGCAGCCTGTGGAAATTGTTCGTCTACGCCTATCTGGTCGACACCAAACAGCCGGACCACGGCTACCAGTGCCGCGGGCGGGACAAGGAGGAGGTGTATTGCTGCAACCCGGGCGAGCGTATCGACCGGGAGCAGGCGCTGGTCAAGTCCTGCGGCCTGTACTTCGAACAGGAGAACCTGCAGTTGGACCAAGGCGACTGGTCGCGTTACTGGCAGGCCCGAGAGGCGCCAGGCTGGATCAGCGAGCGCCAGCGCCTGGCGCCGGGTACCCGCGTCTCGGTTCAGCAACTGCTCACGCAACTTGCGCAATTGCCCGCTCAGGCCGATGCCCGCAAGGTGCTGCTGGACGTGGTGCTGAACGGCGACGGCTCGACCGTCAGCGCCCTGGGCAGCCGCCTGCGGGTGAAGACCTGGAGCTGGCTCGCCGATGACGATCCCCAGGCGCGCCAGGGTGGTTTCGCCGGCTGGCTGGCCGATGGCACGCCCGTCTGGGCGGGCGGCTCGGGCACCAGCAGCATGGTGCTCAAGGGCCATGCCGAGGCACTCGGCCAGGTGCTGCCAGCGGCGTGGCCAAGGGAGGCCGGCAGCTGCGTGGAGGTGCGTCTGTTCGCCCGCTATCCACTGCGCCAGCTCAAGCGTGAGGGCAGTAGCGCGGCCGTGGAGCCGGGCGCGCTCAATGGCCGTTACGAGGTCGAGTTCACCAACGGCAACCGCCTGCCCATCGAAAGTCACGGCGAGCTGTTTCTCGAGCGAAGCGGCGAAGGGTTGCAGCTCACTGCCCACTTGGATCGTGAGGACTACGTGGCCCGCGTACTGGATCGTGAGGCCTCGGCGCAGCCTGCCGAGGCCGCCAAGGCGCTGGCCATCGCTGCGCGCACCTACCTGCTGCAGAGCGCCGAGCGTCGTGGCGAATGCCTGCGCATCGACGACAGCAGCGCCAGCCAGCGCGTAGCGCCGCGCCCCGCCAGCCAGGGCGCCCGGGATATCGCCGCCTGGACCGCCGACCTGGTGCTGGCCGGCACGCCGGTCACCTATCACAGCACCCAGCCGGGGCCTGATCGGCTGGCCTGGAGCCAAGCGGTCGAGCAGGCCAACAGCGGCTTGCGTTACGACGCCATTCTGGCCCGCGCCTTCCCACGCGCCACCTTGAGCCGCTGGGACAAACCCGCGGCCGCCTGCCAGCCGCTGGTCGCTGCTGAACAGTGGCTGCGCAAGCAGAGGCGCGACTGGCGCGAGCGCCTGGATATGGAGCCGGGCTACGAGGAAATTCAGCAGTTTACCGTTTGCCAATTGGCGTCCGGGCGGCCCTATGTAGATCGCGAGCGGCAGCGCATCTTCGTGCGCGGCTTCTTTTCCCTACAGGACCGTCTGGACCTGACTCACGAATACCTGCACCTGGCGTTCGTCGCCCACCCAAATGGACAGGACGAGGCCTACGTCGAAGGCCTCGCCCGCACCCTGTTACTGGAATGACATCATGGCTCTGATCACCCCCCGTATCGCCCTCTGCCTGACCCTGCTGCCGCTCTGTGCCCTGGCCGAGATAAAGCTCGACACCCCACGCAGCGGCTGGCGCGTCGGTGGCGGCGACGGCGCGCAGTTCATGCAGGAGGTCAATTACCCGGCATCCAGCGTGAACAGCGCCGCCAACCAGGCCGACACCGCGCGCATCAAGGGCGCCATCGGCCAGCTTGGCAAGGACGAGAACAAGGCGCCGGGCCGGCTGGTGGTCAACGGCACCAGCATGCCGCTGAAGATCGACGAGGACGGCGGCTTCGACCGCCCGTTCGTGTTCCCGGCCGGCAGCAACAACGTCGAGGTGCGCAGCCCGGATGGCAGCCAGCGCCGCCGCGTGCAGTTCTACAACAACGGCAGCGGCGAAACCCCGGCGCGCCTGCGCGTGGTGCTGTCGTGGGACAGCGACAACACCGACCTGGATCTGCACCTGGTCACCCCCGATGGTGAGCACGTCTGGTACGGCAATCGCTCGCTGGCCAACGGCGCGGCCCTGGATGTCGACGTGACCACCGGCTACGGTCCGGAAATGATCGCCTCGCCCACCCCGCTCAAGGGTCAGTACCTGGTCTACGTGAACTACTACGGCGGCGGCTACAGCTACGACGAGGAGGGCGAGAGCAGCGCCGGGCAGATTCTCACCACCGGGCAGATCACCCTGATCACCGAAGAGGGCACGGTCAACGAGAAGCAGGAGAGCTTTCTGGTGCCGATGCGCACGCCGGGCGAGCTGACGCTGGTGAAAAGCTTCAGCTATCCGTAAAGGTACAACCGATCATTCGCAGCCTGCGGTTGAGCGCAGCGATACCCAGGATTCGGTTCCCCGGTATCGCTGCGCTCAACCCGGGCTACACGCTATCGCTTCATCCTCTCAGTGGTTTGATATCAAAAAAAGCTTATCAATCCTTCATTATTATTCGTTTGATCGCGTTATCGCCCTTCGTCACACTCTGCTCCATTGCCTGCCACGGTTTCTCTGCCAAGGCGGGCAAGGTTGCACACAGACGAGTACATCATCCAGGGACGGATGCTCCTGCCAGCCGCTTCCAGCGGTACCCAGCGAGCCTCTTATTTGAGAGGCTCGATCTTTTCGACGGTCGTGATGAAGTCCCACGCGCATTTCCCCCAATGGCTCTCCGCCTTTCTGCCTGACGCCCTGCATACCCGCCCCCGAGAATGGAGCCGCGCCGCCTTTGGCGCCGCCGCTGGTTTTCTGTTCAGCACCTGGGTGTGCAGCCAGTTGTTCGGCCTGCCTATGGCGGTGCATTTCTCCGGCCCGCTGGCGGCTTCGGCCGTGCTGCTGTTCGCCGTTTCCTCGGGAGCCCTGGCCCAGCCCTGGTCGATTCTCGGCAGCTACCTGTGTGCCAGCGCCGTTGCGCTGACGATCAGCCATTTTGTCGATCACAGCCTGGTGGGCGCGGCCCTGGCCCTGGGCCTCAGCCTGCTGCTGATGTGCCCGTTGCGCTGCCTGCACCCACCGGGCGGCGCCATCGCCTTCTGCATGGTGTTCGCCACACCGTTGCCGGGCGAGCCGTTCTGGCAGCCGGCGCTGGCGGCGATGACCGCCGGGGTCGGCCTGCTGGCCTGCGCGCTGCTCTACAACAACCTGACCCGCGTACCCTATCCGCGCCCCCATCCCGGTACGCAGGCGGTTCATCACACCCATGACCTGCTACCGAGCGAGCGCGCCGGCATCAATGCCGATGACCTGGACCACGCCCTCGATGAGCTGGGCTCCTTCGTCGACATCACCCGCGAAGACCTCGAACTGATCGTGCGCAGCACCGAGAAACACGCGCTGCGCCGCAGTATGGGCGAGATCCGCGCCGGGCAGATGATGTCCCGCGACCTGATCCATGCCACGCCGCAAACCGCGGTAGCCAAGGGGCTGTACCTGCTCACCCATCATGGGCTCAAGGCCTTGCCGATTCTCGATGGCGGGCGGCTGGTCGGTATCGTCAGCCTGGTCGATCTGGTCAGCGCCACCCGCGCCAACAGCTTCAACCTGCGGGCGATTCTCGGCCTGCAGAAGAGGCTGGTGCTGGGTGAGCTGATGACTTCGCCGGTGCGCACGGTGGATGTCGATACCCATGTCGTCGACCTGATCGCGCTGCTCTCCGACGAAGGCCTGCACTGCCTGCCGGTGCTCGACGAGGGCCGGCTGGTAGGGATGATCACCCAGACCGACCTGGTCGCCGCGCTGCACCGCGATCTGCTCAGGCATCTCGATTGACGCATCGAATGATCCGCCGCGCGCCCGTACACTGGGCGCCGGATCAGGCTTGAGGAATGGCCGGCGGCGCACGCAGGCATAGTGACCATGGATATCGACCTTACCCGCACCTTTCTGGAAATCGTCCGCAGCGGCAGCTTTATCGCCGCCGCCGAGCGCATGCACATCACCCAGACGGCGATCACCGCACGCATCCAGAAGCTGGAAAGCCACCTGGGCAGCACGCTGTTCGTGCGTAACCGCGCCGGCGCGCGGCTGACCCCAGACGGCGAGGCGTTCGTCACCTACGCCAACCAGATCCAGCAGACCTGGGAGGCCGCCCAGCGCGACCTGCCGTTGCCGGACGGTTACCACAACGTGCTGCATATCGGCGGCGAGGTGAGCCTGTGCAACCCGCTGATGCTGCGCTGGGTCAGCGCGATTCGCCAGGGTATCGAGGGCTACGCGGTGCGCGCCCAGGTCGCCGAATGCGCCAGCCTGCTGCGCCAGGTGGAAATGGGCGTGATGGATGCGGCGCTGGTCTACCAGCCCACCTACTGGGCCGGCATGCAGGTCGAGCAGGTGCTCGAGGAGAAGCTGATTCTGGTCCGGGCGGCGAATCCGGAGCCCTACGTGTACATCGACTGGAGCGACAGCTTCCGCGCCCAGCACGACCGCGCCCTGCCGGACAAGGCACGGGCGCCGGTATCCTTCAACCTCGGGCCCCTGGCCCTGCAGTACATCCTGGAGCACGGCGGCTCGGGCTACTTTCGTACCCGGGTGGTACAGAGCTATCTGGACAAGAAGGTGCTGGAGCGGGTGCCGCGGGCGCCGGAATTCAGCTACCCGACCTATCTGGTGTATTCCCGCGAGCGGGATTCGGCGGCCCTGCAGCAGAGCTTCGGGCTGCTACGCGAAATCACCGCGCAGGATACCGACTGGTCGCAGCGCTGGGATCCGGCGCTGTAGAGCCTATTCACGATCTTTTGGCTCGAATTCAGCGCTTTGTCTGCAAAGTGGCGGGAGCGGCCGCAAGCTGCAAGCCCCAAGCTACAAGCTACAAGTTAGAAGCAGTCCGCAGTGCTCTAGCTTCTTCTTGCAGCTTGAGGCTTGCGGCTTGAAGCTCAATGTCCGCTTCTGCCTTGTAGCAGCCTCTCTATGTCGCCTGAAAGATCGTGAACAGCCCTCCGTCTTACTTCAGGCTTTCCACGCGCACCGGCACCACGCCTGAGCGAATCATGTCCAGCGACTCCGCCGCCTTGCGCGACACGTCGATGATCCGCCCGCGGGCGAAGGGGCCGCGGTCGTTGATGCGCACCACCACGCTGCGGTCGTTGTTGAGGTTGGTGACTTTCACCATGGTGCCGAAGGGCAGGGTGCGATGGGCGGCGGTCAGGGCGTTCTGGTTGAAGCGCTCGCCGCTGGCGGTGCGGTTGCCGTGGTGGGCCTTGCCGTAATAGGAGGCCTTGCCTTCGGCGCGGTAATCGCCGGGCACGCCACCGCCAAAGCTGCTACAGCCGGCAAGCAGCAGGCTGAACAGCGCCAGCAGTACCGATAATCGACGCATTGCTTTTCTCCATCCCGGACTTCAGATGCGAAAACGCCGGGCAAACCCGGCGTTTTCATAGGCTCAGCCTTCGAGCTTTTTCTTCAGCAGTTCGTTCACTTGCCCCGGGTTGGCTTTGCCCTTGGAGGCTTTCATGGCCTGGCCGACGAAGAAGCCGAACATCTTGCCGCGCTTGGCTTCGTCGCTGGCGCGGTACTGTTCGACCTGGTCGGCGTTGGCCGCCAGCACCTCGTCGAGCATCGCCTCGATGGCGCCTGAATCGGTGACCTGCTTGAGGCCCTTCTTGTCGATCACTTCGTCGGCCGTCGCACCTTCACCGGCCGCCAGGGCCTCGAAGACCATCTTGGCGATCTTGCCGCTGATGGTGTTGTCCTTGATACGCAGGATCATGCCGCCCAGTTGCTCGGCGGACACCGGCGACTGGTCGATCTCCAGGCCTTCCTTGTTGAGCAGGCTGGACAGCTCGCCCATCACCCAGTTGGCCGCCAGCTTGGCATCGCCACAGGTTTTCTCGACGGCTTCGAAGTAGTCGGCCAGCTCACGGCTGGCGCTGAGCACGCTGGCGTCGTAGGTCGACAGGGCATACTGGCTTTCGAAACGCTCGCGCTTCTGCGGCGGCAGTTCCGGCAGCTTGGCACGCAGGTCATCGAGGAAGCTGCGCTCGATCACCACCGGCAGCAGGTCCGGGCAGGGGAAGTAACGGTAGTCGTTGGCTTCTTCCTTGCTGCGCATGGATCGGGTCTGATCCTTGTTGGGATCGTACAGGCGGGTTTCCTGCACCACCTTGCCGCCGTCTTCGATCAGCTCGATCTGGCGTTGCACTTCGTGGTTGATGGCTTTCTCGATGAAGCGGAACGAGTTGACGTTCTTGATCTCGGCGCGGGTGCCGAACTCGGCCTGGCCCTTCGGGCGTACCGACACGTTGCAGTCACACCGCAACGAACCTTCGGCCATATTGCCGTCGCATATTCCGAGATAGCGGACGAGGGCATGGATGGCCTTTACATAGGCCACCGCTTCCTTGGCCGAACGGATGTCCGGCTCGGAAACGATTTCCAGCAGCGGCGTGCCGGCGCGGTTCAGGTCGATGCCGCTCATGCCCTGGAAGTCTTCGTGCAGGCTCTTGCCGGCGTCTTCTTCCAGGTGCGCACGGGTGATGCCGATACGCTTGACGGTGCCGTCTTCCAGGGTGATATCGAGGAAGCCCTTGCCGACGATGGGATGATCCATCTGGCTGGTCTGGTAGCCCTTCGGCAGGTCCGGGTAGAAGTAGTTCTTGCGCGCGAAGACGTTACGCTCGGCGATCTCGGCATCGATGGCCAGGCCGAACTGGCAGGCCATGCGTACCGCTTCGGCGTTGAGCACCGGCAGGGTGCCAGGCATGCCGAGGTCGACCAGGCTGGCCTGGGTGTTGGGCTCGGCGCCAAAGGTGGTGGCGCTGGCCGAGAAGATCTTCGATTGGGTGCTGAGCTGAGCGTGAATCTCCAGCCCGATGACGGTTTCCCATTGCATAGATGTGTTCCTCAGAATCCGCTCGGTGCTTGTTTGTGCCAGTCGCTGACCTGCTGGTACTGGTGCGCGACGTTGAGCAGACGACCTTCCTGGAAGTAGTTGCCGAGCAACTGCACGCCCACCGGCAGGCCATCGACGAAGCCGGCCGGCATCGACAGACCGGGAATGCCGGCCAGGTTGGCGGTGATGGTGTAGATGTCTTCCAGATAGGCGGAGACCGGATCGGCGTTCTTCTCGCCCAGCTTCCAGGCCAGGTTCGGCGTGGTCGGGCCGAGGATCACGTCGATGTCCTTGAACGCGGCGACGAAATCGTTCTTGATCAGCCGGCGGATCTGCTGGGCCTTGATGTAGTAGGCGTCGTAGTAACCGGCGGACAGCGCGTAGGTGCCGACCATGATGCGCCGCTTCACTTCCTCGCCGAAGCCTTCGCCACGGGAGCGCTTGTACAGGTCCTGCAGGTCTTTTGGGTTCTCGCAGCGGTAGCCGAAGCGCACGCCGTCGAAACGCGACAGGTTGGAGCTGGCTTCCGCCGGGGCGATCACGTAGTAGGCCGGGATGGCGTGCTGCAGGTTGGGCAGGCTGATGTCCTTGACGGTGGCACCGAGCTTTTTCAGCTCTTCGACCACGGCCATGATCTGCTCGCCGATGCGCGCATCGAGGCCGGCGCCGAAGTATTCCTTGGGCAGGCCGATGCGCAGGCCGGCCAGCGGCTGGGCGAGGGCGGCCAGGTAATCATCGACCGGCTGGTCGACGCTGGTCGAATCCTTGGCATCGAAACCGGCCATGGCGCCGAGCAGCAGGGCGCAATCCTCGGCGGTGCGGGCCAGTGGGCCGCCCTGATCGAGGCTGGAGGCGTAGGCGATCATGCCCCAGCGCGAGACGCGGCCGTAGGTCGGCTTGATGCCGGTGAGGTTGGTCAACGCGGCCGGCTGACGGATCGAGCCGCCGGTATCGGTGCCGGTAGCGGCGGGCAGCAGGCGTGCGGCCACCGCTGCGGCCGAGCCGCCCGAGGAGCCACCAGGGACGCGGCTGGTGTCCCAGGGGTTCTTGACCGGGCCGTAGTGGCTGGATTCGTTGGCCGAGCCCATGGCGAACTCGTCCATGTTCAGCTTGCCGAGGGTCACGGTGCCAGCGGCATTCAGTTTCTCGACCACGGTGGCGTCGTAGGGCGCCTTGAAACCGGTGAGGATCTTCGAGCCGCAGCTGGTCAGCACGCCCCTGGTGCAGAACAGGTCCTTGTGGGCGATCGGCGCGCCGAGCAGCGGTCCGTTTTCACCGGCGGCGCGGCGGGCGTCGGCGGCCTTGGCCTGCCCGAGGGCCTGCTCGGCGGTCACGGTGATGAAGCTGTTGAGCTGCGGATCGAGCTTCTCGATGCGAGCCAGCAGGTTCTGAGTCAGCTCGGCGGAGGAGAATTGCTTGTCGGCGAGTGCGCGGGCGATCTCGGCCAGGGTCAATTGATGCATGGCGGAAGGCTTTCCTTACTCGATGACTTTGGGAACCAGGTACAGGCCGCTTTCCACGGCCGGGGCGATGGCCTGGTAGGCGTCGCGCTGGTTCGTTTCGGTAACGGCGTCGGCGCGCAGGCGCTGGGTGGTTTCCAGCGGGTGGGCCAGGGGCTCGATGCCGGTGGTGTCGACCGCCTGCATGTTGTCGATCAGGCCCAGAATGCTGTTGAGGGTTGCGGTGGTCTGTGGCAGTTCACTGTCACCCAGGCCCAGGCGGGCCAGGTGTGCGATCTTTTCCACCTCGGAGCGTTCAAGTGCCATCGGGTTCTCCCTGTAAAAGCTAGCCGCCAGGCGGTCGCCAGCATGGGTCTCGGCAGGTACCCGTGCCGGGGGGGCAGGGAACGGATGCGTTTGGCTGGCGGTCAAAGGCGGCGACGTGCGGCTTGGGGCGGTTACCGGTAGCGCATGACAGCTTTTCAGTGCTGTCGCCACCCGTGTGGAAGATGCCTCAAGGCCGCGGAAAAACAGGCAATCTAACATATTGGTGCCTTGCTCAAAATCCCTGCCGTTGTTAGAGTTTGCCGCACTTTTTTACCTGCGTGTTTTCTTGCGCCGATCTTTACCACGCGTTGCCTAGGGTCCCTATCCCATGTTCAAAAAACTGCGTGGCATGTTTTCCAGCGATCTGTCGATTGACCTGGGCACTGCCAATACCCTTATTTATGTTCGCGAGCGCGGCATCGTCCTGAACGAGCCGTCGGTCGTCGCCATTCGTACCCATGGCAATCAGAAGAGCGTCGTCGCCGTCGGCACCGACGCCAAGCGCATGCTCGGTCGTACTCCAGGCAACATCGCCGCCATTCGCCCGATGAAGGACGGCGTGATCGCCGACTTCAGCGTTTGCGAAAAGATGCTGCAGTACTTCATCAACAAGGTTCACGAGAACAGCTTTCTGCAGCCGTCGCCGCGCGTGCTGATCTGCGTGCCGTGCAAGTCGACCCAGGTCGAGCGCCGCGCCATCCGTGAATCCGCCCTGGGCGCCGGTGCCCGCGAAGTGTTCCTGATCGAAGAGCCGATGGCCGCTGCCATCGGTGCCGGTCTGCCGGTCGAGGAAGCCCGTGGTTCGATGGTCGTCGATATCGGTGGTGGTACCACGGAAATCGCGCTGATCTCCCTGAACGGCGTGGTCTATGCGGAGTCCGTACGGGTCGGTGGCGACCGTTTCGACGAAGCCATCATCACCTATGTGCGCCGCAACTATGGCTCGCTGATCGGCGAATCCACCGCCGAGCGCATCAAGCAGGAAATCGGCACCGCCTACCCGGGTGGCGAAATCCGTGAAGTCGACGTGCGTGGCCGTAACCTGGCCGAAGGCGTACCGCGCAGCTTTACCCTCAATTCCAACGAAGTGCTCGAAGCGCTGCAGGAGTCCCTGGCGACCATCGTTCAGGCAGTCAAGAGCGCCCTGGAGCAGTCGCCGCCCGAGCTGGCCTCGGACATCGCCGAGCGCGGCCTGGTGCTGACCGGTGGTGGCGCGCTGCTGCGTGACCTGGACAAGCTGCTGAGCCAGGAAACCGGTCTGCCGGTGATCGTCGCCGAGGACCCGCTGACCTGCGTCGCCCGTGGCGGCGGCAAGGCGCTGGAAATGATGGATCGTCACACCATGGATCTGCTGTCCACCGAATAAGCCGCACGCCTCACGCTGCAGCAGCTCGGAAGCTACCATCGCGCCGCATGCAGCTTCCGGGCAGGCTACGAGGTAATCGCCATAAAGCCGCTATTCGCCAAAGGTCCTTCGCTCGGTGTACGCCTGCTGGTGTTCGCCGTGCTGTCGGCTGCCCTGATGGTCGTCGACGCCCGCCTTACCGTTCTGCATTCGGTTCGTAGCCAGCTCGGCCTGATCGTCGAGCCCGTCTACTGGCTTGGCCGCCTGCCGGTCACCCTGTGGGAAAGTGCCACCCAGGAGCTCAGCTCGCGCAACGAGCTGGCCGCCGAGAACGAGAAGCTCAAGGCCGAACAGCTGATGATGCAGCGCCGCCTGCAGAAGCTCGCCGCGCTGACCGAGCAGAACGTGCGCCTGCGCGAACTGCTCAACTCCTCGGCCCTGGTCGACGACGAGGTGCTGGCCACCGAGTTGATCGGCATCGATCCCAACCCCTTCACGCACCGTATCCTGATCGACAAGGGCGAGAAGGACGGCGTGGTGCTCGGCCAGCCGGTGCTCGATGCCCGCGGCCTGATGGGCCAGGTGGTCGAGGTGATGCCCTACACCTCCCGCGTGCTGCTGCTCACCGATACCACCCACAGCATTCCCGTGCAGGTCAACCGCAACGGCCTGCGCGCCATCGCCACCGGCACCGGCAACCCGGAGCGTCTCGAGCTGCGTCACGTGGCCGACACCGCCGATATCAAGGAAGGCGACCTGCTGGTCAGCTCCGGCCTCGGCCAACGCTTCCCGGCCGGCTACCCCGTGGCCACGGTGACCGAGGTGGTACACGACTCCGGCCAGCCGTTCGCCATCGTCCGTGCCGTGCCGACCGCCAATCTCAACCGCACCCGCTACATGCTGCTGGTGTTCACCGACCCGCGCACGCCGGAGCAGCGCGCCGCCGAGTCGGCGGAGGCCCAGGAGGAGGTCGATCGCCGCGCCCTCGAGCATCCCGATGCCGAGGCGCCGCTCGAGGACGCGCCACCAGTCGACGCGCAGGCGCCGGAAGCTGCACCTGCCGAACCTGCCAGCGCTGAGGAGGCCCGCCAATGATCGCCACCCGTTCCAGCAACCTCTGGGTGATCTGGGCCAGCCTGGTGCTGGCGCTGTTGCTCAGTGTGTCCGCGCTGCCGCGTTTCATGGAGATCGGCCGGCCACTGTGGCTGGCACTGTTTCTCACCTACTGGGTGCTGGCCGTGCCGCATCGCATCGGCATGACCAGTGCCTTCTGCATCGGCCTGCTGGCCGACGTGCTCAACGGCACGCTGCTGGGGCAGAACGCGCTGATCCTCACCCTGATCACCTTTCTGGTGCTGAGCCTGCACCAGCGCCTGCGCATGTTTCCCATGTGGCAGCAGAGCATGGTGCTGCTGGTGGTGTTCGGCGTCGCCCAGCTGGTGCAGCTGTGGCTCAACGCCCTGACCGGCAACCGCCCGCCGACCCTGGCCTTCGTGCTGCCGGCCCTGGTCAGTGCGCTGCTCTGGCCCTGGGTGTGCAGCCTGCTGCGCGCCGTGCACCGGCGCATGCGCGTCAACTGAACCGCGCTGCGGCGCCTGATTGCGAGACCTGTGCATGACCACGCTCTACCTGGCCTCCGCTTCGCCGCGCCGTCGCGAGCTGCTCGCACAGATCGGCGTCTCCTTTACCACCCACGTGGTGCCCATCGACGAAACCCCGCAGCCCGGCGAGGCGCCTGCCGTCTACGTCGAGCGCCTGGCGCTGGCCAAGGCCCAGGCTGCGCTCGGTACGCTGGCTGATCGCCATGATGCCGTGGTGCTCGGCTCCGACACCGCCGTGGTGCTCGATGGCCGCATACTCGGCAAACCCGTCGACCGTGAGGATGCCCTGGCCACGCTGGCCGCGCTGTCCGGCCGTGAGCACCAGGTCTTGACCGCCGTCGCCCTGGTCAGCGATGCCCGGGCCGAGGCCCGCGTGGTGACCAGCACGGTGCGCTTCAAGCCGCTCGCCCGGACACAGATTGAAGCCTATTGGGCCACTGGCGAGCCGCGCGACAAGGCCGGCAGTTATGGTATTCAGGGCTTGGCTGCGGTATTCGTCAGCCAGATGCAGGGCAGTTATTCAGCGGTGGTCGGCCTGCCGTTGTGCGAGACTGCCGAACTGCTCGCGCAATTCGCGATTCCGTGCTGGCAAACGACCGCCAGCGCATAACCCAGAGGTTGCAGGCCGCGATGGTTCGGGCGCGATGAGCCCGGCGCTGCTTTCAGCTTCATCTCAGCCAAGAGATGGGCGCATGAGTGAAGAGATCCTGATCAACATCACGCCGATGGAGTCGCGCGTGGCGGTGGTGGAAAACGGTGTCCTGCAGGAAGTGCACGTCGAGCGCACCCAGCGCCGCGGCATCGTCGGCAATATCTACAAGGGCAAGGTGGTGCGCGTGCTGCCCGGCATGCAGGCGGCGTTCGTCGACATCGGCCTGGAGCGTGCGGCGTTCATCCACGCCTCGGAAATCTCCAGCCGCGAAGGCAGCGCCGTGGAGAGCATCAGTGCCCTGGTGCACGAAGGCCAGAGCCTGACCGTGCAGGTCACCAAGGACCCGATCGGCAGCAAGGGCGCGCGCCTGACCACCCAGCTGTCGATCCCCTCGCGTTACCTGGTGTACATGCCGCGCACCAGCCATGTCGGCATTTCCCTGAAGATCGAGGATGAGGCCGAGCGCGAGCGTCTCAAGCAGGTGGTCGCCGATTGCGTGGCTGCCGAGGGCATCGCCGAGGCCGGCGGTTTCATCCTGCGCACCGCCGCCGACGGCGCGCGGGCCGAGGAGATTCTCGTCGACATCCGCTACCTGCGCCGCCTGTGGACGCAGATAGGCGAACAGATGAAGAGTGCACCGACGCCCTCGGTGATCTACGAAGACCTCAGCCTGGCCCTGCGCACCTTGCGCGATCTGGTCAGCCCGCGCTCGGAGAAGATCCGCGTCGACTCGCGGGAAACCTTCGGCAAGATCACCAGCTTCGTCGCCGAGCTGATGCCGGAAATCGCCGACCGTCTGGAACACTACCCGGGCGAGCGGCCGATCTTCGACCTGCATGGCATCGAGGACGAGATCCAGAAGGCCCTGGAGCGCAAGGTGCCGCTGAAATCCGGTGGCTACCTGATCATCGACCCGGCCGAGGCGATGACCACCATCGACGTCAATACCGGCGCCTTCGTCGGCCATCGCACGCTCGAGGAAACCATCTTCAAGACCAACCTCGAGGCGGCCACCGCGATTGCCCGGCAACTGCGCCTGCGCAACCTCGGCGGCATCATCATCATCGACTTCATCGACATGGAAGACGAGGAGCACCAGCGCCAGGTGTTGCGCACCCTGGAAAAGCAGCTGGAGCGTGATCACGCCAAGACCAACATTATCGGCATCACCGAGCTCGGCCTGGTGCAGATGACCCGCAAGCGCACCCGCGAAAGCCTCGAGCAGGTGCTGTGCGAGCCGTGCAGCCACTGTCAGGGCCGCGGCAAGCTGAAAACCGCGGAAACCACCTGCTACGAGATCTTCCGCGAGATCCTCCGTGAGGCCCGTGCCTACCAGCCCGAGGGTTATCGGGTGCTGGCCAACCAGAAGGTGGTCGACCGCCTGCTCGACGAGGAGTCCGGCAACGTTGCCGACCTCGAAGCATTCATTGGACGAACCATCAAGTTCCAGGTCGAAACCATGTACTCCCAGGAACAATACGATGTGGTACTGCTTTAAAGACGCCCGGCCGGGCCGGGGCGTGAGCTGAATGGCGCGTTTGGGTCTGGCGTTCGCCACGCTGTTGCGCTGGAGCCTGGGGCTGTGCGCGCTGGGGCTGGTGCTGGCCGCCCTTTATGTGAGCCTGGGCCGTCAACTGGTGCCCCTGGTGGCCGAGTACCGGCAGGAAGCGCAAACCCGCGCCAGCGAGGCCTTGGGCATGCCGGTCGGCATCGGCGCGCTGGAAGGCCATTGGCGTGGTTTCGCGCCGTTACTCACCCTGCGTGATCTGCGCATCGGCGAGGGCGAGCAGGCACTGGCCCTCGAACGGGTGCAGGTGGTGCCCGATCTGCTCGGCAGCCTGCTGGCCTGGCAACCGCGCCTTGCCGACCTGCAGCTCGATGGCCTGAGCCTGAGGCTGCGCGAGGACGAGCAGGGCGTCTGGCACGTGGAGGGCTTGCCGCAGCGCCAGGACCAGCCGCCGCTGGATATCGCCAAGGCGCTGCGCCGGTCCCAGGTGCTTGGCCATCTTTCCCTGCTCGGCAGCCGGGTGAGCGTCCAGCCCCACGGGCAGCAGCCGCTGCAACTCACCGACATCAACCTCAGCGTCGATAACGGCAGCAGCCGTCAGCGCCTGAATGCGCGCCTGCACCTGCCGGACGGCCAGCCCCTGGCCCTGCAGCTGCGCACGCGCCTCCAGCCCGAGCACTGGCAGGACGCCCGCGCCGAGCTGTACCTGAGCGCACCGCAGAGCGACTGGGCCGCCTGGTTGCCGCCCAAGCTGACCCGCGACTGGCAGCTCGAACAGTTGCAGCTGGGCGGCGAGCTGTGGGGCGTGTGGGACGGGCGTCAGTTGCAGCGCGCCGTCACCCGCCTGCATGCACCGGCCTTGAAGGGGCACCATGGCGAGCGCCAGTCCGTCGCCCTCAAGGACCTGGCGCTGAATGCCTACTTCGAGCGCAAGGGCGATGACTTCGATCTGTTGCTCGATGATTTCGCCTTCAGCCGCGGTGAGAACCGCTGGGGCGAGGCGCGCATCGCCCTGGGCCACCAGGCTGCCAAGGACCACCAGTCGCAGCGTTGGACCTTGAGTGCCGATCGCCTCGATATCGGCCCGCTGGTGCCACTGGTCGAGGGCCTGGCGCCGCTGCCTGACAACGCCCTGCAGCTGCTGCAGACCCTCAAGCCCCACGGCGGCCTGCGCAACCTCAATGCCAGTTTTCAACCGGAGCTCGAAGGCCCCGAGCGTCTGCAGTTCTCGGCCAACCTGGAGCGCGTCGGTTTTTCCGCCTGGCACGCCTCGCCCGCCGTGGAAAATGGCAGCGGCAGCATCACCGGTGATCTGGGCGGGGGCGAGTTGAAGGTCGACAGCGAAGATTTCTCCCTGCACCTCACCACCCTGTTCCCGCAGGCCTGGGTCTATCAGCAGGCCAAGGGGCGGTTGACCTGGACCCTGGACGAGGAAGGCTTCACCCTGCGCGCGCCCTACCTGCAGGTGGTGGGCGAAGAAGGCAAGGTGGCCGGCGACTTCCTGATCCGCATGCTCAAGGATCCCGAGCGCGAGGACTATATGGACCTGCGGGTCGGCATGCGCGACGGCGATGCCCGCTTCACCGAGAAGTACCTGCCCAGCCCGGTACTCAGCCCGGCGCTGGATGAGTGGCTGAAGACCGCCATTCACAGCGGCAAGGTCAACGAGGGCTATTTCCAGTACCAGGGCTCGATCAATCGCAACCCGGATCCGGCGGTGCGCAGCATCAGTCTGTTCTTCGACGTGGAGGACGCCGAGCTGGCCTTCCAGCCCGGCTGGCCCGCGCTGCGTGATGCCCGCGGCCAGGTGCTGATCGAAGACAGCGGCGTGCGGGTGCGGGTGTCCGAAGGCAGCATTCTGAACAGTCGGGTGCGCGAGGCGTTCGCCGATATCCCCCGGGTCGACCCTGGCCAGACCCCGCACCTGAAGCTCAAGGGCAAGCTGCAGAGCAGCGTTGGCGATGGCCTGACGATCCTCCAGGAAACCCCGCTGGGCGTCGCCGATACCTTTGCCGGGTGGAAGGGCGAGGGCGCCCTGGAGGGCGCGCTGGATCTGGATATCCCGTTGCAGAAGGGCGAGCAGCCCAGGGTGATCGTCGACTTCAGTGCCGACAAGGCCTCGCTGGTCATCAGCAAGCCCGAGCTGCAGTTGAGCGACGTGACCGGCGATTTCCGCTACGACACGGGCAAGGGCCTGAGCGCGCCGTCGGTAACCGCGCGGGCGCTCGGCCATGCCATTCGCGGCAAGGCGGTGGCCGATGGCCGGCCGGGTCAGGCGCGCAGCCAGATCGAAGCCAATGGCGTGGTGCCCCTGAACAGCCTGACGCAGTGGCTGGGCGTCAAGCAGAAGCTGCCCGCCGAAGGCAGCCTGCCGTACCGCCTGCGGTTGAGCCTGGAGGGCGCGCAAAGCCAGCTGCGCGTCGACTCCAACCTCAAGGGCCTGAGCGTTGCCCTGCCGGCGCCCTTCGGCAAGGCCAGCAATGACGAACGTTACGCCGACTGGCGCATGAGTTTCGGTGGCGCCGAGCAACGCTACTGGCTCGACTACGCGGATGTCGCCAGCTTTACCCTGGCCGCGCCGCCGGGTCAGTTCGACCAGAGCCGCGGCGAGCTGCGCCTCGGCGACGGCCCGGCGATCCTGCCGCCCAGCCGCGGTGTGCGCGTGCGCGGGCGTGTGGCCCAGGTCAACCTGGCCGAGTGGCAGAAGGCGATCGAGCCCTACCAGCAGTCGTCGCGGCAGGACGCCCAGCAGCTGTTCAGCGATGCCCAGCTGCGTATCGGGCGCTTCGAAGGGTTCGGTCAGCAGCTCGATGATCTCGACGTTGGTCTGCGCCCGCTCGAGGGCGGTTGGTCGCTGAACCTGGACAGCACCCTGACCAAGGGACGTATCGATCTGTTCGAAGCAGCCGACCGGCCCATCGTCGCCGACATGGAATACGTACGGCTGCCGGCCGCCAAGCCAAAGACCGAGGATGCGCCGGAGTCCGAAGATCCCGACCCGTTGGCCAACTTCGACCCGCGGCAGATTCCGGCGCTGAACCTGCGCATCGCCCACGTGTTCCAGGGCGCCGACGACATGGGCACCTGGTCGCTCAAGGCGCGCCCGGATGGCCAGGGCGTGCAGTTCAGCGACCTGGATATCAACCTCAAGGGCCTGCACCTGGGCGGCGCGATCGGCTGGCAGGGCGTGCCGGGGCAGACGCGCAGCTGGTACAAGGGGCGCATGCAGGGCGAAAAGCTTTCCGAGGTGCTCAGGGCCTGGGGCTACGCGCCGTCGGCGACCAGCGAGAGCTTCCGCCTGGACGCCGACGGGCATTGGCCGGGCTCGCCCGCCTGGTTCAGCCTCAAGCGCTATTCCGGCAGCCTCGACGCGGCGCTGCGCAAAGGGCAGTTCGTCGAGGTGCAGGGCTCGGCCTCGGCGCTGCGGGTGTTTGGCCTGCTCAACTTCAATTCCATCGGCCGCCGCCTGCGTCTCGATTTTTCCGACCTGCTCGACAAGGGACTGAGCTACGATCGGGTGAAAGGCAACCTGCTGGCCACCGATGGCGTGTTCGTCACCCAGGGGCCGATCACCATGACCGGCCCGTCGAGCAACCTGGAGCTCAACGGCACCCTGAACATGGTCAACGAGGGCATCGACGCCAAGCTGCTGGTCACCCTGCCGGTCACCAACAACCTGCCGATCGCTGCGCTGATCGTCGGCGCGCCCGCCATCGGCGGGGCGCTGTTCATTGCCGACAAGCTGTTGGGGGATCGCGTGGCGCGTTTCGCCAGCGTGCAGTACGACGTCAAGGGCACGTTGCATGATCCCGAGCTGACCTTCGACAAGCCGTTCGAGAAGCCCAACTGAGCCGGAGGTCGTGATGTCATTCGCCGTGATTCAGATGGTCAGCCAGGACGTTATCGCCGCCAACCTGCAGCATGCCCGGCGCCTGCTGGAACAGGCCGCGGCGGGCGGCGCGCGCCTGGCGGTGCTGCCGGAAAACTTTTCTGCCCTGGGGCGCCGCGACGCCGCCGCCCTGGGCCGCCGGGAGGCCCGCGGCGAAGGCCCGGTGCTACCGTGGCTGCGAAGCACCGCCCGCGAGCTTGGTTTGTGGATAGTCGCCGGCACCCTACCGTTGCCCCCGCAAGATGAGCCGGAGGGCAAGCCGCGGGCTTGCTCGCTGCTGATCGATGAGCAGGGCCGGCTCGTCGCCCGCTACGACAAGCTGCACCTGTTCGACGTGGACGTCAGCGACAGCCGCGGCCGTTATCGCGAGTCGGACGACTATGCCCACGGTCAGCAGCTGGTGGTAGCGGATACACCCGTCGGGCGTCTGGGTTTGACCGTCTGCTATGACCTGCGCTTTCCTGAATTCTATGGCGCACTGCGTGAGGCAGGCGCCGAGCTGATCACTGCACCCTCGGCCTTTACCCGGGTCACCGGCGCGGCGCACTGGGAGGTGCTGATCCGCGCCCGCGCGATCGAGACCCAGTGCTATGTACTGGCGGCCGCCCAGGGGGGCGTTCATCCCGGCGGCCGGGAAACCTATGGCCACAGCCTGATCGTCGACCCCTGGGGGCGTAAGCTTGGCGAACAGGTCGAGGGCGAGGCAGCTTTGCTGGCCGAGCGTGATGCTGCCGAGCAGGCGGCGATTCGCGAGCGCATGCCGGTGCTGCGACATAAACGATTTTTCGCTGCGGCCGAGCCGCGGCAACCTGATGTGGAGACCTTATGAGCGACCTGTTATCGACCGTCAGCGAGCAGCTGCTGAGCCCTGGCGGCCTGACCCTGGAGCACCTGCCGGGCGTACTCGGCGAGCTGGCCGGCCCTGGAATCGACGCCGCCGACCTGTACTTCCAGACCCAGGTCTCGGAAACCTGGGTGCTGGAAGATGGCATCGTCAAGGAAGGCAGTTTCAACCTCGACCAGGGCGTCGGCGTACGTGCCCAATCCGGTGAAAAGACCGGCTTCGCCTACAGCAATGCGATCACCGCCGAGGCGCTTAGCCAGGCGGCTCGCGCGGCGCGTTCGATTGCCCGTGCGGGCCAGCAGGGCCGCGTACAGGCCTTCAAGGCTACCGAGGTGATGCCGTTGTACGCCGCCAACAACCCCCTGGACGTGATCGACCGCGCCCAGAAGGTCGAGCTGCTCAAACGCATCGACATCGCCACCCGCGCCCTGGACCCACGCATCAAACAGGTGACGGTGAGCCTGGCCGGGGTCTGGGATCGCGTGCTGGTCGCCGCCACCGACGGCAGCCTGGGCGCCGATATCCGCCCCCTGGTGCGCTTCAACGTCAGCGTCATCGTCGAGCAGAACGGCCGTCGCGAGCGCGGCGGCCACGGCGGCGGCGGACGTACCGACTACCGCTACTTCCTCAACGAGGATCGCGCCATGGGCTATGCCCGCGAAGCGCTGCGCCAGGCACTGGTCAACCTTGAGGCGATCGCCGCGCCGGCCGGCACCCTGCCGGTGGTGATGGGCGCTGGCTGGTCTGGCGTGCTGCTGCACGAGGCGGTCGGCCATGGCCTGGAAGGCGACTTCAACCGCAAGGGCAGCTCCAACTACAGCGGCAAGATCGGCCAGCAGGTGGCGTCCAAGCTGTGCACCATCGTCGACGACGGCACCCTGGCCGAGCGTCGCGGTTCGCTGAGCATGGACGACGAGGGCACGCCCACCCAGTGCACCACGCTGATCGAGAACGGCGTGCTCAAGGGTTACATGCAGGACAAGCTCAATGCCCGCCTGATGGGCGTGGCACGCACCGGCAACGGACGCCGCGAGTCCTACTCGCACCTGCCGATGCCGCGCATGACCAACACCTACATGCTGGCCGGCGAGAGCGACCCCGAGGAAATCATCCGTTCGGTCAAGAAGGGCATCTACTGCGCCAACCTCGGCGGCGGTCAGGTCGACATCACCAGCGGCAAGTTCGTGTTCTCCACCAGCGAGGCCTACCTGATCGAGGATGGCAGGATCACCGCGCCGGTCAAGGGCGCGACCCTGATCGGCAACGGCCCGGAGGCGATGAGCCGGGTGTCGATGGTTGGCAACGACCTGGCGCTGGACAGTGGCGTCGGCACCTGCGGCAAGGATGGGCAGTCGGTGCCGGTCGGCGTCGGTCAGCCGACCCTGAAGATCGACGCGATCACGGTCGGCGGTACCGGCGCATGATGCGTGTGAGGGAAGGCTTCACCCGCGCCCGGCAGCGTTCAGCGCAGGCCGCGTTGGGTGTCGTCGAGCTCGCGGATGTACTTGAAGATCTTGCGTGAGGCGGCCGGTGCCTTGTTCTGGGCCGCTTCGTGCTGGGCGTGGCGAATCAGGCCGCGCAGGTGCTGACGGTCGGCGTCGGGGTACTCGGTGATGAATTTCTCCAGCACCTCGTCGTTGCCCTCGATCAGCCGGTCACGCCAGCGTTCGAGGTTGTGGAAGCGTTCGTTGTACTGGCGCGTGGAGGCGTCGACCTGGTCGAGCAGCGCGACGATGGCGTCGATGTCCTGCTCGCGCATCAGCTTGCCGATGAACTGGACGTGGCGCTTCTTGGCCGAGTTGGCGGTGTGCTTCGGTGCTTCTTCCAGGGCGCGGCGCAGGGCGTCGGTCAGGGGGAGCTTGCGCTGCAGATCGGGCTTGAGGCCGGCCAGGCGCTGGCCAAGCTCCTGGAGTGCGTGCAGTTCGCGCTTGACCTGGGATTTGCTCTTCTCGCCGGAGAAGTCATCGGAGTAATCAGACATGGGGCGGTGATCCAATGGGAAACGCCACCATGATAACAGCAGCTGCAAGCCGCAAGCTGCAAGCGAACAGCGAAGAGCGGGTTCGGCATTTTCTTGTAGCTTGGGCTTGAAGCCGTTTTTAGGAGTCGTTATGAGTGAAGTGGAAGTAGTCGGACCCGCCGCATTGCCCGGTTTGCAGGCGCAGGTCGAAGAGATTCTCGCCGAGGCCAGGAAGCAGGGCGCTACCGCCTGCGAGGTGGCCGTATCGGTGGAGCAGGGGCTGTCCACCACGGTGCGTCAGCGCGAGGTGGAGACCGTCGAGTTCAATCGTGATCAGGGCTTCGGCATCACCCTCTACGTTGGCCAGCGCAAGGGCTCGGCCAGCACCTCCGCCACTGGCGAGTCGGCCATTCGGGAAACCGTGGCCGCCGCCCTGGCGATTGCCAAGCACGCCTCCGAGGACGACAGTGCCGGCCTGGCCGATGCGGCGCTGATGGCCCGCGACCTGCCGGAGCTGGACCTCTATCACGCCTGGGACATTACCCCGGGGCAGGCAATCGAGCGCGCGCTGCTCTGCGAGGCGGCGGCTTTCGACGCCGATGCGCGCATCCGCAACGCCGATGGCAGCAGCCTGGGGAGCCATCAGAGCTGTCGCGTGTATGGCAACAGCCATGGTTTCGTCGGCGGTTACGCCAGTACCCGCCACAGCCTCAGCTGCGTGATGATCGCCGAGAGCGAAGGGCAGATGCAGCGCGATTACTGGTACGACGTGAACCGCCAGGGCCATCTGCTCGCCGACGCTGCGAGCATTGGCCGGCGCGCCGCGCAACGGGCGGTCAGCCGCCTCGGCGCTCGCCCGGTGCCGACCTGCGAGGTGCCGGTGCTGTTTTCTGCGGAATTGGCCACCGGCCTGTTCGGCAGTTTCCTCGGCGCCATTTCCGGTGGCGCCCTGTACCGCAAGTCGTCGTTTCTCGAAGGCACCCTGGGCGAGCAGCTGTTCCCGTCCTGGCTGAACCTCGACGAGCGACCGCACATTCCGCGCGCCATGGGCAGCGCCGCGTTCGATGGCGACGGCCTGGCCACCTATGCCAAGCCGTTCGTCGAGGGCGGCCGGCTGGTGTCCTACATCCTCAGCACCTACTCCGGCCGAAAGCTGGGCATGCCCAGTACCGCCAACGCCGGTGGCGTGCACAATCTGTTCGTCAGCCATGGCGAGGAGGATCAGCAGGCGCTGATCAAGCGCATGGGCCGTGGCCTGCTGGTCACCGAGCTGATGGGCCATGGCCTGAACATGGTGACCGGTGACTATTCCCGCGGCGCCGGTGGTTACTGGGTGGAGAATGGTGAGATCCAGTTCGCCGTGCAGGAGGTGACCATCGCCGGCAACATGCGCGACATGTTCCGGCAGATCGTCGCCGTGGGCAGCGATCTGGAGCTGCGCAGCAATATCCGCACGGGCTCGGTGCTGATCGAGAAGATGACCGTAGCCGGCAGCTGAATTCAGCGGGGCGCCCTTGCAGACCCTGTGAAAACTACCGCTCGCCACGTTTTCACACTGCCTGCTTGGCGCCCCTTTTCTCGCAAACCGTCGCGCAAGGCGGCGGTTTTCAATAGCCGTTTCTCCTTTGAACGGTTCGCCGGGCTGATCTGCCTATCCTGTCCTTCCTGCTGAATCGGCATCTGCGTTTGCATTTACCGCAAAGGATTGATTATTTTTCCTATATAGGAATTAATATCATTATCTTTTGAGGGATTGCCATGAGATTTCGCACGCGCGATACGCCTTGTCTGGATTGCTGGCACTGGCTGGGCTTCAGGATCCGCTGCGCGCTGCTGCCGGATGAGCCGCGGCTGCTGGAGCTGCACTGGGCCCAGGGACGGCAACTGGTCGAGCACGGGTGTCTGTGTCCCTGGCGGATGTCGCTGACCACCCTGACCCTGCTCATGGACACCGCCTGCGACAGGGCGCTGCCCTGGCACTGGCGCAGCCTCTGCCTGGACCACGCCTACCGCTCGCTCTACGCCCTGCAACACCTGGCGGTCGACCGCGAGCAGCAAGGCAGCCTCAATCGCGCGCGCAATCGTCTGGCAACCTTGCGCATGCAGCCCTCGCTTTCGATGTCCGAACTGGCAGAAGGAAACCCCTATGAATAACCACCACAGCGACACCCGTATCGAACGTGACAGCATGGGTGAGCTGGCTGTGCCCGCCGCGGCGCTGTATGGCGCCCAGACCCAGCGTGCGGTAGACAACTTCCCGGTGTCGGGGCTGGCCATGCCCGAGGCGTTCATCCGCGCCCTGGTGCTGGCCAAGGCGGCAGCCGCTCGCGCCAACGTCGACCTGGAGCAGATCCTGCCGGCCCAGGGCGACGCCATCGTCGCGGCGTGCCAGCAATTGCTGGCCGAAGACTTCATGCAGCATTTCCCGGTGGATGTTTTCCAGACCGGGTCGGGCACCAGCTCCAACATGAATGCCAACGAGGTGATCGCCACCCTGGCCACGCGCATTCTGGGCGAGCCGATCAACCCCAACGATCACGTCAACTGCGGGCAGAGCAGCAACGACATCATCCCCACCACCATTCACGTGAGTGCCGCCATCGAGGTCAGCGAAAAGCTGCTGCCGGCGCTGGGGCATCTGCTCGAGGTACTGTGCAACAAGTCCCTGGCGGTGCAGCCCTATGTGAAAACCGGCCGCACCCACCTGATGGATGCCATGCCGGTGCGCATGAGCCAGGTGCTCGATGGCTGGGCCCAACAGATCCAGGCCAACATCCAGTTGCTCACCGGGCTGTTGCCGGCGCTGCAGGCGCTGGCCCAGGGCGGCACCGCGGTGGGCACCGGCATCAATGCCCATCCGCGTTTTGCCGAGCTGTTCTGCCAGGAGCTCAATGCCCTGACCGGCCGGCAGTTCACCCCGGGCAGCAACTTCTTCGCCCTGATCGGCTCCCAGGACACCGCGGTCGCCCTGTCTGGCCAGCTGAAGACCATCGCCGTCTCGCTGATGAAGATCGCCAACGACCTGCGCTGGATGAACTCCGGGCCCCTGGCCGGCCTCAGCGAGATCGAACTGGAAGCCCTGCAGCCCGGCTCCTCGATCATGCCCGGCAAGGTCAACCCGGTAATCCCCGAAGCCACCGCCATGGTCGCCGCGCAGGTGATCGGCAATGACGCCGCCATCGCCGTGGCCGGGCAGTCCGGCAACTTCGAGCTGAACGTGATGCTGCCGGTGATCGCCCACAACCTGCTCGGCAGCATCGAGTTGCTGGCCAACGTCAGCCGCCTGCTGGCCGACCGCGCCATCGCCAGCTTCAAGGTCAATGAGCCCAGGCTCAAGGAAGCGCTGGGTCGCAACCCGATCCTGGTCACCGCGCTCAATCCCCTGATCGGTTATCAGAAGGCCGCGGAAATCGCCAAGAAAGCCTACCGGGAAGGCCGGCCCATCATCGATGTGGCCGAAGAGATGACCGAGCTGGGCCGCGCCGAGCTGGAACAGCTGCTCAACCCCGAGCGCCTTACCGAGGGCGGTCTTTAAGCGGTGCAGCGCTCGCGCACCGGTGTTCTGAACCCAGGCGAGGAGGCCGATCATGGAGCAGTGGAAACGACTCATCGCGGCCGGTAACCGCCACTTCGCCGAAGGCCGCTGGGTCGAGGCGCGCGAGCAGTACCTGCAGGCTCTCGCCCTGGCCCAGGTACTGTTCGAACGCTGGCGTGACGCCGAGGCGGCGGTGGCGGCGTTCGTCGTCTCGCAGCACAACCTGGCCGACCTGCAGTTGACCACGGGCCATCCCGAGGGCGCTGCCGAGCACCTGTGCGCCTGCCACGAACACCTGCTGCGCTGCATGGCGGGTGAGCAGCTGTCGCCCGCGCTGCGCCAGGCCGCCATGAATCACAGCCGGCGCACTTACGCCGGTGTATTGAACTTTGTCGCCGAGCACGGGGCCTACCCCCGTACAGATCGATTGCTGGATGCCCGGGCGTCCGGCGATGCGTCAACGGCAGCGCACATGGTGCCTGCCGCCCGTCAGTACCATTAGAGGAGTGAAACCATGCCGTATAGCCTGCCTGCTCTGCCTTATGCCTACGATGCCCTGGAGCCGCACATCGATGCGCAGACCATGGAGATCCACCACAGCAAGCACCACCAGACCTACGTCAACAACCTCAATGCCGCCCTGGAAGGCAACGCACTGGGCGAGTTGCCGATCGAGGAGCTGCTGACCCGTCTCAAGGAGGTGCCGGAAGACAAGCGCGGCGCCGTGATCAACAACGGTGGCGGTCACGCCAACCACTCGCTGTTCTGGACGGTGATGAGCACCAATGGTGGTGGCGAGCCCCAGGGCGATCTGAAAGCGGCCATCGACAGCCAACTGGGTGGTTTCGAGGCTTTCAAGGAAGCCTTCACCAAGGCTGCACTGACCCGCTTCGGCAGCGGCTGGGCCTGGCTCAGCGTGACGCCGCAGAAGAAGCTGGTGGTCGAGAGCACCGGTAACCAGGACAGCCCGCTGATGAACGGCAACATGCCGATCCTCGGCCTGGACGTCTGGGAGCACGCCTATTACCTGCGTTACCAGAACCGCCGCCCGGAATACATCGGTGCGTTCTACAACGTCGTGGACTGGGCGGAGGTTGCCCGCCGCTATCAAGCCGCGATGGCGTGATCCACGGCTTCAGGAGCATCCATGAGCCCACTGCATGAGCTGATCATGGCCAACCGCCGCTCACTGCGTCATGCGCTGGGTTTCATGGTGGTTTTTGCCGGCGGGTTGATTCTCGTCGGCAAGCTCCTGAATGGTGCGCCGGGCTGGTTTTGACCTAGGGTCTGTGACGTTTCAACGCGAGCCGCGTTGCCGCGAGAAATCTCGCCAGGCCGGGCGGCGATCCGCTAGGCAGAGGACGCAGGGAATGGACTGGCCGTCCGCGTTTTCCCTTGCCCAGTCCTCCAACGACGCATGGCGAGATTTTCCCACGCAACCTAGGCGGCCCCACCCGTAGGGCTCCGGCGCGGCCGTGCGTGAAACGTCAACAGACCCTAACTGGTGGCGCGTGCGGCGCGCCGCTGCGCTGTCCGAATTCCGCTACTCGCCTTCGTCGAAGTAGTTGTTGATCAGGTCGACCAGGGCCTGCAGCGCCTCGTCCTCGCGTTCCCCCTCGGTCAGCAGGTGCACGTTGGTACCTTTGCCTGCTGCCAGCATCATCACCGCCATGATGCTCTTGCCGTCGACCAGGGCTTCGGCGCTACGGCCAATCTTCACCTGACACGGAAAGCGCCCCGCGACGCCGACGAACTTGGCGGCCGCCCGGGCATGCAGGCCGAGCTTGTTGATGATGGTGATTTCACGGGCGGGCATCGCGGCAATTCCTTAACTGAGGTCGCGGTGGCGGATCTGAACGTTCTTCAACAGCGGCTTGAGGGCCTGGCCCAGGCGATTGGCCAGGTAGACGGAGCGGTGGTGGCCGCCTGTGCAGCCGATGGCCACGGTCACATAGGAGCGGTTGCTGGCGGCGAAACGCGGCAGCCATTTGTGCAGATAGGCATGGATATCCTGATACATCTCCTCGACATCCGCCTGCGCCGCCAGGTACCCCTCCACCGGCTGCTCGAGGCCGGTGAAATCACGCAACTCGGGCTTCCAGTAAGGGTTGGGCAGGCAGCGAACGTCAAAGACCAGATCGGCATCCACCGGCATGCCGCGCTTGAAGCCGAACGACTCGATCAGATATGCGGTGCCGGGCTCGGGCTGGTTGAGCAGACGCAACTTGAGGGTGTCACGCAACTGATAAAGGTTCAGGTGGGTGGTATCGATCTTCAGGTCGGCCCGGTCGATGATCGGGCTCAGCAGCTTGACCTCGGCATCCATGGCCTCGGCCAGGGAGCGCTGGTCGTTGGTCAGCGGATGGCGCCGGCGTGTCTCCGAGAAGCGCTTGAGCAGGGTTTCTTCACTGGCATCCAGGTACAGCACATCGCAACGAATGTTGCGTGAGCGCACTTCGTCGAGCAGTTCGGAGAAGCGCCTGAGCTGGCTGGGCAGGTTGCGCGCATCGATGGACACCGCCACCTGCGGATGCAGCAGTTCGCTATTGGGCAGTGCGCGCTCCGCCAGATCGGGCAGCAGGCCGGCCGGCAGGTTGTCGATGCAATAGAACCCGTTGTCTTCGAGGACGTCGAGCGCCGTGCTCTTGCCCGAACCGGAACGACCGCTGACGATGATCAGGCGCATGGGCTAACCCCGCAGGCTATTGGCCGTTCTGGACGTTTACGACGGTCTGGTACAGGGATTCGCTGTCCTGGGCCTGGCGAAGCCGTTCGCGGACATCCTCGCGGTCGAACATGCTGGCGATCTGGCGCAGCAGCTCGAGGTGCTCGTCGGTCGCCGCTTCGGGCACCAGCAGCACGAAGAGCAGGTCGACGGGGGCGCCGTCGATGGCGTCGAAGTCGACGGCAGTGCTCAGCTTGAGCAGGGCGCTGATCGGCGTGTTGCAGCCGGGCAGGCGACAATGGGGAATGGCGATGCCGTTGCCGAAGCCTGTCGAACCGAGCTTCTCGCGGGCGATCAGGCTTTCATAGATGGTCTGGCCATCGAGATCGGGCAGATCGCGCGCGATCACGCTGGCTATCTGTTCGAGGACACGCTTCTTGCTGCCGCCCGGCACGTTCACCAGGGAACGGCCGGGGGTCAGGATGGTTTCAAGTCGGATCATAGGAGAAGGACGAACTCAGCGGGCCATCGCGCCCTGCTGGCGATCGAGCTGTTTTTCCTTGTGCTTGATAAGTTGGCGATCGAGTTTGTCGGTGAGTAGATCGATGGCTGCGTACATGTCGTCGTGTTCGGCATTGGCCACCACTTCGCCTCCTGCGATGTGCAAGGTGGCTTCGACTTTCTGCTTGAGCTTCTCGACCTCCAGGATAACCTGCACATTGGTGATCTTGTCGAAGTGCCGCTCGAGGCGCTCGAGCTTTTCTTCGATGTAGCTGCGTAGTGCGTCTGTCACATCCAGCTGGTGTCCACTGATGTTGACTTGCATACCGCTTCTCCTTGTTGCCGTGTGTGAGTGGCGGGTATTGAACCTGCCGCAGGAACACTGGGGCGCTGCTTTCGCTACAAGGGCACCTTACATCAATCGCTTGCGTTCGCTCGAAGGCGCTATACCGAGCGATTCACGGTACTTGGCGACTGTGCGGCGCGCCACTTGAATGCCCTGTGCTTCCAGTAAACCAGCGATCTTGCTGTCGCTCAATGGCTTTTTCGCATTTTCCGCCGCGACCAGTTTCTTGATGATTGCGCGGATCGCGGTCGACGAACATTCGCCGCCTTCGGCGGTGCTGACGTGGCTGGAGAAGAAGTATTTCAGCTCGTAAATGCCACGCGGGGTGTGCATGTACTTCTGGGTGGTGACGCGGGAAATGGTCGACTCGTGCATGCCCACCGCCTCGGCGATATCGTGCAGCACCAGCGGCTTCATGGCCTCGTCGCCGTAATCCAGGAAGCCGCGCTGGTGCTCGACGATCTGCGTGGCGACCTTCATCAGGGTCTCGTTACGGCTCTGCAGGCTCTTGATGAACCAGCGCGCTTCCTGCAGCTGGTTGCGCATGAAGGTGTTGTCGGCGCTGGAGTCGGCGCGCTTCACGAAGCCGGCGTATTGGGCGTTGACGCGCAGGCGCGGCATGGCTTCCTGGTTGAGCTCCACCAGCCAGCGATCGTTGTGCTTGCGCACGATCACATCCGGCACCACGTATTCCGGCTCGCTGGACTCGATCTGCGAGCCAGGGCGCGGGTTGAGGCTCTGAATCAGTTCGATGACCGGGCGCAGCTCGTCCTCCTTGAGCTTCATGCGGCGCATCAGCTGGCTGTAGTCACGGTTGCCGAGCAGGTCCAGATATTCAGCCGTCAGGCGCTGTGCCTCCTTGAGCCACGGAGTGGAGGCGGGCAACTGGCGCAGTTGCAGGAGCAGGCATTCGCGCAGGTCGCGAGCGCCGATTCCAGACGGCTCGAACTGCTGGATACGGCGCAGCACGGCTTCGACTTCATCCAGCTCGACATCCAGCTCAGGGTCGAAGGACTCGACGATTTCGTCGAGGGTTTCCTCCAGGTAGCCCTGATCGTTGATGCAGTCGATGAGCGTCACGGCGATCAGACGGTCCTTGTCGGACATGGGCGCCAGGTTCAGTTGCCAGAGCATGTGGCTATGCAGGCTTTCACCCGAGGACGTGCGGGTGGTGAAGTCCCATTCGTCATCGTCATTGCTGGGCAGGCTGCTGGCACTGGTCTGGTAGATATCTTCCCAGGCCGTATCCACGGGCAGCTCATTGGGAATGCGCTCGCCCCATTCGCCGTCTTCCAGGTTGTCGACGGTTTGCGGGCTTTCCTGAAAGCTCGACTCCTGAAAGGTCTCTTCCTGGACCGCGGTCGCGGCCGCGCTTTCGGCGCCATCGGCCATCGGGTCGGAATTGTCGAAGTCTTCGCCTTCTTCCTGACGCTCCAGCATCGGGTTGGATTCCAAGGCCTCCTGGATTTCCTGTTGCAGATCCAGGGTCGACAGTTGGAGCAGGCGAATGGCTTGTTGCAGCTGCGGCGTCATCGTCAGCTGCTGGCCCATTTTCAGGACTAGCGATGGTTTCATTGCAGACCTTATCCGGCGTCTGTACGTAATCCACGACAGGGCGACGAAGCGCCACTAGGAAGCAAATTATATGCCTGAATCCGAGCACTTTGCCTAGGGCCTGTTACCATTTCGTTGCGATACGGCTCGAACGGTAATGGGCGCTGGCAAGGATTCATGGGGAGGGGATCCGCTAGAGGCGGAATTCGTGGCCTAGATAGACTTCCTTGACCACCTGGTTGGCCAGGATCGCCGCTGAATCACCTTCGGCGATCAGCTGGCCATCGCTGACGATGTAAGCGGTTTCGCAGATGTCCAGGGTTTCGCGGACGTTGTGATCGGTGATCAGCACGCCGATGCCCTTGGCCTTGAGGTGATGAATGATCTGCTTGATGTCGCCCACGGAGATGGGGTCGACGCCGGCGAAGGGTTCATCGAGCAGGATGAATTTCGGCGAGGTGGCCAGGGCGCGGGCGATCTCGACGCGTCGGCGTTCACCGCCGGACAGGCTCATGCCCAGATTGTCGCGGATGTGGGTGATGTGGAATTCCTGCAGCAGGCTCTCGAGCTCCTGCAGCCGCTGTTCGCGGTTGAGGTCCTTGCGGGTTTCCAGGATCGCCATGATGTTGTCGGCGACGCTGAGCTTGCGAAAGATCGAGGCTTCCTGGGGCAGGTAGCCAATCCCGGCACGGGCACGGCCGTGCATCGGCTGGTGGCTGACGTCCAGGTCGTCGATCAGTACGCGGCCCTGGTCGGCCTGCACCAGGCCCACGATCATGTAGAAGCAGGTGGTCTTGCCGGCACCGTTGGGGCCGAGCAGGCCGACGATCTGCCCGCTCTCGATGTTCAGGCTGACGTCGCGCACGACCTGGCGTCCCTTGTAGCTCTTGGCCAGGTGCTGGGCTTTCAGAATCGCCATGGTTATTGACCCTGCTCGGCAGCGGGGGCTGCTTTCTTCTGCGGCTGGATCACCATGTCGATACGCGGGCGCGGGCTCGACACGTTGGTACCGGTGGCGCGGCCAGCGTTGACGATCTGGCGGCGCGTGTCGTAGACGATCTTCTCGCCTTCGAAGGTATTGCCTTCCTGCACCACCTTGGCCTGGTCGATCAGTACGATGCGTTCGTTGGCGGCAAAGTACTGGATGGTCAGGCCGTACGCCTTGACGATCTGCTTGTCGGCTGCCGGCTTCTGCTCGTAGTAGGCCGGCTTGCCCACCGAGGTGAACACGTCGATGTCGCCCTGTGCGTTCTGGGTGATGGTGACGGTGTCGCCGGTGATCTTCATGGTGCCCTGGGTGATGACGACGTCGCCGCGGTACACGGCTACGCCTTGCTTGTCGTCCAGTTCAGCGCTGTCGGCCTGCACGCGGATCGGCTGATCGCGGTCACTCGGCAGAGCCCAGGCGCTTACGCTTCCGAGCGTGGCGCCAAGGCTGAGAAGTAGGGGGAGGGTTTTAACGAACCTCATGCTGGCCTCTTACATTGGACTGCAGGATCATCCTGCCGTCATTCAAGTACGCTTTCATTCCTTGCGCCGTGGTCACCCCATTGGCCGCGTCGATTCTAACGGCTTGCTGGGTCTGCGCATATTCCTTCTGCGGGAATACGGTCAGGCGGCTGGTGGTGAGTATAGTGGGGCGGCCCTTTTCGTCCGTGCGCTCGACGCGCACCTGGTCGATCAGTTCGACTTCGTTGCCATCGGGGCCGACTTCGCCACGGGCGCTGCGTACCTTCCAGGGCAGTTCGGTGCCGCGGAACAGGTTCATGCGCGGTTCGGTGAGCAGGGTGGTGTCGCTACTCTGCACGTGTTCGAGGCGTTCGCTGGTCATGTCGTTCTGTACCCGGCCGTCGGGCAGGTACTGCACGCTGCGCGCATTGATCGCATAGAAATCGATGGGGTTTTCCGGCCCGCTGTGCTGGGGCGCGCTGGAGAAACTGTCCGGATTGATGTTCCAGTAACCGGCCGCCACGATCAGCAATGCGCCGAAGGTCAGCAGGACGGGGGTGAGGAATTTGCGCAGCATCGGCAGGCCCTAGAGGTAGGCGGATTGGGCGGCGTCGAGCGTACCCTGTCCGCGCATGATCAGTTCACAGAATTCTCGGGCGGCACCTTCGCCGCCCCGTGCCCGGGTCACGCCGTGAGCATGCTCGCGCACGAATTCGTTGGCGCTGGCCACGGCCATGCCCAGGCCGACCCGGCGGATTACCGGCAGGTCCGGCAGGTCGTCGCCCAGGTAGGCGACCTGCGCGTAGCTCAGGCCCAGTTCGGCGAGCAGTTCGTCGAGCACGTCGAGTTTGTCCTCGCGGCCCTGGTACAGGTGCTGGATGCCGAGGTTCTGGGCGCGGCGCTCGACCACCGGGGTCTTGCGGCCGCTGATGATGGCGGTGCGTACGCCCGAGTTGATGAGCATCTTGATGCCCTGGCCGTCGAGGGTGTTGAAGGTCTTGAACTCGCTGCCGTCGACCAGGAAGTACAGCTTGCCATCGGTCAGCACGCCGTCGACATCGAAGATCGCCAGCTTGATCGCCTGGGTGCGTTGCAGCAGGTCATTCATCACATGACCCCCGCGCGCAGCAGGTCGCCCAGGTTGAAGGCGCCCACCGGGCGCCCATTGGCGTCGATCACCACCAGGGCGCTGATCTTGTTGTCTTCCATGATCTTCAGGGCCTCGGCTGCGAGCATGTCGGCCCGGGCGGTCTTGCCGTGGGGGGTCATGACCTCGTCGATACGCGCATCACGCACATCGACGCCTTTGTCCAGGGCACGGCGCAGATCGCCGTCAGTGAACACGCCGGCCAGGCGGCCATCGGCTTCCAGTACCGCGGTCATGCCCAGGCCCTTCTGGGTCATTTCCAGCAGGGCGTCACGCAGGCTGGTGCCGCGCTTGACCTGGGGCAGGCGGTCGCCGGCGTGCATGACGTTCTCGACCTTGAGCAGCAGGCGGCGACCCAGGGCGCCACCCGGGTGGGAAAAGGCGAAGTCCTCGGCCGTGAAGCCACGTGCTTCGAGCAGGGCGATGGCCAGGGCGTCGCCCAGCACCAGCGAGGCGGTGGTGGAGGAGGTCGGCGCTAGGTTGAGCGGGCAGGCTTCCTTGGCCACACGGGTGTCCAGGTTGACTTCCGCAGCCTTGGACAGCGGCGACTCGGGGTTGCCAGTCATGCTGATCAGGGTGATGCCCAGGCGCTTGATCAGCGGCAGCAGGGTGACGATTTCCGCGGTGGAGCCCGAGTTGGAGAGGGCCAGCACCACGTCATCGCGGGTGATCATGCCCATGTCACCGTGGCTGGCTTCGGCCGGATGGACGAAAAATGCGGTGGTGCCGGTGCTTGCCAGGGTCGCGGCGATCTTGTTGCCGATATGCCCGGACTTGCCCATGCCCACCACCACCACGCGGCCCCTGCTGGCCAGGATCAGCTCGCAGGCCTTGACGAAATTGGCGTCGATACGAGGCAGCAGCTCTTGCACCGCCTCGATCTCGAGGCGAATGGTGCGCTGTGCGGAATCAATCAGGTCGCGGGTCTGGTTCATGCTCGGCTTGGACTGCTCGACGAAAAAGACGGGGATTATAGCGGGAAAGCCCTCTGGACTCATCATCCATGCTGCGGCCGCATAAATGGCAAAGCTGTCACAACCCTGAACGCTGGTGCTGCCCGGCTTTGGCGGGCAAATATGCAAATGCTATAGTCCGCAGCCGTTTCGAAAGGGCGAACGGAGTGCCCTTGTCCCGATCCCGGGCGTCTGATTAGGAAGGCAGTACGCAATGGAGTTCCAATGAACGCGGAAAATCAGTACGCGGTCGAGCTTAAGAACGTAAGTTTTCAGCGCGGCGAGCGAGATATCTTCAAGAACGTCGACATCTGCATCCCGCGTGGCAAGGTTACCGGGATCATGGGGCCGTCCGGCTGTGGCAAGACCACGCTGCTGCGCCTGATCGCCGCCGAGCTGCGTCCGAGCGCTGGCGAGATTCGAGTCAACGGCCTGAACCTGCCCGACCTGTCGCGCAGCGAACTGTTCGACATGCGCAAGCAGATGGGCGTGCTGTTCCAGAGCGGCGCGCTGTTTACCGACCTCGACGTGTTCGAGAACGTGGCCTTTCCCCTGCGCGTGCATACCCAGCTGCCCGAAGAAATGATTCGTGACATTGTACTGATGAAGCTGCAGGCCGTCGGCTTGCGCGGCGCCATCGATCTGATGCCTGATGAACTCTCCGGTGGCATGAAGCGTCGCGTGGCGTTGGCACGGGCCATCGCCCTGGATCCGCAGATTCTCATGTACGACGAGCCGTTCGTCGGTCAGGACCCGATCGCCATGGGCGTGCTGGTGCGGCTGATCCGCCTGCTCAACGATGCCCTGGGCATTACCAGTATCGTGGTTTCTCATGACCTGGCCGAGACGGCCAGCATCGCCGACTACATCTACGTGGTGGGCGACAGCCAGGTGCTGGGTCAGGGCACGCCGGCCGAACTGCGTGACTCGGACAATCCGCGGGTGCGTCAATTCATGCAGGGAACGCCAGACGGCCCGGTTCCCTTCCATTTCCAAGCGCCGAATTACCACGACGATCTACTGGGAGGGCGCTGATGCGCAGGACATCTTCACTCGAGCGCGTTCGCCTGTTCGGGCGGGCGGGTATCGATGTGGTCGCCGCGCTGGGGCGTTCGACGATCTTTCTGCTGCGCGCGCTGTTCGGCCGCGGCACGTCGGGCAATGGCCTGCAGCTGCTGATCAAGCAGCTTTATTCGGTGGGCGTGCTGTCCCTGGCGATCATCGTGGTATCCGGCGTGTTCATCGGCATGGTGCTGTCGCTGCAGGGCTTCAGCATTCTCGCCAAATACGGCTCCGAACAGGCGGTGGGGCAGATGGTCGCCCTGACGTTGCTGCGTGAGCTGGGGCCAGTGGTGACTGCGTTGTTGTTCGCCGGGCGTGCCGGCTCGGCGCTGACCGCCGAAATCGGCAACATGAAATCCACCGAGCAGCTGTCGAGCCTGGCGATGATCGGTGTCGATCCGCTCAAGCACATCGTCGCGCCCCGTCTGTGGGCCGGTTTCATTTCCATGCCGCTGCTGGCGATGATCTTCAGCGTGGTCGGCATCTGGGGCGGCGCGATGGTCGCCGTCGATTGGCTGGGCGTCTACGAAGGCTCGTTCTGGGCCAACATGCAAAACAGTGTTTCGTTTCGCGAAGACGTGCTCAACGGTGTGGTCAAGAGCCTGGTCTTCGCCTTCGTGGTGACCTGGATCGCCGTGTTCCAGGGCTATGACTGCGAACCCACTTCCGAAGGCATCAGCCGAGCGACTACCCGCACGGTGGTGTATGCCTCGCTGGCCGTACTGGGGCTGGACTTCATTCTGACCGCTTTGATGTTTGGAGATTTCTGATGCAAAACCGCACGATGGAAATCGGTGTCGGCCTGTTCCTGCTCGCCGGCCTGCTGGCCCTGTTGCTGCTGGCGCTGCGCGTCAGCGGTCTGGCGCCGGGTGGCAGTGCCGATACCTACAGGGTGTACGCCCATTTCGACAACATTGCCGGCCTTACCGTGCGTGCCAAGGTGACCATGGCGGGCGTGAATATCGGCCGCGTCACCGCGATCGACCTGGACCGCGACAGCTACACCGGTCGCGTAACGATGGAACTCGATGGCGCTGTCGACAATCTTCCGGTGGACTCCACCGCGTCGATCCTGACCGCTGGTCTGCTCGGCGAAAAGTACGTGGGTATCAGCGTTGGCGGTGACGAAGAACTGCTGGCCGATGGCGGAACCATCCACGACACCCAATCTTCCCTGGTGCTGGAAGACCTGATTGGCAAGTTCTTGCTCAATTCGGTGAACAGAGACCAGGAAAGCCAATGAGGTACCCGATGATGATCAAGACCCTGCGCAATAGCCTTGTCGCTCTGCTGGCCGCTCTGCCCTTGCTGGCCGTGGCCGCCCCCGCTGCCCATGAAGTGGTGCAGAAAACCACCGATACCCTGCTGGCTGATCTGAAGGCCAACAAGGATGAGTACCGCAGGAACCCCGAGGCCTTCTACAACTCGCTCAACGAGATTCTCGGCCCCGTGGTGGACGTCGACGGCGTTTCGCGCAGCGTGATGACCGTGCGTTATTCCCGCGAAGCCACGCCGCAGCAGATGGCGCGCTTCCAGGAGAACTTCAAGCGCAGCCTGATGCAGTTCTATGGCAACGCACTGCTGGAATACAACAACCAGGACATCCGCGTGATTCCGGCTTCCGGCAAGCAGGATGCGCAGCGCACCTCGGTGAACATGGAAATCCGCGACGGCAAGGGCACCGTGTACCCGCTCTCCTACACCATGGTCGCCATGGACGGGACCTGGAAGCTGCGTAACGTGGTGATCAACGGCATCAACGTCGGCAAACTGTTCCGCGACCAGTTCGCCCAGGCGATGCAGAACAACCGCAACGACCTGGACAAGGTCATCGACAGCTGGGCCGATACCGTCGCCAGGGCGCGCCAGGCCCGGGGGACGTCGTGAGTCCGGCGGCCATCGTCGAACAGGCGCCGGGTGTGCTCGCACTCTCCGGCGTGCTCGATTACCAGAGCGGTCCGGCCTTGCGTGAGCAGGGCGGGCGGCTGATTCGCGCCACCCAGGCAGAAGCCTGCGTGATCGACTGCTCGGCCGTCGAGAAGTCCAGCAGCGTCGGCCTGTCGCTGCTGCTGTGCTATATGCGCGATGCGCGCGCGGTCGGCAAGCCGCTGAGCATACGCGGGCTGCCGCAGGACATGGGCGGAATCGCCAAGGTGTGCGAGCTGCAGCATGTGCTGCCGGTACCGGCCTGACCGCTCGGCTGCACGCCGGGCTGGCGGCTGAACTGGGAAATCGCCGCTGGCGATTTTTTGGTATGATGCCGGCCCCATGTCTGCCGGTCGCCGCCGATGGACGCTTGCCAAGCGCGTCCCGCTGCCCGGGCATGGGCTGCTTTCATAGGCGTCGCCAGGCGACGTTCACGCACATTGAATACGTTGATCGAGGTTGAGCATGCAGGCCCTTGAGGTAAAAAGTTTCTTGGAGACCAAACTGCCGGATGTTCAGGTAGAGGTCGACGGCGAAGGCTGCAACTTCCAGCTCAACCTGATCAGCGACGAATTGGCCGCCCTCAGCCCGGTCAAACGCCAGCAACAAATCTACGCTCACCTCAATCCCTGGATCGCCGATGGCAGCATCCACGCCGTGAGCATGAAATTCTTCAGCCGTGCCGACTGGGCCGCGCGCTCCTGAGACGACGAATTAGCTATGGATAAATTGAGCATTACGGGCGGCGTGCGTCTCGACGGCGAAATCCGCATTTCCGGTGCGAAGAACTCCGCACTGCCGATCCTTGCCGCCACCCTGCTGGGCGACGCGCCGGTGACTATCTGCAACCTGCCGCACCTGCACGACATCACCACGATGATCGAGCTGTTCGGCCGCATGGGTATCGAGCCGATCATCGACGAGAAGCTCAGCGTCGAGGTCGACGCGCGCACCATGAAGACCCTGGTCGCGCCCTATGAGCTGGTGAAGACCATGCGCGCCTCGATCCTGGTGCTCGGCCCCATGGTCGCCCGTTTCGGGGAAGCCGAAGTGGCGCTGCCGGGCGGTTGCGCCATCGGTTCGCGTCCGGTCGACTTGCACATCCGTGGCCTAGAGGCCATGGGCGCGATCATCGATGTCGAAGGCGGCTACATCAAGGCCAAGGCGCCGGAAGGCGGTTTGCGCGGTGCGCATTTCTTCTTCGACATGGTCAGCGTGACCGGCACCGAAAACATCCTGATGGCCGCTACCCTGGCCAAGGGGCGCACGGTTCTGGAAAACGCCGCTCGCGAACCGGAGGTGGTGGACCTGGCCAACTGCCTGATCGCCATGGGCGCGAAGATTCAGGGCGCTGGCACCGATACCATCACCATCGACGGCGTCGAGCGCCTGCACGGTGCGCGTTTCAACGTGATGCCCGACCGTATCGAGACCGGCACCTACCTGGTTGCCGCGGCGGCCACCGGGGGCCGCGTCAAGGTCAAGGACGCCGACCCGAGCACCCTGGAAGCGGTGCTGGCCAAACTGCAGGAAGCGGGTGCCGAGATCACCACCGGCCCCGACTGGATCGAGCTGGACATGAAAGGCAAGCGCCCGAAGGCGGTAAGCCTGCGTACCGCGCCGTACCCGGCTTTCCCCACCGACATGCAAGCGCAGTTCATCGCCCTCAATGCCATCGCCGAAGGCACCGGTACGGTGATCGAGACGATCTTCGAAAACCGCTTCATGCATGTATACGAAATGAGCCGCATGGGCGCGCAGATCCAGGTCGAGGGCAACACTGCCATCGTCACTGGCGCGGCGCAGCTCAATGGCGCCCCGGTGATGGCCACCGACCTGCGCGCCTCGGCGAGCCTGGTGATCGCCGCGCTGGTTGCCCAGGGCGACACCCTGATCGATCGCATCTACCACATCGACCGTGGTTACGAATGCATCGAGGAAAAACTGCAATTGCTGGGGGCGAAGATTCGCCGCGTGCCGGGCTGACCAGATGCTGACCATTGCCCTGTCCAAAGGCCGTATTCTCGACGACACCCTGCCGCTGCTCGCGGCGGCAGGCATCGTGCCAACCGAGAATCCGGACAAGAGCCGCAAGCTGATCATCCCCACCACCCAGGACGATGTGCGCCTGCTGATCGTACGCGCCACCGATGTGCCGACCTATGTCGAACACGGCGCCGCCGACCTTGGCGTGGCCGGCAAGGACGTGCTGCTCGAGTACGGCGGCCAGGGACTCTACGAGCCCCTGGATCTGCGTATCGCCCGCTGCAAGCTGATGACCGCCGGTGCGGTGGGTGCGCCCGAGCCGAAAGGCCGGCTGCGCGTGGCCACCAAGTTCGTCAATGTCGCCAAGCGCTACTACGCCGAGCAGGGCCGTCAGGTCGATATCATCAAGCTGTACGGCTCCATGGAGCTGGCACCGCTGGTGGGCCTGGCCGACAAGATCATCGACGTGGTCGACACCGGCAACACCCTCAAGGCCAATGGCCTGGAAGCCCAGGAACTGATCGCCCACATCAGCTCGCGGCTGATCGTCAACAAGGCGTCCATGAAGATGCAGCACGGCCGTCTGCAGGCACTGATCGACACTTTGCGTGAAGCGGTCGAGAGCCACCATCCGCATTGATCCTCTCCTGCTAATCGCCGCGCAACGCCTATCCGTGCTATAGCCAAATTCTCAGGTGCCCGCACGGTGGCTTGCTACTCTAGCGGCGCCTGAGAATACCGCCATCCAGATGAGGCTTCAGCTATGACCGCTCCAGTTGCCATTCGCCGACTCAACGCTGCCGACGCGGATTTCGCCCAGCATCTGGATCATCTGCTGAGCTGGGAAAGCGTCTCCGACGACGGCGTCAATCAGCGCGTGCTGGATATCATCAAGGCGGTGCGCGAGCGCGGTGATGCGGCCCTGGTCGAGTTCACCCAGCGTTTCGACGCGCTGGACGTGGCCTCCATGGCCGACCTGATCCTGCCGCGCGAGCGCCTGGAACTGGCGCTCACCCGTATCACCGCCGAGCAGCGCCAGGCGCTGGAAACCGCCGCCGCCCGGGTGCGCAGCTACCACGAAAAGCAGAAGCAGGACTCCTGGAGCTACACCGAAGCCGACGGCACCGTGCTGGGCCAGAAGGTCACGCCGCTCGACCGCGCCGGCCTGTACGTGCCCGGCGGCAAGGCTTCGTACCCCTCTTCGGTGTTGATGAACGCCATTCCGGCCAAGGTCGCCGGCGTACCCGAAGTGGTCATGGTGGTGCCCACGCCGCGTGGCGAGATCAACGAGATCGTCCTGGCTGCCGCCGCCATTGCCGGTGTCGACCGGGTATTCACCATCGGTGGCGCCCAGGCCGTCGCGGCGCTGGCCTACGGTACCGAGAGCGTACCGCCGGTGGACAAGATCGTCGGGCCGGGCAATATCTATGTGGCCACCGCCAAGCGCCACGTGTTCGGCAAGGTCGGCATCGACATGATCGCCGGGCCATCGGAGATCCTTGTGGTGTGCGACGGCCAGACCGATCCGGACTGGATCGCCATGGACCTGTTCTCCCAGGCCGAGCACGACGAGGACGCCCAGTCGATCCTCGTCAGTCCGGACGCTGCGTTCCTCGACAAGGTGGCCGAGAGCATCGCCAGGCTGCTGCCGAGCCTGGAGCGCGAGGCCATTGCCCGTACCTCCATCGAAGGCCGCGGTGCGCTGATTCAGGTGGCGGACATGGCCCAGGCCATCGACGTGGCCAACCGCATCGCCCCCGAGCACCTGGAGCTGTCGGTCGAGAACCCCGAGCAGTACCTGGCGCAGATCCGCCATGCCGGTGCGATCTTCATGGGCCGGTACACCGCCGAGGCGCTGGGCGATTACTGCGCGGGGCCCAACCATGTGCTGCCGACCTCGGGCACCGCGCGCTTCTCGTCGCCGCTGGGCGTCTACGACTTCCAGAAGCGCTCGTCGATCATCCACTGCTCGGCCGACGGTGCCTCCGAGCTGGGCAAGGTCGCCTCGGTGCTCGCCCGCGGCGAATCGCTGACTGCCCATGCGCGCAGCGCCGAATACCGCATCAAGAACTGATAGCTGATCGTAGGGTGGACGAGGCTTTTCTCGTCCACCCTTTCTTCTGAACAATTTCTAGGAGAGAAGGGCGGATGAGCAAATTCTGGAGCCCCTTCGTCAAGGACCTGGTGCCCTACGTGCCGGGCGAACAGCCGAAGCTGACCAAGCTGGTCAAGCTCAATACCAACGAGAACCCCTACGGTCCCTCGCCGAAGGCCATTGCCGCCATGCAGGCGGAGCTGAACGACGACCTGCGTCTGTACCCGGATCCCAATGGCGATCGCCTCAAGCAGGCCGTCGCCGCCCACTACGGCGTGCCGGCCAGCCAGGTGTTCGTCGGCAACGGCTCGGACGAAGTCCTGGCCCATGCCTTCCACGGCCTGTTCCAGCATGGCAAGCCGCTGCTGTTCCCCGATATCAGCTACAGCTTCTACCCGGTCTACTGCGGGCTGTACGGCATCCAGGCCGAGCCGATCGCCCTGGACGAGCAGTTCCAGATCCGCATCGAGGACTATGCGCGGCCCAACGGCGGAATCATTTTCCCCAACCCGAACGCGCCGACCGGCTGCCTGCTGGCGCTGGAGGCCGTGGAGCGGCTGCTGCAGGCCAACCCGGACAGCGTGGTGCTGGTGGACGAGGCCTATATCGATTTCGGCGGCGAATCGGCGATCAGCCTGGTGTGCAAGTACCCCAACCTGCTGGTTACCCAGACCCTGTCCAAGTCGCGCTCGCTGGCGGGCCTGCGCGTCGGCCTGGCGGTGGGTCATGAAGACCTGATCGAGGCGCTGGAACGGATCAAGAACAGCTTCAACTCCTACCCGCTGGATCGTATCGCCATCGCCGGCGCGGCGGCCGCGTTCGAGGATCGTGCCTATTTCGAGCAGACCTGCGCCGCGGTGATCAACAGCCGCGAGAAGGTCGTTGCCGGCTTGCAGGCGCTGGGCTTCGAGGTACTGCCGTCAGCCGCCAACTTCATCTTCGCTCGCCATCCGCAGCGTGACGCGGCCGGCATCGCCGCCGCGCTGCGTGAGCAAGGGGTGATCGTGCGCCACTTCAAGCAAGCGCGCATCGCCCAGTTCCTGCGTATCAGCATCGGCTCGCCGGAGCAGAACCAGGCCCTGCTCGACGCACTCGCCGCGCTCTGATCGATAACCGCCAAGAAAAAGCCAGGGCCTAGGCCCTGGCTTTTTCGTCTCCGCGGCAACTGAGGGTATCAGTTGCTGGTGGCCACCGGCGGGCGGATGCCGATCTCGGCCTTGAGCTCCATCGGCTTGCCGTTGCGCATCACTTCGATGCGGATGGTCTCACCTGGCTTGGCGCGGGCGACCTGGTTCATCGAGCGGCGGGCGTCACCTGCCGGTTCGCCGTCGATCTTGAGGATCAGGTCGTTGGGTTGCAGGCCGGCCTTCTGTGCCGGGCCGTTGCGGTAGATGCCGGCGACGATGATGCCCTGGCGGCCTTCCAGGCCGAAGGACTCGGCCAGTTCCGGGGTCAGCGGTTGTACTTCGAGGCCCAGCCAGCCACGGATCACCTTGCCGTGCTCGATGATCGCCTGCATCACCTCCGTCGCCAGCTTCACCGGGATGGCGAAGCCGATGCCCTGGGAGCCGCCGGATTTGGAAAAGATCGCCGTGTTGATACCAACCAGGTTGCCGTAGGCATCGACTAGCGCACCGCCGGAGTTGCCCGGGTTGATCGCCGCGTCGGTCTGGATGAAGTCTTCGTAGGTGTTGAGGCCCAGCTGGTTGCGGCCGGTGGCACTGATGATGCCCATGGTCACGGTCTGGCCGACCCCGAACGGGTTGCCGATGGCCAGGGTGACGTCGCCGATGCGGATGTTGTCGGAGCGCCCGAGGGTCATCGCCGGCAGATCCTTGAGGTCGATCTTCAGCACCGCCAGGTCGGTTTCCGGGTCGCTGCCGATCACCCGGGCCAGGGTCTCGCGGCCATCCTTGAGGGCCACCACGATCTGGTCGGCATTGGCGGTCACGTGGTTGTTGGTCAGCAGGTAGCCTTCCGGGCTCATGATCACCGCCGAGCCGAGGCTGGACTCCATGCGCCGCTGGCCGGGCAGGTTCTCGCCGTAGAACTTGCGAAATTGCGGGTCATCGAGCAGCGGGTGATTGGACTTGCCCACGTACTTGGTGGTGTACAGGTTGGCCACCGCCGGCGAGGCGACGCTGACGGCCGTGGCATAGGAGGCCGGGCCCTCCTGGGAGCGCGCATAGATCGGCGCCTGGCGCAGCTGCACGTCATGCATGGGTAGACCGACCAGCTGCGGGTACTGCTGCATGATCAGCAGCGACACCAGAACGCCAACCAGTAGTGGCCAGCCGAAGAAACGCAGGGCCTTGAGCATCGATCCAATCCTGAGGGTTGCGAGGCCCCTATCGGGCCCTTAAGGTGCGCCATTATAGAGAACCGTGCCAAGAAAGCAGCGGTTCGCCACCCTTCGTGAGGAATTCTGTATGGCCATTGCCCTGACCACTCTCGTGGAGGACGTCGAGCGCTACCTGGGCGCCTCGCGCATCAGCGATTACTGCCCCAACGGCCTGCAGGTCGAGGGGCGGCCGCAGGTGCAGCGCATCGTCAGTGGCGTAACCGCCAGCCTGGCGATGATCGAGGCGGCCGTCGAGGCCCGCGCGGACGTCCTGCTGGTGCACCACGGCTACTTCTGGAAGGGCGAGAACCCCTGCCTGACCGGCATGAAGCAGCGTCGTCTGAAGACCCTGCTGGCCAACGACATCAGCCTGCTGGCCTACCACCTGCCGCTGGACCTGCACCCGGAAGTGGGCAACAACGTGCAGCTGGCGCGCCAGCTCGATATCACCGTCGAGGGGCCCCTGGAGCCGGACAACCCGCGTACCGTCGGGCTGATCGGTTCCCTCGCACAGCCACTGAGCGCCCGTGACTTCGCCCGCCGCGTGCATGAAGTGCTGGGCCGCGAGCCGTTGCTGGTGGAGGAAGACAGACCGGTCAGCCGCGTCGGCTGGTGCACGGGGGGCGGACAGGGCTATATCGACCAGGCCATCGCCGCCGGTGTCGACCTGTACCTGACGGGGGAGGCCTCCGAGCAGACCTACCACAGCGCACGGGAAAACGGCGTCAGCTTTATCGCCGCCGGCCACCATGCCACAGAGCGTTATGGCGTGCAGGCATTGGGCGAATACCTGAGCCGACGCTTTGCCATCGAGCATCTGTTCATCGATTGCCCGAATCCGATTTGAGCGCAAAGCGCCCGAATTGCCAGGAATAAAGCTAGATCGTTTCGATCTAAGTGCTGCCCTGATTAGAAGCAGGCGCTGTGCTAGAGTGCGCGTTCGTCCAAGGCCCGTTCTGGCCTGAATAAAATACCGTGACCCCGTGAGTAGCCATGCTCGACAAACTGACGCACTTGAAACAGCTCGAGGCGGAAAGTATCCACATCATTCGTGAAGTGGCCGCCGAATTCGATAACCCGGTGATGCTCTATTCCATCGGCAAGGATTCTGCCGTGATGCTGCATCTCGCGCGCAAGGCGTTCTTTCCCGGCAAGCTGCCGTTTCCGGTGATGCACGTCGACACGCGCTGGAAATTCCAGGAGATGTACCGCTTTCGCGACAAGATGGTCAGCGAGATGGGCCTGGAGCTGATCACCCATATCAACCCCGATGGTGTGGCGCAGGACATGAACCCCTTCACCTACGGCAGTGCCAAGCACACCGACGTGATGAAGACCGAGGGCCTCAAGCAGGCGCTGGACAAGTATGGTTTCGATGCCGCCTTCGGTGGCGCGCGCCGCGACGAGGAGAAGTCCCGTGCCAAGGAGCGCGTCTACTCGTTCCGCGACAGCAAGCACCGCTGGGACCCGAAGAATCAGCGCCCCGAGCTGTGGAACGTGTACAACGGCAACGTCAAGAAGGGCGAGTCGATCCGCGTGTTCCCGCTCTCCAACTGGACCGAGCTGGATATCTGGCAGTACATCTATCTGGAGCAGATTCCGATCGTACCGCTGTACTTCGCCGCCGAGCGCGAAGTGATCGAGAAGAACGGCACGCTGATCATGATCGATGACGAGCGCATCCTCGAACACCTCAGCGACGAGGAAAAGGCGCGCATCCAGAAGAAGAAGGTGCGCTTCCGCACCCTCGGTTGCTACCCGCTGACCGGCGCGGTGGAGTCCGAGGCGGAAAGCCTGACCGACATCATCCAGGAAATGCTCCTGACCCGGACTTCCGAACGCCAGGGCCGCGTGATCGATCACGACGCCGCCGGCTCGATGGAAGAAAAGAAACGTCAGGGATACTTCTAAGCCACAAGCTGCAAGCGACAAGCTTCAAGTGGAATGGAGCAAGGCGCCATGGATTTCGAGAAACTGGAGGTCTGGCGAAGGTCGAAGTCTCTGGCCGTGCAGATCTTTCGAGGGCTTCAGGATTGCCGGGATTATGGTTTTCGCGATCAGCTAGGGCGTTCGGCGCTGTCCATTCCCAGCAATATCGCCGAGGGAATGGAGCGAGGCAGCAGCAAGGAAAAGTGCCACTACCTGCGCATTGCCAAGGGCTCTTGCGGGGAGTTGCGCACCCAGCTACTGATCGGCAGTGAAATAGGCTACATCTCCGATGCGCTTGCGGCACAGTGGATACAGGAAACCCGAGAGCTTTCCCGAATGCTCAGCGGGTTAATCAACAGAATTTCAGGTTAGCCGCCGCTTTGGCTTGCCGCTTGAAGCTTGCAGCTTGGAGCTAAGAAAGATGTCTCACCAATCCGATTTGATCAGCCAGGACATTCACGCCTACCTGGCTCAGCACGAGCGCAAGGAACTGCTGCGCTTCCTTACCTGCGGCAACGTCGATGACGGCAAGAGCACCCTGATCGGGCGCCTGCTGCACGACTCCAAGATGATCTACGAAGACCATCTGGAAGCCATCACCCGCGATTCGAAGAAGAGCGGCACCACCGGTGAGGAGGTCGATCTGGCATTGCTGGTCGACGGCCTGCAGGCCGAGCGCGAGCAGGGCATCACCATCGATGTCGCCTACCGCTATTTCTCCACCGCCAAGCGCAAGTTCATCATCGCCGACACCCCCGGCCATGAGCAGTACACGCGCAACATGGCCACCGGCGCCTCGACCTGCGACCTGGCGATCATCCTGATCGACGCCCGCTATGGCGTGCAGACTCAGACCAGGCGGCACAGCTTCATCGCCTCCCTGCTGGGCATCAAGCACATCGTCGTGGCCATCAACAAGATGGACCTCAAGGACTTCGACCAGGGCGTGTTCGAGCAGATCAAGGCCGACTACCTGGCCTTCGCCGAGAAGATCGACCTGCGCCCGAGCACCCTGGAGTTCGTGCCTATGTCGGCGCTCAAGGGCGACAACGTGGTCAACAGGTCCGAGCGCTCGCCCTGGTACAGCGGCCAGTCGCTGATGGAAATTCTCGAGAGCGTGGAAGTGGCGGGCGACCGCAACTTCGACGACCTGCGCTTCCCGGTACAGTACGTCAACCGTCCGAACCTCAACTTCCGCGGTTTCGCCGGCACCCTGGCCAGCGGCATCGTACGCAAGGGCGACGAAGTCATCGCGCTGCCGTCGGGCAAGGGCAGCAAGGTCAAATCCATCGTCACCTACGAAGGTGAGCTGGAGCAGGCCGGCCCAGGCCAGGCCATCACCCTGACCCTGGAAGACGAGATCGACGTGTCGCGCGGCGACATGCTGGTGCACGCCGACAACCGTCCGCAGGTGGTCGACAGCTTCGACGCCATGCTGGTGTGGATGGCCGAAGAACCGATGCTGCCGGGCAAGAAGTACGACATCAAACGCGCCACCAGCTATGTTCCCGGCTCGATCGCCAGCATCACCCACCGGGTCGATGTGAACACCCTGGAACAGGGCGCGGCCAGCAGCCTGCAGCTCAACGAGATCGGCAAGGTCAAGGTGGCCCTGGATGCGCCCATCGCCCTGGACGGCTACGAGCACAACCGCACCACCGGCGCGTTCATCGTCATCGACCGGCTGACCAATGGCACCGTAGGCGCCGGCATGATCATCGCCGATGCGCTGGGTAGCGGTGCCGGGCATCACAGCGAAAGCGGCCATGTGTCCACCGCAGAACGCGCCACGCGTTTCGGCCAGCAGCCGGCCACCGTGCTGTTCAGCGGCTTGTCCGGCGCCGGCAAGAGCACCCTGGCTTATGCCGTGGAGCGCAAGCTGTTCGACATGGGCCGTGCGGTTTACGTGCTCGATGGCCAGAACCTGCGCCATGACCTGAACAAGGGCTTGCCGCAGGATCGTGCCGGGCGTACCGAGAACTGGCGCCGTGCCGCACACGTGGCGCGTCAGTTCAACGAGGCGGGCCTGCTGACTTTGGCGGCTTTCGTGGCGCCCGATACTGAGGGTCGCGAGCAGGCCAAGGCGCTGATCGGTGCCGAGCGGCTGATCACCGTCTACGTGCAGGCTTCGCCGCAGGTATGTGCCGAGCGTGACCCGCAAGGGCTGTACGCGGCTGCTGGCGACAACATCCCGGGCGAGTCCTTCCCGTACGATGTGCCGCTGGATGCCGACTTGGTCATCGATACCCAGAGCGTGTCGGTGGAAGAAGGCGTCAAGCAGGTGCTGGCCGTCCTACGCACTCGCGGGGCCATCTAAAAACCTGCTTGTGACCAGCTGCGCTTCGGCGCTACTGCGTTGAAAACAGGCTCGGAAAGCCGCTTGCGGCTAACGCACTTCAGTGCGGCTCCAAAGGAGCGAGCGAAGCGAGTAATGTGAGTGGGCTACAGCACAGTCGTCGGCGACCCCGGCGGCTTCCTCGCCTGCTTTTGCCTTGTATCGCTCTAGCTCGCAAGGTCGTAAGCAGGTTTTGGTGAATATAAAAATGCCCGCTCTCCTGGGAGGCGGGCATTTTTTATTTCAGGCTGGCGGCAATCAGATGCCGTTGCCACGGGCGCGTTCGCGCTCGTTGATCTCCGTCTGCTCGCAGGTCAGGAAGCCTTTGCTTTCCACGCGGTCAGCGGAGTTGAAGGCGACGTAGTAGGGCTGCTCCTTGCCATCCTTGTTGAGGATGTAGTTGTTGCAGGTACCCGGGGCGATGGTGCGGTTGATTTGCGACGAGGGTGGGCCGCCCAGCTCCAGCACGGTGGACTTGCTCATGTCCTTCTCGACCTGCTTGACCAGCGGCTCGTTACGGAAGGTGATGTGGTCGACCGGATTCTCGGGCTTGCCGGCACAGCCGGTCAGAACGGCCAGTACACAGGCAGCGCCCAGGCTTTGCTTGAACATGGTTAATTTCCCTTGTGATGAACCAGACCATTTTTCTGAGCCTGGGGCGGGGAATTAAGTTCGGCTTAAATCACAGGCGCGTCTGCAGGTCCTCGGTGATGGGCCTGCTGGCCGAGAGCCTTATTGCTCGCTGGCGGACTGCTGCTGGCTGCTGTCGACGGCTTCGCCGAGGATGGGCGCCGGGTGCCGGCTGGGCAGTGCCAGCGCTTGTGCACTGAGCAGGCTCAGCAGCACGGTGATGGTCAGGGCTTTCATGGTGGTGTACCTCGTTTCGCATTCGGTGTTTCACGGAACCATGCTAGGGGCGAGGCAGTCAGGGAAGAAGTCGAACGGCTCGATAGTGGCCATCGACCGTCATGATGCGTGTTGCGCGTGACCACCGACTTGGAAGATAACGCCCCAATGGAGACTGAAATGGGTCATCGTGCAGTTCCCCGTTATCCACTGGTGCTGGTGCCTGGCATGCTGGGTTTCGTCAGCCTGTTCGGTTTCGAATACTGGTATGGCATCACCACCGCGCTTCGTAACCAGGGCGTGGACGTGTACCCGGCGCGCCTGTCGCCGGTACACGCCACCGAACTGCGCGGCGAGCAGTTGGTGCTGCAGATTGCCGATGCGCGTCGGCGCAGCGGGGCGGAAAAGGTGCACCTGATCGGCCATAGCCAGGGTGCGCTGGTATGTCGTTATGCCGCCGCGCACCGACCGGAATGGGTCGCTTCGGTCACTTCCGTGGCGGGTCCCAATCAGGGCTCGGAACTGGCCGATCACCTGGAGCGCAAGTACGCCGCGAATGGCTTGGGCAGCCTACTGCTGCGCATGGGCACCCATATGCTGGCGCGGCTGTTTACCCTGCTGGACAGCGGCGCGCGCGGTGCGACTATGCCGATCAATGCCGTCGCCGCCCACCGCTCGCTGACCACCGAGGGCGTGGGCATCTTCAACCACCAGTACCCGCAGGGCTTGCCCTCGACCTGGGGTGAAGACGGGCCGGAGGAGGTCAATGGCGTGCGCTATTACTCCTGGTCCGGCACCCTGCAGCCGGGCATCACCGATCAGGGCGGCAACCGCCGTGACCCGTCTAACTGGTTCTGTCGGCGCTTCGCCCGCAGCTTCGTGCGTGAGGCGGGTCAGTGCGATGGTATGGTCGGGCGGGTCAGTTCGCATCTGGGCAAGGTGATCCGTGACGACTACCCGCTGGATCACCTGGATATCGTCAATCAGCATTTTGGCCGGGTCGGCGAGGGCATCGATCCGGTCGCCCTGTATATCGAGCACCTGCGCCGGTTGCACAAAGCCGGCCTGTAACTCCGCTGCAAGTCGGTAGCCTGGGTTGGGCGACGCGATACCCAGGTTGATGGTGTTACTCGGCCTGTGCTGCCTTCAGCGCTTCGTACGCCGGCGCCGCGTAGATACCGATCTCGACCGCCAACTCCAACACCCGTGGCAGCTCGCTGGTGTACACCAGCACGGCCTGCAGCTCGTCATCCAGTGGTTCGCTGAAGTCGACCAGCGTGTAGCCCTGGGTGTCCCTGGACAGGCTGCCAAGCTGCACCTGGATGCGATTCAGCGCCTTGAGCGGCTCGACCTTCTTCAACTGCTTGGCAGTCAGCACGAAGCTCACCTCGGGGCCGAACGACTCGGTGATCTGGGCGAACAGCTCTTCATAGCTGTCGGCCTGGAACAGCACGGTGTCCGGCAGGTTGCCGACCACCATCCATTCGCCCAGGGGAATGGGGAAGCTGTCGTCGTAATTGATGTCCGGGTTGGCGGCCAGAAAGGCGGCGGGGTCGGCATAGGCCTGGGCCGCTTCGTCGGCGATACGGGCAATTTCATCCTGCGGCAGGCAGCCCGAGCTGATTTTGCCGATGAGTTCTTCGAGCTGGGCGCGCATGGCGGGTTCCTGATGGTGAGGGTGGGGGCGCAAGGCTGCCTGTTGGCGGCGCTCAGCGCAACTGGCTTTCCGCCAGGTTGCGGGCACGCGGGATAAGGTCTGCATCCCAGCGCAGGGCACTCCAGCGCAACAGCTCTTCGGCGCTGGCGTCGGCCAGCTCGCTCGGTGCGGGCTGCCCCAGGGCGCGCAGGGCGCGGATCAGCAACGCCGTGGCCTGGTCACCGGGCAGTGGCGGCGAGCGATAGGATTTGCCCAGCTTGTGGCCGTCGGGCTGGATGATCAGCGGCACATGCAGGTAACGCGGCTGCGAGAAACCGAGCAGCTCCTGCAGGTAGAGCTGGCGCGGTGTGGAGTCGAGCAGATCGGCGCCGCGTACCACGTTGTTGATGCCCTGCCAGGCATCGTCCAGCACCACGGCGAGCTGGTAGGCGTACAGGCCATCGCGGCGCCGGATCACGAAGTCGCCGACCTCGCGGCCCAGGTGCTGGCTGTATTGGACCTGCACCCGATCGCTGAAACGGTAGGTCAGTTCGGGCACGCGCAGGCGGATGGCGGCGTCGTGGCGGGCGTGCCCGGCATTGCGGCAATGGCCCGGGTAAACGCCGCCACAGCCTTCCAGCTGTTTGCGCGAGCAGGTGCAGGCGTAGGCCAGGCCCTGGTCGAACAGGCGCTGCACCAGCGCTTCGTATTCGCCATGACGGTCACTCTGGCGCACCAGCTCGCCGTCCCAGTGCAGGCCATAGCGTTCCAGAGTCTGCAGGATGGCGGCCTGGGCGCCGGGGACCTCCCGGGGCGGGTCGAGATCTTCCATGCGCAGCAGCCAGCGACCGCCAACGGAACGGGCATCGAGGTAGGAGGCGAGGGCAGCCACCAGCGAGCCGAAGTGCAGGTAGCCACTGGGCGTGGGGGCAAAGCGACCGATATAGGCGGAGTTCTGCATGGCGGGCGTTGCTACGGGTGAAACGAAACGGGGCGCCTGAGCGCCCCGTCTGTGGATCGCCTCAGGAGCCGACCTGTTTTTCCTTGATTTCCGCCAGGGTCTTGCAATCGATGCACAGGGTGGCGGTGGGGCGCGCTTCCAGGCGACGGATGCCGATCTCGACACCGCAGGAGTCGCACCAGCCGTATTCTTCGTCTTCGATCAGCTGCAGCGTCTCGTCGATCTTCTTGATCAGCTTGCGCTCGCGATCACGGGCACGCAGTTCCAGGCTGAACTCTTCTTCCTGGCTGGCACGGTCGGCTGGATCGGGGAAGTTGGCCGCTTCGTCCTGCATGTGATGCACGGTACGGTCGACTTCCTGCATCAGTTCCAGCTTCCATTTGTTCAGGATACTGGTGAAGTGGGCGCGCATCGCCTCGCTCATGTACTCCTCGCCCTTGGTTTCCTTGTAGGGTTCGAAGCCACGAATCAATTGGCCGTTTGTTGCTTTTGCTTTGGTGGGCATGGATGACCGCCTCTCACTCTCTCTAATCCACTGCGCAGGGAATGTGTCCGTTGCCGTTTACAATAACGGCCCTGCGACTGCAAGCCGGCGAACTTACCAGATCGCCTCAAGCCGCGCCACTCCCGGATGTCGCGGTTGTGCGTCGGCTTTCGAGCCGGCCGCGCCAGGGCTTCCTGGTGGGCCCAAGGAACCACCCCATGCCTGGCGCCGGGTGCCTGCAATCGCAATGTAAACACGTATTTCAGTGGTGCGTTGGCACGGTATGACAGGGCGCCGCTGATACAATTCCACCTTTATCGCTTTCCGGGGCAGACCCATGGCACAGCCTTACAGCGCCCGCAGCCGCGCGATCGAACCCTTTCACGTCATGGCCCTGCTGGCCCGCGCCAACCAGCTGCAGGCCGAGGGCCATGACGTCATTCACCTGGAGATCGGCGAGCCCGACTTCACCACCGCCGCGCCCATCGTGGCCGCCGGCCAGGCCGCGCTGGCAGCCGGCCATACCCGCTACACCGCGGCGCGTGGCTTGCCGGCCCTGCGCGAGGCAATTGCCGGCTTCTACGCGCAGCGCTACCGGCTGAGCATAGACCCCCAGCGCATTCTCATCACTCCAGGTGGCTCCGGTGCGCTGCTGCTGGCGGCCAGCCTGCTGGTCGACCCTGGCAAGCACTGGCTGCTGGCCGACCCGGGCTACCCCTGCAATCGCCACTTTCTGCGTCTAGTCGAAGGTGCGGCGCAGCTGGTTCCGGTCGGCCCCAGGCAGCGTTACCAGCTCACCCCCGACAGCGTGGCCGAGCATTGGAATGGCGACAGCGTCGGCGCCTTGCTCGCCTCGCCGGCCAACCCGACCGGCACGCTGTTGAGTGCTGCCGAGCTGGCTGCCCTGTCCCAGGCGCTCAAAGCCCGTGGCGGGCATATGGTGGTCGACGAGATCTACCATGGCCTGACCTACGGCGTGGACGCCAGCAGCGTGCTGGAGGTGGATGACGAGGCCTTCGTGCTCAACAGCTTCTCCAAGTACTTCGGCATGACCGGCTGGCGCCTGGGCTGGCTGGTGGCGCCCGAGGCGGCGGTGGCGGACCTGGAGAAACTGGCGCAGAACCTCTACATCAGTGCGCCGAGCATGGCCCAGCATGCGGCACTGGCCTGCTTTCAGCCGGAGTCGATGGCCATTTTCGAGGAGCGCCGCGCCGCCTTTGCCGAGCGCCGCGACTTTCTGCTGCCGGCATTGCGCGAGCTCGGTTTTGGCATTGCCGTCGAGCCCGAAGGTGCCTTCTATCTGTATGCCGATGTAAGCGCCTTTGGTGGCGATGCCTATGCCTTCTGCCAGCACTTCCTGGAAACCGAGCATGTGGCCTTCACCCCAGGGCTGGACTTCGGTCGCCATCAGGCTGGCCACCACGTGCGCTTTGCCTACACCCAGAGCCTGCCGCGTCTCGAAGAAGCCGTCACGCGCATCGCCCGTGGCCTGAAAAGCTGGCAAGCCCATGCAGTTTGAGCCGCCCCTCGAAGAAGCCCGCCTGCTACGCCGCTACAAGCGCTTTCTCGCCGATATCGAAACGCCGGGTGGCGAGTTGCTGACCATCCATTGCCCGAACACCGGCTCGATGCTCAATTGCATGAGCGAGGGTTGCCGGGTCTGGTTCAGCCGCTCCACTGATCCCAAGCGCAAGCTGCCCGGCACCTGGGAGGTCGGGGAGACGCCCCATGGCCGCCTGGCCTGCATCAATACGGCGCGGGCCAACGGTCTGGTCGAAGAAGCGCTATGTGCCGGGCGGATCGCCGAGCTGGCAGGCTTTAGCGCCTTGCGCCGCGAAGTACCCTATGGGGTGGAGCGCAGCCGGGTGGACTTCTGTCTGGAGTACCCGGATGGCGTGGCCTTCGTCGAAGTGAAGAGCGTGACCCTGGGCTTTGCCGACAGCGCCGTGGCAGCCTTTCCCGACGCCCGCACCGAGCGCGGCGCCAAGCACCTGCGCGAGCTGGCGGCCCTGGCGCGTAGCGGCATTCGCGCCGTGCAGCTGTATTGCGTGAACCTGTCGGGTGTCGAGGCCGTGCGGCCTGCCAAGGAGATCGACCCGGCCTACGCGGCGGCTCTGACTGAAGCGGTGAGCGCGGGCGTCGAGGTGCTGGCCTATGGGGTGGCTATATCGCCCCAGGGGATCGAGGTAGTACGGCGTCTTGAGGTGCTGCAGACTTGAGAACGCTCCCGGGTGTCGCTGCGCTCGACCCGGGCTACGGGGTGGCGTCGCTCTTGTAGCCTGGCGTTGAGCGCAGCGATACCCAGGTTATTGCGTTACAGATCGACATCGACCCAGATCCCCTCGCCATCCTCGCGGCAGTCGAGTGCCCGCAGCGTGTCTCCTTCGCAGGGCCCCGCCACGCACTCGCCGGACTCGATCAGAAACAGCGCGCCATGCCGGGCGCACTGGATCAGGCTGGCGCTGGGGTCGAGAAACTGGTCGGCCTGCCATTCCAGCGGCACCCCGCGGTGGGGACAGCGGTTGCGGTACATGAACACTTCGCCGCCCTTGCGCACGGCGAACAGCTGCATGTCTTCGATACAAAAGCCCCGGCTCTGCGCTTCCGGCAGCTCATCGGAGGCGCATAGACGGATCATCGAACTCTCCAGGCCTGAGCGGGGGATTATCCCCCATCGGCCTGGTGATGGAAGGGGCGCGTCCGTTCAGATTTCCCAGACCACATTGAAGGCCGCGTGGCGACCCGGCTGGGCATAGCGGCCAAGACTCGGGCTGTTCTCGGTGAGGCTGCGGACATCGCCCCATTGCCAGTATTGCTTGTCCGTCAGGTTGAACAGGCCGGCATTGACCGAGACGCCGGAGCCGATATTCCAGTAGGCGCTGAGATCCAGCGTGCCGTAGCCCGAGGGCTCGAACTGGTTGGCGATCTGCGTTTGATCGACGCGGCGCTTGGCGGCTGCCAGGGTCCAGCTCAGCTCGCCGCCAAACTGCCCGCTTGGCGCATCGTAACCAAGGCCCAGCACGGCCTTGAGCGGGTCGATGCTGTTGATCGGTTGGCCGGTCGCTTCGTCCTTGCCGCGGGCATAGGCGATGGCGCTGCGCAGGTGGCTGCCAGCCGGCAGGCCAAGGCTGTCCAGCAACAGTTCGCCACGGGCTTCCACGCCGCGAATGGTGACCCGATCGAGGTTCTGGTACTGGAAGGTCATGCGCCCGGCACCGGTGGGATCATTCGCCAGGGTCACCTGCTCGATGAAGTCGTCGTAGCGGTTGTAGAACAGAGCGATACCAAAGGTGCCGGTTCGGTACTGGCCGCGCAGGCCGACTTCATAACTGTCGCTGGTCTCGGGCTTGAGGCCGGGGTTGGCGATGGTCTGGTAATTACGAGCGAAGTTGATGAACTCACCAAAGATATCCACCGGGTTCGGCGCCCGGAAGCCCGCGGCATATTGGCCATACAGGCTATGGGCCACGTCGATCCGGTAGGTGATGCCGAGCTTGGGCGACAGCGCCTCGTCGCGGTAATCGGCCGGGTTGCGGTTGATCGGCTGGCTGTTCAGATAGTGCTGCGTGACCGCCGGCTTCATCTCGTAGTGGTCGTAGCGCAGGCCGGGCAGCAGCGTCCAGCGGCCGATGTCGATGCTGTCCTGCACGAAGAACGCGTATTCGGTCGAGGTCGGATCCGGGAAGTCGCTGAGCGGGAAGGCTTCATCGCCAGGGATTGCCGGCACGGGCAGGCCGCTGCTGGCGAACACTTCGCGGCCCTTGCGCAGGTCGCTGCTTTCCAGGCGCTTGACGTCGAGGCCGTAGATCAGCAGGTGGCTGGCCGGGCCGGTATCGAAGGCCTTGTCGAGCTTGGCATTGAACGCCCACAGATCTTCCCGATAGGTCGAGTCACGGCTGCGCTCACGCAAGGCGCCGCCGCTGAAACGCTGCTGGTAGGTGCGCTGGCGAATCTGGCTTTCCTGATAGCTCAGCTGCCAATCGGCGCCGTCGGCGATGGCGTTGTCCAGAGCGAAGCTGTGCTGCAGGCTGAGGCGCTGGCGATCGGTGTTATCGGTGGCCTCGGAGGTGCGCACGGCGGCCGTGGTGCTGTATTCGCTGAGCACGCGAGTATCGGCATCGTCCCTGTAGCGCTCGTAGGTCAGTTGCAACCGGTCGTTGTCGAGGTAGTTCCAGCCGAGCTTGGCGAGCAGGTTGTCGGCGCTGTAGTCCTGAGGGTTGGCTTCTTCCCGCGCCGCGCCGATGCCGCCGCGGCCACCAAAGGTGTCGAGCGCCTGACCATCACGCCGCCCCATGTGCAGCAGGCCGTCGACCTGACCCCGGCGGGCGGCAAAGGTGGCACTGCGCGACCTGCTGTCGTCGCCGCCGTCGTAACCGGTCTTGAACCGGGCGTAGGCGTCATCGCCGCCATCCAGATAGTCGGCGGCATCCTTGGTCAGGAAACTGACCGCCCCACCAATGGCATCGCTGCCATACAGCGAACTGGCCGGACCGCGGATGATCTCCACGCGCTTGAGGCTGTCCGGGTCGACGTAGTTGCGCCGCGCGTCGAGGAAGGGCCCGAAGGCGAACGCGTCCGGCACGGGCACGCCGTCCACCTGGGTGAGGATGCGATTGCCGCCGATGCCACGGATGGTGAAGCCCGCCAGGCCGAAGCGGCTGCCCGTTCCGCTGACCGATACCCCCGGCTCGTAGCGCACCAGATCGCCGATGTTCTTCACGTTCTGGCGGTCGATGTCCTGCTCGGTCAGCACCGTCACCGTGCTGGGGACGACATCCACAGGCTGTTCCGTGCGGGTGGCGCTGATCGTGGTGCGTTCCAGCTGTAAAGGCTGGGCGCTGGCGAGGGTCGGGCCAAGCAGCAAGATGCTCAGGCAGGCGCGAAGCGGGTAGGGCGGGCGACTCGACATGGGGTTCTCCTTGATCATGTCGGAATACGGGTTGGCGTAGCGTTCGATTAGATATTAATGATTCTTATTTGTAGAAGAGATTATCTGTCAATTAAGATTCGCCAGCTCTTGGCGCTCCCCGTACAAGGCGTTTACCCTCTTCAATTCACGGCGCCCCGTCTGTCGATGGGCCCACAAGGAGTTGGTGTGATGAGTGATCTACCCCTAGCCAGCGATGGCCTGTATGCCGCCTGGCAGAACCTGCGTGCCGAGCAGCCGCACCTGCGGGCCCGGGACGCTGCGGCACAGTTGGGCGTCAGCGAGGGTGAGCTGACGGCCAGTCGCCTGGGTGTGGATGCAGTGCGCCTGCGTCCTGACTGGGCGGCTCTACTGCCGGCCCTCGGCGAGCTTGGCCCGGTGATGGCGCTGACCCGCAACGAGTCCTGCGTGCACGAGCGCAAGGGCGTCTACCGCGAGGTGACGATTGCCGGTAATGGTCAGATGGGCCTGGTGGTGTCGCCGGATATCGACCTGCGGCTGTTCCTCGGCGGCTGGGCCAGTGCGTTCGTCGTGGCCGAACAGACGCCGCGCGGCGTGCTGCGCAGCGTTCAGGTGTTCGATCATCAGGGCGCCGCGGTGCACAAGGTCTACCTCACCGACCACAGCGAGCAGGCCGCCTGGGAGCCGCTGGTCGCGCGCTTTCGCGATGCGCAGCAAAGCCCCGAACTGGCCCTCAAGCCCATGCCGGAGCCAGCAGCCGTCACGCCGGACGAAGCCATCGACGGCGAATCCCTGCGCGCCGGCTGGGCCGCGCTGAAGGACACCCATCATTTCTTCGCCCTGCTGAAAAACCACGGCGCAACCCGCACCCAGGCGTTGCGCCTGGCCGGGCGCGAGTGGGCCGAGCCGCTGGCGCCCGATGCCTTGCCAGGGCTGTTCGAGCGCGCCGCGGCGGCCGAGGTGCCGATCATGGTGTTCGTCGGCAACCGCCACTGCATCCAGATCCACACCGGACCGGTCAGCAACCTGAAGTGGATGGACACCTGGTTCAACGTGCTGGATCCGCAGTTCAACCTGCACCTCAAGGCCAATGACGTTCACACCCTGTGGCGGGTGCGCAAGCCGAGCACCGATGGGGTGATCACCAGCTGGGAAGCGTTCGACGCCAAGGGTGAGCTGATCCTGCAGCTGTTCGGTGCGCGCAAGCCCGGCGTGCCCGAGCGTGATGACTGGCGGCGCCTGGCCGAGCAAACCCCGGCCCTGCCAGCCTGACGCTACACTGCCCGCCCTGGCCGCTTGCGCATTTCGGGCGGCCCGATACGAACCTTGCTTCCGGAGCTGCTCCATGACCCGCCCCATCGCTGCATTCGCCCTGTTCGCCAGCCTGCTGTCGCCGCTGGCGGCGAGCGCCGACAACCTGCCGCAACGCTGGGTCAGCGCCGGGGGCTCATTGAGCGAATGGGTGGTCGAACTCGGCGGCGAAGGCAAGCTGGTCGGCGTCGACACCACTAGCCAGCATCCGGCCTCGCTGCAGAAACTGCCCAGTGTCGGTTACCAGCGCCAGCTGGCCGCCGAAGGCATTCTGGCCCTGCGCCCCGAGGTGCTGCTCGGCACCGAGGAGATGGGCCCGCCACCGGTGCTGGCCCAACTCGCGGCGGCTGGAGTGAAGGTCGAGGCGCTGCCGGCCGATGCCGATTTGCAGGTGCTGCACGGCAACCTCAAGCGCATCGGTGCCTTGCTCGGCGACGAAGCCCGTGCCGAGCGCGTGTTCGCGGCCTATCAGGCGCGCCTGAAGGAGCAGGCCGGCTGGGTGGCGCAGGCCCAGGCCGAAACCCGGGCGCCGACCGTTCTGCTGTTGCTCGGCCATGCCGGCAGCAGCCCCATGGCGGGCGGCAAGGATACTGCCGCTGCCTGGCTGATCGAGCGGGCGGGTGGCCAGAACCTGACCACTCACGAGGGCTACAAGGCGTTGTCCACCGAGGCGCTGCTGGCGCTGGATCCTGACGTGGTGATCTTCGCCGACCGCCGCCTCGGCGGTGATGAGGCCAGGCAGGCGCTGTTGCAGCAGAACCCGGCCCTGGCCTCGACCAGGGCCGGTAAGGAAGGGCGCCTGGTGGCCATCGATCCGACCCTGCTGGTCGGCGGCCTCGGCCCGCGTATTCCGGCTGGGCTTGCCGAGCTTTCCGCCGCCTTCTACCCGGGCCGCACGCCGCTCGAACCCGCTACGCCATGAAAGCCGTCATCAGCCCGCGCTCACTGTTTACCGCACTGGGCCTGCTGCTGGCGCTCGCCTTGTGGCTGTCGCTGGCGCTCGGCCCCGTCAGCCTGCCGCTGGGGGACACCTTGCAAGCCGCCCTGCGCCTGGCGGGTGTGCCGTTGCCGGCCGATGGGCTGCAGCAGGCGGAGCTGATCCTTGGGCAGATTCGTATGCCGCGCACCCTGCTGGGCCTTGCCGTCGGCGCGGTGCTGGCCTTGTGCGGCGTGGCGATGCAGGGGCTGTTTCGCAACCCGCTGGCCGACCCCGGGCTGATCGGCGTGGCCAGTGGCGCGGCGCTTGGCGCGGCCATCGCCATCGTCGGCGGGGCGGCCCTGGGCGGGCTGCCGGAGCTGTTCGCGCCTTATCTGCTGTCGCTGTGCGCCTTTCTCGGCGGCCTGGTGGTCACCGCGCTGGTCTATCGCCTGGGGCGTCGTCACGGACAGACCAGCGTGACCACCATGCTGCTCGCCGGCATCGCCCTCAACGCGTTGGCGTTCGCCTGCATCGGCCTGTTCACCTACCTGGCCGACGATGCCACCCTGCGCACCCTGACCTTCTGGAACCTCGGCAGCCTCAATGGCGCCAGCTATGCACGGCTATGGCCGTTGCTGCTGGTGACGCTCGGCGTGGCGCTGTGGCTGCCGCGCCGCGCCCAGGCGTTGAATGCATTGCTGCTCGGTGAATCCGAGGCACGCCACCTGGGCGTGGCTGTCGAGCGCCTCAAGCGCGAGCTGGTGTTCTGCACTGCACTGGGCGTCGGCGCCGCCGTTGCAGCCGCCGGGATGATCGGCTTTATCGGCCTGGTCGTGCCCCATCTGGTGCGTCTGCTGGTCGGGCCCGACCACCGCGTGTTGCTGCCGGCGTCGGCGCTGGCCGGCGCCAGCCTGTTGCTGTTGGCTGACCTGTTCGCCCGGCTGATTCTGTCGCCGGCCGAGCTGCCCATCGGCATCGTTACCGCCTTGATCGGCGCACCGTTCTTTCTCTACCTGCTGCTGCGGGGGCGCACCTGATGCTATCTGCACGCAAGCTGTCGATCCTGCGTGGCGACAAAAGGGTGCTGGTCGATATCGATCTCGACCTGCAGCCTGGCGAAGTGCTCGGCGTGCTCGGTCCCAATGGCGCCGGCAAGAGCACCCTGCTTGGCGCCCTTTGCGGCGAACTGAGCCCGGCTACGGGCGAGGTCACCCTGGACGGTCGCCCGTTGTCGGGCTTGCCGGGCACGGCGCGTGCGCGGCGGCTGGCGGTGTTGCCGCAGAGTTCATCGCTGAGCTTCGGCTTTGCCGTCGGCGATGTGGTGATGATGGGCCGCATGCCCCACGACACCGGCCGCGAGCGTGACGCGCAGATCGTCCGCGAGGCGCTGCAGGCCGCCGATGCCGAACACCTGGCCGAGCGCAGCTACCTGGAGCTGTCCGGTGGCGAGCGCCAGCGCGTGCACCTGGCGCGGGTGCTGGCGCAGTTGTGGCCGGGCGGAGCCGAACGGACGCTGTTGCTCGACGAGCCCACTTCCATGCTCGACCCGCTGCACCAGCACACCACCCTGCAGGCCGTGCGCCGCTTCGCCGAACAGGGCGCCGCAGTGATGGTCATTCTCCATGACCTGAATCTGGCGGCGCGCTACTGCGACCGCCTGCTGTTGCTCGACGAGGGTCGCGCCCACGCCGTCGGCCTGCCTGCCGAGGTGCTGCGTGCCGAACCGCTGCAGGCGGTGTTCGGTCTCGAGGTGCTGGTGCAGCAGCACCCCGAGCGTGGGCATCCGCTGATCGTCGCCCGCTGAAGGAAACCCCATGCGTACGCTGCTGTTATCCCTGCTGTTGTTGCTCACCGCCTGCCAGAGCCGGGCTGTCCTGGCGCCCGTGCCCGAGTGGCAGAGCCCGCAGGGGCGTGGGCATGCCGACCTGGGGCAGATCCTCGACCTGCGCAGCGGCGCGCACCTGACGCCCGAGCAGCTTGTCGCACGGCTGGCCGGGGCGCCGCGGGTGCTGGTTGGCGAGCAGCATGACAACCCCGATCACCACGCCCTGCAGCTCTGGCTGCTGCGTGCCCTGGAGGCGCGGCGGCCTCAAGGCAGCCTGTTGCTGGAAATGCTCGCCGCCAGCCAGCAGCCCCAGGTCGACGACGTGAAGCAGCAGTTGCGCGAAGGCCTGCAGATCGCCGATCTGCCCAAGGCGCTGGAATGGAGTAACGGATGGCCATGGGCGCTCTATGGCCCCCTTGTGCACCACGCTCTGGCTCAGGATTACTCCCTGCGTGCAGCGAACCTGGACCGCGCCGAGATCATGGCCATCTACCGTCAGCAGCCGATGCTGCAGGGCAAGGCCTCGACCGCGGCGGCCGTGCAGGAGCCGCTGTTGGCGCAGATTCGCGAGTCCCACTGCGACAAGCTGCCGATCAGCCAGCTACCGGCAATGCTGGCGGTGCAGCAGCAACGGGATCGGCGCATGGCCGAGCAACTGTCGAGAGCGCCGCAGCCGGCGATATTGTTCGCTGGTGCCTTTCACGTGCGCCGCGATCTGGGTGTGCCGCTGCACCTGAGCGACCTGGGTGAGCCGGCTGGCGCCCAGGTGCTGATTTTCTCGGAGGTCGGCAAAGCGCTGACGGCCGAGCAGGCGGACTATGTGTGGTACACCGCCGCGCTGCCGCCCGAGGATCATTGCGCGCAGTTTCGTTAGGGCGGCGTCCGAACGTTAAGCGAGAGCAGCCTGGGTTCCTTGTGGGAGCGGGGGGCGCCTAGTCCAGGCCCGCGATAAGCAGTCGCGCGCATGGCGCGCTCCCACCGAGTCGCTTTTATCGACGAAGGCTGTTTAAAACCCTTCCAGCACGATCTTGCCCTTGGCCTTGCCGCTTTCCAGCAGCCCATGGGCGCGGCGCAGGTTGTCGGCGTTGATGGTGCCGAAGTGCTCGCCCAGGGTGGTTTTCAGGGTGCCGGCGTCGACCAGATCGGCAACGCGGTTGAGCAGGCGGTGCTGCTCGATCATGTCGGCGGTTTCGAACAGCGAGCGGGTGAACATCAGTTCCCAGTGCAGGGAGATGCTCTTGCGCTTGAGCTTCATCACGTCCAGCGGCTGCAGCGGGTCATCGATCAGGGCCAGGCGGCCTTGCGGGGCCAGGGCTTCGACGATGGCGTCGTAGTGCTGGTCGGTCTGGGTCAGGCTGGCCACGTGGGTGACCTGGGGGATGCCGATACGCACCAGCTCTTCGTTCAGCGGCTTGCTGTGGTCGATCACGTGATGGGCGCCCAGTTCGCGAACCCAGGCCTGGGTTTGCGGGCGTGAAGCGGTGCCGATCACGGTCAGCCCGGTGAGCTGGCGGGCCAGTTGCACGAGGATCGAACCCACACCTCCGGCGGCGCCGATGATCAGCAGGCTCTGGCCCTGGTCGGCGGTGCCGTCGGCGACCTGCAGGCGCTCGAACAGCAGCTCCCAGGCGGTGATGGCGGTCAGTGGCAGGGCGGCGGCTTCGGCGAACGGCAGGCTGGCAGGCTTGCGACCGACGATGCGCTCGTCGACCACATGCAGCTCGCTATTGGCGCCGGCGCGGTTGATGGCGCCGGCATAGGCCACCTGGTCGCCGACCTTGAATAGCGTCACCTCACTGCCGACCGCCTTGACCACGCCAGTGGCATCCCAACCCAATACCTTGGGCTGGCCGCCTTCCGGCGCCACGTTGCGGCGAATCTTGGTGTCCACCGGGTTGACGGAGATGGCCTTCACCTCCACCAGCAGGTCCCGCGGGCCGGGTGTGGGCGCGTCGAGCTGCAGATCCTGCAGCGCTTGCGGATTATCGATGGGCAATGACTGGTGGTAGGCGACGGCTTTCATGGGTTTCCTCGCAATCAGGCGATACGGTTCAGGGGTTGCAGGGCGACACCTTGCAGCGCTTCGCCGCAGGTGGCCTTGAAGTGGCGGTAATGGTCGGTGGCCTGATGAAAGGCGAGGGCGGCGCTGTCCTGCCACTGTTCGATCATCACGAATACATGGGCATCGTCCTGATGGCGGTGCAGGTCGTACTGCAGGCAGCCGGCTTCGGCGCGGCTGGCGTCGACCAGCTGACGCAGCCCGGCTTCGACGATGTCGGTCTGGCCGTTTCGGGCGGTGATGGTGGCAACCAATGTCAGGATCATGGTGGGGCTCCGCGAAAAAGGTAGAGCCATGCTCGTTTATTTGCGTGACAAGAAAAACAGCGTGCAAGTAGAGTCTCTTTCAATTTTTTTTTGAAAGTGAGCCGTCGTGTTACGTCTGGATGACCTGCAGATGTTCGTGCGTACTGCCGAAGTTGGCAGCCTTTCGGCGGCCGCGCGCCTGCTCGATACCTCGCCTGCGGTGGCCAGTGCGGCGCTGAAACGCCTGGAGTTCGCGCTGCAGGTACGCCTGTTCGCCCGTTCGACCCGCAGCCTGCGCCTGACCGCCGAGGGCGAGGCTTTTCTGCTGCATGCCCGGCAGGCGCTGCAGAGTCTCGAAGCGGGGCGTCAGCAGCTTGCCGGCAGCAAATCGGCGATCAGCGGGCCGCTGCAGCTCGCGGTGCCGTCGGACTTCGGTCGCAATACGCTGCTGCCCTGGCTCGATACCTTCATGCAGACGCACCCCCAGGTGCAGCTGCGCCTGCTGCTCGGCGACCGGGTCACCGACCTGTTTCGCGAGCCCGTCGACATCGCCCTGCGCTATGGCGAGCCGGAGGACTCGAGCCTGGTGGCGCTGCCGGTGGCGGTGGGCAACCGGCGCGTGCTGTGCGCCGCACCGGCCTATCTGCAGCGCCATGGCGAGCCGCGGCAGATCAGCGACCTGCGCCAGCACAACTGCCTGATCTACATGCTGGGCGGCCGCGCCTACGAGCGCTGGCGCTTTCACGAGGACGACCGCGCCCATGGCCTGCAGGTCGCCGGTGATCGGCTCAGCGACGATGCCGATGTGGTGCGCCGCTGGGCGGTGGCGGGCGCGGGCGTGGTCTACAAGTCCTGGCTGGACGTGGCCGGCGACGTGCGCGCCGGGCGCCTGCAGGTGCTGCTGCCGGAGGTGCTTGGCGAGCCGACGCCACTCAACCTGATCTGCACCCACCGCGAGCAGTTGAGCAAGCCGGTGCACCTGCTGCGCGAGTTCGTGCAGGCGCGCTGTGCCGAGTTGCTGGCGCAGGCGCCGTGGCACCGTTAAGCTGCTGCGGCAATCCACCACAGCCCGATTACTGCCACTGCCCCTAAAATCGCCAGCCATGAACCTGTCCCGCTCTGATCGCTCGTTGCTCGCCTGGGTGCTGTATTTCAGCGTCCTGTTCAGCGCGCTCGCATGTGCAGTCAGCCATGGGCAGATGACCGGCCTGCAGCTCAGCGGCATGGACGGTGGCTATTGCGGCCTGGATGCCAGCGCAGGCGGTGGCGCTGCCATGGACATGGGCGGTGCGGACGCAAACATGCCGATGCCGCTCATGGGCAGCGGTTGTTCGCTGTGCTCCACCTTCCTGGCGCTGGCCCTGGCGGCGTTCTTCGGCCTGCTCGGCCTGCTGCCCCGGCGACGCCTGGCCCCCCCACGCCCCTGCGTCGAGCCCGGCGGGGCGGTGCGTTACCTCTGGCCCTCGGCCAACCCGCGTGCCTCACCCCCGATCGCCTGATTCGCTTCCTTGTCGTTGTCTGCAGCGCGCCTGGCGTTGCTGGCAATTCGCTTATGCACAGGATCGGGCTTCCCATGAAAAACGCGACACCCACGTTCTATAACCTCGCCTGGCGCTGGCACTTCTATGCCGGCCTGTTCGTCATTCCCTTCATGATCATGCTGTCACTGACCGGCATCATCTACCTGTTCAAGCCGCAGCTCGACCAACTGATGTATGCCGACCTGCTGCAGGTCGAGGCGAGCCCCCAGCAACTGACCGCCGACGAGATGCTCGGCCGGGTTCGGGCGGTTTATCCCCAGGGCAGCATCGGCAAGTACCTGCCGCCGGTGGACGCCAACAGCAGCGCCCAGTTCGTGGTGAAGGTCGGCGAGCGCACCCGCAATGTGTTCGTCGACCCTTACCAGGGCGCCATTCTCGGTACCCAGGATGCCCATGACAACCTGCAGGCCCTGGTCCGGGCGGTGCACGCCGATCTGTTGATCGGCACGCCGGGGGACCGGCTGATCGAACTGGCCGCCGGCTGGGGCGTGGTGCTGGTGGTGTCCGGGCTGTACCTGTGGTGGCCGCGCGGCCGCGGCGCTGGGGCTGGCGTGCTGTGGCCGCGGCTGTCGGCCCGTGGCCGGTCGCTGTGGCGCGACCTGCATGCGGTCACCGGTTTCTGGGGCGCCTTGCTGCTGCTGTTCATGCTGCTCACCGGCATGACCTGGACGGGCTTCTGGGGCAAGCAGTTCGCCGGCGCCTGGAACCAGTTTCCGGCAGCCATGTGGGATCAGGTGCCGACCTCCGATCGCCAGGCCGGCGAGCTCAACCAGAGCCACAAGCAGACCGTACCCTGGGCGCTGGAGAACACCCCGCTACCCGAGTCCGACCCCCATGCGGCGCACAACGGCGGGGCAGCGCCGGTGTCCACCGCCAACCCCACCGTGGGCCTGCAGCAGGTAGTGGATATCGCCAGCGAGCGTGGCGTGCACCCGGGCTACAGCATCAGCTTCCCGACCACGCCGACCGGCGTTTACACCATCTCGGTGTTCGCCGACGACCCGCGCAACGACGCCACCCTGCATGTCGACCAGTACAGCGGCGCGGTGCTGGCGGACGTGCGCTGGGCCGACTACGGCCTGGCGGCGCGCGCCGTCGAGAGCGGCGTGATGCTGCACCAGGGCAAGCTCTACGGCCTGCCGCATCAGCTGTTTATCTTCGCCGTGTGCCTGATGATTCTGCTCAGCTCGGTCAGCGGCCTGATCATGTGGTGGAAGCGCCGGCCCAGTGGTGGCCTGGGCGTGCCGCCGCTGCGCCATGACCTGCCGCGCTGGAAGGTCGGCGTGGCGATCATGATCGGTCTGGGCGTGCTGTTCCCCCTGGTCGGCGCCTCGCTGCTGGCGATCTGGGCGCTGGATTTTCTGCTCCTGTCACGCCTCGGCGCCCGCCGCCTGGTCTGACGTAAGCGGCCGCACCCGAGGCGGCCGAGACAACCGAATTCGATTGAAGGAGATGCACCATGACACTGAAGAAACTGGCGCTGACCGCGGCACTGCTGGCCACCAGTCTGCTGGCCAATGCCCACGAGTACGAGGTCGGTCAACTGCATATCGACCATCCCTGGTCGCGGGAAATGCCGCCGGTGGCGCCGACTGCCGCCGCCTACTTCGTGGTGCACAACAAGGGCGATGCCGATGACCGCCTGCTCAGCGTCGAAACGACGGTGGCCGGCAAGGCGGAGATCCACGAGCATGCCCACGTAGGCGGCATGATGAAGATGCAGCAGGTGCAAAACGTGCTGATTCCCGCTGGCGGCGAAGTGAAGTTCGCGCCCATGGGCTACCACGTGATGCTGTTCGACCTGAAGCAGCAGGCCCAGGCGGGCGACCGCTTCCCCATGACCCTGACCTTCGAAAAGGCTGGGCCCGTGACGGTAGACGTGGCGGTGCAGAAGGATGAGCCGGCGGCGGAAGGCGGGCATGACCACAAGGGTCATTGATGAAAGCGTGCAACCCGTAGCCTGCGGTTGAGCGAAGCGATACCCAGGAATCACCCACCCCGGGTATCGCTCCACTCAACGCCAGGCTACTGGCGGTTCACACCAGCCTGGCATCCAGGCTGTTCTGCGCCAGGCGCTTGGCCTGCTCTTCGTTCATGCCCAGGCCTTCGTGCAGGGCCATGAAGTTTTCGGTGACGTAGCCGCCGAAGTAGGCCGGGTCGTCGGAGTTGACCGTGACCTTCACGCCGCGCTCGAGCATGTCGAGAATGTTGTGCTGGCCCATGTGCTCGAATACGCAGAGTTTGGTGTTCGACAGCGGGCAGACGGTGAGCGGAATCTGTTCGTCGATGATGCGCTGCATCAGGCGCTCGTCTTCGCTGGCGCGCACGCCATGGTCGATACGTACGATCTTAAGCAGGTCGAGGGCTTCCCATATGTACTCGGGTGGGCCTTCCTCACCGGCATGGGCCACCGCATGCAGGCCTTCGCTGCGGGCCTTGGCGAACACCCGCTCGAACAGGCGCGGCGGAAAGCCCTTCTCCGAGCTGTCCAGCCCGACGCCGATAAAGGCATCGCGAAACGGCATGGCCTGTTCCAGGGTCTGGAAGGCCTGCTCTTCGGGCAGGTGGCGCAGGAAGGCGAGGATCAGGCCATGGCTGATGCCCAGCTGCTTCTCGCCCTCGACCAGTGCCCCCTTGATGCCGCGCATCACCACTTCGAAGGGAATGCCGCGGTCGGTGTGGGTCTGGGGGTCGAAGAACGGCTCGACGTGTATCACGTTCTGCGCCTTGCACTTGAGCAGGTAGGCCCAGGTCAGGTCGTAGAAATCCTGCTCGGTGCGCAGTACGTCGGCGCCGCGGTAATACAGGTCGAGGAATTCCTGCAGATTGTTGAAGGCATAAGCCGCGCGTAGCGCCTCGACATCGTTCCAGGGCAGGGCGATGCGGTTGCGCTCGGCCAGGGCGAACAGCAGTTCGGGCTCCAGGGAGCCTTCGAGGTGCAGGTGCAGTTCGGCCTTGGGCAGGGCATTGAGCCAGTCGTACATGGGTAAATCTCGTTCAGTCAAAGCGTGGTCGCGAAGTTTACCTGCATGGCGCGAGGCGTGCGGCATCGCCTTGCCGAGCGGTACTCGGGTTGAATCATTTACAGGATGTTGCAGTCGGAGCAGGATCGATCCAACCGCCTTGAAAGGAATCGCCCATGTTCAACGCCATCAAGCAGGAATACTGGCTGCTGCTGGCCGTGCTTGCCGCCCTGGTCGCCCTGCCCATGGAGCATGCCTTGCTCGGCCATGGCCAGGGCATCGCCCTGGCCGGCGCCCTGGCGCTGATCGCCGCCATCGTCTGCGCCTCGCTGCGTGTCGCCCACCATGCCGAGCAACTGGCCGAACGGGTCGGTGATCCCTATGGCACCATGATCCTTACCCTGTCAGCGGTGCTGGTCGAGGTGGTGATACTGGCGATCATGATGAGCAACCAGGCGTCGCCGACCCTGGTGCGCGACACCATCTATTCGGCGGTGATGCTCGATATCAATGGCATCCTCGGCTTGGCCGCGCTGATGGGCGGCCTCAAGCACGGCGAGCAGTCCTACAACGACGACTCGGCGCGCAGCTACAGCGTGATGATCCTCACCGCCATGGGCATTTCCATGGTGGTGCCCGAGTTCATTCCCGAGGCGGACTGGAAGGCGTATTCGATGTTCACCATCGGCGCCATGCTGGTGCTCTATGCAGTGTTCCTGCGCATGCAGGTCGGCCCGCACAGCTATTTCTTCAGCTACAGCTACCCGGAGAAGAAGCAGCGCGGCGGTGAAGGGCATGGCACCGACACGTCACAGGTCAACGTGGCCTGGTCGATCGGCGTGCTGGTGTTCGGGGTGATCGTCATCGGCGTGTTGGCCGAGGTGATGTCCCAGGCGCTGGATGTCGGCCTGGAAGGGAGCGGTGCGCCACCGGTCCTGACCGCCATCGTGGTGGCCGGCATTTCCGCGGCGCCGGAGATCCTTACCGCGCTAAGGGCGGCGCTGGCCAACCGCATGCAGTCGGTGGTCAATATCGCCCTGGGCGCGTCGTTGTCGACGGTGATCCTGACCGTGCCGGTGATGGAGGCCATGGCGCTGTATAGCGGCCAGCCGTTCCAGATGGCCATGACCCCGGTGCAGACGGTGATGGTGTTCATCACCCTGATCGTCTGCGCCATCAACCTCAATGACGGTGAGACCAACGCCATCGAGGGCATGACCCACTTCGTGCTGTTCGCCACCTTTATCATGTTGGCGATGTTGGGGCTCTAGGATTGGCATCTTTGCCTTGGTATTGATGGGCGCCTACGCGGGGTTTCGAGGCCAACCTCATATCCAGTGGGAGCGCGCCATGCGCGCGAAAGATTCGCGGGCGTGGCCCGCTCCCATATACTGCTACGCGGATTCGTAGGATGGGGCGGGCCATAGGCGCCAGCCCATCAACCCAGAGCTCTTACCAATCGATCTTCTGGCCCTGATAGTCGACGAAGTGATGGCCGCCCTGGCCGGCGAAGCGTTCGACCTGAGCGATCAGGCCGCGGCAGCTGTCGGCCACTTCGACCATGGCATTTTCGCCGCCCATGTCGGTCTTCACCCAACCCGGGTGCAGCGACAGCACGGTCGGGCGCGGTTCCGGCAGTTCCCAGACGAAGCTGTTGGTGAGCGAGTTGAGCGCCGCCTTGCTGGCCTTGTACAACGCCAGGTTGTTGCCTTCCGGGTTGGCCACGCTGCCCAGCCCCGAACTCATGAACGCCAGCACGCCGGTCCGTGGGCGCAGCTGACCGACCAGGCGTTCGGCCAGGCGGATCGGCGCGGTGACGTTGGTCATGAACAGCTGACCGAGCTCCTCCTGGGAGGCCTGCGCAGCCGACTGATGGCTGGGGCCAATGATGCCGGCGTTGACGAACAGCAGGTCGAAGGTCTGGCCCTGCAGCCGCTGTGCCAGCGCATCCAACGCGGCGCTGTCGTCGATATCCAGTGATTCGATCTGCACGCCGTTCAAGGCCTGCAGCTCGCTGGCGCGGGCCGGGGTGCGCACCGTGGCGGTCACCTGCCAGCCATCGCCATGCAGCTGGCGCACCAGGCCCAGGCCAATGCCCCGTGACGCACCGATGATCAAGGCAGTTCTGTTCGAAGGCATGGCGAAACTCCACTAGTGGCAAGGCCATCAGCTTAGCAAGGCAGTGCAACTGTTACCTCGCATTACTACATATTCGCTGACAAATCATGGATTTAGCATCCTGGGCCATAAAGGTTTGTGAAAGGTTTCTGGTCTAGAGTCCGCGCCTCGTGTCCGTGTCCGCACCGACTTGAACAAGAAAAAGAGGAGAACCCGGTTTGTTGACCTTGATTGGCTTGTTGACCATTTTCTGTCTGGTGGTGCTGTTGCTCAGTGGGCGCATGTCACCTGTATTGCCACTGATCGTGGTGCCCTTGTTGGGTGCGCTGTGTGCGGGTTTCGGCACGGAAGAGATCTCCGGATTCTTCACCGATGGCGTTGGCAAGGTGATGGCCATCGCCACCATGTTCATTTTTGCCATCACCTTCTTCGGCGTGCTGCAGGACACCGGGCTGTTCCGCCCGATCATCGGCTTTCTGGTCAAGCTGACCCGCGGCAACGTCATTGCCGTCGCGGTGGCCACGGCGATCATCGGCATGCTCGCCCACCTCGATGGCGCCGGTGCCACCACCTTCTTGCTGACCATTCCCGCCCTGTTGCCGCTGTACAAGAAGCTGCGCATGAGCCCCTACCTGATGTTGATGTTGCTGGCTACCGGTGCCGGCATCCTCAACATGGTGCCGTGGGCGGGGCCGCTGGGCCGTTCGGCAGCCGTCACTGGCCTGGACGTCACCGAGCTGTGGCGGCCACTGCTGGTCATCCAGGGTACCGGCGTGGTCCTGCTGGTGGCGCTGGCAGCGTTTCTCGGCTGGCGCGAGCAGCGGCGTATCGCGGCGACCGATGGCACCCTGATGGACGATGGCTCCGTGGGCCGCGTCGGCGCTCCCGGCGAGATCAGCGACGAAGAGCGCGCACTCGAGCGTCCGGGCCGTATGTGGATCAACTTCAGCCTGTTCGTACTGGTATTGGCGGCCCTGTTCACTGGCGTGCTGCCGGCCGGTTACGTGTTCATGATCGGCCTGAGCCTGGCGCTGCTGATCAACTACCCCAACGGCAAACTGCAGATGCAGCGCATCGCCGCGCATTCCTCCGCTGCGCTGGGGATGGGCATGATCATTCTCGCGGCTGGTTCGATGCTGGGCATTCTGTCCGGCACCGGCATGCTGACCTCGATCGCCCAGGACCTGATCAAGGTGCTGCCGGCCGGCATGGTCGGCCAGTTGCACATCATCCTCGGCGTGTTCGGTTTCCCCATGGAATTTTTGCTCAACACCGACGCCTATTACTTCGGGCTCCTGCCGGTGGTGATGGAGGTCGTAGAGAACCATGGTGTCGCTGCACCGAGCGTGGTTTACGCGCTGATGATCGGCAATATCATCGGCACCTTTATCAGCCCCTTCTCGCCGGCGCTATGGCTGGCGCTGGGCCTTGCCCGTTTGGAGATGGGCAAGCACATCCGCTACTCGTTCTGGTGGATGTGGGGCTTCTCGCTGGCGCTGTTCGCCACGGCGTGGGCGCTCGGCCTGTTCTGATCGCCATGGGCCGGGGTGACTCGGCCCTTCGCTCGGGCGTACTCAGCGCCCGAGACGGTGCAACTCGTCGGACTCGACGATGCGCAGCCCTTCGCCTTCCTCCAGTGCCAGGCGCCACAGCGCACGTGCCAGGGCCGTTACATCGATGGCGCGGTGCTTGCCCGGTAGCCAGCGCAGGAAGGGTGCGGCCAGCCGTTCACCGAGGCGAAACTCGTTGCGCGGGCCGAGCAGCAGGGAAGGGCGGGCAATGGTCAGTTGCGGCCAGCCCTGGGCCTTGAGCGCTTCCTCGGTCTGCCCCTTGGTGCGGTTGTAGAAGACCGAAGAATTCGCGTCGGCACCGATGGCGCTGACCACCAGCAGGTGCCGCGCCCCCAGCTCCCGGGCACGGGCGGCGAAGGCCAGTACCAGGTCGTGGTCGACGGCGCGAAAGGCGTCCTGGGAGCCGGCCTGCTTGATGGTGCTGCCCAGGCAGCAGAACGCGGTGTGCACCGGGCCACCCAGGGCGGGCAGCAGGTCGAGCATTTCGCCGACCGGGTTTTCCAGGTTGGGGTGTTCGGCCAGTGGCTTGCGACTCGGGGCCAGCACGCGCTCGACGGTGGGTTCGTTGAGCAGGCGATCCAGTAGGTGCTCACCGGTCATGCCCGTAGCGCCTGCCAGAAGAATGTGCTGGGGAGTCAGATACATGGTCGATCCTCGACTGCTATTCACTGTGAAGTTTAGAGGGCAATCGCCAATTTATCGTTCAAGGCGCTTCGCTGTGCGCCTGGCGTAGCGCATTCCAGTGCTCGAGTACCGCGGCAGGCGCCCAGATTTGCGGTTCGGACGGCTCGAAGCCATCGGCCTGCTCGCGCTCGGCCACCGCCGCGCGGGCCAGTTCGAAGGCCTTTTGCAGATCACCGGTCTGCTGCAGCGCTTCGGCGAACAGGGCGCGGCCGAAGTAGGTGAAGTCGGCCTCCTCGGAGCAGCCGAATGACACCCGGTCGGCGCGGGCGGCGGTCATCAGCAGGGTCTTGTCGTCCTTCAGGGCGGGAATGAAGCCGCCCGAATAGCAGGCGGAAATCACCACCACCTTGTGGCGGTCGGTCAGGGGCTCGAGCAGATCGGCCAGATCACTGGCGGGCAGGTCGGCGAGCTGCAGGCGCGGCTGATCCAGGTTCAGCTCGTGGCTGCGCGAGCCGTGGCTGGTCAGGTAGATGAACACCAGGTCTTCCGGCCCGCTGCGTTCGGCAATGGCGCGCACCGCACGGCGCAGGTTCTCGCCGGTCGCCAGGGGGCGATCGGCCAGGTGATCGCGGTGGTTGGCCAGGGTGATGCGACCGTGGGCGGCGAACCGTTCGCTGAGCAGATCGGCCACGTAGTCGGCTTCGCGCAGGAACACGCTCTGCTTGCCGTCGCCGGCCAGGGTCAGGGCATAGAGTTCGCGGCGTGGGGTGGAGGCCGGCAGCGCGGCGATGGCCCGGTCGAGCAGCTCGCCCTGTTTCAGCAGGCCGATTTCGAGGAGGTCGGGCAGCGCCTGGCCGTTTTCGTCGCGCACCCGCAGGCCACGGCGCCAAGTGCCTTGCTGCCTGGTGCCGTCGGCGCTGACCAGGGTGCCTTGCCCCTGGAACTGACCCTTGGCGAACTGGCCGTCATAGCGGCTGCCGTCGGCCTGTTGCAGGTGGCCGTCACCCTGGTAGCGCCAGTCGCGGAATTGCCCCCTATAGCGGCTGCCATCGGTGCCGCGGTATTCACCTTTACCGGTAAGGGCGCCCGCGACGAAGGTGCCGCTCCAGGCCTCGCCGCTGGCGCTCTGGTAACGGCCCTTGCCGTGGAACAGGCTGTCCTTGAGTTCGCCGTCGTAGCTGTCGCCCTCGCTGCCCCGGTAGCTGCCGGCGCCCTTGAGCTGGCCGCCTGCGAAGTGCCCGGAAAGCTGGTTGCCCAGTTCGTCTTCGCGCACGCCCTGGCCGTCTGGCAGGCCCTTGGCGAACACGCCCTGGAAGCGGCTGCCGTCGGCCTGCTCGAGAACACCGAAGCCGTGAAAGCGGCCCGCGCGAAACTGCCCGCGGTAGGTCTGCCCGGCTTCCTCCAGGACGCCCTCACCGCTGAACCGGCCCTGGCGGAAGCCGCCGCTGTAGCTGCTGCCATCGGCCTTGTTCAGGGTGCCTTGGCCGTCGTAGCGGCCGGCGGCGAACTCACCGACATAATGCTCGCCATCGGCGCTTTGCCACTCCCCGATGCCATGGCGCTGCCCATCGACGAAGTGACCGACGTAGCGGCTGCCATCGGGATAGTCGAGGCGGCCTTCGCCCTGCAACAGGCCTTCGACCACCTCACCGTGGTAGCGCGAACCGTCGGGCAGGATGGCGTCAGGCGCCAGCAGCTGGGGGCTCTGGCCGCAGGCCGTGAGGGCGAGGATAAGGGCCAAAGGCGCGAGGCGAAGCATGCAGGACGTCCCTGTCAGGTAAGCGGTGCCGGCAGTATGCCGTAAACCGCCTGGCGGCGCTGCCAGGCTGACAGGGTCTGCGGAGCGGGATCTGGCCCTGTTAAGCGGCCGGCATCTGCGGCCTATAATGGCCGCCTTGTTGACGGGCGCGCCTGTCGAGTTTGCGGGGGGACAATCATGCTGCTTCGTGGCCTGTTCTGGCTGGTGCTGTGCCAACTGCTCGGCACGGCGATCAATGCGCTGTTGCTGCCGATGCTGCCGGGACCGATTCTCGGCATGCTGCTGCTGGTGGTGTTTCTGCTCTGCCGGGGGCAGGTCGACGAACCGATTCAGCAGGCCGCCAGCGGCCTGCTCAAGTACCTGCCGCTGCTGCTGGTGCCGCCGGCAGTCGGGGTGATGGCCTACGCCGAGGCGATCGCCGCCGACTTCTGGGCGGTGATCGGCGCCCTGGTGCTGTCGCTGATCCTCTCGCTGGTGTTCGCCGGCTGGATGATGCAGAAGCTGGTCGAGCGCCAGGCGCGCCGCCGGGAGCAGCCATGATGCTCGACTGGCACGGCGCCTGGATGGCGGTCACCCATCATCCGCTGTTTGCCGCGGGCGTCACCCTGGGCGCCTATCAATTGGCGATTGCCCTCTACGAAAGGACCCGCCTGGTATTCCTGCAGCCGGTGCTGGTGTCGACCATGCTGGTGATCGCCATCCTGCTGCTGTGCGGGCTGACCTTCACCGAGTACAAGACCAGCGCCGAGGCCCTGACCATTTTCCTCGGCCCGGCCACCGTCGCCCTGGCGGTGCCCCTGTACCTGAACCTGCGGCGTATCCGCCAGGTGTTCTGGCCCACGGTGCTGACCCTGCTGGTCGCCGGCGTGGTGGCCACCGTGCTGGGTGTCGCCCTGGCCTGGCTGCTGGGCGCCGAGCACAACATGCTGATGAGCATGGCGCCCAAGTCCGTCACCTCGCCGATCGCCATGCTGGTGGCCAGCCAGATCGGTGGCCTGGCGGCACTGGCCGCGGTGTTCGTGATGATCACCGGGGTGCTGGGGGCGATCATCGGGCCGTCGTTGCTGCGCCTGTGCGGAGTGCGCAATCATGCCGCCATGGGCATGGCGCTGGGCATGACCGCCCACGCGGTCGGTACCTCCCGAGCCATGCAGGAGAGCGAGGAGTGCGGCGCCTTCGCGGCCCTGGCCATGAGCCTGATGGGCGTGTTCACGGCGATCCTGTTGCCCCTGGCCATCGTCTTGCTGAGTTGAGAGTCCTATGACCCTACCGCTATTTCCGCTGCACACCGTGCTGTTTCCCGGCTGCCAGCTGGACCTGCAGATATTCGAAGCGCGCTATCTGGACATGATCAGCCGCTGCATGAAGCAGGGCGAAGGCTTTGGCGTGGTATGCATCGTCGAAGGCGCCGAGGTCGGCGAGGCAGCCGAGCGCGTCGCGCAGATCGGTTGTGAAGCACGGATCACCGATTTTCAGCAGCGCCCCAATGGGCTGCTGGGCATTCGTGTAGAGGGCGGCCGGCGCTTTCGGGTCAAGCAGGCCCGGGTGCTGCCGGACAAGCTGACCCTGGCCCAGGTCGAGTGGCTGGAGGCGCAGCCCGAGCTGCCACTGGGCGAGGAGCATGCCGACCTGCTGGCACTGCTCGGCGCCCTGGCCGAACACCCGATGGTTGCCAGCCTGGACATGGAGGGCGGTGCCGACAGCCAGGCGGAGCTGGCCGACAAGCTCGGCTACCTGTTGCCGTTCAGCGCCGAGCAGAAGATCGCCTTGCTGGCCGAGCCCGATGCCGCCCAGCGCCTGGACATGCTGCAGGCGTGGGTGGAGGCGCTGCAGGGCGACGGTGCCGCTCAGTAGCGATAGATTTCCACGCCTTCGCTCATGCGCAGCAGCGCCATGCCCGTCAGCAGCAGTGCGCAGCCCGGCACGATCAGCCACCAGACCCTGGCCGGCAGTGGCGGCAGCGAGGCGAAGCGCTGCATCAGCGCCAGGCTCAGCGCACACAGGCTGCTGGCCAGCAGGGCGCCGGCGATGATGTCGCTCGGCCAGTGCACGCCCAGGTAGACGCGCGACAGGGCGATGAACAGGGCTGGCAGGCAGGCCAGCAATATCCAGGTCAGACGCAGGCGGGCCGGTTGGCCGCGGCCGGCCAGGATGGCAACGGTGAGAAAGAAGGCAAAGGCGGCCGAGCTGTGCCCGCTGGGGAAGCTGTAGGTATGCAGCGGCTCGAGCAGCACATCGGGGCGCGCCCGCTCGAACAGGTTCTTGAGCATGCCGTTGGCCAGCGCGGTACTGAGCATGGCGCCGCCAGCGAACAACAGCGCCTGCCATTTGCGGGTGAGCAGCAGCAGGATGCACAGCAGCGCAGCAACCGCCAGTTGCACGTCGAAGTCGCCGAAGTGGGTGATCATCACCGCCACATGATCGAAGCGCGGATTACGGCTTTCCTGGATCAGGGTCATCAGGCCCTGGTCGAGCTGGATCAGGTGCGGCCAGCCGATGAACAGGGCGACCAGCAGGATGGTGCCCAGCCCGGCGGCGATCAGGCTGGCCTGGCGCTGTTCGCGCAGGCTGCTCTGAATGGTCAGCACCAGCAACAGCGCCAGGCCGCCGGCGACCACGGCAGCCTGTGGCCAGAAACCGTCGGGCAACGGCAGGCGAAAGGCCGCGCCGGCAGCCCAGCCGGGCAGCAGGTAGGCGACCGACCAACCGGCGGCGGCCAGCATGCTGACGGCGATGAAGCGCCCAAGCGGCATGCTCAGCATGCCCGCCACCATCGGCAGCATGGGGCGCAGCGGGCCGATGTAGCGGCCCAGCAGCAGGCTGGCCACGCCATAGCGCTCGAAGTAGCTTTGCGCACCGCTCAGCCACTGCGGGTGGCTGCGCAGGCCCGGCAGGCGACGGATGTCCTGGTGGAAATAACGCCCCAGGGCGTAGGAGATGGCATCGCCCAGCAGGCCGCCGAAGTAGGCCAGCGCCAGGGTTTCCCACAGGCTTAGGGCACCATTGCCGGCCATCACGCCGACGGCGAACAGCAGCACGGTACCGGGAACGATGATGCCGGCGATGGCCAGGCATTCGATGCAGGCGATCAGGAAGATCGCCAGGCCCAGCCATTGCGGGTTGGCCGCCAGCCAGGTAGTCAGACTATCGAGCCATTGGCCCATGGATGGACACCTTATAGAGAGAAATCGAGCCTTCGACCTGCCCACCTGAAAAGCGGTTCCTTTGCCGGGCGTGCGCTGTCAGGCGGCGACAGCGGCCGATCATAGCAACGCGCCGGGCGATTGAAAGGGCGTTCAAACGCCCGGTTACAAGCCATTGACGACCATCTGCCAGGCGCCGCTGTGCGCGGGGCGGCATGGCCGCTATAATCAGCAACTTTTTCCAACTGCCGACCTGAGTTGCCATGACCGAGTCCGTGCTTGACTACATGACCCGCCTGGGCCGCGCGGCCCGCCAGGCTTCGCGCGTGCTCGCGCGGGCCAGCACCGCGCAGAAGAACCAGGCCCTGCAGGCTGCGGCTGCCGCTCTCGATGCGGCGCGTGACGAGCTGACTGCCGCCAACGAACGGGACCTGGCTGCCGCCCGCGCCAGTGGCCTGGAGCCGGCCATGGTCGACCGCCTGGCGCTGACCCCGAAGGTCATCGACAGCATGATCGAAGGCCTGCGTCAGGTCGCCACGCTGCCGGACCCGATCGGCGAGATCCAGGGCATGCGCTACCTGCCGTCCGGCATTCAGGTCGGCAAGATGCGCGTCCCCCTGGGCGTGATCGGCATCATCTACGAATCGCGCCCCAACGTGACCATCGACGCCGCCAGCCTGTGCCTGAAGTCCGGCAACGCCACCATCCTGCGCGGCGGCTCCGAAGCCATTCATTCCAACCAGGCCATCGCCCGCTGCATTCAGGCCGGCCTGGCCGAGGCCGGCCTGCCGTCCAGCGCCGTGCAAGTGGTGGAAACCACCGATCGAGCTGCCGTCGGCGCGCTGATCACCATGCCCGAGTTCGTCGATGTCATCGTGCCCCGGGGCGGCAAGGGCCTGATCGAACGCATCAGCCGCGACGCCAAGGTGCCGGTGATCAAGCACCTGGATGGCGTGTGCCACGTTTACGTGGATATCGCCGCCGATCTCGACAAGGCCATCCGCGTCTGCGACAACGCGAAGACCCAGCGCTACTCGCCGTGCAACGCCATGGAGACCCTGCTGGTGCATGCCGATATCGCCGCCCGCGTATTGCCGCCGCTGGCCGCCATCTACCGGGACAAGGGCGTCGAACTGCGTGGCGATGCCCAGACCCGTGCGCTGCTGGGTAGCGACGTGCTCGAAGCCAGCGAAGACGACTGGTGCGCCGAGTACAACGCACCGATCCTGGCGATCCGCATGGTCGACTCGCTGGATACGGCCATCGAGCACATCAACACCTACGGTTCGCAGCACACCGACGCGATCATCACCGAGAACTTCGGCGATGCGCGGCGTTTCCTCACCGAAGTGGATTCTGCCTCGGTGATGGTCAATGCATCGACCCGTTTTGCCGATGGCTTCGAGTACGGCCTGGGCGCGGAGATCGGTATTTCCACGGACAAGCTGCACGCCCGTGGCCCGGTCGGCCTGGAGGGGCTGACCAGCGAAAAGTACGTGGTATTCGGCGACGGGCACGTGCGCACCTGATGGCGGATCCCAGGCGCATCGGGCTGCTCGGCGGTACGTTCGACCCGGTGCATATCGGCCACTTGCGTGGTGCGCTGGAGGTGGCCGAGTTCATGGCGCTGGACGAGTTGCGATTGATCCCCAGTGCGCGGCCGCCACACCGTGAAACCCCGCAGGTCGGGGCGCAGGATCGCCTGGCGATGGTCGAACAGGCGGTGGCGGGGCTCTCGCCGCTGCGGGTGGATGACCGCGAGCTCAGGCGCGACAAGCCGTCGTACAGCATCGACACCCTGGAGTCGTTGCGTGGTGAGCTGGCCGCGAATGACCAGCTGTTTCTGATTCTGGGCTGGGATGCCTTTTGCGGCTTGCCGGCCTGGCAGCGTTGGACCGAGCTGCTGCAGCACTGCCACATTCTGGTACTGCAGCGCCCGGATGCCGACAGCGAGGCCAGCGAGCCGCTGCGTGACCTGGTGGCCGCGCGCAACGTGGCAGACCCGCTGGCGCTGAAAGGCCCGGCAGGACAGATTTCCTTCATCTGGCAGACGCCCCTGGCGGTGTCTGCCACCCAGATCCGTTCGCTGCTGGCGAGCGGCCGCTCGGTGCGCTTTCTGGTGCCCGATGCGGTTCTGGCTTATATCAACGCCCATGGACTGTACCGTGGGTGAATCGAACGCGAGGCAAACGAGCACGTTATGACAGACAAAACCATGCACAGTGAAGACCTGGTCAAAGTGGCCATCGCAGCACTGGAAGAAATCAAGGCCCAGGACATCACCACCATCGACGTGCGTGAGAAGACCAGCATCACCGACTACATGGTGATCGCCAGCGGTACCTCCAGCCGTCACGTCAAGTCGCTGGTCGACAACGTGCTGGAAAAGACCAAGGAGCAGGGCGTGCGCCCGATCGGCAGCGAAGGCCTGGACAGCGGCGAGTGGGCCCTGCTCGACCTGGGCGACATCGTGGTTCACGTGATGCTGCCGACCACCCGCCAGTTCTACGACCTGGAGCGTCTGTGGCAGGGCGCCGAGCAGAGCCGTGCCCAACAGGGCGGCGAGCGCGAGTAAGGGCTTTCCGTGCGCATCAAACTGATCGCGGTCGGCTCGCGCATGCCGCGCTGGGTCGGGGATGGCTGGCAGGAATATGCCAAGCGCATGCCGTCCGAGCTGTCCCTGGAACTGGTGGAGATTCCCCTGACCACCCGCGGCAAGAATGCCGACGTGGCGCGGATGATCCGCCAGGAAGGCGAGGCCATGCTGGCCAAGGTGCAGCCCGGGGAACGCATCGTCACCCTGGAAGTCGAAGGGCGACCCTGGAGCACCGAGCAACTGGCGGTCGAGCTGGACAAGTGGCGGCTGGATGCGCGCACGGTCAACCTGATGGTCGGCGGCCCCGAAGGGCTGGCGCCGGAAGTTCAGGCGCGTAGCGAGCAGCGCTGGTCGCTGTCGCCACTGACCCTGCCCCACCCGCTGGTACGGATACTGGTCGGCGAACAGATCTATCGTGCCTGGACGGTGTTGTCCGGTCACCCTTATCACAAGTAGTCAGCGGTCCCGATGCCCCAGCCGATCCGTCTAAAAGATCACGAGAAGGACGCGCGCCTGATTCGCAAGCGCGCGCTGGTCGGTGGCTCGGTATTCCTGGTGCTGACCCTGGTGCTGATCGCCCGCATGTACTACCTGCAGGTGATCCAGTACGAGTACCACTCCACCCTGGCGGAAAACAACCGTATCCATGTGCAGCCGATCCCGCCCAACCGCGGGCTGATCTACGACCGCAACGGGGTGATCATCGCCGACAACCGGCCCAGCTTCAGCCTGACCCTGACCCGCGAGCGCGCTGGCGACTGGAAGCAGGTGCTGGACGTGATCGTCGAGGTGCTGGAGCTCACGCCTGATGATCGCGAGCTGTTCGAACGCCGGGTGAAACAGGGGCGGCGGCCGTTCGAACCGGTGCCGGTGCTGTTCGAGCTCAGCGAGGAACAGATCGCCCGGCTGGCGGTGAACCAGTTCCGCCTGCCCGGCGTCGAGGTGGTGGCGCAACTGGTGCGGCACTATCCGCAGCGCGAGCACTTCGCCCACTCGGTCGGCTACGTGGGGCGTATCAACGAGCGAGAGCTCAAGGAGCTCGATCCGGTGGAGTACAGCGGTACCCACCATATCGGCAAGACCGGTATCGAGCGCTTCTACGAGGATGAGCTGCACGGCAAGGTCGGCTATGAAGAGGTCGAGACCAATGCTCGCGGCCGCGTACTGCGCGTGCTCAACCGTACCGACCCATTGCCCGGCCGGGACGTGGTGCTGACCCTCGACGTGCACCTGCAGGAAGTCGCCGAGAACGCCCTGGGCGGTCGCCGCGGCGCGGTGGTGGCGATCCAGCCGCAGACCGGCGAGGTGCTGGCGATGGTCAGCCAGCCGAGCTTCGACCCCAACCCCTTCGTCACCGGCATCAGCTTCAAGGCCTACGCCGAGCTGCGCGATTCCATCGACCGGCCGCTCTACAACCGCGTGCTGCGCGGCCTCTATCCGCCGGGCTCGACCATCAAGCCGATGGTCGCGGTCGCCGGTCTCGATGCCGGGGTGGTGACGCCAACCTCACGGGTGTTCGACCCCGGCTTCTATCAGTTGCCTAACAACAGCCACAAATACCGCAACTGGAACCGCAGTGGCGATGGCTGGGTGGACCTGAACACGGCGATCATGCGTTCCAACGATACCTACTTCTACGATCTGGCCCACAAGATGGGCATCGATCGCCTGCACGACTACATGACCCGTTTCGGTATCGGTCAGCGCGTGTCCCTGGACATGTTCGAGGAAACCGCCGGCCTGATGCCGTCGCGGGACTGGAAACGGGCCCGCTATCGCCAGCCCTGGTACCCGGGCGAGACGCTGATCCTCGGCATCGGTCAGGGCTACATGCAGGCCACGCCGCTGCAACTGGCCCAGGCCACCGCACTGGTGGCCACCCGGGGCAAGTGGATCCGCCCGCACCTGGCGCGCACCATCGACGGCAGCCTGCCCCATGACCCGAATCCGATGCCGGATATCGTGCTGCGCGACCCCAAGTATTGGGATTATGCCCGGCAGGGCATGGAATCGGTGATGCACGGCGCCCGCGGTACCGCGCGCAAGGTGGGTGATGCCGCCGCCTACCGGATTGCCGGCAAGAGCGGCACGGCCCAGGTGGTGGCGATCAAGCAGGGCGAGAAGTACGACCGCAGCAAGGTCCAGGAGCGCCACCGTGACCACGCGCTGTTCGTGGGTTTCGCGCCGGCGGACAACCCGCAGATCGCGGTCGCGGTGATGGTCGAAAACGGTGAGTCCGGCTCCGGGGTCGGTGCACCGGTGGTCAAGCAGGTGATGGATGCCTGGTTGCTCGACGAGAACGGCCAGCTCAAGGCCGAATACGCCAAGCCCGGTGCTGCGGCGCCGCTCAATGCAGAGGTGAAGCAACCATGAGCCTGACCGGCAGCTTCGACCGCACGCTGTCCAGCGACGACGTCCTGCGTCGCCGCTCCAGCCTGCTGCAGCGCCTGCATATCGACGGCATTCTGCTGCTGCTGTTGCTGCTGCTCGCCACCGGCAGCCTGTTCGTACTCTATTCGGCCAGCGGCAAGAACCTCGACCTGCTGATGAAGCAGGCCAGCTCCTTCGGCATCGGCCTGGTGGCCATGGTGGTCATCGCCCAGTTCGAGCCACGCTTCATGGCCCGTTGGGTGCCCCTGGGCTACCTGTGCGGGGTCGGCCTGCTGGTGGTGGTGGACGTCATGGGCCACAACGCCATGGGCGCTACACGCTGGATCAACATTCCCGGGGTGATCCGTTTCCAGCCTTCGGAATTCATGAAGATCCTGATGCCGGCCACCATGGCCTGGTACCTGTCCAAGCGCACGCTGCCGCCGAGCCTCAAGCACGTGTCGGTGAGCCTGGGGCTGATCGTCACGCCGTTCGTGCTGATCCTGCTGCAGCCAGACCTGGGTACCTCGCTGCTGATTCTCGCTTCCGGTGCCTTCGTGCTGTTCATGGCCGGCCTGCAGTGGCGCTGGATCGCCGGCGCCGTGGCGGCGGTGGCGCCGATCGCCGTGGCGATGTGGTTCTTCGTGATGCACGACTACCAGAAACGCCGGGTGCTGACCTTCATCAACCCGGAGAGCGATCCGCTGGGCGCCGGCTGGAACATCATCCAGTCCAAGGCTGCGATCGGCTCCGGCGGGGTGTTCGGCAAGGGCTGGCTGCTCGGCACCCAGTCGCACCTGGACTTTTTGCCGGAAAGCCACACGGACTTTATCATTGCCGTTCTGGCCGAAGAATTCGGCCTGATTGGTGTCTGTCTGTTGCTGCTCTTGTACATTCTGTTGATTGCACGCGGTCTGGTGATTACCGTGCAAGCGCAGACGCTGTTCGGTAAGCTGCTTGCCGGCGGTCTGACCATGACCTTCTTCGTTTATGTGTTCATCAATATCGGCATGGTCAGTGGGTTGTTGCCGGTAGTGGGAGTGCCGCTGCCGTTCATCAGTTATGGCGGCACGTCATTGATTACGTTGTTGTCGAGTTTCGGAATCCTGATGTCCATCCACACGCACCGCAAGTGGATCGCTCAGGCTTGATTGGGGTTATGAATTCAATGCAGATTCTGCGTGGCTGGGCCGCACGACATGCACACTGGCTGGCGGTCGCCGGCCTGCTCGGGGCGCCTCAGGCGATGGCTGCCAACGAATACGCGAACTCGCCACTGGTCGGCGAGTTCATCACCGAAATGACCCGCGACTACGGCTTTGCCAGCGAGCAGCTGAGCACCCTGTTCGCCGACGTGGAGCGCAAACAGGCCATCCTCGACGCCATCTCGCGACCGGCCGAGCGGGTCAAACCCTGGAAGGAATACCGTCCGATCTTCATCACCGACGCGCGCATCAACAAGGGCGTGGCGTTCTGGAACGAGCACGCCGAAGCCCTGGCGCGTGCCGAAAAGGATTACGGCGTACCGGCCGAGATCATCGTCGCCATCATCGGCGTGGAAACCTCCTACGGTGGCAACACCGGCAACTACCGGGTAATCGACGCGCTGTCGACCCTGGCCTTCGATTACCCGCCGCGCGCGCCGTTCTTTCGCAAGGAGCTGCGTGAGTTCCTCATGCTGACCCGCGAAGAACAGGTCGACCCGGCCAGCCTGAAGGGCTCCTACGCCGGCGCCATGGGCCTGCCGCAATTCATGCCGAGCAGCTTCCGCGCCTACGCCGTGGATTTCGACGGCGACGGTCACATCAATATCTGGAGCAACCCGACCGATGCCATCGGCAGCGTGGCCAGTTACTTCAAACGCCACAACTGGCAGCCCGGGCAGCCGGTGGCCAGCCTGGCCACGGTCAAGGGCGAGCAGGCCGATCAGGGCCTGAGCTCCGGCCTGGATCCCGAGAAGACCGTAGGCGAGCTGCGTGCCCTGGGCTGGTCGAGCAACGACGTGCTGGCCGACGACCTGCCGGTGACCGCGTTCCGCCTCGAGGGCGCCGAAGGCCCCGAGTACTGGATGGGGCAGCCGAATTTCTTCGTGATCACCCGCTACAACCGCAGCGTGATGTACGCCATGGCGGTCAATCAGTTGTCCGAGTTGCTGGTTCAGGCCCGAGGTGCCAATCAATGACACGCTTGCCGTTCAAGCTGGCCGTTTGCGGCGTCGCTGTTGTGCTGCTGGCCAGTTGTTCTTCCAGCCGCGCGCCGACCAGTTCGGCGCCAAGCCAGGCGGGCAGCTCGATGTCCGGTCCCAGTGATTTCAACCGTCCGCACAAGGACGGCGCGCCCTGGTGGGACGTGGATGTCTCGAAGATCCAGGACGCCATTCCCATGCCGCACTATGGCCCGGTCAAGGCCAGCCCTTACGTGGTCTTCGGCAAGCAGTACTACCCGATCGCCGATGCCCGCCGCTACGTGGCCACCGGCCCGGCGTCCTGGTACGGCACCAAGTTCCATGGCCAGGCTACCGCCAACGGTGAGGCCTATGACCTGTATGGCATGACCGCAGCGCACAAGACCCTGCCGCTGCCCAGCTATGTGCGGGTGACCAACCTGGAGAACGGCAAGAGCGCGATCCTGCGCGTCAACGACCGTGGCCCGTTCTATTCCGACCGCATCATCGATTTGTCCTTCGCCGCCGCCAAGAAGCTTGGCTACGCCGAAAAGGGCACCGCCCAGGTGCGTGTCGAAGGCATCGATCCCACCGAGTGGTGGGCCCAGCAGGGGCGTCCGGTGCCGATGATGATCAAGCAGCCGCAGATGGCCAAGGTGCAGCCCGCGCAGATGGAACAGCTGAAGCTGGCCAACGCGCCGGTGGAGAGCTATTCCCCGCCACCGCAGCAGCACGCTGCCGCCACCGTGCCGGTGCAGATCGACTCAAAAAAAAACGCTTCAGCCGCAGCGTCTGGCCTGTATCTCCAAGTGGGAGCCTTCGCCAATCCCGACGCTGCGGAGCTTCTCAAGTCCAAGTTGAGCGAGTCGGTGAGTGCGCCGGTCTTCATCAACTCAGTGGTGCGCAACCAGCAGATACTGCACCGCGTACGGCTGGGGCCGATCAACAGCCAGGGCGAGGCTGACCGGGTGCGCGACAGCATTCGTGTCGCCAACCTCGGGCAAGCAACCCTGGTCAAGGCGGACTAAGAACCTGCTCACGATCTGCTGCGCGTCGGCGCTACTGCGTTAAAAACAAGCTCGGAATGCTCATTTACCACTTGTAAACTCGTGTGCGAGCCCAATCCGTTCCTCGCTTGTTTTTGCTTGTATCGCTCTAGCTCGCGAGATCGTGAAAAGGTTCTAGGCCAGTTTCTGGCGAGCAACTAAATGCTTCGCCGCCTGACTAAGCAGTGGATCGCCGCGGTGCGGCGCCACGTTTACATGTGCCCGCAAGGGCCTGTTCCACCCTCCAGCGATCTAGAGAGACGGATGAAAATCACCAGCTTCGCGCAACGCATCTTCCTGTCACTTATGCTGCTCGGCACCTCCAGTGCCTGGGCCAACCAGGCGCCGCTGCCGGCTCCCCCGCAACTGGCAGCCAAATCCTATGTGCTGATGGATGGCGCCAGTGGCAACATCCTGGTCGAGAACAATGCCGATCAGCGCCTGCCGCCGGCGAGCCTGACCAAGCTGATGACCGCCTACATCGCCACGCTGGAGATTCGTAACGGCAAGATCGGCGAGCAGGACAAGGTCACCATCAGCGAACACGCCTGGCGTACCGGTGGCGCGGCCTCGGGTGGCTCGACCATGTTCCTGCCGGTCAATAGCCAGGCGACCGTCGACGAGTTGCTGCATGGCATCATCATCCAGTCCGGCAACGACGCCAGCATCGCCATCGCCGAGCACATCGCCGGCAGTGAAGACGCCTTCGCCGATATGATGAACGCCACTGCCGAGCGCCTGGGCATGAAGAACAGCCACTTCATGAACGCCACCGGCCTGCCGCACCCGGATCACTACTCCAGTGCCCACGACATGGCGATCCTGGCCCGTGCGATCATCAACGAGGATGCCGAGCACTACGCCATCTATTCGCAGAAAGAGTTCCTGTGGAACAATATCAAGCAGCCCAACCGCAACCTGCTGTTGTGGCGCGACCGTACCGTCGACGGCCTGAAGACCGGTCACACCAACGAAGCCGGGTTCTGTCTGGTCGCTTCGGCGGTGCGTGACGGCGCACGGATGATCACCTCGGTATTCGGCACCGACAGCGAAAGCGCCCGTGCCGCCGAAACCCAGAAGCTGCTGACCTACGGTTTCCGCTTCTTCGAAACCCGCACCTTCTACCAGAAGGGCGCCGAACTAGCGCAGGCGCCGGTCTGGAAAGGCCAGGCCAACCAGGTCAAGGCCGGCCTGGCTCAGGACCTGACCCTCACGCTGCCCAAGGGTCAGCTGGAGAAGCTGCAGGCGAGCATGACCCTCAACCAGCAGATCACCGCACCGATCGCCCAGGGTGACGTGATCGGCAAGGTGGAAGTGAAGATGGGTGACCAGGTGGTGCACAGCGCCGACCTGGTCGCGCTCGAGGCGGTTGAAGAGGGTGGTTTCTTCCGTCAGCTGTGGGATAGCATTCGGCTGTTCTTCTACGGGTTGTTTAACTGACAGCCAGCCCCCATGTTGCGATGAACGCCCTCGATCCGAGGGCGTTTCATTTGGTTCAGTGGACATCATGACCGATACCGACGTACAAGCTCCGAAAATCGAATTTCCCTGCAAGAACTACCCGATCAAGGTGATCGGCGAGGCCGGCGAGGGTTTCACCGACATGGTGATCGAGGTCATGCAGCGCCACGCGCCTGACTTCGATGCCGGAACCCTGGTGAGCCGCGACAGCAGCAAGGGGCGCTTTCTCTCCGTGCAGGTGCTGATCACCGCTACCGGCGTCGAGCAACTGCAGGCCATTCATGTCGACCTGCGTGCCACCGGCCGCGTGCACATGGTGCTGTAGTGGCTGCAGCCGACCTGATCGTGCGCCACCTTGGGCAGGTCGACTACCTGCCGACCCTCGAGGCGATGCGCAGGCTGACCGCCGAGCGCGACGAGGCCACGCCGGACGAGATCTGGCTGCTGCAGCACCCCCAGGTGTTTACCCAGGGCCAGGCGGGCAAGCCCGAACACCTGCTGGCGCCGGGCGACATCCCGGTGGTGCAGGTCGAGCGCGGTGGCCAGGTGACCTACCACGGCCCCGGCCAGCTGGTCGGTTACCTGATGCTCGATCTGCGCCGCCTGGACCTGGGCGTGCGCGAGCTGGTCACCATCATGGAGCAGGCGCTGGTCGAGGTGCTCGCCAGCTACGGCGTCGAAGCCGCACCCAAGGCCGATGCGCCGGGCGTCTACGTCAAGGGCGACAAGATCGCCTCGCTGGGCCTGCGGGTGCGCCGCGGCTGCTCGTTCCACGGCCTGGCGCTCAACGTCGACATGGACATGACGCCTTTCCAGCGCATCAACCCGTGCGGCTATGCCGGTTTGCAGATGACCCAGTTGAGGGATCTGGTAGCTGCGCCGCCTGCCTTCGACGAGGTCGCCAGGCGTCTGGAGCAGGCGCTACGCCACGGATTGGGCTACGCCTAGGGTTGCAAGCAACGAAAAGGGACGCCGAGGCGTCCCTTTTTCGTTTGTCCGGTTGGCCGAAGGCTCAACCAGAGCGTACTCAGTTGACGTTGAGCGTGGGGATCAGGCTGCTGTCGAGCTGCTGGCCCGGCACCGGCACCGGTGCGGCGAGGCCCAGGTTGTTCTTCTCGAACACCTTGTCGGCGCGATAGCTGGAGCGCACCAGCGGGCCGGCCGCCACTTCCATGAAGCCCATCTGCAGGCCGATGTCGCGGAAGCGATTGAATTCGTCCGGGCTTACCCAGCGCTTGACCGGCAGGTGGTTGCGGGTCGGCTGCAGATACTGGCCTAGGGTAAGGATATCCACGCCCACGGCGCGCATGTCCTGCATGGCCTCGAACACTTCGTCGTCGGTCTCGCCCAGGCCGAGCATCAGGCTGGTCTTGGTGAGCACGTCGGGGCGATGGTGCTTGGCATGGGCCAGCACGTCGAGGGTCTTGCGGTAGCCGGCGCGCGGGTCGCGTACTTCGCGGGTCAGGCGGTTGACCGTCTCGACGTTCTGGGCGAACACCTCGAGGCCGGAGTCCACCACGCGCTCGATGCATGCCAGGTCGCCGTCGAAGTCCGGCGTCAGGGCTTCGACCACCACCTGCGGGGTGTTGGCCTTGATCGCCTGAACGCAGGCGGCGTAGTGCGCGGCGCCACCGTCGGGCAGGTCATCGCGGTCCACCGAGGTCAACACGATGTAACGCAGGGCCATCAGCTCCACCGACTTGGCGGTGTTCTGCGGCTCTTCCTGGTCCAGCCAGCCGTTCGGGTTGCCGGTGTCCACCGCACAGAAGCGGCAGGCACGGGTGCACACCGAGCCCATCAGCATGATGGTGGCCGTGCCGTTGGACCAGCACTCGCCCATGTTCGGGCAGTGCGATTCCTGGCAGACGGTGCTCAGGCGGTGCTCACCGACGTTACGCTTGACCGCTTCGAAACGGCTGCCGCCCGGTGCCTTGACCCGCAACCAGCTCGGCTTGGGTTCGTACACCTTGGCTTCGGTCGAGGCGCGGCGCTTCTGGCCGTCCTTGATGGCGGTAATACCCTGCGCGGTACGGAATTTGTCGCCGCTGGCAACGGGCTTCTGGGGGGCAGTATCGGACATCGAAAATCTCGGCTCCGGTAGGGGCTGCGGTGGCGGGTGGGCAGCTTTTGGCCGCCGCGCAGTGTATCACACCGCTCCGCGGCAAGCGCCTGAGCGTGCGCCCCTGGCCGGACTGTTGCATCGGCACTCAGGCGGTGGGCAGCTTGGCGATCACCTTGATCTCGAACTGGAAACCGTACAGCCAGGTCACGCCCACGCAGGTGATGTTCGGAAAAGGCGCCTGGCCCCAATACTCGGGCACCACTTCCCAGATGGTCTCGAAGCGCTCTTCGGGGTTGACGATAAATACCGTCACGTCGACCACGTCGTCGAAGCTGCAGTCGGCGGCCGCGAGCACCGCATTGAGGTTCTCGAAGGCCAGGCGAACCTGGGCCTTGAGTTCCGGCTCGGGGGAGCCGTCCGGCCGGCTGCCCACCTGGCCGGATACGAACAGCAGGCCGTTGGAGCGCACCGCCGGTGAATAGCGATTGCGCTCGTAAAGGGCCTGGCGGCCGGCGGGGAAAACCACGTCGCGAGTTGTCATGTCGTCTCCTCTGGGCCTCTGGGCCCTTTCAAGTGATGAGTTCACTTTAGAAACGCAGGGGTGCTGGATAAACCGCTCACTTCGATCAACACTGTTTGCAAATTCCAAACAATCATCGGTGGAGCTGATGGATCGATTCGATGCGATGCGCGCCTTTGCCCGGGTGGTGGAGACGGGCAGCTTCACCAAGGCCGCCGACACCCTGCACATGAGCAAGACCAGCGTGACCCAGCTGGTGCAGCAGCTCGAGGCGCGCTTGCGCGTGCGCCTGCTGAATCGCACCACCCGCAAGGTGGCGGTGACCGCCGACGGGGCCGCCTATTACGAGCGCGTGGTGCGCCTGCTCGCCGACATGGACGACGCCGAGACCAGCCTGTCGGACGCCAGCAGCCAGCCGCGCGGGCGTTTGCGCGTCGATGTGCCCAGCCCGTTCGCGGGGATGATCCTGGTGCCCTCGCTGGCGGCCTTTCATGCCCGCTACCCGGATATCCAGCTCGACCTGGGCGCCAGTGACCGCCTCGTCGACCTGCTGGGCGAGAACGTCGATTGCGTGATCCGCGGCGGGGAGATCACCGATCAGTCGTTGATGGCCCGCCGCGTCGGCGATCTGCGTTCCGGGGTCTATGCCGCGCCAGCTTACCTGCAGCGCTGCGGTACGCCGCTGCACCCGCAGGAGCTGGTCGACAGCCACCACCGCATCGTCGGCTTCAAGCGCGCGCGAGCCGGCAAGCTGTTTTCCTACCGTATGCAGCGCGGCCCCGAACGCCTGGAGGTCGAAGGCCGTTACGTGCTGGCGGTGGACGACGGCAATGCCTACCTGGCCGCCGGGCTGGCTGGGCTGGGTGTGCTCTGGCTGCCCACCTACATGGCCGATGAGCACGTGCAGCGCGGCGAGCTGGTCGCCGTGTTCACGGATTGGCAGTTCGAGCCGATGCCCATGTATATCGCCTACCCGCCCAACCGCCACGTCAGTACCAAGCTGCGGGTGTTCATCGAATGGATCGTCGAGCTTATGGCGCTGCACGCGCCGGTGATCGACCGCAGCGGTCGCTGAGCCACCGGGCCGGCGGCCCGGGCGATCCCACGGCCCGACGCCCCGGATAGTGGCGGCTTTGCGGTAAACTGCGCACCCGTTCCGCCAGAACCTTCGCTGCATGTCCCGACCTAAACGCCCCGCCCCGCGCCCCCTTCGTGTGGCCAAGGCCCTGCCTGCCGAGCCACGGCTGATCATGCTGAACAAGCCGTTCGACGTGCTGACCCAGTTCAACGACGACCAGGGCCGCGCCACGCTCAAGGATTTCGTCGCCGTACCCGGCGTCTATCCGGCCGGGCGGCTCGACCGTGACAGCGAAGGCTTGCTGCTGCTGACCAACGACGGTGGCCTGCAGGCGAAAATCGCCGATCCCAGGCACAAACTGGCCAAAACCTACTGGGTGCAGGTGGAAGGCGAGCCCAGTGTCGAGCAGCTGGAGCAGTTGCGCGACGGCGTGCAGCTAAACGATGGGCCGACGCTGCCCGCCGAGGCGCGGCTGCTGGACGAACCCGAGCTGTGGCCACGCAACCCGCCGGTACGCTTTCGCAAGACTGTGCCCACCAGTTGGCTGGAACTGGTGATCCGCGAAGGTCGCAACCGTCAGGTGCGGCGCATGACGGCAGCGGTCGGCTTGCCGACCCTGCGCCTGGTGCGGGTGCGTATCGGCCCCTGGTCGCTGGATGGCTTGCTGCCGGGCGAATGGCGCGACCTGCCACCCAGTCTCAGGTAAGCAGATCGGCTGGCCTGCGTCTCAGGCCTCGTAGCCCGCCTTGATCACGCTGATGCCCTTGATCAGCACTTCGCGCCAGCCTTGCAAAGCGGCCGCATCGGCGTGCTTGTCGTGCTCCATGATGGTCTTGAGCAGCGCCTCCAGCCACAGGTCGTAAAGCTCCGGGCGGATGTCCATGGCGGTGCGCGCATGGGTGCAGCCCAGGGCACGCAGCTTGGTGTCCGGCATGCCGCGGGCGTGCATCACCAGATTGAGAATGCCCTGACGCAGCAGCAATTTCTGCGCAGCCATGTCGGTGTTGGCGAACTTCTCGCGCACGGCCGGCGAACTGTCAAGGAAATACCGGTAGAAATCGTTGAAAAAGGCCGGGCTGGCACAGCAGCGTCCGTAACTCTGCATGACGCGGTCAGTGGCGTTCATGTGTTTCTCCATGGGGGTAGCAGACAAGGCAATGCGGCGGGCGCCGCGATTGTTTTTTTGGTTCAGACGCCTCCCAGGCCGGCGATGACCAGGCCCTTGATAAGAAAGCCGAGCACCCCGAGACCCAGGGCGAAGAACAGGATGAAGGTGCCGAATCGGCCGGCGCAGGAATTTTTCGTCCGATAAAGGCCATGAACAGCACCAGCCCGCCGACCAGCAGGGTCATCATCAGCGCTTCGAAAAACTCGGGTTCCATCCTGCTCTCGGCGGCGATCCATAAGGTGCCGCCTGGGTGCAGGCGGCAAGGCACAACAAAGGTGTGGATATTACCTGTTTGCTGGCCCGTATGCGTAGCGGGCCAATGGTCGTATGGTCTCAGCCACGCAGGTGCTGCAGGGGAAGTTGGGTGCTGGAAAGAATCTGCTGCAGCACGAAGCTGGAGCGCACGCTGGACACGCCATCGATACGGGTCAGGGTGCCGAGCAGCAGCTTCTGGTAATGATCCATGTCGGGCACCACCACCTTGAGCTGGTAGTCGGCGTCCATCCCGGTGACCAGGCAGCACTCCAGTACTTCCGGGCATTTGCGGATCTCTGCCTGAAAATGCTCGAAGCGCTCGGGGGTGTGCCGGTCCATGCCGATCAGCACGTAGGCGGTCAGGGTCAGCCCCAGCTGGCGGCGATCGAGCAGCGCGACCTGGCCGGTGATATAGCCGTCGTCCTCCAGTTGCTTGACGCGGCGCGAACAGGGCGAGGGCGACAGGCCGATACGCTCGGCCAGTTCCTGATTGGACAGCGTCGCATCGCGCTGCAGTTCGGCGAGAATGTTCAGGTCATAGCGATCAAGTTTGTTCATGATTGATTGGTTTCGTTGTTTGATTGCTGTGAATTTTACTTTGTTAATAAATAATTGCGTAATTGAGGTGCTGTTTAGCAATCTTAGCAATCTTTTGTCGCGGCCGTGGGCGTAATCTTTACCTCAGTTTCACGGCCCGGACGACAGGTCCACCCGGCTCGCCCAATCAGGAGAGCTGGCGCCGCCGACCCTACCGGGTCGTCGCGGCACCCGGGTTCGCACTGCCCAACCAGGCGGGCGAGGAAAGCGGCGACAGAATTGCCAGCACAGGACATTTACGAAAGGGGAGGCCGAGAGGTCTCCCCTTTCTTCTTGTGCGCGGAATAATTGCGCTGCGGTCGCGGTAACACGGCCGATAGCTCAGTGCCCGCCGCAGCACTCTTGCCAATGCTTGTTCTTCGACGTCTGGCCGATGCCCGGGTTGAAGCTGTTGGTCGGGTCCAGCTTGCGGTAGAAGCCCGCCAGCGCCGGTTTGGCGACATACAGATGGCCCACGTTGTGCTCGGCCGGGTATTCGGCGCGACGCTCGTCGAGCAGCCTCCACATGGCGTGTTCCATGGCGATCGGGTCGACGCCCTTCTTGATGATGTAGTCCTGGTGGAACACGTGGCAGAAGAAGTGCCCGTAGTAGAGCTTGTGGATGATCTGCTCTTCCATTTCCGCCGGCAGGCTTTCCACCCAGTCGCGGTCGTTGCGGCGCAGGGCGATATCCAGGGCGAGAATGTCCTCGACGCTGCCGGGGTGCGCCTCGCGGTAGCGAATTGCCGCGCCGGCGATGGCGAAGCGGTGCAGGAAGGCCTTGCGACCTTCCTCGGCATCGCACTCGAAAAAGGCGCCCGTGCTATCGGCGGCAAAATAATCGTTCAGAAAGCGCCGGGTTTCTTCCAGGCTGTCGTTGGCCACGCGGATCATCAGGTGATGCTCGAAGCGTTCACGGTAGTCACGCATGCGCGGCGGCAGGTGGCTGGGCAAGAGGTTCATCGCCAGCTGGATGAGGCGGTCGCTGACGCCGCGCAGGCCGAAACGCTCGAAGAAGCCGTCGACCCGGCTTTTCAGGGCGAAGGCGGCCGGCACCCTGGCGGTGCCGAAGCGGTCGATCAGCAGAAAGGTATCCTTGCCGTACTTCTCACCGATGTCGAACGCGGTGCGATGGATGTACTCGCCGGCAATCGGCAGGCTCGGCAGCCGGTTGAGCAGGTGGCGGCGTACCTCGGTCAGGTCGTCCGCGGCATTGGTGCCGATATAGAAGACCGTGCTCGGCTCCTTGGGGAAGGTATCCAGGCGCACGGCGAACAGGCACAGCTTGCCGGCCGAGCCGGAGGCTTCGAACAGCCGTGACGGGTCGGCATTGAAACGTGCCGGGGTGTCGGCATCGACGTCGCGCACATGCTCGCCGTAGCGCTGGTCCGAGGCCCTGCCGGCCGCCTCGTTGCTGACCTGGTGCGGGCTGTAGTCGCCACGCTGCAGACGGGTGAGGATCTCCTCGGGGCTGTTGCCCAGGTCGATACCCAGGTGGTTGACCAGCTCCAGAGAGCCGTCTTCCCTTACCTGTGCATAGAGCGCCAGTTCGGTGTAGGCCGGCCCGCGGCGCACCAGCGAACCGCCCGAGTTGTTGCACACGCCGCCCAGTACAGAGGCGCCGATGCACGACGAGCCAATCACCGAATGGGGCTCGCGGCCCAGGGGCGCCAGGGCCTGCTCCAGGCGATCGAGGGTGGCGCCGGGCAGACAGACCACCTGCTCGCCTTCGTTGATCAGCTGCACATCGGTGATGCGCAGGGTGTTGATCAGTACGATCTCGCGGTCGTAGCCGTTGCCATCCGGTGTCGAGCCGCCAGTCAGGCCGGTGTTGGCCGCCTGCATGATGACGATGCGGTCGGCGGCCACAGCGGCTTCCAGCACGCGCCACTGCTCCAGCAAGGTGCCGGGGCGTACCACGGCCAACACCTCGCCTTCGCCGGTGCGGTGGCCCTTGCGAAAGCGCCGGGTGCGTTGCCCGTCGGTGAGCACATGGTCATGGCCGACGGCGTCGCGCAGTTGTTTTAGCAGGGTCTCGCGGCTGATCATCTCAGGGCTCCCGAACCAGTGAATCGGCGCCGATCTCGGCGATCGACTTGGCACCGGTCAGCACCATGGCCACGCGCATCTCCTTGTCGATCAGGCTCAGCAGGTTGCTTACCCCGGCGCCACCCGCGGCGGCCAGGGCGTAGACGAAGGCGCGGCCGAGCATCACCGTATCGGCGCCCAGGGCGATCATGCGCACCACGTCGAGGCCGCTGCGGACGCCGGAGTCGGCGAGGATCTTCAGGTCGCCTTTCACCGCGTCGGCGATGGCCGGCAGGGCGCGGGCGCTGGACAGCACGCCGTCGAGCTGGCGGCCGCCGTGGTTGGAGACCACGATGCCGTCGGCACCGAAGGCGACCGCATCGCGTGCGTCCTCGGGATCGAGGATGCCCTTGATGACCATCGGCCCGTCCCAGTATTCGCGGATCCATTCCAGGTCCCGCCAGGAAATCGACGGGTCGAAATTGGCGCCAAGCCAGCCGATATAGTCGGCCAGCCCGGTCGGGTTGCCGCGATAGGTGGAGATGTTGCCCAGGTCATGGGGCTTGCCCATCAGGCCCACGTCCCAGGCCCAGGCCGGATGGGTAAAGGCCTGCAGTATGCGGCGCATGGCGGCGTTCGGCCCGCTCATGCCGGAGTGGGCGTCGCGGTAGCGGGCGCCGGGGGTTGGCATGTCCACGGTGAATACCAGGGTGGTCACGCCCGCGGCCTTGGCTCGCTCCAGGGCGTTCCTCATGAAGCCGCGGTCTTTCAGTACATAGAGCTGGAACCACATCGGCCGGCTGATGGCGGGTGCCACTTCCTCGATAGGACAGACCGACACGGTCGACAGCGTGAAGGGGATGCCCTTGTCCGCCGCCGCCTTGGCCGCCTGCACTTCACCGCGGCGCGCGTACATGCCGGTCAGGCCGACCGGCGCCAGGGCCACCGGCATCGACAGGGTCTCGCCGAACAGGGTGGTTTCCAGGCTCAGCTCGGACATGTTCTTCAGCACCCGCTGGCGCAGGGCGATGCCTGCCAGGTCCTCGACGTTGCGCTTGAGGGTGTACTCGGCATAGGCGCCGCCATCGATGTAGTGGAACAGAAACGGCGGCAAGCGGCGCTGGGCGGCGGCGCGGTAATCGGTGGAGGCAGAAATGATCATGGGCTCTATTCCCTGTCTGGGCTGACGCTTCACGGCGGCAGCGACAAAGCCCGGACACTGTCGCGGGCTTTGGGTGTGTAGCACGCCCTGGGTCAGGGCGCTGGGTTCGCAGCTGATATGCAGCGTTCAATGTCTCTGGCTAACTTGCGAGCCGGCAGGCCGACGCGCAGCTGCTCGCATAATTAATGCACCAGCATGCCGGTCAGCCAGTAGGCCTGCGCCAGGGTGATCAGGCCCACGAAGGTGGCGAAGATCAGGCTGTGCTTGAGGGTGAAGCGGAACAGGTCGGACTCCTTGCCGACCATGCCGGTCGCTGCGCAGGCCACGGCGATCGATTGCGGCGAGATCATCTTGCCGGTCACGCCGCCGCTGGTGTTGGCCGCCACCAGCAGGGTGTCGTTGACGCCGATCTGGTGCGCCGTGGTGGCTTGCAACGAGCCGAACAGTGCATTGGACGAGGTGTCCGAGCCGGTCAGGAATACCCCCAGCCAACCCAGGAATGGCGAGAAGAACGGGAAGGCGGCGCCGGTGCCGGCCAGTACCAGGGCCAGGGTGGTCGACATGCCCGAGTAGTTGGTGACGAAGGCGAACGCCAGCACCATGCCGATGGACAGGATGGGCCAGCGCAGCTCGTAGAAGGTTTCCTTTAAAGTGGTCAGACCATTTCTGAAATTGATCTTCAGCACCAGCATCGACAGCACGGCCGAGAAAAAGATCGCCGTGCCGGTCGCCGAGATCGGATCGAGCTTGAACACCGCAGCGATCGGCGTCGGGTTGGCGACGATGGGGGCCACCTTGACCACCAGCTGATCCAGATGCGGGATCGGCAGCATGAACACCAGGTGATCCAGGGCGCCGCCCGGGGCGAACAGCGCCTTGAAGGGTTTCAGCGTCCACAGGGTGACCATGGCAGTGAGAATCAGGAAGGGCGACCAGGCCTTGAGGATCTGCGCGAAGCTGTAGGGCGACGGCGTGGTACTGCGCACGCCACCGAAACCGCCGGCCACGGCCGCGCCACCGGCGGTGCCGGCGATCTGGCTGGCGGCGGCGCGTTTGGGCTGCCACACCTTGAGGAACAGGGTCAGGCACACCAGGCTGACCAGCGCCGAGGTGATGTCCGGCAGCTCCGGGCCGATGTAGTTGGAGGTGTAGTACTGGGTGATGGCGAAGCTCACCCCGGCCACCAGCGCCGCTGGCCAGGTTTCCCGGATGCCTTTCCAGCCGTCCATCATCGCCACCAGCCAGAACGGCACGATGATCGACAGGATGGGCAGCTGACGGCCGGTCATGGCGCCGATCTTGAAGGCGTCGATGCCGGTGACCTGACCAGCGACGATGATCGGGATGCCCAGGGCGCCGAAGGCCACCGGGGCGGTGTTGGCGATCAGGCACAGGCCGGCGGCGTACAGCGGATTGAAACCCAGGCCGACGAGCAGGGCGGCGGTGATCGCCACTGGCGCGCCGAAGCCTGCCGCGCCTTCCAGGAAGGCGCCGAACGAGAAGCCGATCAGCAGCACCTGCAGGCGCTGGTCATCGGTGATCGACAGCACCGAGCTGCGGATGACCTCGAACTGGCCGCTCTTGACGGTCAGTTTGTACAGAAACACCGCCGCCACGATGATCCAGGCGATTGGCCAGAGGCCATAGGCGAAGCCGTAGCCGGCGGCGGCCAGGGCCATGTCCACCGGCATGCCGAAGGCGGCGATGGCGATGATGATCGACAGCGCCAGGGTGATACCGCCCGCTACGTGGCCCTTGAGGCGGAATACGGCCAGGGCGAGAAAGAAAAAGACGATGGGGATTACGGCCGCCAGCGCGGACAGGCCAAGGCTGCCGAGCGGGGTGTACAGCTGTTGCCATGTTTGCATGGGAAGGCTCGCTGATTGTTGTTGGTATGGCCTGGTCGCAGAGCTGCTTGATGATTCACCGCATACAGGGCAGTTCACGAACGGGCTGTTTTTATTGGTCAGACCAATTTACAAGTGGCGAGCGCCAGAATAAATTCTTTTGGCCGGGTGCGTCAATTTGCACCGTTGCGACTTTGGTCGGAATGCGCGCTGAAGAGGGCTGCGCTTGTGGCGTCAGGTGCCACTGGGTAGGCTGCACGGATTTCGGTAGCCAGGCGATCCGGCGCCGTTTTCGGGGTGTGTAGAGTGGTGAAGCAATGAACTTTGGTCCGCTGCGGCAGAGGCGGTTGTCAGACGATATCGTCGCGCGCCTCGAGGCCATGATTCTCGAGGGCACGCTCAAGGCTGGCGAGCGCCTGCCGGCCGAGCGGGTGCTTGCCGAGCAGTTCGGCGTGTCGCGTCCGTCGCTGCGTGAGGCCATTCAGAAGCTGGCGGCCAAGGGCCTGCTGAGCAGCCGCCAGGGCGGCGGCACCTATGTGTGCGAGAACCTGGGCTCGACCTTCAGTGATCCGCTGATGCACCTGCTGGAAAGCAATGCCGACGCCCAGCGCGACCTGCTCGAGTTCCGGCATACCCTGGAAGGATCCTGCGCCTATTACGCGGCGCTGCGCGCCACCGATGTGGATCGCCAGCGCCTGAGCGAGGCTTTCGAACGGCTGCAGGATTGCTACGGCCGTGCCGGCGAGGTGACGCGGGCGGAGGAGGGGGCGGCGGATGCCAGTTTCCACCTGGCCATCGCCGAGGCCAGTCACAACGCCGTGCTGTTGCACACCATTCGCGGCCTGTTCGATCTGCTCAAGCGCAATGTGGTCACCAATATCGGTGGCATGTATGCCTTGCGCGGCGAGACCCGTGGCATGCTCAACGCCCAGCATCGCGCCTTGTACGAGGCGATCATGCAGGGGCGCGCCGAGGAAGCGCGAGCGCTGTCCAACCAGCACATCGATTATGTGCAGGAAGTGCTGGCGGACGTGGTTCGGCAGGAAGCCCGCGAGCAGCGCGCGCAAAGGCGCCAGGGGCTGTAGTCGGTCGGGGGCGCCCGGAGCGGCGAGATGGGAGTAGGTAGGACGTACTGCGGTTCGCCATCGAACCGCAGCTATTACTCGTCCTTGCCCTTGCTGCGCATGGCGCGCTGCACTTCGCGATCGGCGTCGCGCTCTTTCTCGGTATGGCGCTTGTCGAAATCCTTCTTGCCCTTGGCCAGGGCTATCTCGCACTTCACCAGATGCTGTTTCCAGTACAGCGACAGCGCCACGCAGGTGTGGCCCTTCTGCTGTACGGCGCCGAACAGCTTTTCCAGCTCGCGACGATTGAGCAGCAGCTTGCGCGTGCGCGTCGGGTCGGCGATGACGTGGGTGCTGGCGGTCTTCAGCGGCGTGATGTGGCAGCCCATCAGCCAAGCTTCATCGTCCTTGAGCAGGACGTAGCTGTCGACCAGCTGGGCCTTGCCGGCACGCAGGCTCTTCACTTCCCAGCCGGCCAGCGCCAGGCCGGCCTCGAAGCGGGACTCCACGAAATAGTCGTGCATCGCCTTCTTGTTCTGGGCGATGCTGCCTTGCGGATGTTTCTTTTGTTTAGCCATAGGCGGCGCATTATAGGGAGTCCGGTGACTGCGCGCCATGCATGCCTGCTAAAAGCGCTGCGGCAGCGGTGCGCTTGAGCCCTCGGGGCGAATCCCCGACAATATCGGGATACTCGCTCCGGGTTGATGTCTGTCGTAAGAGGCATAAGCCCGCGATATCGCGCTGCTGCGATGTCGCCAACCGTGGAAATTCAATCGTTATGAGTACTCACATCCAGCGCTCGGCCTTGCTCCCGTATCCGGCCCAGGCTCTCTATGACCTGGTCAACGATGTCGAGCGCTATCCCGAGTTCCTGCCCTGGTGTGCCTCGAGCGCGGTCATCGAGGCCAGCGATACGCATATGGTCGCCAGCCTCGAAGTGGCCAAGGCCGGGCTGAGCCAGCGGTTCACCACGCGCAATGTGCTGGTGCCGGGGCAGTCGATCGAGCTGAATCTGGAAGACGGCCCGTTCGAGCACCTGCACGGCCAGTGGACGTTCAAGGCGCTGGGCGACAAGGCCTGCAAGATCAGCCTCGATCTGACCTTCGATTACGCCGGCCCCATCATGCGTGCGACTCTCGGCCCGCTGTTCAATCAGGCCGCCAATACCATGGTCGATGCCTTCTGCCAGCGGGCCAAGGAACTCCATGGTCAGTGATCGGCTGTCGGTGGAGGTGGTCTTCGCCGCACCTGACCGGCAGATGCTGATCACCCTGCAATTGCCTGCGAACAGCACGGTACGCCAGGCGGCCCTGCAGTCCGGGCTGCAGGCGCATTTCCCGGAGCTGAATCTGGCCGAGGCGCCACTTGGTCTGTTCGGCAAGGTGGTGGCGTCGCCCGATACGCAACCGCTCGAAGAGGGTGATCGCGTGGAGATCTACCGGCCATTGCTGGCCGACCCCAAGGAGGTGCGCAAGCGCCGCGCGGTCCAGGCGGCGGAACGGGCGAAGCAGCAGGGGAGCGTCGACCGGCGTTAGTTTGCGTTTTTACAGGCTGCAATGAAAAAGCCCCGGCATTGCCGGGGCTTTTCGTTGGGTGCTTACTGAGGCGAGGTTTCCAGGGGTTCCGGGGTCGGTACCGGTACGGTTTCGACGTTGTCGACGTCGCGCTGGATCTGCTCGAGCAGCGAGCCCGGTGCAGCCGGCTCATCCTGCTGCTGGTTTGGTGCCTGCTCCGGAGAACCGTCGCGGCCGAGGATCTGGTCGTCACGGCTGGTGCCGGGCATGAAGTCGCCGGACAGGCCTACCAGTTGATCATTGCCATCGAAATTGAGCGTCACGCGCTCTTGCTGGCGCTGGCTGCCACCGGCCTGCATGCTGTACAGGTAGTCCCAGCGATTGGCGTGGAAAGTGTCCGTTATCAGCGGGTTGCCCATGATAAACCGTACTTGGCGCCGGGTCATTCCAGGGCGCAACTGGTCTATCATATCCTGCGTGACGACATTGCCCTGTTGGATGTCGATTTTATAAACCCCGGGGAATGAGCAGCCGGCGAGTGCGATGAGCCCCATGAAGGTGAGGCTGGTCAGCAGGAGTCTGGTTTTTTGCATCGGTGGGCGTCTTCCACTATCTTGGCTGGGCAACGTAAACCCCGATCATACCCGCAATAAGGGAAGCTGCGAAGCGCTTCCGCGAGAAAGCAGACCATGGTTGAAAATAGCGAACTGCGCAAAGCTGGCCTGAAAGTAACCCTGCCACGGGTCAAAATCCTGCAGATGCTCGACTCTGCCGAGCAGCGTCACATGAGTGCAGAGGATGTCTACAAGTCGCTGATGGATGCGGGCGAGGATGTCGGTCTGGCAACCGTTTACCGCGTTCTGACCCAGTTCGAGGCGGCTGGCCTGGTGGTGCGCCACAACTTCGATGGCGGCCACGCCGTGTTCGAACTGGCCGACGGCGGTCATCACGACCATATGGTGTGCGTGGATACCGGTGATGTAATCGAATTCTTCGATGCCGAGATCGAGAAGCGCCAGAAGGAAATCGTCCGCGAGCACGGTTTCGAGCTGGTGGATCACAATCTGGTGCTCTATGTGCGCCGTACCGCCAAGTAAGTGCGTCGGTTGACGAACAAAGGCGACTCAGGTCGCCTTTTTCATGCCTGGGGAAAATGATTCGCCCCAGGTGTCCGCGGTGATCAGCCCTGCGCGTTGCTGACCAGTTTGCGGGCGTGGGCCAGGGATTCATCGGTGAGGTCGATGCCGCCCAGCATGCGCGCGACCTCCTCGATGCGCTGGGTCTCGTCCAGCTTGCTGACCGCGGTACGGGTGGCGTTGCTGCCCCGTACCTTGTGCACGAACAGGTGCTGGTGGCCTTGCGCGGCGACCTGGGGCAGGTGGGTCACGGTCAGCACCTGGCCGCGCTCGCCCAGGCGGCGCAGCAATTGCCCCACCACCTCGGCGGTGGGGCCACCGATGCCCACATCCACTTCGTCGAACACCAGGGTCGGGACGCGTGAGGTCTGTGCGGTGATGACCTGAATGGCCAGGCTGATGCGCGACAATTCGCCGCCCGAGGCGACCTTGGCCAGTGCCTTGATCGGTTGCCCGGGGTTGGCGCTGACCAGAAACTCGACCTGCTCCAGGCCGTTGGCATTCGGCTCGCTGCCTTCGATGGGTTGCAGCTGGATGCTGAAGCGCCCACCCGGCATGCCCAGGGTCTGCATTTCCTTTTCCACGGCCTTGCCCAGTTTACTGGCAGCCTTCTGCCGCTTGGCGCTGAGCTCGGCGGCCTTTTCCTGATAGTGGCGGCCGTAGGCGGCGAGCTCTTCGCCCAGGCGCTCGGCAGCCTGGTCATCGGCATTCAGGCCTTCCAGTTCATCGAACAGCTGCTGCTGCATCGCAGGCAGTTCGCTGGGGTGAATGCGGTGCTTGCGCGCCAGGGTGTAGATGGTGTCCAGGCGTTCTTCGAGTTGCTGCTGGCGCTCGGGGTCGGCGTCGAAGTGGTCGAGAAAACGGTTGAGTTCGCCCACCGCTTCTTCAACCTGGATCTGCGCGCTGGCCAGCAGGTTGGTGGCTTCGTTCAGTGCCCCCGGTTGGCCCTGCAGGCCGCTCAGGCGATTGAGGCTGGCGGTGAGTACCGACAGCACGTTGCCGGCGTCGCTCTCACTGCATTGGTCGATGACCTGGCGGCAGGCGCTGAGCAGGCTTTCGGCGTTGGTCAGGGCCTTGTGGTCCTGTTCCAGCTGCTCCAGTTCGTTGTCGCCCAGGCCGAGGTTCTCCAGTTCTTCGAGCTGATAGCTGAGCAATTGGTGCCGCGCGCGCTGCTCGTCGCCCTGGGAGGTCACGCGCTCGAGCTCGCTGCGGGTCTGCTTCCAGCGTTGCGCAGCCAGCTGCACCTGACGGGCCAGCTCCTGAACGCCGGCGTATTCGTCGAGCAGGCGGCGATGGGTATCGGTCTTGAGCAGCGACTGGTGTTCGTGCTGGCTATGGATGTCGATCAGCAGTTCGCCCAGCGCCTTCAAGTCGCCCAGTGGGCAGGGCGTGCCATTGATGTAGCCGCGCGAGCGGCCTTCGGCGGTGATCACCCGGCGCAGGATGCACGGGCCATCGTTGTTCAGGTCGCGCTCGGCGAGCCAGGCGTGGGCTTCGGGAATGTCGCCCAGATCGAAGCTGGCGAGGATGTCGGCCTTGTCGGCGCCGGGGCGCACCACGCCGCTGTCGGCGCGATCACCCAGGGTCAGACCGAGGGCGTCGAGCATGATCGATTTACCGGCGCCCGTTTCGCCGCTGATGACGCTCATGCCTCGATCCAGTTCCAGATCCAGGTGTTCGACGATGGCGTAATTATGAACGGACAGGTGCACCAGCATGGCGAGGCCTCTCAGGGTTAGTCTGGTTATTTATACAGTGGTTTGCCTCGAGGTGGCAATACGCTCGCGAGTGGGTATCGGAAAGTGAGGTCAGCCCTTGAAACCCTACAAATCGTCCTTATATAGCCGGCAGACGCGCGAGTTGAGGCTCGTCGAATCATTTAGAGGAGAAATGCATGGCTGACGAACAGAACCTGGATCCGCAGACTTCCGAAGCGCAAGCGAACGACGCGGCGCCAAGCGAAGACCTGGCTGCTCGCGTGCAAGCGCTGGAAGAGCAACTGGCGGCTGCGCAGGATCAGTCGCTGCGCATGGCTGCCGATCTGCAGAACGTGCGCCGTCGCGCCGAGCAGGATGTCGAGAAGGCGCACAAGTTCGCCCTCGAGAAATTTGCCAATGACCTGCTGCCGGTGGTCGACAGTCTGGAGCGTGGGCTCGAGCTGTCGAGTGCCGATGACGATTCGATCAAGGCGGTACGCGAGGGCATGGAGCTGACGCTCAAGCTGCTGCTCGACACCCTCAAGCGTCACCAGCTGGAAGCCATCGATCCCCATGGTGCGCCGTTCAACCCGGAGCATCACCAGGCGATGGCCATGCAGGAGAGCACCAACGTGGAGCCCAATAGCGTGCTCAAGGTGTTCCAGAAGGGCTACCTGCTCAACGGTCGCCTGCTGCGCCCGGCCATGGTCGTGGTCAGCAAGGCGCCGGCCGAAACGCCGCCGTCGATCGACGAGCAGGCTTGAAATCGGCGGGCTCAGCCCCATTTAGTAAGTCAAGCGTATTAGTGCTACCGCAGCGGTCACGACAACGCTGCGGATATATCAAAGTTTCGGGAGAGTGAAATGGGCAAAATCATCGGTATCGACCTGGGGACCACCAACTCCTGCGTCTCCATTCTTGAAAACGGTAACGTCAAGGTCATCGAGAACGCCGAAGGCGCACGTACCACGCCGTCCATCGTCGCCTATGCCAACGACGGCGAGATCCTGGTCGGTCAGTCGGCCAAGCGTCAGGCGGTCACCAACCCGCACAACACCCTGTTCGCGGTTAAGCGTCTGATCGGTCGTCGCTTCGAAGAAGACGTGGTGCAGAAAGACATCAAGCTGGTGCCTTACAAGATCGTCAAGGCCAGCAACGGTGACGCCTGGGTGCAGGCCAGCGGCAAGGACATGGCGCCGCCGCAGATCAGCGCCGAAGTACTGAAGAAGATGAAGAAGACCGCCGAGGACTACCTGGGCGAGCCGGTCACCGAAGCGGTGATCACCGTTCCGGCCTACTTCAACGACAGCCAGCGTCAGGCCACCAAGGACGCCGGCCGCATCGCCGGTCTGGACGTCAAGCGCATCATCAACGAGCCGACCGCTGCCGCCCTTGCCTACGGTATGGACAAGGCCAAGGGTGACCACACCGTCATCGTCTATGACCTGGGCGGCGGTACCTTCGACGTGTCGGTGATCGAAATCGCCGAAGTCGACGGTGAGCACCAGTTCGAAGTACTGGCCACCAACGGCGACACCTTCCTGGGTGGTGAAGACTTCGACATGCGCCTGATCGACTACCTCGTCGACGAGTTCAAGAAAGAGTCGGGCATGGACCTGAAGAACGATCCGCTGGCTCTGCAGCGCCTGAAGGAAGCTGCCGAAAAAGCCAAGATCGAGCTGTCGTCCTCGCAGTCGACCGACGTCAACCTGCCGTATATCACTGCAGATGCCACCGGTCCGAAGCACCTGAACGTGAAGATTTCCCGCGCCAAGCTGGAGTCGCTGGTCGAGGATCTGGTCAGCCGTACCATCGAACCTTGCCGCATCGCGCTGAAGGACGCCGGTATCGACGTCAGCAAGATCGACGACGTGATCCTGGTCGGCGGTCAGACCCGTATGCCGCTGGTGCAGAAAGCCGTTTCCGACTTCTTCGGCAAGGACGCACGCAAGGACGTCAACCCGGACGAAGCCGTGGCCATGGGCGCTGCCATTCAGGGTGCGGTACTGGCCGGTGACGTCAAGGACGTACTGCTGCTCGACGTGTCCCCGCTGACCCTGGGTATCGAAACCATGGGTGGCGTGATGACGCCGCTGATCGAGAAGAACACCACCATCCCGACCAAGAAGTCGCAGGTGTTCTCGACTGCCGACGACAACCAGAGCGCGGTGACCATCCACGTGCTGCAGGGTGAGCGCAAGCAGGCCGCGCAGAACAAGTCCCTGGGCAAGTTCGACCTGGCCGAGATTCCGCCGGCTCCGCGTGGTGTGCCGCAGATCGAGGTAACCTTCGACATCGACGCCAACGGCATTCTGCACGTCGGCGCGAAGGACAAGGCCACCGGCAAGCAGCAGTCCATCGTGATCAAGGCCAACTCCGGTCTGTCCGATGAAGAGATCGAGCGCATGGTGCGTGACGCCGAGGCCAACGCCGAGGAAGACCGCAAGTTCGAAGAGCTGGCTGGTGCACGCAACCAGGGCGACCAACTGGTGCATGCGACTCGCAAGATGCTCACCGAAGCCGGCGACAAGGCCACTGCCGAAGAGAAAGCGGCCATCGAAACGGCGCTGGGTGAGCTGGAAGTTGCCGTGAAGGGCGACGACAAGGCGGCCATCGAAGCGAAGATGAACGCGCTGTCCGAAGCCACCACTCCGCTGGCGCAGAAGATGTACGCCGAACAGCCGCAGCCAGGCGCTGCCGGCGCCGGTGCGGCGGATGCTGGCGATACCAAGGGCTCTGCCGACGATGTCGTCGACGCCGAGTTCGAGGAAGTCAAGGACAACAAGTAAGCCCCGGCTTGCCTGTGTTTACGCCCTGCCGCATCGCGGTGTGACAGGGCGATCCGCCGCGCGGGGGCTTGCTCCCGCGTTGGCGTGTCTGGACGGTACGAATTTTGAGAGTGTTAGAAACCCATGTCTAAACGTGACTACTACGAAGTGCTCGGGGTCGAGCGCGGTGCCAGCGAGGCGGAGCTGAAAAAGGCTTACCGTCGCCTGGCGATGAAGCATCACCCCGATCGCAATCCCGGCGACAAGGCGGCCGAAGAAGCCTTCAAGGAAGCCAACGAGGCTTACGAAGTGCTGTCCGACGCCGGCAAGCGCAGCGCCTACGATCAGTACGGTCATGCAGGCGTCGACCCACAGATGGGCGGCGGTGGCGGTTTTGGTGGTGGCAGCGCGAATTTCTCCGACATCTTCGGCGATGTGTTCAGCGATTTCTTTGGCGGCCAGCGTGGCGGTCAGCGCGGCGGTGCGCAGCGCGGTAGCGACCTGCGTTACACCCTGGAGCTGGATCTCGAAGAGGCGGTGCGCGGCACCACGGTGACCATTCGCGTGCCGACCCTGGTCAACTGCAAGACCTGCGACGGCTCGGGCGCCAAGAAGGGCACCAGCCCGGTGACCTGTACCACCTGTGGCGGTATCGGCCAGGTGCGCATGCAGCAGGGCTTCTTCTCGGTGCAGCAGACCTGCCCGCGCTGCCACGGCAGCGGCAAGATGATCACCGATCCCTGTGGCTCCTGCCACGGCCATGGCCGGGTCGAAGAGCACAAGACCCTGTCGGTCAAGGTGCCGGCGGGTGTCGATACCGGCGACCGCATCCGCCTGTCCGGTGAGGGCGAGGCGGGCACCCTGGGCGGCCCGGCAGGTGATCTGTACGTGGTGGTCAACGTGCGCGAGCACGCGATCTTCCAGCGTGACGGCAAGCACCTGTACTGCGAAGTGCCGATCAGCTTTGCCGATGCGGCCCTGGGCGGCGAGCTGGAAGTGCCGACCCTCGATGGTCGGGTCAAGCTGAAGATTCCGGAAGGCACCCAGACTGGCAAACTGTTCCGTCTGCGTGGCAAGGGCGTTGCCCCGGTGCGCGGCGGCGGTGCGGGTGATCTGATGTGCAAGGTGGCGGTGGAAACCCCGGTCAACCTGGATCGTCGCCAGCGCGAGCTGCTCGAAGAGTTCCGCCAGTCCCTGGTGGGCAACAGCTCCAACTCGCCCAAGGCCAATGGCTGGTTCGAAGGCGTGAAGCGCTTCTTCGGCGACCTTTAATGCGGTAATGCACGGCGAGCAGCGGGCAATCGCCGGCTGCTCGCCGTTTGCACTTTGGAGTTATGCATATGCGTATTGCAGTCACGGGCGCCGCCGGGCGCATGGGCAAAAACCTGATCGAAGCCGTTCACCAGGCCGATGGCGTGGTGCTCGGCGCCGCCGTGGCGCGTTCAACCAGCACGCTGCTCGGCGCCGATGCCGGTGAGTTGGCGGCTGTTGGCAAGCTGGGCGTGGCGTTGTCCGGTAGCCTGGAGAGCGTGCTCGACGGGTTCGACGTGCTGATCGACTTCACCCATCCCTCGGTGACCCTCGAGAACCTGGAAATCTGCCGCCGCGCCGGCAAGGCCATGGTGATCGGCACTACCGGCTTCAGCGCCGCGGAAAAGCAGCTGCTGGTCGAGGCCGGCAGGGAGATTCCCATCGTCTTCGCCGCCAACTTCAGCGTGGGCGTGAACCTCTGCCTGAAGCTGCTCGACACTGCCGCCCGGGTGCTGGGCGACGATGTGGATATCGAAGTGCTCGAGGCCCATCACCGCCACAAGGTCGATGCGCCATCGGGAACCGCCCTGCGCATGGGCGAGGTGGTGGCCAATGCGCTGGGGCGTGACCTGGAAAAGGTCGCGGTCTACGGGCGCGAAGGGCAGACCGGCGCCCGTCAACGTGAAACCATCGGTTTCGCCACGGTGCGTGCCGGCGACGTGGTGGGTGATCACACCGTGTTGTTCGCCGCCGACGGTGAGCGGGTGGAAATCACCCACAAGGCGTCCAGCCGCATGACCTTCGCCAAGGGTGCGGTGCGTGCCGCGTCCTGGCTGCAGGGGCGCTCGCCGCAGCTTTACGACATGCAGGACGTGCTGGGCCTGAAATGACTTGATCCGAGGGCGGCAATGGCGCCCTCCGTCATCATGGCGGGTGGCCGTGGATCGGATTTCAGGTTTTTGCCGCTTAACGCCTTTCGAAAAAAGCGGTTTTCCTGTAAGCTTTTCGCTTTAGTGTGTCCACTAAAAGTTGCGCAGAATGAATCAATCAAAAAAGCGGGATGACCTTCACACGTCATCCCGCTTTTTTACAATCTGCGTTTGCTCCACGATCTACGGGAGGTCTTCTTGAGTAAGCCAGCCATACTCGCCCTTGCTGACGGCAGCATTTTTCGCGGCGAGGCCATCGGGGCCGACGGCCAAACTGTCGGGGAGGTGGTGTTCAACACCGCCATGACCGGCTATCAGGAAATTCTTACCGATCCGTCTTATGCCCAGCAGATCGTTACCCTGACCTATCCACATATCGGCAATACCGGCACCACGCCGGAGGATGCCGAGTCGGATCGCGTGTGGGCCGCCGGCCTGATCATTCGTGATCTGCCACTGAGCGCCAGTAACTGGCGTAACAAGCAGTCGCTGCCCGATTACCTCAAGGCAAACGGCACCGTCGCCATCGCCGGTATCGACACCCGTCGCCTGACCCGCATCCTGCGCGAAAAAGGCTCGCAGAACGGCTGCATCCTGGTCGGCGCCGATGCCACCGAGGAAAAGGCCCTCGAACTGGCGCGTGGCTTCCCGGGCCTGAAAGGCATGGATCTGGCCAAGGAAGTCAGCTGCACCGAGCGCTACGAATGGCGCTCCAGCGTGTGGAACCTGAAAGACGACAGCCATCCCGAGATCGCTGCCAGCGAACTGCCTTACCACGTGGTCGCCTATGACTACGGCGTCAAGCTGAACATCCTGCGCATGCTGGTCGAGCGCGGCTGCCGCCTCACCGTGGTGCCGGCGCAGACCCCGGCCAGTGAGGTACTGGCGCTCAACCCGGACGGCGTGTTCCTGTCCAACGGCCCTGGTGACCCCGAACCGTGCGACTACGCCATCCAGGCGATCAAGGACGTGTTGGAAACCGACACGCCGGTATTCGGCATCTGCCTCGGTCACCAGCTGCTGGCCCTGGCCTCCGGCGCCAAGACCCTGAAAATGGGGCACGGCCACCACGGTGCCAACCACCCGGTACAGGACCTCGACACCGGCGTGGTGATGATCACCAGCCAGAACCACGGCTTCGCCGTGGACGAGAGCAGCCTGCCGGGCAACCTGCGGCCGATCCACAAGTCGCTGTTCGACGGCACCCTGCAGGGCATCGAGCGGACCGACAAGGACGCCTTCAGCTTCCAGGGCCACCCCGAAGCCAGCCCGGGCCCCAACGATGTCGCCCCGCTGTTCGACCGCTTCATCGAAGCCATGGCCAAGCGCCGCTAAGCCCGCTGAGCAGAGAATTCGAGAGAGAACATGCCAAAACGTACAGACATCAAAAGTATCCTGATCCTCGGCGCCGGCCCTATCGTAATCGGCCAGGCGTGCGAGTTCGACTATTCCGGCGCCCAGGCCTGCAAGGCCCTGCGCGAGGAAGGTTTCCGCGTCATCCTGGTGAACTCCAACCCGGCCACCATCATGACCGACCCGGCCATGGCCGACGCCACCTACATCGAGCCGATCAAGTGGGCCACCGTGGCCAAGATCATCGAGAAGGAGCGCCCCGACGCCCTGCTGCCGACCATGGGTGGCCAGACCGCGCTTAACTGCGCGCTGGATCTGGAGCGTCACGGCGTGCTGGAGAAGTTCGGCGTCGAGATGATCGGTGCCAACGCCGACACCATCGACAAGGCCGAAGACCGTTCGCGCTTCGACAAGGCCATGAAGGACATCGGCCTGGCCTGCCCGGTCTCGGGTATCGCCCACAGCATGGAAGAAGCGTACGGCGTGCTCGAGAAGGTCGGCTTCCCGTGCATCATCCGTCCGAGCTTCACCATGGGCGGCACCGGTGGTGGCATCGCCTACAACCGCGAAGAGTTCGAGGAAATCTGCACCCGGGGTCTGGACCTGTCGCCGACCAACGAGCTGCTGATCGACGAGTCGCTGATCGGCTGGAAGGAATACGAGATGGAGGTGGTCCGCGACAAGAAGGACAACTGCATCATCGTCTGTTCCATCGAGAACTTCGACCCGATGGGCGTGCACACCGGTGACTCGATCACCGTGGCCCCGGCCCAGACCCTGACCGACAAGGAATACCAGATCCTGCGTAACGCCTCCCTGGCGGTGCTGCGCGAGATCGGCGTGGAAACCGGCGGCTCCAACGTGCAGTTCGGCATCTGCCCGAACACCGGGCGCATGGTGGTCATCGAGATGAACCCGCGGGTATCGCGCTCGTCGGCCCTGGCCTCCAAGGCCACCGGTTTCCCGATCGCCAAGATCGCCGCCAAGCTGGCCGTGGGTTACACCCTCGACGAGCTGCAGAACGACATCACCGGCGGTCGTACCCCGGCCTCGTTCGAGCCGGCCATCGACTACGTGGTGACCAAGATCCCGCGTTTCGCCTTCGAGAAATTCCCCAACGCCGACGCCCGCCTGACCACCCAGATGAAATCCGTGGGTGAAGTCATGGCCATCGGCCGGACCTTCCAGGAGTCCCTGCACAAGGCGCTGCGCGGGCTGGAAGTCGGCGTCGCCGGCTTCGATCCGAAGCTCGATCCGGCGGATCCGGAAGCCGAAAGCACCCTCAAGCGCGAACTGATCGTGCCGGGCGCCGACCGCATCTGGTACGTGGCCGACGCCTTCCGTGCCGGCAAGAGCGTCGAGGAAGTGTTCGAGCTGACCCGCATCGACGAATGGTTCCTGGTGCAGATCGAAGACCTGGTCAAGGACGAGCAGCGCATCCAGACCCTGGGCCTGTCGAGCATCGACCGCGACCTGATGTTCAGCCTCAAGCGCAAGGGCTTCTCCGATGCGCGCCTGGCCGCGCTGCTCGGCGTCACCGAGAAGAACCTGCGCAGCCATCGCCACAAGCTCAAGGTGCTGCCGGTCTACAAGCGCGTCGATACCTGCGCCGCCGAGTTCGCCACCGACACCGCCTACATGTACTCGACCTACGAGGAAGAGTGCGAGGCCAATGCCAGCGGCCGCGACAAGATCATGATCCTCGGCGGTGGCCCGAACCGCATCGGCCAGGGCATCGAGTTCGACTACTGCTGCGTACACGCCGCGCTGGCCATGCGGGAAGACGGCTACGAGACCATCATGGTCAACTGCAACCCGGAAACCGTCTCCACCGACTACGACACCTCCGATCGCCTGTACTTCGAGCCGGTCACCCTGGAAGACGTGCTGGAGATCGTCCGCGTCGAGCAGCCCAAGGGGGTGATCGTCCAGTACGGCGGCCAGACCCCGCTGAAGCTGTGCCGCGCCCTGGAAGAAGCCGGCGTGCCGATCATCGGCACCAGCCCGGACGCCATCGACCGTGCCGAAGACCGTGAGCGTTTCCAGCAGATGGTGCAGCGCCTCGGCCTGCGTCAGCCGGCCAATGCCACCGCGCGCAGCGAAGAGGAAGCGCTGACCCTGTCCAAGAATATCGGTTATCCGATGGTGGTGCGTCCGTCCTACGTACTGGGCGGCCGGGCGATGGAAATCGTCTACCAGGAAGAAGAGCTCAAGCGCTACATGCGCGAAGCGGTGAAGGTCTCCAACGACAGCCCGGTGCTGCTCGACCGTTTCCTCAACTGCGCCATCGAGGTGGACGTGGATGCGGTCAGCGACGGCGAGACCGTGGTGATCGGCGCCATCATGCAGCACATCGAGCAGGCCGGCGTACACTCCGGTGACTCGGCGTGCTCGCTGCCGCCGTACTCGCTGCCCAAGCACATCCAGGACGAGATCCGCGACCAGGTCAAGAAGATGGCTCTGGAGCTGGGCGTCATCGGCCTGATGAACGTGCAGATGGCCGTGCAGGGCGAGGACATCTACGTGATCGAGGTCAACCCGCGGGCCTCGCGTACCGTGCCGTTCGTGTCCAAGTGCATCGGCGAGTCCCTGGCCAAGGTCGCGGCCCGTGTGATGGCCGGCAAGACCCTGAGCGAGCTGGGCTTCACCCAGGAAATCATCCCGCCGTTCTTCAGCGTCAAGGAAGCGGTGTTCCCGTTCAACAAGTTCCCGGGCGTCGACCCGATCCTCGGCCCGGAAATGAAGTCCACCGGTGAGGTGATGGGCGTCGGTGACAGCTTCGGCGAAGCCTTCGCCAAGGCGCAGATGGGGGCCAGCGAGATCCTGCCGAATGCCGGCGTGGCCTTCATCAGCGTCCGTGAAGACGACAAGCCGGAAGCCATTCAGGTCGCTCGCGACCTGGTCGCCCTGGGCTTCGAGGTGGTCGCCACCGCCGGCACCGCCAAGGTGATCGAAGCCGCCGGCCTGCCGGTCCGTCGCGTCAACAAGGTAACCGAGGGTCGCCCGCACGTGGTCGACATGATCAAGAACGACGAAGTCACCCTGATCATCAATACCACCGAAGGCCGTCAGTCCATCGCTGACTCCTACTCCATTCGTCGTAACGCTCTGCAGCACAAGATCTACTGCACCACCACCATCGCGGCGGGGCAGGCGGTCTGCGAGGCGCTCAAGTTCGGTCCCGAGAAGACCGTGCGCCGTCTGCAGGATCTGCATGCAGGAATCAAGGCATGAACAAGTACCCCATGACCGTCCAGGGCGCTCGCGCCTTGGAAGAAGAGCTGGCGCACCTGACCAAGGTGCGTCGCCCCGCGCTCAGCCAGGCGATCGCCGAAGCCCGTGAGCTGGGTGACCTCAAGGAAAACGCCGAATACCATGCCGCCCGCGAGGAGCAGGGCATGGTCGAGGCGCGCGTACGTGATATCGAAGGTCGCCTGCAGAACGCGGTGATCATCGACGTCACCACCATTGCCCATACCGGCAAGGTGATCTTCGGCACCACCGTGGAAATCGCCAACGTCGAGACCGACGAGAGCGTGACCTACCAGATCGTTGGCGAAGACGAAGCCGACATCAAGCAGGGCAAGCTTTCCGTGGGTTCGCCCATCGCCCGGGCCCTGGTGGGCAAGAGCGAAGGTGACGTGGTCGGCGTCAACACGCCCAGCGGCCTGGTCGAGTACGAGATTGTCGAAGTTCGCCACGTCTGATCGGACGGCGGCGCGCGACAGCGCAGCCAGCGCCTGGGTGCTGCTGCAGACCCTCTGGGTCGGCGGCATCTGGACATTGCACTTTCTGGTGCTGCCGGGGCTGGCCAGTGTCGGCCTGGCGTCCTTGCTGATCGAGGAAGTGGCGCGCACCCTGGTGCCACAGATGGTCGGCATTACGCTGGGCGCAGCGTTGCTGCAGGCTGTGCTGCTGGTGCGGCAGCGTGGCGTGTCGGCGCTGTGGCGAGCGCGTAGCGGGCAGTTGCTGCTCGCGGTGCTGGTCGTCTCGCTGGCCTTTATGGTTTCGTTGGTGTCCTGGCCGCAGGCGCCGCGCTGGCAGCTGTTCAGCTACCTGCTGCTGGCGTTCTTCGGTGTATTGCTGGTGTTGCAGCCCGTGCCTCGCAAGGCCGTGGCAGCCGACCCGCAGGTCGGCTGAGCACCTGAATCAGCCCTGGTAGCGGCTGATGTTGGACAGGTTGCGATTGGCCTTGGGGTTCTTGCGGTACAGCAGCGCCATCTTGCCGATGATCTGCGCCAGTTCGGCCTTGCTGGCCTTGCACAGCTCATCGATCACCGCCAGGCGGTCGTCACGTTCGGCGACACGCACCTGGATCTTGATCAGCTCATGGTCGTTCAGCGCGCGCTCGAGCTCGGCCAGAACGCCCTCGGTAACACCGTTGTCGGCGACGATCAATACCGGTTTCAGGTGGTGGCCGATAGATTTGAACTGTTTCTTCTGCTCTTGAGTGAGCGGCATAATCTGAACCCTGCGTATTAATCTGGGAAAGCGGGCTATTTTAACCGAGCCGCCCGAGGCCCGCCCAGTTATTCATTCTGTTCTCTCGAGGTGTTGTGTGGCCCGTTCCAAGACCAGCCAGCGTTGGCTGAAAGAGCATTTCGACGATCCCTACGTCAAAATGGCGCAAAAGGACGGCTACCGTTCACGTGCCAGTTACAAGCTGTTGGAGGTGCAGGAGAAGGATCGCATCCTGCGTCCCGGCATGACCGTGGTCGATCTCGGTGCCGCGCCGGGTGGCTGGTCCCAGGTCACCAGCCGGGTGATCGGCGACAAGGGGCGGCTGATCGCCTCCGATATCCTGGAGATGGACAGCATCCCGGACGTCACCTTCATTCAGGGCGATTTCACCGACGATGCCGTATTCGCGCGGATTCTCGAGGCCATCGACAATAACCCCGTCGACCTTGTGATTTCCGATATGGCCCCCAATATGAGTGGGGTGAGGGCCGCCGATCAGCCGCGTGCCATGTACCTGTGCGAGTTGGCGCTGGATCTGGCTGGCCGGGTGCTCAAGCCCGGCGGCGATTTCCTGATCAAGATCTTCCAGGGCGAGGGTTTCGACGAGTACCACAAGGAGGTACGCCGTCAGTTCGACAAGGTGCAGATGCGCAAGCCCCTGTCGTCCCGTGACCGTTCCCGCGAGCAGTATCTGCTGGCCCGAGGCTTCAAGGGCCTGAGTGTCGAGTAAAACCAATGGCGTGGTTGTCAGTCCAAGCCAAGACGCGCATCGTAATGGGCAGATGTCTCATAAAGGGTTACAGACGGTGTCAGCCATGAGCGGGCGTTTGTAGTAAGTTAGATCGGTTTATAACTGGTCGTCATGCGAAGCACGCTTCGGCAAGGGGCCTGCTTCAGAGGGTAGCTAATTGAACGACATGGCAAAGAATCTGATCCTGTGGCTGATCATCGCCGCCGTCCTCGTCACGGTGATGAACAACTTCTCCAGCCCCAGCGAGACCAACAAGCTCAACTACTCGGAATTCATCGAGCAGGTGCAGAGCGGCGGGGTCAAGCGCGTCACCGTCGATGGCTACATCATCAGCGGCATGCGTTCCGACGGCTCCTCGTTCGAGACCGTGCGCCCGGCGATCCAGGACAACGGCCTGATCAAGGACCTGATGGACAACAACGTCGAGATCGTCGGCAAGCAGCCCGAGCAGCAGAGCATCTGGACCCAGCTGCTGGTCGCCAGCTTCCCGATTCTGGTGATCATCGCCGTGTTCATGTTCTTCATGCGCCAGATGCAGGGCGGGGCGGGTGGCAAGGGCGGGCCAATGAGCTTCGGCAAGTCCAAGGCGCGGCTGCTCTCCGAAGATCAGGTCAAGACCACCTTCGCCGACGTCGCCGGTTGCGACGAGGCCAAGGAAGAGGTCAGCGAGCTGGTCGAGTTCCTGCGTGACCCGGGCAAGTTCCAGCGCCTGGGTGGCCGTATCCCCCGCGGCGTGCTGATGGTCGGCTCGCCGGGTACCGGTAAGACCCTGCTGGCCAAGGCGGTTGCCGGCGAAGCCAAGGTGCCGTTCTTCACCATCTCCGGTTCCGACTTCGTCGAGATGTTCGTCGGTGTCGGCGCCTCCCGCGTGCGCGACATGTTCGAGCAGGCCAAGAAGCACGCGCCGTGCATCATCTTCATCGACGAGATCGACGCCGTCGGTCGTCATCGTGGCGCCGGCATGGGCGGCGGTCATGACGAGCGCGAGCAGACCCTCAACCAGTTGCTGGTAGAGATGGACGGCTTCGAGATGAACGATGGCATCATCGTCATCGCCGCCACCAACCGCCCCGACGTGCTCGACCAGGCGCTGCTGCGTCCGGGCCGTTTCGACCGTCAGGTGGTCGTCGGCCTGCCGGATATCCGTGGCCGCGAGCAGATCCTCAACGTGCACATGCGCAAGATCCCCATGGGTGAGGACGTCAAGGCGTCGGTCATCGCCCGTGGTACGCCGGGCTTCTCCGGTGCCGACCTGGCCAACCTGGTCAACGAGGCCTCGCTGTTCGCCGCGCGGGCCGGCAAGCGCCTGGTGGAAATGAAGGAGTTCGAGCTGGCCAAGGACAAGATCATGATGGGCGCCGAGCGCAAGACCATGGTCATGTCCGACAAGGAGAAGCTCAACACCGCCTATCACGAGGCAGGGCACGCCATCGTCGGTCGGCTGGTGCCCGAGCATGATCCGGTCTACAAGGTCACCATCATTCCCCGCGGTCGTGCCCTGGGCGTGACCATGTTCCTGCCCGAGGAAGATCGCTACAGCCTCAGCAAGCGTGCGCTGACCAGCCAGATCTGCTCGCTGTATGGCGGCCGTATCGCCGAAGAGATGACCCTGGGCTTCGATGGCGTCACCACCGGTGCGTCCAACGACATCATGCGGGCCAGTCAGATCGCTCGCAACATGGTCACCAAGTGGGGCCTGTCCGAGAAACTCGGCCCGCTGCTGTACGCCGAAGATGACGATCAGCCGTTCCTGCGGGGCGGTGGTGGTTCCTCCGGTGCCAGCGTATCGGGCGAAACGGCCAAGCTGATCGACTCCGAAGTGCGGGCGATAATCGACAACTGCTACAACACCGCCAAGCAGATCCTGACCGACAATCGCGACAAGCTCGACGCCATGGCCGAAGCGCTGATGAAGTTCGAGACCATCGATCTCGATCAGATCAACGACATCATGAGTGGTCGCCCGGCCCGTGAGCCGAAGGACTGGACCGGCGGCGGCAATGACGCCGGCACGCCGTCTGCCAAGCCCGGCGAAGCGGATCGTCCCGAGAAACCCATCGGCGGGCATGCTGCCGAGGTGTAAAAGTCGTCCATGACTCCTGTGCAAACAAACGACCGGCTGCCTTGTGGCAGCCGGTTTCTTGATTTAAGCCATCCGCAAGTGATGGGCATCCTCAACGTCACCCCCGACTCCTTTTCCGATGGTGGTCGCTTCGCCCTGCGCGATGCGGCGTTGCGCCATGCCGAGGGCATGGTGCGCGCCGGCGCGACGCTGATCGATATCGGCGGCGAGTCAACGCGCCCCGGTGCTGCCCCGGTGTCGATGGCCGAAGAGCTGGAGCGTGTCGCGCCGATGGTGGAAGCGGTGGCTGCCGAACTGGATGTGATCATTTCCGTGGATACCTCCACCGCCGAGGTGATGCGCGAGTCGGCCCGGCTCGGTGCCGGTATGATCAATGACGTGCGCTCGCTGCAGCGCGACGGCGCCCTGCAGGCGGCGGCCGAGAGCGGTTTGCCGGTGTGCCTGATGCATATGCGTGGCGAACCCACGACCATGCAGCAAAGCCCCCGGTACGATGACGTGCTGGAAGCGGTGGCTGACTTTCTGCGCGAGCGCCTGGCGGTCTGCGAGGCAGCCGGCATCCCGGCGCAGCGCATCGTGCTCGATCCGGGTTTCGGCTTCGCCAAGACGCTGGAGCATAATCTCAGCCTGTTCAGGCGCATGCCGGCGCTGCAGGCTTTCGGTCTGCCGCTGCTGGTCGGCGTCTCGCGCAAGAGTATGATTGGCGCCGTGCTGGGCCGCGAAGTCGACGGTCGCCTGTACGGCAGCCTGGCCCTGGCGGCCCTGGCGGTCGCCAAGGGGGCGCATATCCTGCGTGTGCACGATGTGGCGGAAACCGTCGACGTGGTGCGCATGGTCGCTGCGGTCGAAGCGGCGCAGTAAACAGAAAAAGGGAGTTGTCGTTTTGAGTCGCAAGTATTTTGGCACCGACGGTATCCGTGGGCGCGTCGGTCAGTATCCCATCACCCCGGATTTCATGCTCAAGCTGGGCTGGGCCGCCGGCATGGCGTTTCGCAAGCAGGGCAAGTGCCGCATTCTGATCGGCAAGGACACGCGCATCTCCGGCTATATGTTCGAGTCGGCACTGGAGGCTGGACTCTCTGCTGCCGGTGCCGACGTCATGTTGCTGGGGCCGATGCCGACACCGGCGATCGCCTACCTGACGCGGACCTTTCACGCCGAGGCGGGTATCGTCATCAGCGCCTCGCACAACCCGCACCATGACAACGGCATCAAGTTCTTCTCGGGGCAGGGCACCAAGCTGCCCGACGAAGTCGAGCTGATGATCGAGGAGCTGCTCGACGCGGCGATGACCGTGGTCGACTCCGAGCAGCTCGGCAAGGTGTCGCGTATCAACGACGCCGCCGGGCGTTACATCGAGTTCTGCAAGAGCAGTGTGCCGACCAGTACCGACTTTTCCGGCCTGAAGATCGTGCTCGACTGCGCCCATGGCGCGGCCTACAAGGTGGCGCCGGCGGTATTCCAGGAGCTGGGCGCCGAGGTGTCGGTGCTGTCGGCCCAGCCCAACGGGTTGAATATCAACGCCGATTGCGGCTCGACCCATATCGAGAGGCTGCAGGCCGAGGTCACGGCGCGCCACGCCGACCTGGGCATCGCCTTCGACGGCGATGCCGATCGGGTGTTGATGGTCGATCACACCGGTGCCGTGGTGGATGGTGACGAGCTGCTGTTCATCATCGCCCGGGATCTGCAGGCCCGCGGCAAGCTGCAGGGCGGCGTCGTCGGCACGCTGATGAGCAACCTGGGTCTGGAGCTCGCGCTCAAGGAGCTGGACATCCCCTTCGTGCGCGCCAATGTCGGCGACCGTTACGTGATCGCCGAGTTGCTCGAACGTGGCTGGCAGTTGGGTGGAGAAAATTCCGGACACCTGGTGTGCTTCCAGCACGTGACGACCGGTGATGCCATCGTCGCCGCGCTGCAGGTGCTGCTGGCCATTCGTCGCCGTGATCAGAGCCTGGCCGAGGCGCGCCAGGGGTTGCGCAAGTGCCCCCAGGTGCTGGTCAATGTGCGTTTCGGTGGCGGCGTCGACCCGCTCAAGCACCCGGACGTGCAGGCGGCCAGCGACAGCGTGACCCAGCGCATGGCCGGGCGCGGCCGCGTGCTGCTGCGCAAGTCCGGGACCGAGCCGCTGGTGCGGGTGATGGTCGAAGGCGAGGAGGAAACCCAGGTTCGTGCCTATGCCGATGAATTGGCTGAAATTGTCTCGCGCGTCTGTGCTTGATTCGGCTTGCCAGTCCCCAAGCGGTTGGGTAACATCTGCGCCCTCTTTGACCAACGAGGTAAAGCATGCGTCGCTCAATGGTTGCTGGTAACTGGAAAATGCACGGTACCCGCGCCAGTGTCGCAGAGCTGATCGATGGTCTGAGTCGGCAGGCACTGCCTGCCGACGTCGAGGTTGCGGTGTTTCCTGTCAGCCTTCACCTCGCTCAGGTTGTCGAGGGGCTCAGCGGTCGTGCGGTGTCGGTAGGCGCCCAGGACTGTGCGGTCGAAGCGGGGCAGGGGGCATTGACCGGAGAGGTGTCGAGCGAGCAGCTGCGCGATGCGGGTTGCAAGCTGGTGCTGGTCGGTCATTCCGAGCGTCGCCTGATCCTCGGTGACAGCGATGAGCAGGTCGTGCGCAAGTTCGCGGCGGCTCAGCTCAACGGGCTGGTGCCGGTGCTGTGCGTCGGGGAGACCCTGGAGCAGCGCGAGGCGGGCGAAACCCTCAAGGTGGTTGCCGGTCAGCTCGATAGCGTGATCGAGGCGCTGGGGGTTGCGGTGCTGTCGAGTGCGGTGGTGGCGTATGAGCCGGTCTGGGCCATTGGTACCGGGCTGACGGCAACGCCTCAGCAAGCGCAGGATGTACATGCGGCAATTCGCGCGCAGGTCGCTGCGAAAGACCCGCAAGTGGCAGGTGGTTTGAGAATTCTTTATGGCGGCAGCGTCAAGGCCGCCAATGCAGCCGAGCTGTTCGGCATGCCTGATATCGATGGGGGGCTTGTGGGTGGAGCCTCTCTGAATGCGAACGAGTTCGGTGCGATCTGTCGCGCTGCGGGAAGCTAAGAATATGCTGGAAACAGGCGTTGTAGTTCTTCATCTGCTGGCGGCGATCGGTGTGGTTGTGCTGGTGCTGCTGCAGCAGGGTAAAGGTGCCGATGCAGGTGCTTCGTTTGGTGCGGGTGCTTCCAATACCGTTTTCGGTAGCCAAGGAAGCACTACCTTTCTGAGCCGAGTTACTGCTATACTCGCCGCCAGTTTTTTCATTACCAGCTTGGGGTTAGCGTATTTTGCTAATCAAAAGTCTGATACACTGGGTCAGGCTGGTTTGCCGGATCCGGCAGTAATGGAAGTGCCGCAGGGCAACAAGCCTGCAGAAGATGTACCGGTGCTTGAGCAGCAACAGCAAGCGCCAACTTCGAGTGAGCAAGACGTACCTCAGGCTCCCGAAGCGCAGTAAGTGTCAAATTTGCCGAGGTGGTGGAATTGGTAGACACGCTACCTTGAGGTGGTAGTGGCCATAGGCTGTAGGGGTTCGAGTCCCCTTCTCGGTACCAATTGAACAGAATAGCCCGCTGCATGCGGGCTTTTCTGTATCTGGGGATTGGTTGACCCGTATGGCGGTTCAGCCGTATAATCCGCTCCCAGTTTTAGCGCGGGGTGAACAGTCCGGTAGCTCGTCGGGCTCATAACCCGAAGGTCGTTGGCTCAGGTCCATCCCCCGCAGCCGGTTGTCACTGAGCCCCTTTCAAGGGGCTTTTTGTTAGCTGGCAGACAGATTCTCCGCCGTCTGGGCGGTCTTGTAGATGGGCGTTTCGCCCATTTTTTATTTGCACAGCATGCGCGAGGGGTTCAGGTGTCGAGCAAGCTAGAACAGTTGCAGGCCTTGGTGGCCCCGGTAGTCGAAGCGCTTGGCTACGAGTGCTGGGGTATCGAGTTCCTGTCTCAGGGGCGGCATTCGCTGCTGCGTATCTACATCGATCATGCCGACGGCATTCTCATCGACGATTGCGAGAAGGTCAGCCGGCAGATCAGCGGCGTTCTCGACGTCGAGGATCCCATCAGTGCGGAGTACACCCTCGAGGTGTCGTCGCCCGGTATGGATCGGCCATTGTTCACGTTGGCCCAGTTCGCCAGTCACGTCGGCGAGCAGGTGAAAATCAAGTTGCGCTCACCATTCGAAGGGCGCCGCAACTTTCAGGGTCTGCTCCGCGGTGTGGAGGAAGAGGACGTGGTGGTGCAGGTGGATGACCACGAGTTTCTTTTGCCGATCGATATGATCGACAAGGCCAACATTATCCCCCGATTTGATTGAGACACGGATCCTGCGGGATCGGAATGTGTCGATCCCAATGGATTGCGAAAGGCGAGGCGTACGATGAGCAAAGAAGTACTGCTGGTTGTTGAGTCGGTATCCAATGAAAAGGGCGTACCGGCCGCTGTGATTTTCGAGGCGCTGGAGTTGGCGCTGGCCACGGCGACCAAGAAACGTTTTGAAGATGAAGTCGAACTGCGCGTGGCGATCAACCGTCAGAGTGGTAGCTACGAGACCTTTCGTTGCTGGACCGTGGTCGACGAGGAAAACTTCGAAGATCCGGCGCACCAGGTAACCACTGACATGCCGCGTGCGGTCGAGGCCAATGCCAAGGTCGGTGACGTGCTCGAGGAGAAGATCGAGTCCATCGAGTTCGGGCGTATCGCTGCACAGACCGCCAAGCAGGTCATCGTGCAGAAGGTGCGTGAAGCCGAGCGCGCCCAAGTCGTCGAAGCCTACCGCGAGCGCCTGGGTGAAATCATCGCCGGTACCGTCAAGAAGGTTACCCGCGACAACGTCATCGTCGATCTGGGCGCCAACGCCGAGGCCCTGCTGGCCCGCGAAGACATCATCCCACGTGAGACCTTCCGTGTCGGCGTGCGCCTGCGTGCGCTGCTCAAGGAAATCCGCACCGAGAACCGCGGCCCTCAGCTGATCCTGTCGCGTACCGCGCCGGAAATGCTGATCGAGCTGTTCCGCATCGAGGTGCCGGAAATCGCCGAAGGCCTCATCGAGGTCAAGGCCGCCTCCCGTGACCCGGGTTCGCGCGCCAAGATCGCGGTACGTTCCAAGGACAAGCGTATCGACCCGCAAGGCGCTTGCATCGGCATGCGCGGCTCGCGCGTTCAGGCGGTCTCCGGCGAACTGGTCGGCGAGCGTGTGGACATCGTGCTGTGGGACGACAACCCGGCGCAGTTCGTCATCAACGCCATGTCGCCGGCTGAAGTCGCGGCGATCATCGTTGACGAAGATGCCCATGCCATGGACATCGCCGTAGGCGAGGACAACCTGGCGCAAGCGATTGGCCGTGGTGGCCAGAACGTGCGCCTGGCCAGTCAGCTGACCGGCTGGACGCTGAACGTGATGACCGAAGCGGACATCCAGGCCAAGCAGCAGGCCGAGACCGGCGATATCCTGCAGGGCTTCATCGACGAGTTGGAAGTCGACGAAGAGCTGGCCCAGGTGCTGGTCGAAGAGGGCTTCACCAGCCTGGAAGAAATCGCCTACGTGCCGATGGAAGAGATGCTCAGCATCGACGGTTTCGACGAAGAAATCGTCAACGAACTGCGCTCTCGAGCGAAGGATCGTTTGCTGACCAAGGCCATCGCCACGGAAGAAAAACTGGCAGACGCCCAGCCGGCCGAAGACCTCCTCGAAGTCGAGGGTATGGACAAAGGCCTGGCGCAGGAACTGGCAGTACGCGGGGTGGTTACCCGTGAAGACCTGGCCGAGCAGTCGATCGACGACCTGCTCGACATCGACGGCATCGACCAAGAGCGTGCCGGCAAGCTGATCATGGCCGCCCGAGCCCACTGGTTCGAGTAAGTTTTACGGCCTGAGGAGAGAAGTGCATGACGCAAGTCACGGTGAAAGAACTGGCCCAAGTGGTCGACACACCGGTAGAGCGCCTGCTGCAGCAGATGCGAGAGGCGGGTTTGCCGCACAGCAGTGCCGAGCAAGTTGTCACCGATAACGAAAAGCAGGCCCTGCTTGCTCACCTGAAGAGCAGCCACGGCGACAAGAAAGCCGAGGAACCGCGCAAGATTACCTTGCAGCGCAAGACCACCAGCACCCTCAAGGTCGCTGGTAGCAAGACCATCAGCGTTGAAGTGCGCAAGAAGAAGACCTTCGTCAAGCGCAGCAACGAAGAGATCGAAGCCGAGAAACAGCGCGAGCTCGAAGAGCAGCGTGCTGCGGCGGAAGCTGCTCGCCTGAAGGCCGAGGAAGAAGCCAAGCGCCAGGCCGAAGAAGAAGCCAAGCGTCAGGCAACTGTAGCGCCGGCCGAGCGTACTGTCGAAGCGGCTGCGGCCCCGGCCGTCGTCGACGCGCCGGTTGCCCCGGTTGTCGACGAGCGCAAGAAGGAAGAGCCGCGTCGTCCGGACAAGAGCCGTAGCGACGATGCCGATCGCCGTGGGGGCGAGCGCAAGACCACTCAGCACCGCCCCACCGTCAAGGAAAAGGCGCCTGCTCCGCGTGTCGCGCCGCGTACCATCGACGAAGAGAGCGATGGCTTCCGTCGCGGTGGCCGTGGCAAGTCCAAGCTCAAGAAGCGCAACCAGCATGGCTTTCAGGCTCCGGCCGGCCCGGTGGTGCGTGAAGTGTCGATCGGCGAGACCATCACCGTGGGCGAACTGGCCCAGCAGATGTCGGTGAAGGCTGCTGAAGTCATCAAGTTCATGTTCAAGATGGGCACGCCTGCCACCATCAACCAGGTGCTGGATCAGGAAACCGCTCAGCTGGTCGCCGAAGAACTGGGCCACAAGGTCAAGCTGGTCAGCGACAACGCGCTCGAAGAGCAGTTGGCCGAGTCCCTGAAGTTCGAAGGCGAGGCGATCTCCCGTGCGCCGGTGGTGACCGTCATGGGCCACGTCGACCATGGCAAGACCTCGCTGCTCGACTACATCCGTCGTGCCAAGGTGGCGTCCGGCGAAGCCGGTGGTATCACCCAGCACATCGGGGCCTACCACGTGGAAACCGAGCGCGGCATGGTGACCTTCCTCGACACCCCGGGTCACGCGGCGTTCACCGCCATGCGTGCCCGTGGTGCCAAGGCCACCGACATCGTCATTCTCGTGGTGGCGGCCGATGACGGCGTAATGCCGCAGACCCAGGAAGCGGTGCAGCACGCCAAAGCGGCCGGCGTACCGATCGTGGTCGCGGTGAACAAGATCGACAAGCCCGATGCCAACCCGGACAACATCAAGAACGGCCTGGCCGCGCTCGACGTGATTCCGGAAGAGTGGGGCGGCGACGCACCGTACGTGCATGTGTCGGCCAAGATGGGTACCGGCGTGGACGAACTGCTCGAAGCGGTTCTGCTGCAGGCCGAAGTCCTCGAGCTCAAGGCCATGCCGTCGGCGCCTGGTCGTGGTGTGGTCGTCGAATCGCGCCTGGACAAGGGCCGCGGCCCAGTGGCCACCGTGCTGGTTCAGGACGGTACGCTGCGTCAGGGCGACATGGTGCTGGTCGGCTCCAACTACGGCCGCATCCGCGCCATGCTGGACGAGAACGGCAAGCCTGTTAAGGAAGCCGGCCCGTCCATCCCGGTCGAGATTCTCGGCCTGGACGGCACGCCGGAAGCCGGCGACGACATGACCGTCGTGGCCGACGAGAAGAAGGCCCGCGAGGTTGCGCTGTTCCGTCAGGGCAAGTTCCGCGAAGTGAAACTGGCACGTGCCCACGCCGGCAAGCTGGAAAACATCTTCGAGAGCATGGGCCAGGAAGAGAAGAAGACCCTCAACATCGTGCTCAAGTCCGATGTGCGTGGTTCTCTCGAGGCACTGCAGGGCTCGCTCAGCACCCTGGGCAACGACGAAGTGCAGGTACGCGTGGTCGGTGGCGGCGTCGGTGGTATCACCGAGTCCGATGCCAACCTGGCCCTGGCGTCCAATGCCGTGCTGTTCGGCTTCAACGTCCGTGCTGACGCCGGTGCGCGCAAGATCGTCGAGGCCGAAGGCCTGGACATGCGCTACTACAACGTCATCTACGACATCATCGAGGACGTCAAGAAGGCGCTCACCGGTATGCTCGGCAGCGACGTTCGCGAGAACATCCTCGGCATCGCCGAAGTGCGCGACGTGTTCCGTTCGCCGAAGTTCGGTGCGGTCGCCGGTTGTATGGTGGTCGAGGGTACGGTCTACCGTAACCGTCCGATCCGCGTACTGCGTGACGACGTGGTGATCTTCGAAGGCGAGCTGGAGTCCCTGCGTCGCTTCAAGGACGACATGGCCGAAGTGCGTAATGGCATGGAGTGCGGTATCGCCGTGAAGAGCTACAACGACGTCAAGGTCGGCGACAAGATCGAAGTGTTCGAGAAAGTCCAGGTGGCTCGCAGCCTGTAATCGCGAGTCGCGACACGCAACGCCCGGCCCCGCATCTGCGCGGCCGGGCGTTTGCCGCTTTTGAGTCCGCTGCTTTTGCAGGCAGCGAGACGAGTGGAAGGTAGCAACGATGGCAAAAGACTATAGCCGTGCCCAGCGTATCGGCGACCAGATTCAACGCGAATTGGCGCAGCTGATTCGTACCGAAGTCAAAGACCCGCGCCTGGGTGGCCTGGTCACCGTTACCGCGGTCGATGTCAGCCGTGACGCCAGCCATGCCAAGGTGTTCGTCACCGTCATGGGCGCCGAGCCGCAGGAGGGCTCCGACCCCATCGCGCAGAGCCTCAAGGTGCTCAACGACGCCAGTGGCTTCCTGCGCATGCAGCTGGGCAAGGCGATGAAGCTGCGCAGCGTGCCGCACCTGCGTTTCCATTACGACGAAAGCATCGTGCGCGGTGCCCAGTTGTCGGCGCTGATCGAGCGTGCGGTTACCGAGGACAGCAAACACGTCGACAGCGACACCGAGGCCAAGGAGTAAGCACGTGGCCCAGGTAAAGCGTATTCGTCGCAAGGTCGACGGCATCATCCTGCTCGACAAGCCCAAGGGCTTCAGCTCCAACGCGGCCTTGCAGAAGGTGCGCTGGCTGCTCAATGCCGAGAAGGCCGGGCACACCGGCAGCCTCGATCCGCTGGCCACCGGCGTGCTGCCGCTGTGCTTCGGCGAGGCGACCAAGTTCTCCCAGTACCTGCTCGATGCCGACAAGGGCTACGAGACGGTCATGCAGCTGGGCGTCACCACCACCACGGCCGATGCCGAGGGTGAGGTGATCGAGCGCCGCGAGGTGGATGTCGACGCTGCGGACATCGAGGCGCTGCTGCCGCGTTTTCGCGGTGACATCAGCCAGGTGCCGCCGATGTATTCGGCGCTCAAGCGCGACGGCCAGCCGTTGTACAAGCTTGCCCGTGCCGGAGAAGTAGTGGAGCGCGAGGCGCGTTCTGTTACTATTGCGCGCCTGGAGTTGCTGTCCTGCGCTGCCGACCGGGCGAGCCTGGCGGTGGACTGCAGCAAAGGCACCTATATCCGCACGCTGGTCGAGGATATCGGTCACCTGCTGGGCTGCGGCGCCCATGTCGCCGAGCTGCGCCGTACCAAGGCCGGCCCGTTCGACCTGGCGCAGAGTGTCAGCCTGGATGAATTGCTGCAGGCCCACGAAGAGGGTGGCAACGAGGCGATCGATCGCTTCCTGCTTCCCGTGGACAGCGGGCTGAAACATTGGCCGCTGCTGAGCTTCACCGAGCACAGTGCGTTCTACTGGCTGCAAGGGCAGCCGGTTCGCGCCGCGGACGCGCCGAAGTTCGGCATGGTCCGGGTGCAAGATCACAATGCTCGCTTCATCGGTATCGGTGAAGTGAGCGAAGACGGGCGCATTGCGCCGCGTCGTCTGATTCGGTCCGCGTGACCGTGGCGAGCCGTTTCGGCGGCTCGTAACGAGGGTGGCTGTCAATAGGCACGGTCATACCTCCTTTTAAAACACGGGAAGCGATTCCCGGCCTATTGAGACTGTCCTTGCGACTGTCTCCAGATGAGAGGATGCCCACATGGCACTCAGCGTTGAAGAAAAAGCCCAGATCGTTAACGACTACAAGCAAGCCGAAGGCGATACCGGTAGCCCGGAAGTCCAGGTTGCTCTGCTGTCCGCCAACATCAACAAGCTGCAAGGCCACTTCAAGGCCAACGGCAAAGACCACCACTCGCGTCGTGGCCTGATCCGCATGGTCAACCAGCGCCGCAAGCTGCTGGACTACCTGAAGGGTAAGGACACCAGCCGTTACAGCGCCCTGATCGGTCGCCTGGGTCTGCGTCGCTAAGCAATGCTTAGTCGTCGTTGACTGCAAAAGCTGGAAGTGGGCTCGCCCCGCTTCCAGCTTTTGCTTTTAGGGTGTATTCACGTTTCAGCACTGCCGCGCCGGAGCCAGTTTTGCCGCGAGGTAAGGCATGAGTCGCGAAGTTTGGCTGGCCAAATGAGCCGACGAGAAACGCAGCATCGCGGCAAAACTGGCCCGGCCCTGAGGGTTGCGCGGAAAAATCTCGCCATGCGTCGTTGGCGGGCTTGGCAAGGGAATACCATTCCCGGCGCCCTCCGCCTCGCTTGGCGAGATTTTGCGCAGCAACGCGGCTTGTGCTGAAACGTGAACACACCCTACGCTCTACCCGTTTTTTGCAGCACCGAAGCCCTTTGATGCTTCACCTCTGGACAGCGCCGGGCCGACTCCCGCAGCGATTGCCCACCAATTCGCAAGAACCGTTTCCCCCAAAGGCAACAGAGAGAAGGAAAACACCGTGAACCCGGTAATCAAGAAATTTCAATTCGGTCAGTCGACCGTCACCCTCGAGACTGGCCGTATTGCCCGTCAGGCTTCCGGCGCCGTGCTGGTCACCGTCGACAACGACGTCACCGTGCTGGTCACCGTGGTGGGCGCCAAGTCCGCCGACCCGAGCAAGGGCTTCTTCCCGCTGTCCGTGCACTACCAGGAAAAGACCTACGCAGCCGGCAAGATTCCTGGCGGCTTCTTCAAGCGTGAAGCGCGCCCGAGCGAGAAGGAAACCCTGACCTCGCGCCTGATCGACCGTCCGATCCGCCCGCTGTTCCCGGAAGGCTTCCAGAACGAAGTGCAGGTTATCTGCACCGTGGTCTCCACCAGCAAGAAGACCGATCCGGACATCGCCGCGATGATCGGTACCTCCGCTGCCCTGGCCATCTCCGGCATCCCGTTCGACGGCCCCATCGGCGCTGCGCGCGTTGCCTACCACCCCGAGACCGGCTACCTGCTGAACCCGAACTACGAGCAGCTCAAGGCGTCGAGCCTGGACATGGTCGTGGCCGGTACCAAAGACGCCGTACTGATGGTCGAATCCGAAGCCAAGGAACTGACCGAAGACCAGATGCTGGGCGCCGTGCTGTTCGCCCATGACGAATTCCAGGCCGTCATCCAGGCCGTTACCGAACTGGCCGCCGAAGCCGGCAAGCCGCGTTGGGACTGGCAGGCCGCTGCCGCCAACACCAGCCTGCTGGACGCCATCCGCGCCGAGTTCGGTGCCGCGATTTCCGACGCCTACACCATCATCATCAAGCAGGACCGCTACGCGCGCCTGGGCGAGCTGCGCGACCAGGTGGTTGCCAGGTTCTCTGGTGAGGAAGGTCAGCCGAGCGCCGGTGAGGTCAAAGACGCCTTCGGCGAAATCGAATACCGCACCGTGCGCGAGAACATCGTCAACGGCAAGCCGCGTATCGATGGTCGTGATACCCGTACCGTACGTGGCCTGAACATCGAAGTCGGTGTGCTGGACAAGACCCACGGCTCGGCCCTGTTCACCCGTGGCGAAACCCAGGCGCTGGTCGTGGCCACCCTCGGTACCGCCCGCGATGCGCAGCTGCTCGACACCCTCGAAGGCGAGAAGAAAGACCCCTTCATGCTGCACTACAACTTCCCGCCGTACTCGGTGGGCGAGTGTGGTCGCATGGGCGCCACCGGTCGTCGTGAAATCGGCCACGGCCGCCTGGCCCGTCGTGGCGTTGCCGCCATGCTGCCGAGCGCCGACGAGTTCCCGTACACCATCCGCATCGTCTCGGAGATCACCGAGTCCAACGGTTCGTCCTCCATGGCTTCCGTTTGCGGTGCTTCCCTGGCCCTGATGGACGCCGGCGTGCCGATGAAGGCGCCGGTTGCCGGTATCGCCATGGGTCTGGTCAAGGAAGGCGAGAAGTTCGCCGTGCTGACCGACATCCTCGGTGACGAAGACCACCTGGGCGATATGGACTTCAAGGTAGCCGGTACCGCCAATGGCGTCACCGCGCTGCAGATGGACATCAAGATCCAGGGCATCACCGAAGAGATCATGGAAATCGCCCTGAACCAGGCCCTGGAAGCGCGTCTGAACATTCTCGGCCAGATGAACCAGGTGATCGCCCAGTCGCGCAGCGAGCTGTCGGCCAACGCTCCGACCATGCTGGCGATGAAGATCGACCAGGACAAGATCCGTGACGTCATCGGCAAGGGCGGCGCCACCATCCGCGCCATCTGCGAAGAAACCAAGGCCTCGATCGACATCGAAGACGACGGCTCGATCAAGATCTTCGGCGAAACCAAGGAAGCCGCCGACGCCGCCAAGCAGCGCGTACTGGCGATCACCGCCGAGGCCGAGATCGGCAAGATCTACGTCGGCAAGGTCGAGCGCATCGTCGACTTCGGCGCCTTCGTCAACATCCTGCCGGGCAAGGATGGTCTGGTACACATCTCCATGCTCAGCGATGCACGCGTGGAGAAGGTCACCGACATCCTCAAGGAAGGCCAGGAAGTGGAAGTACTGGTGCTGGACGTGGACAACCGCGGCCGTATCAAGCTGTCCATCAAGGACGTCGCCGCTGCCAAGGCTTCGGGTGTCTGATCCGGGCTGAAGCCGCCGCGGCTACACGAAAGCCAGTCAGGGTGACCTGACTGGCTTTTTTATTGCCTGCCATTCGGCATGGCCAACCGCGCTCGGCGTTCTGGTGCCTCACCCGGCGGCCGGGTTAAGGTGACGCTTTTGCCGGAGAAACCCATGGCATCCGTTCTGGTCGCCGCCCAGTGTGCGGTTCGCGCTGGTGACCTCGAGGCCAACCTGGCCACCCATAGGGTTTTCATGCAGCACGCCGCCGAGTCGGGTGCCACGCTGCTGGTCTTTCCCGAGCTGTCGCTGACCGGCTATGAGCCCACCCTGGCCCTTGATCTGGCGCAGACGCCCGAGAGTGCCCTGTTCGACCCCTTGCGGCGTCTCGCCAGGGAGGCGGGGATGACCACGGTGGTCGGTGTGCCGCTACGCGTGCCGGGCCGCGACAAGCCGCAAATCGCCGCCTGCATCCTGCAGGCCGATGGCGCGCTGGCCTTCTACACCAAACAGTACCTGCATGGCGGTGAGGAGCGCTTCTTCTCCCCGGGCCAGGGAGGCGAATTGCTGCCTATCGGAGATCAGCTGGTGGCCCTGTCGGTGTGCGCCGATTTCAGTCACGCCGAGCACCCGGCGCGGGCTGCGGCGGGTGGCGCTCGGGTGTACGCCGCCAGTGTGCTGATCGGCGAAGCTGGTTATGGCCATGACAGTGCCTTGCTGCTGGGCCATGCGCAGCGCCATGGCATGGCGGTGCTGATGGCCAATCACGGCGGCCCCACGGGAGGCTGGGCAGCAGCAGGGCGCAGTGCCTTCTGGGATGAGCAGGGGCATTGCGTGGCCCAGGCGGGCGGTGCGGGCAACCGTCTGCTGGTCATTACCGGGCAGCCGCAGGAATGGTGCGGGCGAGAGGTCGTGTTGGGGTAAGGCAAGCGGCCGTTCGCTGCGTAGCAAAAAAAACGCCAGTCAGGCGCTGCCTGGCTGGCGTTTCTTCGTCGAGCCAAACCGTGATCAGTCGGTGTACTGGAACAGCTTGACGATCTTCTGCACGCCCGAGGTGCTCTGCACCACATTGCTCGCCGCATTGGCTTCCTGGCGGCTGACCACGCCGAGCAGGTAGACGATACCGTTCTCGGTGATCACCTTGATGCGGCTGCCCGGCACGCCGCTGTCGGCGAGCATCTGGGTCTTGATCTTGGTGGTCAGCAGCGAATCGTTGCTGCGTGCCAGTAGCGAGGTGGGCTGCTGCACCTGCAACTCGTTATGCACCTTGCGCACGCCCTGAACGCGACGGGCAGCCTGTTCGGCGGTGGCTTTCAGGTCAGCGCGGGGCGTCTGTCCGGCGATCAGGATCACGCCGTTGTAGCTGGTCACCACGATGCGCGAGGTGGGGCTGGCGAGGTCGGCGTGGGCGCGGGTGATGGCATTGGCGACATCCGGGCCGACGAACTGGTCGTCGATCTTGTTGCCGATGCTGCGGCTGCCGCAGCCGCCCAGGATCAGGCTCAATGCCAGGACGGCGAAGATCAGTGGTGAACGGGTCATTCTTCACTCCCAAACAGTTGACTGTCGATAAGGTCACACAAGCAGTGGATGGCCAGTAGATGGACTTCCTGGATGCGCGCCGTGACCTTTGACGGCACGCGAATCTCGACGTCTTCGGGCAACAGCAGCGAGGCCATGCCTCCGCCGTCGCGACCGGTCAGGGCGACCACGGTCATTTCCCGGTCGTGGGCAGCCTGGATAGCCTGGATCACGTTGGCGGAGTTGCCGCTGGTGGAAATGGCCAGCAGCACGTCGCCCGGTTGGCCCAGGGCGCGAATCTGCTTGGAAAAGACTTCGTTGTAGCTGTAGTCGTTGGCGATCGAGGTGATCGTCGAGCTGTCGGTGGTCAGGGCGATCGCCGGCAGGCTGGGGCGCTCGCGCTCGAAGCGGTTGAGCAGCTCCGAGGAGAAGTGCTGCGCGTCACCTGCCGAGCCACCGTTGCCGCAGGAGAGGATCTTGCCTTCGCTGAGCAGGGCCTGGACCATCACCTGGCTGGCGTGCTCGATGAACGGAGGCAGAACCTCCATGGCGTGGTGCTTGGTTTCGATGCTGCCTTGAAACAGCTGGCGAATACGGGCTTGCATATCCATGTAGAGCTTTGACCTTGACTATAACGAGGCCTCGGCCCGTGGGGCGCGCGGCGCTGTCGTTGGAAACGGCGGTGGACCAGCGTATCGCAGCGAGCCTGGGCTTCAACTGTCGAAAGCGTTTCTGATCCATTCCAGTGATGCGGGTCTGCCATGGCCTACGGCTATGACATCGAAACGGCAGGGATGTTTGGCCCAGCGCTTCTCCTGTTGCAGAAATTGCATGGCCGTGGCGATCAGCTTGTCACGCTTGCGCCTGTCGACGCTCTCGACCGCACCACCCCAGGCACTGTGCTTGCGGTAGCGCACTTCGGCGAATACTACTGTATCGCCATCGAGCATGACCAGATCGAGTTCGCCACGCTGACCGCGCCAGTTCTGGCAGATCAGGCGCAGGCCATGGCTCTGCAGATGCTCGCAGGCGAGGGCTTCGGCCGCTCGCCCGCTGACATGGCGCGGATCGTCACTCAATGTTGCTTTCGGGCAGGCGCTGGACCTGGCCATTGCTGAACTGCGCCCAGGGCAGCCGGCGCTCGACGCGCTGCGCGGCGTTCAGGCTCAGGTTGCCGGACAGGCCTTCGACGCGGCTGTCGGGCAGGGTCTTGAGCTGGTCGAGGCGCGGCGCCAGGCGGAAGGCATCCACGCCCATGGCGTACAGGCGGCCCAGGCTGCCGCCGGCCTGTGGCCACTGGCTGTTGACCTGTTGGCGCAGTGGGTCGTTGGCATCCAGCAACCACGGCGTTTCGCAGAAGCGGATACCGTCCAGGTCGCGGTACTGGGCCGCGCTCATGCTGCCGCTGAACAGGTGCGAGGTGGCGTACACCGGAACGTCGCCGGCGTACTGGTAGGCCAGGGTCGGCTTGATCTGCTGAGCCTGTTGCGGCGTGGCGGCGAGGAAGATGAAGTCCACGTCCTGGCGGCGCGAGGTGCCGTTGACCTGCAGCAGGCGGGCGACCTGGCTGGCCATGTCCACCGGCTGGTCGATCTGCTCGGCACCGAGGAAGGTGCCGCCGGCGGCTTGCCAGCTCTGACGGAAGGCGTCCAGTACGCGATTGCCCCAGTCGCCCTTGGGTACCAGGGCGACGGCGTTGCGCATGCCATCGGCCCAGGCGCGGCGAGCGACTTCGCGGGCCTCGTCCTCGGCGGCCAGGCCGAACTGGAACAGCTGGGCCGGGTTCTTGGCGCCCGGCTCGGCATAGTTCAGGGCCAGAGTGGTGATCGGCAGCTGGTCGCGGTTACCCAGCTGGGTGACCAGGTTCTTTTCCAGTGGGCCGATCACCAGCTCCACGCCATCGGCCTGGGCCTGGCGATAGAAGTCGTCCAGGGAAGTCAGGCGGGCGCTGTCGTACAGCTGGATCTGCGGTGGTTTCTCGCCGGCCTGCTGGGCCTGGTAATGGGCCGCCAGGAAGCCATCGCGCAGGGCGCGCGATACCGAGGCCAGCTGGCCTTCCTGGGGCAGCAGCAGGGCGATCTTCTCCAGCGGCTTGCTGGACAGCGCGCGCAGGTCGGCAAGGGCCTTGGGCAATTGCTTGGCCGCCGGATGGTTGGGGTGCTGGGCCAGCCAGTTGTCGATGGCGTCCTGCTGCTGCTTGAGCGTGCCGACGGTTTTCGCCACCCGGGCCAGGGACAGCCAGCCAGCCAGGTCGGCGTCGTCGGCGGTCGGGGCCGGCTCGGCCGGCAGGTTGCTGACCAGGCTCCAGATGTGGTCCTGATTGCGCTGCGCCTCGTCGCCACTCAGCAGCGGGGCTATAAACACGCGCTCGCGGGCGGCGGCGAGCACCTGGCCGTCCTTCTCCAGGGCGTTGGCGCGGGCCAGCTGGGTGCGCGTCTGTTGCTCGACCGGCAGTTCGCCGAGGCGGTCGAGGCTGGGGTGGGCCAGGGCGCCGAGGGCGGCCTTGGCATCGTTACGCGCCAGGGCCAGTTCGGCCTTGAGGGTGCTGGCGTAGATCTGCTGCGCCGGCTTGAGCAGTTGCAGGTCGACCTGCCCGAGAATGCTCTCGGCGCGTTGCGCGTTGCCCTGCTTGGCGGCCAGGTCGGCGGCCGAGAGGCGCAGCAACTGGGCGTCTTCGCTCTGGCTGGTGCCGGCTTGCTGGAGCATCTGCTCCACGCTGGCCTGGGGCGTGCGGGGCAGTTCGCCGAGGTTCGAGGAAGGCGAGCTGCTGCAGGCAACGAGCAGGCCGGCTAGGCAGAGTGCAGAGAGCGGACGCAGGCAGGCAATCATGTAAGCGATTCCGGTTCTTGAGCAAATGAGCACGGGATTGTACCCAAGGCACCGCCTTGGCGCGACGATGAAGGTGTTAACCGGTACGCAGAGGTCGCAGCTGCTCCCGTGCCGGCGACGGGTTTCCGCCTTGGCGGTTCGCTCGCGTTACAATGGCGGCTTTCCAGCTATTAGAAGAGGCATTGCCGTGATCGCTAATGACGCACCCCGATCCGCCACGGGCACCCTGTTCGTGGTGGCGACGCCCATTGGCAATCTCGACGACCTCAGTGCCCGGGCATTGAAGGTGCTTGGTGATGTGGCGCTGATCGCTGCCGAAGACACCCGGCACTCGGCGCGGCTGATGCAGCACTTCGGCATCGGTACGCCGCTGGCAGCCTGCCACGAGCACAACGAGCGTGACGAGGGCAATCGCTTCATCGAGCGCTTGCTGGCGGGTGACGATGTAGCGCTGATTTCCGATGCGGGCACGCCGCTGATCTCCGATCCCGGCTACCACCTGGTGCGCCAGGCGCGAGCCGCCGGGATTCGCGTGGTGCCGGTGCCCGGCGCCTGTGCGTTGATTGCCGCCCTGTCGGCTGCCGGCCTGCCGTCCGATCGCTTCGTCTTCGAAGGCTTTCTGCCGGCCAAGTCCGTGGGGCGGCGGGCGCGTCTCGAGCGGGTTCGCGAGGAGCCGCGCACGCTGATCTTCTATGAAGCGCCCCATCGTATCCTCGAGTGCCTGCAGGACATGCGCGAGGTATTCGGTGGCGAGCGCCAGGCGCTGCTGGCCCGGGAGCTGACCAAGACCTTCGAAACCCTGCAGGGTATGCCGCTCGAGCAGTTGTGCGAGTGGGTGGCGGGCGATGCCAATCAGCAGCGCGGCGAATGCGTGGTGCTGGTGGCGGGTTGGCAGGCGCCCGACGATGAAGCGGCGGTGAGTGTCGAGGCGCTGCGCGTGCTCGATCTGCTGCTTGCCGAAATGCCCCTCAAGCGTGCGGCAGCACTGGCGGCGCAGATCACCGGGGTGCGCAAGAACCTGCTCTATCAGGCTGCCCTGGAGCGCCAGAGGTGAGTGGACGCCATAAGCTGCTAGCCACAAGAAAAAACGGAGGTGGGCGCACGATCGGCGGGGCGAATTTATCCAAGGGGCGCCGCCGGGGTTCAGATGATCGCGAATGAATTCGCGTCCACAGACACTTTGGCGCTTTTGTTCTGGCTTGAAGCTTGTAGCTTGCCGCCTGCCTCTTTGTTACCCTTGTCAGCGGAGAGTCGATCGGACAGTCGCTGCCTTCCATCTGGAAGGGGGAGGAAAGTCCGGGCTCCATAGGGCAGAGTGCCAGGTAACGCCTGGGAGGCGCGAGCCTACGGAAAGTGCCACAGAAAACAACCGCCTAAGCGCTTCGGCGCCGGTAAGGGTGAAAAGGTGCGGTAAGAGCGCACCGCACGGCTGGTAACAGTCCGTGGCTAGGCAAACCCCACTCGGAGCAAGACCAAATAGGGTTCCATTGGCGTGGCCCGCGCTGGAACCGGGTAGGTTGCTAAAGACGTGCAGTGATGTACGTCGTAGAGGAATGGCTGTCCTCGACAGAACCCGGCTTATAGATCGACTCTCCACCTCCTTCTGCTTTCGCTTCATCCCCGCATTTCTAATACCGAAAAAATCTTACTCTTAACAAACTACTTTAAGTTCGTTGGGTAGGTTCCTGTATGTGGTTGTTTTTTAGCCATCTTTCCCGCTTTGGGCGCTCGTCCCACATCTCATTTATTCGCTAAATCTCCGTTCTATAAGGAATTTTCCGTTCTGACCCGCCTTGACGGTGGGGTATGCGCGTTCCTATAGTGTGCTCCGGTGGTAAAAAGTGGCATGAAGTGGGTTTTTTTGGATGCGGATGGCTGAATAAAGGGGAAACGCGATCGTGTTTCGCGGAGCTAACGCCATAAGTCTTGACGCCAAGGGGCGGCTCGCGATGCCAAGTCGGTATCGGGACGAGCTCGTTTCGCGTTCGGCTGGCCAGCTCATCGTCACCATCGATGCCATCGATCCCTGCCTTTGTGTCTACCCCTTGCCGGAGTGGGAAATCATCGAGAACAAGCTGCGCGAGCTGGCCTCCTTCCGTGAAGAGAACCGCCGCCTGCAACGTCTGCTGATTGGTAATGCCGTCGATCTCGAGCTGGATGGCAGTGGTCGTTTCCTGGTTCCACCGCGTCTGCGCGAGTACGCCAAGCTGGACAAGCGCGCGATGTTGGTGGGGCAGCTCAATAAATTTCAACTGTGGGACGAGGATTCCTGGAATGCCGTGGCCGATGCCGATCTGGCCGCCATCAAACAACCGGGTGCTCTTTCCGATGACCTTCGTGACCTGATTCTGTGAACATGACCGCTACCTTCCGCCATATCACCGTGTTGCTCGAGGAAGCCGTTGCGGCGCTCTCGCTGCGCGCCGACGGCTGCTATGTGGACGGCACGTTCGGGCGGGGAGGACATAGCCGGCTGATCCTGGAGAGGATCGGTCCAGGCGGTCGCTTGCTGGGGTTCGACAAGGACCCTCTCGCAATCGCGACAGGAAATACGCTGGCGGCCGAAGACGGCCGCTTTGTCGTTGTGCAGCGCAGCTTTGCGGAACTTGGTGATGAGCTCGCTGTCCGCGGCCTTGCCGGTCAGGTCAGCGGCATTCTGCTGGATCTGGGCGTGTCCTCGCCGCAGCTCGATGACGCCGAGCGCGGCTTCAGCTTTCTCCATGACGGCCCGCTGGACATGCGCATGGATCCCTCGCGGGGCGTCAGCGCTGCGCAGTTCATTGCCAGCGCCGATGAAGACGAGATCGCCCGGGTATTCAAGGAATACGGTGAAGAGCGTTTCGCCAAGCGCATGGCGCGCGCCGTGGTGGCCCGCCGCCAGGAGCAGCCGTTCGAGCGCACCGCCGACCTGGCGCAGGTGCTGACCGTGGCCAATCCCGCCTGGGAGAAAGGCAAGAACCCGGCGACCCGCGCGTTCCAGGGCCTGCGCATTCACGTCAACAATGAGCTGGGCGACCTGCAGCGCGGCCTCGACGCCGCGCTGGAAAACCTCGAAGTAGGCGGTCGTCTGGTGGTGATCAGCTTCCATTCCCTGGAAGACCGCATCGTCAAGCAGTTCATGCGCAAGCACGCCAAGGGCGAGATGGACAAGCTGCCCCGTGACCTGCCCATCATTCCAAAGGCCTTCGAGCCGCGCCTGAAACTGATCGGCAAGCCGCAGTTCGCCTCCGAGGCCGAGCTCAAGGCCAACCCACGCTCGCGCAGCGCGGTCATGCGCGTCGCGGAGAAACTGCGATGAGCGGCTTGAGCATCAAGCGTTTCCCCAAGGGCAGCCTGCTGATGCTGGTGCTGTTCGTCGCCGTGCTCGGTTCCGCGCTGGCGGTGTCCTATAGCGCGCACTGGAATCGCCAGCTGCTCAACAGCCTGTACGGCGAGCTCAGCGTGCGTGACAAGGCGCAGGCCGAGTGGGGGCGGTTGATTCTCGAGCAGAGCACCTGGACGGCCCACAATCGGATCGAGACCCTGGCCAGCGAACAGCTGAAGATGCGCATCCCTGACGCCGCCGAAGTGCGCATGGTGGCGCCATGATGAAGCTCGAGGGGGCTCTGTACCCATGGCGCTTCCGCCTGGTCATGCTACTGCTGGCGCTGATGGTGGCGGCCATCGCGGCGCGTATCTTCGAGTTGCATGTGTTCGACCATGACTTCCTCAAGGCCCATGGCGACGCGCGCAGCGTGCGGCATATCCCGATCCCGGCGCACCGCGGGTTGATCACCGATCGTAACGGCGAGCCGCTGGCCGTCAGTACGCCGGTCACCACCCTGTGGGCCAACGGCAAGGAGCTGCAGGCCGGCAAGGCGCAATGGCCGGTGCTGGCGGCTGCCCTCGGCCAGGAGCCCAATGCCTTCGCCCAGCGCCTGCAGGCCAATGCCGAGCGCGAGTTCATGTACCTGGTGCGCGGCCTGACCCCCGAGCAGGGGCAGCGGGTGCTCGATCTCAAGGTGCCGGGAGTGTACTCCATCGAGGAGTTTCGTCGTTTCTATCCGGCTGGCGAAGTGACCGCCCATATGGTCGGCTTCACCGACATCGACGACCGTGGTCGCGAGGGCGTCGAGCTGGCGTTCGAGGACTGGCTGGCCGGCGTTCCTGGCAAGCGTCAGGTGCTCAAGGATCGTCGCGGTCGTCTGATCCGTGATGTGCAGGTCACCCAGAACGCCAAGGCCGGCAAGGCGCTGGCGCTGTCCATCGACCTGCGCCTGCAGTACCTGGCGCACCGTGAGCTGCGCAACGCCCTGGTCGAGTTCGGTGCCAAGGCCGGCAGCCTGGTGATGCTCGACGTGAAGACCGGCGAGATCCTCGCCATGGTCAATCAGCCGACCTACAACCCGAACAACCGTCGCAACCTGCAGCCGGCGGCCATGCGCAACCGCGCCATGATCGACGTGTTCGAGCCGGGGTCGACCATGAAGCCGTTCTCCATGAGTGCCGCCCTGGAAACCGGGCGCTGGAAACCCACCGACAAGGTCGACGTGCAGGGCGGTACGCTGCAGATCGGCCGCTACACCATCAAGGACGTGTCCCGCGCGCCGGATGGCGTGCTCGACCTGACCGGCATTCTGATCAAGTCCAGTAACGTGGGCATGAGCAAGGTCGCCTTCGATATCGGCGGTGCGGCTATCTATGACGTGATGCAGCAGGTCGGTCTGGGCCAGGACACCGGCCTGAGTTTTCCCGGTGAGCGCGTCGGCAACCTGCCCAACCACCGTGAGTGGCGCAAGGCGGAAACCGCCACCCTTTCCTACGGCTATGGCCTGTCGGTAACCGCCGTGCAGCTGGCCCATGCCTATGCGGTGCTCGGCAACAACGGGCGCAGCGTGCCGATGTCGCTGACCCGTACCGACCGCGTGCGCGACAGCGTGCAGGTGATTCCCGAAGACGTCGCCCATACCCTGCAGGGCATGCTGCAGCAGGTGACCGAGGCGCCGGGTGGCGTGTTCCGCGCCCAGGTGCCGGGTTACCACGTGGCCGGCAAGAGCGGCACGGCGCGCAAGACCGCTTCCGGTACCAAGGGCTACCAGGCCAATGCCTATCGCTCGCTGTTCGCCGGTTTCGCGCCGGCCAGCAACCCGCGTATCGCGGTGGCCGTGGTCATCGACGAGCCGAGCAAGAGCGGCTACTACGGCGGCCTGGTATCGGCTCCCGTGTTCAGCCGTGTGATGGCCGGCGGCCTGCGCCTGATGAACATCACCCCGGACAACCTGCCCGAGACCACCGCGGCGCAAGTCGATGCGCCAGTTGCGACGACTGACGATGGAGGGCGCGGCTGATGCCCATGCCATTGAACCAGTTGTTGCCCCAGGCGAGCAGCGGCGTGCTGATCCGTGAACTGACTCTCGACAGCCGCCAGGTGCGTCCCGGTGACCTGTTCCTTGCCGTGCCCGGCACTCGCCAGGACGGCCGCGTGCATATCGCCGATGCGATTTCCCGTGGCGCCGCCGCGGTTGCCTATGAAGTCGACGGCTCGCTGCCGATGAGCGCCGAAAGCGCCGAACTGGTCGCCATCAAGGGGCTGGCAGGGCAGCTCTCGGCCATCGCCGGGCGCTTTTACGGCGAGCCGAGTCGTGGCCTGCACATGGTTGGCATCACCGGCACCAACGGCAAGACCAGCGTCAGCCAGCTGCTGGCCCAGGCCCTGGACCTGCTCGGCGAGCCGTGCGGCATCGTCGGTACCCTTGGCAACGGCTTCTACGGTGCGCTGGCCCAGGGTCTGCACACCACGCCGGATCCGATCGGCGTGCAGGCGACCCTGGCCGGGCTGAAGAAGAACGGCGCACGGGCGATCGCCATGGAGGTGTCCTCCCATGGCCTGCACCAGGGCCGGGTTGCCGCGCTGGATTTCGACGTGGCGGTGTTCACCAACCTGTCGCGCGATCACCTCGATTACCACGGTTCGATGGAGGCCTATCAGGCAGCCAAGGCTGCACTGTTCGCCTGGCCGAGCCTGCGTGGCCGGGTGATCAACCTGGACGACGCCATGGGCCGCGAACTGGCTGCCCAGGAGCGCGAGTCGCGGCTGATCGGCTACAGCCTGCAGGATTCGAGCGCCTATCTGTTCTGCCGCGATATCCATTTCGATGACCAGGGCGTGCGCGCCACGCTGGTCACCCCACGTGGCGAGGGCAGCCTGCGCAGCGCGCTGCTGGGGCGCTTCAACCTCAGCAACCTGCTGGCCGTGGTGGGTGCGCTGGTGGCCATGGATTACCCGCTGGACGAAATTCTCAAGGTGCTGCCGCGTCTGCAGGGGCCGATCGGCCGCATGCAGCGCCTGGGCGGCCAGCAGGCCCCGCTGGTGGTGGTCGACTACGCCCACACCCCGGACGCGCTGGAGCAGGTGCTGGGTGCACTGCGCCCCCACGTCACGGGGCGCCTGCTGTGCCTGTTCGGCTGCGGGGGCGACCGTGATCGCGGCAAGCGTCCGCTGATGGCCGAAGTGGTCGAGCGCCTCGCCGACGCCGCCCTGGTCACCGACGACAACCCACGCAGCGAGTCGCCCGCGCAGATCTTCGACGACATTCGTGCGGGTTTCGGCAACGCCGGGCAGGTGCGCTTCCTGCACGGCCGCGGCACCGCGATCGCCCAGCTGATTGGCGAAGCCCAGGTGGGCGACGTGGTCGTACTGGCCGGCAAGGGCCATGAGGATTACCAGGAAATTGACGGCGTGCGTCAGCCGTTTTCCGATCTGCAGGAGGCCGGTCGTGCACTGGCCGCATGGGAGGCGGCACATGCTTAAGGCGTTACGGTTGAGCGAAGTGGCCGGCGCCCTGAGCGCCCGCCTGGTAGGCGACGACTGCGCCTTTGCGGCCGTCAGCACCGACAGCCGCAGCATCGTGCCGGGCCAACTGTTCGTCGCCCTGAGCGGCCCGCGTTTCGATGGGCACGACTACCTGGCCCAGGTCGCCGCCAAGGGTGCCGTCGCGGCGCTGGTGGCGCGCGAGGTCGCGGACGTCGACCTGCCGCAGCTGGTGGTGGCCGATACCACCCTGGCCCTCGGCCAGTTGGGCGCACTCAATCGCCAGGCCTACGGTGGCCTGCTGGCCGCCGTGACCGGCTCCAGCGGCAAGACCACCGTCAAGGAAATGCTCGCCGCCATCCTGCGCGCGGCCTGTGCCCAGGACGGCGGCGCGGTGCTGGCGACCCGCGGCAACCTGAACAACCAGCTGGGCGTACCGCTGACCCTGCTGGAGCTGGGCCCGGAGCATACCGGCGCGGTCATCGAACTGGGCGCCTCGGGTATCGGCGAGATCGCCTACACCGTCGGCCTGACCAAACCGCAGGTGGCCATCATTACCAATGCCGGCAATGCCCATGTGGGTGAGTTCGGTGGCCCCGAGAACATCGTGCTGGCCAAGGGCGAGATCCTCGAAGGCCTGGGCGAGGCCGGCATTGCCGTGCTCAACCGTGACGACCTGGCCTTCGAGCGCTGGGTCGAGCGTGCCGCCGGTCGCCGCATACTGAGCTTCGCCCTGCGTGACAGCCGCGCCGATTTCCATGCCCTCGAGCTGAGCCGCGATCCCCGTGGTTGCCCGGCATTCACCTTGTTCTGCCACGAGGGCCAGGCTCGCGTGCAGCTGAATCTGCTCGGTGAGCACAACGTGGCCAATGCACTGGCCGCCGCTGCGGCTGCCCATGCCCTGGCGGTACCGCTGGTGGCCATCAAGAACGGCCTGGAAAGCCTGCTGCCGGTCAAGGGCCGGGCCGTGGCGCAACTGGCGCGCAACGGCGCCCGGGTCATCGACGACACCTATAACGCCAACCCCGCTTCGATCTGCGCGGCCATCGACATCCTCGCCGGTTTCTCCGGTCGCAAGGTACTGGTGCTGGGCGATATCGGCGAGCTGGGCGCCTGGTCGGAGCAGGGTCACCGCGACGTCGGCGCCTACGCAGTCGGCAAGGCCGATGTGCTCTATGCGGTCGGCCCGCAGATGAAACACGCCGTGCAGGCCTTTGGCGCCGGAGGCCGGCATTTCGCCGATCAGGCCGCGCTGATCGACGCGGTACGCGCCGAGCCCGGCGACAGCACCATTCTAATTAAAGGTTCACGCAGCGCCGCGATGGAAAACGTCGTCGCCGCGCTGTGTGGCGACAGTGGGGAGAGTCACTAAATGCTGCTGCTGCTGGCAGAGTATCTGCAACAGTTCCACAAGGGCTTCGCGGTCTTTCAGTACCTTACCCTGCGCGGGATTCTCGGCGTGCTGACGGCGCTGGCGCTAGCGCTGTTCCTCGGCCCCTGGATGATTCGTACCCTGCAGATCCGCCAGATCGGCCAGGCGGTGCGCAACGACGGCCCGCAATCGCACCTGTCCAAGAAGGGCACGCCGACCATGGGCGGCGCGCTGATTCTCTCGGCCATCGCCGTCAGCACCCTGCTGTGGGCCGACCTGAGCAATCGCTACGTGTGGGTGGTGCTGATCGTCACCCTGCTGTTCGGCGCCATCGGTTGGGTCGACGACTACCGCAAGGTGATCGAGAAGAACTCGCGCGGCCTGCCGAGCCGCTGGAAGTACTTCTGGCAGTCGGTGTTCGGCATCGGCGCGGCGACCTTCCTTTATATGACTGCGCAGACGCCGATCGAAACCACCCTGATCGTGCCGCTGCTCAAGGACGTGAGCATTCCGCTGGGCATCGGCTTCGTGGTGCTGACCTATTTCGTCATCGTCGGCTCCAGCAACGCGGTGAACCTCACCGACGGCCTCGACGGCCTGGCGATCCTGCCCACGGTGATGGTCGGCGGCGCCCTGGGCATCTTCTGCTACCTGTCGGGCAACGTTAATTTCTCCGAGTACCTGCTGATTCCCTATGTGCCGGGCGCTGGCGAGCTGATCGTGTTCTGCGGCGCATTGATCGGCGCCGGCCTGGGCTTTCTGTGGTTCAACACCTACCCGGCGCAGGTGTTCATGGGCGACGTCGGCGCGCTGGCGCTGGGCGCCGCGCTGGGCACCATCGCCGTGATCGTGCGTCAGGAAATCGTGCTGTTCATCATGGGCGGCGTGTTCGTGATGGAAACCCTGTCGGTGATCATCCAGGTCGCCAGCTTCAAGCTGACCGGCAAGCGGGTGTTCCGCATGGCACCGATTCACCACCATTTCGAGTTGAAGGGTTGGCCCGAACCACGGGTCATCGTTCGTTTCTGGATCATCACCGTCATTCTGGTGTTGATCGGCCTCGCTACCTTGAAATTGCGTTGAGGACAAGATGAGCCTGATCGCTTCCGACCAATTCCGCATCGTTGTCGGCCTCGGCAAGAGCGGCATGTCCCTGGTGCGCTACCTCGCGCGCCAGGGCGTGCGCTTTGCCGTGGTCGATACCCGTGCCAATCCGCCGGAGCTGAGCACCTTGCGTGAACAGTTCCCGCAGGTCGAAGTGCGTTGTGGCGAGCTGGACGTGGAGTTCCTCAGCCGCGCCAGCGAACTGCTGATCAGCCCCGGTCTGGCCGTGGCCACCCCGGCGCTGCAGGAAGCGGCCAGGCGTGGCGCCAAGCTGTCCGGTGACATCGACCTGTTCGCTCGCGCAGCGAAGGCGCCGATCATCGCCATCACCGGCTCCAACGCCAAGAGCACCGTGACCACCCTGGTCGGCGAGATGGCCGCTGCCTCCGGGCGCAAGGTCGCCGTGGGTGGCAACCTCGGCACGCCGGCGCTGGATCTGCTGGCCGATGACGTCGAGCTTTACGTCATCGAGTTGTCCAGCTTCCAGCTGGAAACCACCGAGCTGCTCAACGCCGAAGTGGCCACCTGCCTGAACGTCAGTGAAGACCACATGGATCGCTACGCCGATCTGCCGGCCTACCACCTGGCCAAGCACCGCATCTTCCGTGGCGCCCGCCAGGTGGTGGTCAACCGTGACGATCCGCTGTCGCGGCCGATGATCGCCGACCAGGTGCCATGCTGGAGCTTTGGCCTCGGCAAGCCGGACTTCAAGCGTTTCGGCCTGCTCGAGGAGAACGGCGAGAAATACCTGGCCTATCAGTTCGACGCGCTGCTGCCGGTACGGGAGCTGAAGGTGCGCGGCGCCCATAACCAGTCCAATGCCCTGGCGGCGCTGGCGCTCGGTCACGCCGTGGGCCTGCCGATGGCCGCCATGCTCGACACCCTCAAGGCCTTCACCGGCCTGGCGCACCGCTGCCAATGGGTTGGCGAGCGCGCGGGCGTGAGCTACTACGACGACTCCAAGGCCACCAACGTCGGGGCGGCCCTGGCGGCCATCGAAGGCCTGGGCGCCGATATCGCCGGCAAGCTGGTGCTGATCGCCGGTGGCGACGGCAAGGGCGCCGACTTCTCCAGCCTGCGCAAGCCGGTGGCGGCCCACTGCCGCGCCGTGGTGCTGCTCGGCCGCGACGCCGACAAGCTGGCCGCGGTACTGGACGGCGCCGTGGACATCCTGCGCGTCGACAGCCTGCAGGCCGCCGTCGAGCAGGCTGCACGCCTGGCCCAAGGCGGCGACGCGGTGCTGCTGTCGCCGGCCTGCGCGAGCCTGGACATGTTCAAGAATTTCGAAGAGCGCGGGCGTCTGTTCGCCCAGGCCGTGGAGGCGCTCGTCTGATGCTGTCCTTCCTGCGCCCTTATCCGTCTCCGCTGTTCAGCCGTCGTGGCCTGGACATGGACTTCCCGATGCTCGCCGGCTGCCTGGCGCTGCTCGGCCTCGGCCTGGTGATGATTTCCTCGGCGTCCACCGAGGTGGCGGCGGTGAACACCGGCAGCCCGCTGTACTACATGATCCGCCACCTGATTTACCTGGCCATCGGCCTGGGCGCTGCCGGGGTGGTGCTGATGGTTCCGCTGGCCACCTGGCAGCGTCACAGCTGGCTGCTGCTGCTGGTGGCCGTGGTCCTGCTGATATTGGTACTGCTGCCCGGCATCGGCCGCGAGGTCAACGGTGCCAAGCGCTGGATCGGTTTCGGTGCATTCAACATCCAGCCCTCGGAGATCGCCAAGGTCTTCGTGGTGCTCTATCTCGCCGGCTACCTGGTGCGGCGCCAGGAAGAGGTGCGCGAAAGCTGGGCAGGCTTCTTCAAGCCCTTCGTGGTGTTGCTGCCCATGGCCTTCCTGTTGCTGCTCGAGCCCGACTTCGGCGCGACCGTGGTGATGATGGGATCGGCGATGGCCATGCTGTTCCTGGGCGGCGTCGGCCTGTTCCGTTTCCTGCTGATGGTGGCCCTGGCGGTCGGTGCGGTGTTCGTGCTGGTACAGACCCAGGAATACCGCCTGCAGCGCCTGATCACCTTTACCGATCCCTGGGCCGATCAATATGGCTCCGGCTACCAGCTGACCCAGGCACTGATCGCCTTCGGGCGTGGCGAGTGGCTGGGCGTCGGCCTGGGCAACAGCATCCAGAAGCAGTTCTACCTGCCCGAAGCGCACACCGACTTCGTGTTCTCTGTACTGGCCGAGGAACTGGGCCTGGTCGGCGCACTGGTCACCGTCGGCCTGTTCGTGTTCGTCTGCGTGCGCGCCCTGTACATCGGTCTTTGGGCAGAAAAAGCCAAGCAGTATTTCTCCGCCTACGTGGCCTTCGGCCTGAGCTTCCTGTGGATCGGCCAGTTTTTGATCAACATTGGCGTGAACATCGGCCTGCTGCCGACCAAAGGCCTGACCCTGCCGTTCCTGAGTTATGGCGGCAGTTCCCTGGTCATCTGCTGCGTCAGCCTGGCACTGCTGCTGCGCATCGAGTGGGAAGCGCGCAATGGCCTGGGCAGCGAAGACGTCGAGTTCGACGAGAGCGACTTCCCCGAGCCCGAGCGGGAGGTGCAGCATGCCCGGTAACGTGCTGATCATGGCGGGCGGCACCGGCGGCCATGTGTTCCCGGCGCTGGCCTGTGCCCGCGAATTCCAGGCACGCGGCTACCGCGTGCACTGGCTGGGCACGCCGCGCGGCATCGAGAACGAACTGGTCCCGGCCGCCGGCCTGCCACTGCACCTGATCCACGTCAGCGGCCTGCGCGGCAAGGGCAAGCTGTCGCTGCTCAAGGCGCCCCTGCAGCTGATCAAGGCGCTGTTCCAGGCCCGCAAGGTGGTGCGCGAGCTGCAGCCGGTGTGCGTGCTCGGCATGGGCGGCTATGTGACCGGCCCGGGCGGCCTGGCGGCCAAGCTGGCCGGCGTGCCGCTGATCATCCACGAGCAGAATGCCGTGGCCGGTACCGCCAATCGCAGCCTGGTGGCATTCGCCAGCCGGGTCTGCGAGGCTTTCCCCGACACCTTCGCCGCGTCGGACAAGCGCCGCACCACCGGCAACCCGGTGCGCGAGGAGCTGTTCCTGGAAACACCCCGCGATGCGCTGACCGGTCGTCGGCCACGCCTGCTGATTCTGGGTGGCAGCCTGGGTGCCGAACCGCTGAACAAACTGCTGCCGGAAGCGCTGGCGCGGGTTTCCGCCGAGTTGCGCCCGGAAGTCTTCCACCAGGCCGGCAAGCAGCACGCCGAGGTGACCGGCGAACGATACAGGGCAGCGGGCGTCGAAGCGCAGGTCGCGCCCTTTATCAGCGACATGGCCCGCGCCTACGCCTGGGCCGACCTGGTGGTCTGCCGCTCCGGCGCGCTGACCGTCAGCGAACTGGCTGCCGCCGGCCTGCCGGCTTTCCTGGTGCCGCTGCCCCACGCGATCGACGACCACCAGACGCGCAATGCCAGCTATCTCGCGAAGGACGGCGCCGCCGTCCTTCTGCCACAACGCTCCACTGACGCTGCCGATCTGGCAGCGCAGCTGACCGAGGTCTTGATGCACCCCGAACGACTCAAACAAATGGCCAGCACCGCACGTCGCCTGGCCAAGCCCGATGCTACCCGTACCGTCGTCGACGTCTGCCTGGAGGTGGCCCGTGGCTAAGTCTCCCGCAGCGGTCAAGGCAGAAGTGCGGCGCATGCGCCGTATCCGCCGTATCCACTTCGTCGGTATCGGCGGTGCCGGCATGTGCGGCATCGCCGAAGTCCTGCTCAACCTGGGCTACGAAGTGTCCGGCTCCGATCTGAAAACCTCGTCGGTGACCGAGCGCCTGGAGAATTTCGGCGCGCAGATCTTCATCGGCCACCGCGCCGAGAACGCCGAGAGCGCCGACGTGCTGGTGGTGTCCAGCGCCATCAACACCTCCAACCCGGAAGTGGCCACCGCGCTCGAGCGCCGCATTCCCGTGGTGCCGCGCGCCGAGATGCTCGCCGAGCTGATGCGCTACCGCCATGGCATCGCCGTGGCCGGCACCCATGGCAAGACCACCACCACCAGCCTGCTGGCCTCGGTGTTCGCCGCCGGCGGCCTGGACCCGACCTTCGTGATCGGCGGCCGCCTCAATGCCGCCGGCACCAACGCCCAGCTGGGTTCCAGCCGCTACCTGATCGCCGAAGCCGACGAGAGCGATGCCAGCTTCCTGCACCTGCAGCCCATGGTGTCGGTGGTGACCAACATCGACATGGACCACATGAGCACCTATGAGGGCGACTTCAACAAGCTGAAGAAGACCTTCATCGAGTTCCTCCATAACCTGCCGTTCTATGGCCTGGCCGTGGTCTGCGTGGACGACCCGGTGGTACGCGAGATCCTCTCCCAGGTCGGCCGCCCGACGGTGACCTACGGCTTCAGCGAAGACGCCGACGTGCGCGCCATCAACGTGCGCCAGCAGGGCATGCAGACCTTCTTCACCGTGCTGCGCCCGGACTGCGAGCCGCTCGACGTGTCGGTGAACATGCCCGGCAACCACAATGTGCTCAATGCCCTGGCGACCATCTGCATCGCCACCGACGAAGGCATCAGCGACGACGCCATCGTTCAGGGGCTGTCGCAGTTCCAGGGTGTCGGTCGGCGCTTCCAGGTTTATGGCCAACTGCCGGTCGACGGCGGCGAGGTGATGCTGGTCGACGATTACGGCCATCACCCGCGCGAAGTCGCGGCGGTGATCAAGGCCGTGCGTGGCGGCTGGCCGGAGCGGCGCCTGGTGATGGTGTACCAACCGCACCGCTACAGCCGTACCCGCGACCTGTACGACGATTTCGTGCAGGTGCTGACCGACGCCAACGTGCTGCTGCTGATGGAGGTCTACCCGGCCGGCGAAGAGCCGATCCCCGGTGCCGACAGCCGCCAGCTGTGCCACAGCATTCGCCAGCGCGGCCAGCTGGACCCCATCTATATCGAGCGCGGCGCCGACCTGGCGCCGCTGATCAAGCCGCTGCTGCGTGCTGGCGACATCCTGCTGTGCCAGGGCGCCGGTGACATCGGCGGCGTAGCCCCACAACTGCTGCAGAGCCCGCTGTTCAGCGCGCAAGGTCAACGCCAATGAGTGCCGACACCCTGAAATCCCAACTGCCGGTCTCGGCATTCGGCCGCGTCGCCGTGCTGTTCGGTGGCAAGAGCGCCGAGCGCGAGGTATCGCTCAAGTCCGGCAACGCCGTGCTGAGCGCGCTGCAGAGCGCCGGCGTGGACGCCTTCGGCATCGACGTGGGCGATGACTTCCTTGCCCGCCTTACGGGCGAGAAGATCGACCGCGCCTTTATCGTGCTGCACGGCCGTGGCGGTGAAGACGGCAGCATGCAGGGCCTGCTCGAATGCGCCGGCATCCCCTACACCGGCAGTGGCATCCTCGCCTCGGCCCTGGCCATGGACAAGCTGCGCACCAAGCAGGTATGGCAGAGCCTGGGCCTGTCGACGCCGCGCCATGCGGTGCTGGCCAGCGTCGACGATTGCCGCCGCGCCGCGGACGAGCTGGGCTTCCCGTTGATCGTCAAGCCGGCCCATGAAGGCTCGAGCATCGGCATGGCCAAGGTCGGCGACGTCGATGCGCTGATCGCCGCCTGGCAGGACGCCGCCTGCTACGACAGCCAGGTGCTGGTCGAGCAATGGATCCATGGTCCGGAATTCACCATCGCCATGCTGCGTGGCCAGGTGCTGCCACCGATCGCCCTGGGCACCTCCCACAGCTTCTACGACTACGACGCCAAGTACCTGGCCGATGACACCCAGTACCGTGTGCCCTGTGGCCTGTCCGCCGACAAGGAGGCCGAGCTGAAGGCCCTCACCGCCCGTGCCTGCGAAGCCGTGGGCACCCAGGGCTGGGCACGCGCCGACGTGATGCAGGATGCCGACGGGCGTTTCTGGCTGCTGGAGGTGAACACCGTCCCGGGCATGACCGACCACAGCCTGGTGCCGATGGCGGCGCAGGCGGCCGGTCTGAATTTCCAGCAGCTGGTGTTGGCGATTCTCGCCGACAGCGTCGAGGCTCGGGGGTAAGCATGGGCGCCGTCCTTCGTCATCAGCCAGGTTCAGGCGCGCCGGTACGCGGCAAGGCCGTGCCGCGTGGCGCGAGCCGCCTGGTGGCCAAGGAGCCGATCAGCGTGCGTTTGCCGCGGCCGAATTTCAGCCTGCTCAAGCGCCTGAGCTGGCCGGTGATGCTGCTGGTGCTGGGCTTCGCCGCCTATGAACTGTCGCTGCGGCTGCTGCCCTACGCCGACCGGCCGATCGCCAAGATCAGCGTGGAAGGCGACCTGAGCTACATCAGCCAGCAATCGGTACAGCAACGCATTGAACCTTTTGTCAGTGCGAGCTTCTTCAGTGTCGACCTTGTCGGTATGCGCCACGAGCTGGAGCAGATGCCATGGATCGCCCACGCCGAAGTGCGCCGGGTGTGGCCCGACCAGGTGATGGTGCGCCTGGAAGAGCAATTGCCGATCGCCCGCTGGGGCAACGAGGCGCTGCTCAACAACCAGGGCCAGGCGTTCGCGCCCAAGGAGCTGGCGCATTACGAGAATTTGCCGCAACTGGACGGCCCGAAGCGGGCCCAGCAACAAGTGATGCAGCAGTATCAGGTGCTGAGCCAGATGCTGCGCCCAATGGGATTCACCGTGGCACGCCTGGAGCTGCGTGAGCGTGGTAGCTGGTTCCTGACCACGGGGCAGGGAATCGAAGTGCTGCTGGGGCGCGACCATCTGGTGGAAAAAATACGTCGTTTCGGTGCCATCTACAGCAAGGCGCTGAAGGATCAGAAAGACAATATCGCGCGGGTCGATCTGCGCTACGCCAACGGCCTGGCCGTCGCGTGGCGCGAGCCGCCGGCACCGGTAGCGGTCGATACCGCTGCGGTGCAGTGAATCAGGAGAGAAGGCAAGAGTCATGGCAAACGTGCAGAGCGGCAAGATGATCGTCGGTCTCGACATCGGTACCTCCAAGGTGGTGGCGCTGGTGGGCGAAGTGACGGCCGATGGCCAACTGGAAATCGTCGGCATCGGCACCCACCCATCGCGCGGCCTGAAGAAGGGCGTGGTGGTCAATATCGAGTCCACCGTGGCGTCGATCCAGCGCGCGGTCGAAGAGGCCCAACTGATGGCCGGCTGCCGCATTCACTCGGCGTTCGTCGGCGTGGCCGGTAACCATATCCGCAGCCTGAACAGCCACGGTATCGTCGCCATCCGCGACCGCGAAGTCAGCAGCGCCGACCTGGAACGGGTACTGGATGCTGCCCAGGCGGTGGCCATTCCGGCTGACCAGCGGGTACTGCATACCCTGCCCCAGGACTACGTGATCGATAACCAGGAAGGCGTACGTGAGCCCCTGGGCATGTCCGGCGTACGCCTGGAAGCCAAGGTGCACGTGGTCACCTGCGCGGTGAACGCGGCGCAGAACATCGAGAAGTGCGTGCGCCGTTGCGGCCTGGAAGTCGACGACATCATCCTCGAGCAACTGGCTTCCGCCTACGCGGTACTGACCGACGACGAGAAGGAGCTGGGCGTGTGCCTGGTCGACATCGGCGGCGGCACCACCGACATCTGCATCTTCACCGAAGGCGCGATTCGCCACACCGCGGTGATCCCGATCGCCGGCGACCAGGTCACCAACGACATCGCCATGGCGCTGCGTACCCCGACCCAGTACGCCGAGGAGATCAAGATCCGTTACGCCTGCGCCCTGGCCAAGCTGGCCGGCGCCGGCGAAACCATCAAGGTGCCGAGCGTCGGTGATCGTCCGCCGCGCGACCTGTCGCGCCAGTCCCTGGCCGAGGTGGTCGAGCCGCGTTACGACGAGCTGTTCACTCTGATCCAGGCCGAACTGCGTCGCAGCGGCTACGAGGATCTGATCCCGGCGGGCATCGTGCTCACCGGTGGTACGGCGAAGATGGAAGGCGCGGTCGAACTGGCCGAGGAAATCTTCCACATGCCGGTCCGCCTCGGTGTGCCCCACAGCGTCAAGGGGCTCAGCGACGTGGTCCGCAACCCGATTTACTCGACGGGCGTTGGCCTGTTGATGTATGGCCTGCGCAAGCAGTCCGACGACATCCCGATGCCCGGCAATGGCGGGTACGGCGATGAAACCAAGGCACCGGTTCTGGAGCGGCTCAAGCGCTGGATCCAGGGCAATTTCTAATGTGGGCGACGCGGCACGGGCGTGTGCGGCGTCACCGGCAGTAGGCGTTAAAACTAGAAAATACAGGAGAGAGACCATGTTTGAACTCGTAGACAACCTTCCGCAAAGCGCGGTCATCAAGGTCATCGGTGTCGGTGGTGGCGGCGGCAACGCAGTCAACCACATGGCCAAGAGCAACATCGAAGGCGTCGAATTCATCTGCGCCAACACCGATGCTCAGGCACTGAAGAACATCGGCGCCCGTACCGTGCTGCAACTCGGTACCGGCGTCACCAAGGGTCTGGGCGCTGGCGCCAACCCGGAAGTCGGCCGTCAGGCGGCCATCGAAGACCGTGAGCGCATCGCCGAAGTGCTGCAGGGCTGCGACATGGTGTTCATCACCACCGGCATGGGTGGCGGTACCGGTACCGGTGCGGCGCCTGTCATCGCCGAAGTGGCCAAGGAGCTGGGCATCCTCACCGTTGCGGTGGTGACCCGTCCGTTCCCGTTCGAAGGCCGCAAGCGCATGCAGATCGCCGACGAAGGCATCCGCGCGCTGCAGGAAAGCGTCGACTCGCTGATCACCATCCCCAACGAGAAGCTGCTGACCATCCTCGGCAAGGACGCCAGCCTGCTGTCCGCCTTCTCCAAGGCCGACGACGTGCTGAGCGGTGCCGTTCGCGGTATCTCCGACATCATCAAGCGTCCGGGCATGATCAACGTCGACTTCGCCGACGTGAAGACCGTGATGAGCGAAATGGGTATGGCGATGATGGGCACCGGCTGCGCCAGCGGTCCGAACCGTGCGCGTGAAGCGACCGAAGCGGCCATTCGCAATCCGCTGCTCGAAGACGTCAACCTGCAGGGTGCTCGCGGCATTCTGGTCAACATCACCGCCGGTCCTGACCTGTCCCTGGGTGAGTACTCCGACGTGGGTAACATCATTGAACAATTCGCTTCCGAGCACGCCACCGTCAAGGTCGGCACCGTGATCGATCCGGACATGCGTGACGAGTTGCACGTGACCGTGGTCGCCACCGGTCTGGGCGCGCGCATGGAGAAACCGGTCAAGGTGGTCGACAACACCGTTCAGGTGGCCGCTGCCCAGCCCGTCGCGCCGGTAGCGGCTCCGGCTCGCGCCGAGCAGAACGTCAACTACAAGGACTACGAGCGCCCGACCGTCCAGCGCCAGAGCCATGGTGGCGCAGCCACTGCGGCGAAAATGAATCCGCAGGACGACCTGGATTACCTGGACATTCCGGCCTTCCTGCGTCGTCAGGCGGATTGATGAAATCTATCAGGAGCATGAAGGTGATTGGTGTTCAGCAAAGGTCGGTTCTGCTATTATCGCCAGCCTTTGTTGAAAACAATTCGCACCTAGCGTAATAGCGGCCAGACCCATGATCAGACAACGCACCCTGAAGAACATCATCCGCGCCACGGGTATCGGCCTGCACTCCGGGGAGAAGGTTTACCTGACCCTGAAGCCGGCTCCGGTGGATACCGGCATCGTGTTCCGTCGTACCGACCTCGACCCTGTGGTGGAGGTGAGGGGGCACGCCCTGAACGTCGGTGAGACCACCATGTCGACCACCCTGGTCAATGGTGATGTCAAGGTGGATACGGTAGAGCATCTGCTTTCGGCCATGGCTGGCCTGGGCATCGATAACGCCTACGTCGAGCTCTCCGCCTGTGAAGTGCCGATCATGGATGGCAGTGCGGGTCCCTTTGTTTTCCTGATTCAGTCGGCTGGTCTGCAAGAGCAGGACGCCCCCAAGAAGTTCATCCGCATCACCCGTGAAGTGACCGTGACGGACGGCGACAAGCGCGCCACCTTTGTGCCGTTCGATGGCTTCAAGGTAAGTTTCGAGATCGACTTCGATCACCCGGTATTCCACGACCGCACCAAGACCGCGAGTGTTGATTTCTCCAGCACCTCGTTCGTCAAGGAAGTCAGCCGTGCCCGCACCTTCGGTTTCATGCGTGATATCGAATTCCTGCGCTCGCACAACCTGGCGCGCGGCGGCAGTGTGGACAATGCCATCGTGGTGGACGAAGACGGCGTGCTCAACGAAGACGGCCTGCGTTACGAGGACGAATTCGTCAGGCACAAGATTCTCGATGCGATCGGTGACCTCTATCTGCTCGGCAACAGCCTGATCGGTGAGTTCCGCGGCTACAAATCCGGCCATGGCCTGAACAACCGTCTGCTGCGTGCCTTGATCGCACAGCCGGATGCTTGGGAAGTGGTGACGTTCGAAGACGCCGACACTGCTCCGATCTCTTACATGCGCCCGGCTGCGGCGGTGTAACGCACTCTCTCCTAGTTTTATCTTTCAAGGCCACCTTCGGGTGGCCTTTTTTTTTCCGCCTTCAGGCTCCCCGACAAACGGGCGGCAGCGAGCGATGCCGCGATGGACAAGCGCGCTGCATTTTCAGTCGTCATTTTTCTGGCGCCAATGATTGGCGATCCTAACGGGCTGACCGCTTTACGAATCGCTGCGGCGGCGATGGCTGGCGAGACGTTCCAGAGCGGCCTTAAGACGCGGGTCACTGACCCCTTCGGCGGTTTCCTGGATGCTGTCGGCGGCGCTGTCGGAGAGCTCGAAGGGGCGTGGCGCCTCGGGTTTCTCGCCGCTGCGAGGTTGCACCTTGAAGAGGATTTTCGTTAAGGTCGCGAACGTTTCCAGCGCCTGCAACTGCCTTTGCAGGCGTTTTTGCTGATAACGCAGCCGGGTGGCCCAGTGGCCGTCGGTGACGATCAGCAGCAGACAGCCTTCTCGCCACGATGCCACGCGACAGTGTTCACGGGCGGCAGGCTGCAGCTGGCTTTCCACCACCTGTTGCAGGTGGTCGAGGCGTTGAGCCTGATTGAACAGGGCTTTCAGCGGCTTCGCCTCGCGCAGGAGCGCGGCGGGCGCCTTGGCCGGCAAGGGACGAAAACTCATGGCAGGAAGCCTGCGACTTTTGGGGCCCTCATGGTAGCAGAACCTCTGCTGCCCGCTCGGGTTCCACTTTCTTCAGATGGGGATGTCATGCACATCATTTTGCTCAGCCGGCGCCATGGCGCCGCGCGCTCGCTCAGCCTCGACCTGCGCTGGCTGCTGGCCGGCCTGCTGCTCTTGACCGCGCTGGCGGTGGGCGGGGGGCGGCGCTGGGCGCCTGGATGGCACCGCAATCGGTGCCGGTACTGGACAGCGCCGTGGTCAGCCAGGCACTCGATGCCCAGCGCGAGGAAGTCGGCGCGGTGCGGGTCGACGCCCAGCGCCAACTGGATGCCTTCGCCGCCCATGTCGCCGAGCTGCAGGCGCGCCTGACCCGCCTCGACGCCCTCGGCGAGCGGCTTACCGAGCTGGCCGAACTGGACGCCAGCGAATTCGATTTCTCCCTGGGCGTGGGGCAGGGCGGGCCCGAAGAGCCCCTGGGCGGGGCGGCCTATGCGCCGCCACCGTTCATGAGCACGCTCGATGAGCTGGCCCTGCGCATGGACAGCCGCGAGCAGCAGCTCGAAGTACTGGAGCAACTGCTCGCCGACCGCCGCCTCGACGAGGCGGCCATGCTGTCCGGCCACCCGGTACTGCAGGGCTACGTATCCTCACCGTTCGGCCGGCGCGTCGACCCGCTGACCGGGCGCATCAGCGTACACAAGGGCGTGGACTTCGCCGCCAAGGCGGGCAGCGACGTGGTGGCGGTTGGCGCCGGTGTGGTGACCTTCGCCGGACGCCGCAACGGCTATGGCAACACCGTGGAAATCAGCCATGCCGATGGCTACGTCACCCTGTATGCGCACAACCGCAGCAACATCGTACAGGTCGGCGATCTGGTCCAGCGCGGCCAGGCCATCGCCACGGTCGGCAGCACCGGGCGCTCGACCGGCAACCATGTGCACTTCGAAGTCAGCCGCAACGGCGAGCTGGTCAATCCGCACAGCTACATCGCCCGCGTCAGCGACGAGCCCTGACCGAGCCGGCCGAGGCCGGCTCGCGCCCTGCCGATGGCCCTGTGCCAATCGCGCTGCTTTCTTCAATTTCGTTTCCGGGTAGAATGCCCCCTTCGCACGCAGCCATAAGGCTGCATGGGCGACTCACGGGGCCGCCCTCCATTCATAGCGTGGAAGATCCTGTCGATATGTTTGCGCCTTTGTTGAAAAAACTCTTTGGAAGCAAGAACGAGCGTGAAGTCAAACGCATGCTCAAGGCGGTTCAGGCCGTCAATGCATTCGAGGAGCAGATGCTCGCGCTCTCCGATGAGCAACTGCGTGCCAAGACCGAAGAATTCAAGGCCCGCCTGGCCAAAGGCGAAACCCTGGATCAACTGCTGCCCGAAGCCTTTGCCGTCGCCCGCGAGGCGGGCAAGCGCGTCATGGGCATGCGCCACTTCGACGTCCAGCTGATCGGTGGCATGACCCTGCACGAAGGCAAGATCGCCGAGATGCGTACCGGTGAGGGCAAGACCCTGGTCGGCACCCTGGCCGTCTACCTCAACGCCCTGGAAGGCAAGGGCGTGCACGTGGTCACGGTCAACGACTACCTGGCCCGCCGCGACGCCAACTGGATGCGCCCGCTGTACGAATTCCTCGGCTTGTCGGTGGGTATCGTCACGCCGTTCATGCCGCCGGAAGAGAAGCGCGCCGCCTATGCTGCCGACATCACCTACGGCACCAACAACGAATTCGGCTTCGATTACCTGCGCGACAACATGGCCTTCAGCTTGGACGAGAAATTCCAGCGCGAGCTGAATTTCGCGGTGATCGATGAAGTCGACTCGATCCTTATCGACGAAGCCCGTACGCCGCTGATCATCTCCGGTCAGGCTGAAGACAGCTCGAAGATGTACACCGAGATCAACCGCCTGATTCCTCGCCTCAAGCAGCACATCGAGGAAGAAGAGGGTGTGGTCACCCAGCAAGGCCATTACAAGGTCGACGAGAAGAGCCGCCAGGTCGAGCTCAACGAAGACGGCCATCAGGTCATCGAGGACATGCTCACCCAGGCCGGTTTGCTGGCCGAGGGCGAGAGCCTCTATTCGGCGCACAACCTGGGCTTGCTGACCCACGTCTATGCCGGCCTGCGTGCCCACACCCTGTTCCATCGCAACGTCGAGTACATCGTGCAGAACGGCCAGGTCATCCTGATCGACGAGCACACCGGGCGTACCATGCAGGGCCGTCGCCTGTCCGAAGGCCTGCACCAGGCCATCGAAGCGAAGGAAGGCGTACAGATCCAGGCCGAAAGCCAGACCCTGGCCTCGACCACCTTCCAGAATTACTTCCGTCTCTACACCAAGCTGGCCGGCATGACCGGTACCGCAGACACCGAAGCCTTCGAATTCCACCAGATCTACGGTCTGGACGTGATGGTCATTCCGACCAACAAGCCGATCGCCCGTAAGGACTTCAACGACCTGGTCTACCTGACCCAGGAAGAGAAATACGCCGCGATCATCAACGACATCAAGGAATGCCAGGCCCAGGGCCGCCCGATTCTGGTCGGCACCGCGACCATCGAGACCTCCGAGTACATGTCGCGCCTGCTCGAGCAGGAAGGCATCGAGCACAAGGTGCTCAACGCCAAGTTCCACGAGAAGGAAGCCGAGATCATCGCCCAGGCCGGTCGCCCCGGTGCGCTGACCATCGCCACCAACATGGCCGGTCGGGGTACCGACATCCTGCTCGGCGGTAACTGGGAAGTGGAAGTCGCGGCCCTGGAGAACCCCACCGACGAGCAGGTCGCGCAGATCAAGGCCGACTGGCAGAAACGTCACCAGCAGGTACTGGAGGCCGGCGGTCTGCACGTGATCGCCTCCGAGCGTCACGAGTCGCGACGTATCGACAACCAGCTGCGGGGCCGTGCCGGTCGCCAGGGGGATGCCGGTTCCAGCCGCTTCTACCTGTCCCTGGAAGACAGCCTGATGCGCATCTTCGCCTCCGACCGGGTGAAGAACTTCATGAAGGCCCTGGGCATGCAGCCGGGCGAAGCCATCGAGCACCGCATGGTGACCAACGCCATCGAGAAGGCGCAGCGCAAGGTCGAAGGCCGCAACTTCGATATGCGTAAGCAGCTGCTCGAATACGATGACGTGGCCAACGAGCAGCGCAAGGTCATCTACCACATGCGCAACACCCTGCTGGCCGCCGACAACGTGGGCGAGACCATCGAGGACTTCCGCAAGGAAGTGCTGGACAGCACCATCGATGCCCACATGCCGCCGCAGTCGCTGCCCGAGCAGTGGGACATCGCCGGCCTGGAGGAGGCGATCTACGCGGGCTTCAACCTGCGCCTGCCGATCCAGCAGTGGCTCGACGAAGACGACAAACTGTACGAAGACACCCTGCGCGAGCGCATCCTCAAGGAGCTGGTGGACGCCTACAACGAGAAGGAAACCCAGGCCAGCGCCGAAGCCCTGCGTACCTTCGAGAAGCAGATTCTGCTGCGCGTGCTCGACGACCTGTGGAAAGACCACCTGTCGACCATGGATCACCTGCGTCACGGTATTCACCTGCGTGGCTACGCGCAGAAGAACCCGAAGCAGGAGTACAAGCGCGAGTCCTTCACCCTGTTCCAGGAACTGCTGGATTCGATCAAGCGCGACGCCATTCGCGTGCTGTCCCACGTGCAGGTACGCCGCGAGGATCCGGCCGAGGAAGAGGCGCGGCTGCGCCGCGAGGCCGAAGCCATGGCCCAGCGCATGCAGTTCCAGCACGCCGAAGTGTCCGCGCTCGACGAGCCGGAAGCCGAAGGCCAGGAAGGCGATGTCGCCGTGGCGGCCGCCCCGGTACGCGCCGAGCAGAAGATCGGCCGCAACGAGCTGTGCCCGTGCGGTTCCGGCAAGAAGTACAAGCACTGCCACGGTCAGGTCAACTGAGAACCTGAACTCGACTAGCTGCGCGTCGGCCCTGCGGCGTTGAAAACAGGCTCGGACTGCTCATGTACACCAGTACACTCCGCGTCCTCGCCTGTTTTCGCCTTGCAGGACTCTAGCTCGCAAGGTCGTGATCAGGTTCTTAACCTGAGCTGGTTATAAAATTAACGCCGCGAGGGTTCAGCCCTTCGCGGCGTTTTCGCATCGAACAACCTAATTCAAGGAGCTCTCCCATGGCTGTTGGTCTTGGCCCGCTGTCTACCCTGCATCCGGTTCCAGGTTTCGAGCTGGGCATCGCCTCCGCCGGCATCAAGCGCCCGGGGCGCAAGGATGTGGTGGTAATGCGCTGTGCCGAGGGCAGCAGCGTGGCCGGCGTGTTCACCCTCAACGCGTTCTGCGCCGCACCGGTGATCCTGGCCAAGAAGCGCGCCTCCGGCAGCGTGCGCTACCTGCTGACCAACACCGGTAACGCCAATGCCGGCACCGGCGAGCCGGGCCTGCAGAACGCCATGCGCACCTGCGCCAGCCTGGCCGGCCTGGCGGGTGTGGACGAAAGCGAAGTGCTGCCGTTCTCCACTGGCGTGATCGGTGAGCCGTTGCCAGTCGAGAAGATCGAAGGCGCCCTGCAGGCCGCGCTGGACAACCTCTCCGAGAACAACTGGGCCGAGGCCGCCATCGGCATCATGACCACCGACACCCTGCCCAAGGGCGCCAGCCGTCAGTTCACCCACGAGGGCGTGACGGTCACCGTGACTGGCATCAGCAAGGGCGCGGGCATGATCAAGCCGAACATGGCCACCATGCTCGGCTACATCGCCACCGATGCCAAGGTCGCCCAGGGTGTGCTGCAGGATCTGCTGCGCGACGCGGCGAACAAGTCGTTCAACCGCATCACCATCGATGGCGATACCTCCACCAACGATTGCTGCATGCTGATCGCCACCGGCCAGGCGGCCCTGCCGGAAATCACCCAGGCCAGCGGTGCGCTGTTCGCCGCCCTGAAGCAGGCGGTGTTCGAGGTGTGCATGGAGGTGGCCCAGGCCATCGTACGTGACGGTGAGGGCGCCACCAAGTTCGTCACCGTGCAGGTCAACGGCGGGGCGACGCACCAGGAGTGCCTGGACGTCGGCTATGCCGTCGCCCATTCGCCGCTGATCAAGACCGCCCTGTTCGCCTCCGACCCCAACTGGGGGCGCATCCTCGCCGCCGTGGGCCGTGCCGGCGTGGCGCAACTGGATGTCAGCAAGATCGACGTGTTCCTCGGCGACCTGTGCATCGCCAGCAAGGGTTGCCGCGCCGCGACCTACACCGAGGAGCAGGGCGCTGCGGTGATGGTCGAAGAGGAAATCACCATTCGCATCGAGCTGGGTCGTGGCACCTGCAGCGAGACCATCTGGACTACCGACCTGTCTCACGAGTACGTGAAGATCAACGCCGAATACCGCACCTGATCCCCGTGTCGGTCGCCGGCATGGCGGCTGGCGCGTTCATTCCCCTCGCGCATGGCCCCATGAGCGAGGGGAATTTGCCTTGCCGGCAGCCAAGGGCGAAGCTGTCGCTCTGTTCCTTCTGACTGCTGGAGAAATAGATGTCGCTCGAATTGGTGATAGGCAACAAGAATTACTCGTCCTGGTCGCTGCGCGGCTGGCTGCTGGTCGAGCTCAGCGGCGCGGCGTACCAGGAAACCCTGGTGCCACTGTTTCGGGCCGACACCCATGCACGGCTGCTGGAGCATTCGCCGACCGCCAAGGTGCCGGTGCTCAAGGGGGATGCCGGGGTGATCTGGGACTCCCTGGCGATTGCCGAATACCTGGCCGAGCGCTTTCCCGACGTGGCCCTGTGGCCGCGTGACGTGGCCGCCCGTGCCATGGCCCGTTCGGTCTGCGCGGAGATGCACAGCGGCTTTGGCGCGCTGCGCAGCCACATGCCGATGGACATGCAGCGCAACGCGCCGCTGGCCAGCGTGGCGGATGACGTCAAGCAGGATATCCAGCGTATCGTCGCGCTGTGGGCGGGCTGCCGCGAACGCTTCGGTCAGGGCGGGCCGTACCTGTTCGGCCAGGTCAGTATCGCCGATGCCTATTTCGCCCCGGTTGCCAGCCGGCTGCGCAGCTACGGCGTGCAACTTCCGGCGGATGCAGCGGCCTATGTGGAGACCATTTATCAGTGGCCGGCGTTCCAGCGCTGGTTGCAGGCGGCCCTAAAGGAGAAAACGTGAAACGCGTGCATGTAGCGGCAGCGGTGATTCGTGGTGAAGACGGCCGGATCCTCATCGCCAGGCGCCCTGACGACAAGCACCAGGGCGGGCTCTGGGAGTTTCCGGGGGCAAGGTCGAGGAGGGCGAGGCCGTACCAGCTGCGTTGTCACGCGAGTTGCACGAGGAGCTGGGCATCACAGTCGTTGCCGCAAGGCCGCTGATCCAGGTACGCCACGACTACAGCGACAAGCAGGTGCTGCTGGATGTCTGGGAAGTCAGCCGCTTCGCCGGCGAGCCCCATGGCGCCGAAGGCCAGCCATTGGCCTGGGTCAGTGCGCGGCAGCTAGGCGATTACGAGTTTCCCGTGGCCAACCGGCCGATCGTCGCCGCGGCACGGCTGCCCGAGCATTACCTGATCACGCCGGAAGGCTTGGACGGCCCCGAGCTGCTGGCCGGTGTGCGGGCGGCCATCGCCGGTGGCATTCGCCTGATCCAGTTACGCGCGCCGGCGATGTTCGATGCCCTGTACCGTGATCTGGCGGTGGATATCCAGGGGCTCTGCGCCGGCAAGGCGCAGCTGATGCTCAAGGGCCCGCTGGAGTGGCTGGGCGATTTCCCGGCGGCCGGTTGGCACCTGACCGCCGAGCAACTGCGCAAATACGCCAGCAAGGGCCGCCCACTGTCCGAAGGGCGCTGGCTGGCCGCTTCCTGTCACACTGTCGATGAGCTCGAACTGGCCACCCAGATCGGCGCCGATTTCGTCACCCTGTCGCCGTTGCAGGCCACCGAGAGCCATCCCGAGGCCCAGCCACTGGGCTGGGAGCGGGCGAGCGAGTTGCTGAAGGGCTTCAATCAGCCGTGCTACCTGCTCGGTGGTGTGGCCCCGCAGCATTGCGAGCAGGCCTGGCAGGCAGGTGCCCAGGGGGTCGCCGGGATTCGCGCCTTTTGGCCCGAGCACCAGCGCTGAGCCTGTGCTTGTACGAGCACGCCGTAGCGCCTACCCTGCGGCGTCCTTTTTTCGAGTGATCCACGGACCATGGCCTCCGTTTTCAATGTCATCCTGCCGGTCTTCGCGCTGATCCTTGCGGGTTTTGCCTGCCGGCGCCTGGGCCTGCTGGGCGCTACCGCGGCCTCGGAGATCAATCGCATGGTGGTCTGGCTGTGCCTGCCGGCGCTGCTGTTCGAAGCGATGGCGACGGTGGTGTGGGATGAGATCTGGCAGCCCGGTTTCATCCTCGCCTATGGCATCGCCACCCTGGGGCTCTTCGTTCTGGTGCTGCTGGTGACCCTGCGTCGTACCGGCAGCCTCGCCGACGCCAGCGTATGCGGGCTCAGTGCGTCCTATGCCAACACCGGCTATATGGGCATCCCGCTGTGCCTGCTGGTATTCGGCGATGCCGGTATGGAGCCGGCGCTGATCGCCTGCCTGATCGTCATCTGCGTGCTGTTCGCCCTGGCGGTGGTGTGCATCGAGGTGGGCCTGCAGAACGAGAAGAGCGTGCTGGCGGCGGTGCGTCAGGTCGGTCTCGCCCTGCTCAGCAACCCCATCGTCATGGCGCCCGTGCTTGGCGGCCTGTGGGCGGCGACCGCGCAGCCGCTGCCGGCGCCCCTGCACCAATTTCTCAAGCTGCTCGCCGCCGCTACTGGGCCCTGCGCGCTCATCGCCCTTGGCTTGTTCCTGGCCGAAAAGCACGCGGGGCCGAAGCAGCGCGGTACCGGCCTGGTATTGATCAAGCTGGTCGCCCACCCGCTGCTCACATGGGCGCTGGCCGTCCATGTGTTTCGCCTGCCGCCGATGTGGACACATGCCGCGCTGCTGCTCAGCGCGTTGCCGACCGGCACCGGGCCCTTCATGCTCGCCGAGTTCTATCGCCGCGAGAGCGCCGAGGTGTCGAGCACCATTCTGCTGTCGACCCTGGGCTCGTTGCTGACGCTGTCGATCTGTCTTTACCTGATCGCGCCCTGAGCGCCGCGCCTGGAGCTTCCCCATGCCTTCACCCGATCAGCCCAGCCTGCGTCCCAGTACGCTGCACCTGCCAGCCGGCGCCTGGACGACGGTGCTCGACTGCCTGTGCGCGCATTTTCCGGCGATTTCACGGGACGTCTGGCTCGAGCGTATGGCCCGTGGCCGGGTGCTGGACGCCCAGGGCGAGCCGATCAGGGCCGATCACCCCTATCGGGTCGGCCTGCGCGTGCATTACTTCCGCGAAGTGCCGGCCGAGCCGACGATCCCCTTCGAGGAAGCCATCCTGCACCTCGACGAGCACCTGCTGGTCGCCGACAAGCCGCATTTCCTGTCGGTGATGCCGGCCGGCGCCTATGTCGAGCAGACCTTGCTGGCGCGGCTGGTCAGGCGCACCGGCAATGCCGACCTGGTGCCCCTGCACCGCATCGACCGGCATACTGCCGGGCTGGTGCTGTTCTCCTGCAGCCCCCAGACCCGCGGGCGCTACCAGGCGATGTTTCGCGAGCGAGCCATCGACAAGCGCTACGAGGCGCTGGCCGCGCCGTTGCCGGAACTGCAGTTTCCGCTGCTGCGCGAAACGCGCTTCGAGGCGGGTGAGCCGTTCTTTCGCATGCGCGAAGCGCCCGGCGTGCCCAACACCTGCACGCGCATCGAGGTGATCGACAAGCGCGCCGAGCACTGGTTGTACGGGCTGGAGCCGGTCACGGGCAAGAAGCACCAGCTCAGGGTGCATATGGCGGCGCTGGGTGCGCCGATTCTCAACGATCCCTTCTATCCCGAGGTGAGCTGCGCCGAGGGCGAGCCCGACGATTACAGCAAGCCGCTGAAACTGCTGGCCCGTGGGCTGAAGTTCAGTGACCCGCTGACTGGCGAGCCGAGGTGTTTCGAGAGCCGCCTCAGTCTTTGACCGCGGCCTGCCAGAGCACTTCGTCGATGCCCTGGCGTCTGGCGATCAGCCGGGCGGCCACGAACAGCAGGTCGGACAATCGGTTGATGTAGGCCAGCAACTCGCCGCGCAGGGGCTCGATGGCATGCAACTGGCCGCAGCGCCGCTCGGCGGTGCGGGCGCTGCTGCGGCACAGGTGGGCCTGGGCGATCAGCTTTGATCCGCCAGGCAGGATGAAGTTGGTCAGCGGGCCGACTTCCTCGTTCCAGCGGTCGATGACCGCTTCCAGGCTGTCGATTTCGGCGGCCTGCAGGGCTTGGTACTCGGGCATCGCCAGCTCGCCGCCGAGGTCGAAGAGGCGGTGCTGACAGGGCGCGAGCACCTCGACCAGTTCGCCAAGCCCCGGGTGGTTCGCCTGCTGCTCCAGCAGGTCGGCGAGCAGCAGACCGAGTTGGCTGTTCAGCGTGTCCACTTCGCCGATGGCTTCGATGCGCGGGTGATCCTTGGCGACCCGACGGCCGTCGGCCAGCCCGGTTTGCCCGGCATCGCCGGTGCGCGTGTAGATTTTCGAGAGTCGATAGCCCATGGGGTCTCCGCTGATCAGCTGCCCACACCCAGTGGCAGGCGCAGGGTGAAGCAGGTGCCCTGGCCGGTGCGCGAGTGCACCTCCATCTGGCCCTTGTGGTTGTTGGTGACGATGAAGTACGACACGGAAAGGCCCAGGCCGGTGCCCTGGCCGACTTCCTTGGTGGTGAAGAACGGCTCGAAGATGCGCTTGCGCACGGCCTCGGGGATGCCCACGCCGTTGTCCTCGACCTGCACTTCGGCCCAGGGTGGCGCCAGGCGGGTGCGCAGGATCAGCTTGCCAGGCTGGCTTTCGTCCTCGCGCAGGTGGATGGCCTGGGCGGCGTTCTTCAGCAGGTTGAGCAGTACCTGCTCCAGTTCGTTGGCGATGCCGGGGATCGGCCCGAGCTGCGGGTCGAATTCGCGCTGGATGAGCAGGCTCTTGAAGTCGAAGCTTTCGGTCAGGTCGAAGTCGTTGCTGGCGATCTCCACCGCCTGGTCGATCAGCGCCGGCAGCTGGCAGGGCGCCAGCTGGCGATTGCTCAGGCGGCTGAAACTGAGCATGTGGGTGACGATCTTCGAGGCCCGCGCGCCGGCCTGCTGGATACCGTCGAGCAGCATGGGAATTTCCCGCGCGGCCAGGTAGCGGTCGATGGCCGGCAGGCTGACCCCGGCCAGCTCGGCCTGCTCCTGGTTGCGCGGCAGTTCCGGCGACAGGCGCCGGCGGATGTTCTGCACGTTGTGCAGGATGGCGCCCAGGGGGTTGTTGATCTCGTGGGCCATGCCGGCCGCCAGGCCGCCGACGGAAAGCATCTTTTCGGACTGCACCATGACTTCTTCGAGGTTCAGGCGCTGGGTGATGTCGTCGATGCGGATCACCACGCCGCGGCCGATGCTGCCGATCAGCGGGTAGAAGGTCAGGGCGTAGTGGTGGGGCTCGTCGTCGCGGATCCAGGTGACGCGCTCGATCTTCTCGACCCGGTGTTGCTCGGCGGTGCGCTTGAGCTTGGACAGGTATGGTTTGAGCAGCGGAAAGGCGAGAAACACCGGCTGGTTCACCGCCTCGTCGATGGAGGTGCCGGACAGCGCGCTGGCTTCCTGATTCCACTGCGCCACGTAGAGCTGCTCGTCCAGGGCGATCAGCGCCGAGGGCATGGAATCGATGATGCTGTTGAGGTAGTTCTGAAAACCGGTGAGCTTCTTCTCGATCTTGCTGCGCACCTGCACTTCGAGTTCCAGCTTGCGGTTCGACAGGCGGGTTTCCTCGGCCAGGCCGCGGGCCTGGTTGTAGGCTTCCTCGGAGTCGTCGCGGGCGCGCTTGAGCTGCTGCTCGCGGGCTTCGATGCGTTCGAGCATGGTGTTGAAGGCCTCGGCCAGGCTGCCGATTTCGTCGCGGTTGCCGCGCCGGGCGCGCAGCGAGTAGTTCTCTTCGCGGGTGACCTGGCGGGTGAGTTCTTCGAGGCGCTTGATCGGGCTGGTGACCAGGCGGCGGATCTGCCGCGCCACCAGCAGCCAGAGCACCAGGCTGAACAGCAGGATCACCAGGCTGGCGGTGACGGTACCGGTGTAGAAGGCGCCCGGCAGTTCGCTGGAGGCTACCAGCAGCAGGTGGCCGGGCGGGGCATCGCCCTGGGGCAGCTCGACCAGCTGGTTGGCGCGAAACTCGCCGATACGCCAGTTGTCCAGGGCGTCGAGCTGGGCGGGCAGCTCGAGTTTTTCGCCGCGCTGCAGCTGCGCCATGCTGTTGCCGCCTGCATCGTAGATCACCGCCGCGCGCAGCGGGCCGTAACCCTCCAGGCGCTTGAGCAGTTCATGGGCCGCTTCGGGCGAGCTGAGGGCTTCACGGCTCAGGGCCGGCGTGGCGATCAGCCGGCCGAGGGTCTGCAGCGCCTGGGGCGCGACGCTTTCCTGGGAAATCCAGTAGGCTGCACTGATGAAGGTCATGTTGGCGACCACCAGCACCGCCGTCAGCAAGACCAGCAGCGCCGCGAGCAGTTTTCGGCCAACGGGGAGGTTCTTCAGGCGGTGGCGCAGGCGCATGGGCGTGGTTCGTGGTGGCAGGTGAGGGCGCAGGTTAGCGCGTGACTCAATGGCGCGGCAATCCGTGGCGGTCCAGATGGGCGAGCAGCCGCTGATGCACGGCTTGCAGGTGGGGCAGCTGCAGCGCTGCCTGCTCGGCGGCGGCGCAGGCATAGCCGAGCAGGTAGCTGATCTCGGTGCGGCGAGCACTGGCGACGTCCTGGTACATGGACGAGTAGTTGGCGGCGGTGGCCTCGATCACCCGCCACACCTCGTGGCGCAGGTCCCGGGCCGCCTCAGCCTGGCCGCTGCCGATCAGCAACGCGACCAGCTCGGCACACAGCGCCTCGACCTCGTCACTGTGGCGCACCAGCTCGCCATTGCGACAGCTATGCAGCACGGTCAGCGGGTTGATGGCGCAGTTGAGCGCCAGCTTGCGCCACAAGCGCCCCAGGATATCCGGGCTCCAGGTATGGGGAATCTGGCCGCGCTGGAGATCGCTCAACCAGGTTGGCGGTGTGACGTCGATTGGGTCGCCGATCCAGGTGTGGCCCTGGCCGGCGAACACCACGCGCCAGTCGCCATCGCGAAACGCGCCCTCGGTACTGGAGGCCGGCAGGCAGCGGCGGCCGGGAAGCTGCTGCGCCACTTCGTCCTGGCTGCCCAGGCCGTTCTGCAGCAGGATCACCTCGGCCTCCGGTGCCAGGCGATGGGCGACGGCAGCGATCGCTTCGACGGCGTCATAGGCCTTGCACGCCAGTAGCAGGCGGGCGATGGGCGCCGGGTCGCTCAGGTCACTGGCGGCTATGGCGTACCGCTCGCTCTGGCCCTGCTCGACCAGCGTCAGGCCGCCCGCCTGGAGGTATGCCGCCAGGCGTTGCGGGTTACGCAGAACCAGCTGTACCGGCACCCCGGCGCGAAACAGGCGAGTGGCCCAGAGGCTGCCCAGACTGCCGGCACCGAGTACGTGCCAGCTCATGTGCGCGGCAGGCGTACGGCGGTCACCCGGCCGCTGGCATGGGCCTCCGGTAGCAGGCGAGTGGCCAGATCGAGCAGTTGCTGCTGCTCCATGGGCATGGCCTTGCTGTCCAGCCCGACCACGGCGATACCGGCCTTGAGGCTGATGAAGCCTTCGCTGGTCTTGAAGGCCTTGAGGTTGAGCCCCTCGTGCAGGCGCTTGAAGCTGCTCGGCGAGCATTCCTGCAGGTCTTCGAGCAGGGTGATCAGCGCGAAGTGACGATCGTCCAGGCTGACCAGCACGTCCAGCGGGCGCACCAGCTGTTGCAGGCGCCGGGCCACGCTGCGCAGCAATTCGTTGTAGAACGCCTTGCCGTGGCGCGTGCCCAGTTCGTCGGCGCCCTGCAGGCCGATCAGCAGGTAGCACAGTGCGCCACCGCGCGACTCCACCTGGCGCAGGCTATCCGCCATCTTCTGCTTCAGGTAGCGGGTGTTGCCCAGGCCGGTCAGCGGGTCGACCAGGTTGCGCTCCTCCAGGCTGGCGATGTTCTGCACCAAGAGGGCGTTTTCCTGGAGCAGACGCTGCAGGGTGCTGCACAGACGCTCGGCGGCGAACACCCGCGGCAGCAGCTGTTCGTTCATGGCCGACTTGCTGATGAAGTCATCGACGCCGCGGTCGAAGGCTTCGTTGAGCACGTTCTCGCCTTCCTTGCCGGTCAGCAGAATGACATAGGTGTAGTGTTCGGCCGCTTCATCGAGCTGGCGCACCCGGCCGGTCAGCTCCAGGCCGTCCATTTCGGGCATCAGCCAGTCGGCCAGCAGCACGCTGGCGGGGCGTTGTTCGAGGTTGCTGATGGCTTCGGCAGCGCTGCTGGCGAAGCGAATATCCTGATATCCAGCCTGGCTCAATGCGCGTCCGATCATGGCGCTCGAGAACTTGGCATCGTCCACCACCAGAATACTGAGATGGGGGTTGGGCATGTTTTTTATGGCACTCGCTGGCAGGAAAACGGGTCGAGGGAAGGGGAGTAACCAATACAACGCCGAGCGGTCTGTATCAGAGCGGATATAATGATCGCGCCAATTTTATCGTCAAGCCATCCGCGCGATTTGCGCAGAACTTATTCACGATCTCGCGAACTGGCGCCCAGCACGATGCAGCTTGCATCGCCGCACAGGCTGCCGGCAAGCGATTCGCGAGGCAGTGCTGCCCGCTCGCGCTTTATATCTGGAGGAATTGCATGCCCTCGTTCGACGTGGTGTCGGAGCTGGACAAACACGAACTCACCAACGCCCTGGACAATGCCAGCAAGGAGCTGGAGCGGCGCTTCGACCTGCGCGGCAAGTGCAGTTTCGAGGTCAAGGACAAGGCCGTCACGCTGACCGCCGAAGCCGATTTCATGCTCGAGCAGATGCTCGACATCATTCGTGGCTGCCTGATCAAGCGCAAGATCGACAGCCAGTGCATAGAAACCAAGGACCCCTACGCGTCCGGCAAGGTGGTCAAGCAGGAGGTCGAGTTCCGCGAAGGCATCGACAAGGAACTGGCCAAGAAGATCGTCGCCCACATCAAGGAAGCCAAGCTCAAGGTGCAGGCCGCCATCCAGGGCGAGCAGGTGCGCGTCACCGGCAAGAAGCGCGACGACCTGCAGGAGTGCATCGCCTCGCTGCGTGGCAAGGATTTCGGCATGCCCCTGCAGTACAACAACTTCCGCGATTGAGTCGCGCCGGTTGAACCCAGGCGCGGCCAGCGCGTCGCACCTTTGGCAGCCTCATCGACGCCATGGCAGTCGCTATGCCTTGGCGTCGTCGTTTTTTCCGCGATGACGGACAGGAGTTTCCCATGGATTTGAATGCTGAAATCGACCAGCTGATGCGTGAGTCCCAGACCTGGATCCCGCTGATCATGCAGTACGGCAGCCGCGTGCTGCTGGCGCTGGTCACCCTGTTGATCGGTTGGTGGTTCATCAACAAGCTCACCAACCAGGTCAGCAATCTGCTGGCGGCCCGCAAGGCCGACCCGGCGCTGCAGGGTTTCATCGGCAGCCTGGCCAACATCATTCTCAAGGTGCTGTTGGTGATCAGCGTCGCCTCGATGATCGGTGTGGAGACCACCTCGTTCATCGCCGCTATCGGTGCCGCCGGCCTGGCCATTGGCCTGGCCCTGCAGGGCAGCCTGGCGAACTTCGCGGGCGGGGTGCTGATCCTGCTGTTTCGCCCCTTCCGCATCGGTGACTGGATCGAAGCCCAGGGCGTGATGGGCACCGTGGACAGCATCCAGATCTTCCACACCGTGCTGCGCACCGGGGACAACAAGACCGTGGTGGTGCCCAACGGCAACCTCTCCAACGGCATCATCACCAACTACAACCGCCAGCCGACGCGCAAGGTGGTGTTCGACGTGGGCGTGGATTACGAGGCCGACCTGCAGGGTGCCCGCGAGGTGCTGCTGGAGCTGGCCGATGATCCGCGGGTGTTGAAGGAGCCGGCGCCGGTGGTGGTGGTCAGCGCCCTGGGCGACAGCGCCATTACCGTTTCCCTGCGCCTGTGGGTGGAAACCCCGAACTACTGGGACGTGATGTTCATGCTCAACGAGCAGGCCCGTGACCGCCTGAAAACCCGGGGTATCGGTATTCCCTTCCCGCAGAGGGTGGTGCACGTGGTGCAGGACGCCGCCGTCGGCGCATGACCCCGCGACAGGGGCCGGCCGCAATGGCCGGCCTTCAGGCCGTGCTCGCGCGGCTCTGCTGGCGCCACTGCACCAGGATCAGCAGCAGCGTCGGCACGCCCATCAGCGCGGTGATCAGGAAGAAATCCGCATAGCCGAACTTCTCCACCAGCACCCCCGAATAACCGCCGATCAGCCGTGGCAGCAGCAGCATGATGGAGCTCAGCAGCGCGTACTGGGTGGCCGAGAATTTCAGGTTGGTCAGGCTTGACAGGTAGGCCACGAAGGCCGCGGTCGCCAACCCTGAGCTGAAGTTGTCGGCAGAGATGGTGAAGACCAGCATCTGCAGGTTGGCGCCCATGCCTGACAGCATCATGAACAGGAGGTTGGTGGCCGCCGACGCCGCGCCGCCGATGAACAGGATCGGCAAGATGCCGAAGCGCACGATCAGCAGCCCACCGGCACCGGCACCGACCAGGGTCATGATCAGGCCGAACAGTTTGCTGACGCTGGCGATCTGGTCCTTGGTGAAGCCCTGGTCGATGTAGAACACGTTGGCCATCACGCCCATCACCGTATCGGACATGCGATAGGTAGCGATCAGCCCCAGCAACAGGAAGGCCTGCCAGCGGTAGCGCAGGATGAAGTCGTTGACCGGGGTGAGCACCGGCGCCAGGCCGCGGCGCCCCATCGATGACAGGCACAGGGTGGTGAGGATGGTGTAGAGGATGGCGCGCAGGAAGGCGCGGTCCTCGAGCAGCAGGTCGAGCAACGTGGCTTCGCCGGTCACCAGGCTGGGAAAATCGGTGTTGTACAGCTGGGTGAACATCGCCGGCACCGACACCAGCAGCACGATCAGCACCAGTACCGAGGCGATCTGGTGGCTGAAGCCGTACTTGGCGGCGGCCAGCTGGGTTCGCAGGGAAACCGGCGGCTCCTTCATCCACAGGCTGGTCAACAGGCCCGGCAGCATCAACAGGGCGAACAGCAGGTAGGTACCGGCCCAGGCGGCGTGCTGGTAGAGCAGGGTGGTCGAGCCCAGGCCCTCGGCAACGTACAGTGCGCCGGCGGTGGCCAGCAGCGCGGCGACCCGGTAGCCGGCCATGTAACTGGCGGCCAGGGCGGCCTGGCGGGTGTCGTCGACAATCTCCAGGCGGTAGGCATCGACGGCGATGTCCTGGGTCGCCGAGGCGAAGGCCACCAGCACGGCCAGGGCGATCAGCCAGGTCAGGTGGGTGTGCGGATCGCACAGCGCCATGCCGGCCAGGCCGATGGCGATCAGAATCTGCGACAGCACCAGCCAGGAGCGCCGTCTGCCGAGCTTGCCGAGCAACGGCAGGCGCCATTGGTCGAGCAGGGGCGACCACACCCACTTGAAGGCGTAGGCCAGGCCGATCAGGCTGGCGAAGCCGATGGTTTCCCGCGCTACGCCCGCTTCGCGCAGCCACACCGACAGGGTCGAGAACACCAACATGTAAGGCAGGCCGGCGGCGAACCCTAGCACCAGAAGAACCAGTGTCGAGGGGCTGGAGTAGGCGGCGATCGCGTCGCGCCAGCTTTTACGATGCATTGAAGGGAGTCGGCCTGGAGGGAGAAAGCATGAACAAGGGGCGCACTCTAGGGGCTAGGGTCAGGTCAGTGCAAGCCGGTTGCGCCTGGCGCGTCGAGTCTCATGCCTCGTGCTCCAGGGGCCGCCAGCCGTGACGTCGGATATCCACCCGACCATTGTGGGATAGCACCCCTTCGACGCGCAATCGGGCACGTTGTTCAACCCCGCTTGGCGAGTCGGCCGCCAGGCTCAGCCGGCCGCCAGCGGCGACCACGCGATGCCAGGGCAGGGCGGTGCCATCGGGCAGTTGGCCGAGGGTGCGGCCGACCCAGCGCGCCGCGCGCGCCAGGCCCGCCAGCGCGGCCAGCTCGCCATAGGTGATCACCTTGCCGGGCGGCACCTGGGCCAGCGCCAGGTACAGCGCATCACGGCGGGCCTGTTGGTCGCCGTCGGCCGGCGGCGCGCTGTAATCGTTTTGTCGTGTCGGCATGGAAGGCTCCTCGCTCCGCTCGGTTAGCAGGCCGTTGAAAAACTACCTACGTTGCCGGCGCGTCGTTAAAAACAGCCTCAAATGCTCATGTACACCTCGTACACTCCGCTTTTTCGGCTGTTTTTGCCTCGCGCCGGTGGCCTCGCCGACGTTTTGCAACGGCCTGCCAGGGCCTCGATGAACTAGAAGCATTTCCGTCGGTCATTTCTTGCTCAAATATCGGGTATGCGGATAATGCCCGATTTACCGCGAACCGGAGCGACAGCATCCGCTTATGTTTACTCGTACCTTGTTGTGCCTGGGCCTCAGCGTAGCCACCACACCGCTGCTGGCCGATACCGTATGGATGAAGAACGGCGACCGCCTGACCGGAACCATCAAGGTTCTCGACGGGGGCAAGCTGCTGCTGGAAACCGATTACGGTGGTTCCATTCCGCTGGACTGGAAAAAGATCGCCACCCTCGACAGCGAACAGGAGTTGCTGGTCAAGGAGGACGAAATCACCGGTGAGCGTGCCAAGTCGCTGCAGGCTGCCGATTCCGGCAAGGTGACCCTCGCCAATGGCGATGCACCGAAGACCGTCGAGCTGGCCAGCATCAAGCAGATCATGAAGCCCAAGCCCTTCGTCGAAGACTTCATGTGGAAAGGCAACGTCGACGTGGCCATGGACTACAAGCGTGCCGAGAGCGACACCGACGACTACGATGTCGACCTCAAGACCCAGGCCCGCCATGGCAAGTGGCGTCACAATGCGACGGTCGATTACAACCGCGAACTGCGCAACGACGTGGTCAGCACCGATAACTGGGGCACCGAATATGCCCTGGACCGCTTCCTCGACGAACAGTGGTTCTGGCAGGGGCGCTTCGAATACAAGCGCGACCAGATCGAGGATCTCGAGCGGCAGCGTACGGTGGGTACCGGTCCGGGTTACCAGTTCTGGGACAACGAGCTGGGGGCGTTTTCGGTGGCCGGTCTGCTCAACCGTTCCGACTATGAGTACGCCAACGGCGAGAAGGACAACTTCTACGCCATCAGTATGCGTTGGGACTACAACCGTTACCTGATCGGCAAGACCTTCGAACTGTTCAGTACCGGCGAGGTGGGCAAGCCGCTGGCCAGTGCCGCCGACTACTCGCTGGATGCCGAAGTGGGCCTGCGCTACAAGGTCACCGACTGGGCCTCGTTGAACATGAAGGCGTCCAAGGATCAGGTCAGTGGTTCGGAAGGCGACAAGGACGAAACCCGATACACCATCGGCTTCGGGGTGGGTTGGTAACCCGGTTCGCTGCAACGCTGAAAGCCCCGCCCGCTTGCGGGGCTTTTTTATGGTCCTACGCACGGTTTGAGGAAAGTGTGGGTTGATACCGGACTGGCAAGTTTGTGTGCGTATCACTTACTGGCTTAGCACTATCCATTACCGCGTGTACTGAACCTTTGTGTTGCGCCCCTTACGGGCGCCACACCTTGATTCGCTTCGCTCACCCTTCGGGCCAGCCTGCGGCTGTTACTGCGCTTCGCTACGTTTCTCTGCTTGCCCAAGAAAGGTGTGCCAAAGAAGGGCACCCCGACATCCGGGTTTCGCTGCGCGAAACTTGATTCGCTTTGCTCACCCTACGGGCCAGCCTTTCGGCTGTTACTCCGCTTCGCTGCGTTTCCTCGCTCCGGCGCCGCTCCGGGGGCCGGCTTACATGGGCCATCCCTGGCCCATTAAGCGGGACCGCCATCGGTATTTCGCCGCATCCATGCGGCTCGCTCCCCTACGCGCCACCTCGGCGTTTGTTTTTGCTTTTGCTCTCGAGTTGCGATCGAACAGGCGACGCCCAAGTCCCCTTCAGGAGGCCGAGTGGAATCACCGTGAAGGGGTTGAGCGACATGGATGTCGCGAGAGCCGCGATGGCCGGGGCCGCCTAGGCAGGGATGGCCCTTCGCGGCGTGCCCTTGGAGCGGTGATGGAAGGAGGGAACCCCGGCGCAGCCGGGGCCGTATGTAGGGGTGTGTTTCTTTGCTTACTTTCTTTGCACAAGCAAAGAAAGTGAGTCGCCCGTAAGGGGCGAAACCCATAGACCAGGCGACGAACCAATGGCGAGCGCCAAGCAATCGGCAACTAACGCTTTATTGCCAGTCCGGTGTCAAGCCTATCCCCCCGCGAAAATGCGAAGAACCTTTTTATGGGCGGCCGTCCATGGCCGGCGTGCTACAGGCGTACGCCTCCGTCGAGCTCGAGAATGCGCCCGGTGAAATACTCGTTCTCCAGCAGAAAGGCGATGGCGTGGGCGATCTCCTCTGGTTTGCCAAGGCGCTTGAGCGGAATCACCTCGGCCATGCGCTGCAGCGCCTCGGGCTTCATGCTGGCGACCATCTCGGTCTCGATGAAGCCCGGTGCCACGCCCGCCACGCGGATGCCGTAGCGCGCCAGCTCGCGAGCCCAGACCACGGTATCGGCAGCCACCGCGGCCTTGGCGGCCGAATAGTTGGCCTGGCCGATATTGCCGGCCCGCGACACCGAGGAAATATTGATGATCGCCCCCTCGTTCTGCAGCTCGATCATCTTCGCCGCCACCTCCCGGGTGCACAGGAACACGCCGGTCAGGTTGACGTCGATCACCGATTGCCACTGGGCCAGGCTCATCTTGCTCATCTCGCCGTCCTTGACCTTGATGGTCAGGCCGTCGCGCAGGATGCCGGCGTTGTTGACCAAGCCGTTGATCGAGCCGAAGTCCTCGGCGATCTGCGTGATGGTCTGGGCGACCTGTTCTTCGCTGGCCACGTTGCACAGGTAGGTGCGTGCCTGCACCCCGAGCGCCCGGCAGGCCGCCGCGGTTTCATCGAGTTTTTCCTGGTTGAGGTCGACCAGCGCCAGGCGCATACGACGCTTGGCGAGATACTCGGCCATGGCGCGACCGAGCCCCTGGCCGCCGCCGGTGATGATGATGACTTTGTCTTCGAGTTGCATGCCAATTCCCTTGTTTTGAGAGTCGAACGGGTCATGCCGGTGCGATACAACCGCGCTGCCGCTGCGCACTCGCGCCGGTCGATTGCCATGACGTACAGGCAGCAGCATAGAGCGCGAGGTGGGCCTGGCACCAGCGTTACACCGGTAAGCCTCAACATCCTGTAACAGCGTGGCTAGCTTGCCCGAGGCCTCGCGTCGGCTGGCGTTGAACGCGCCACTGGCGGGCGAAGTCCAAGCTTCAGCTTGAATTAAGCGCAACACCCCATATTTCTCTCCTACTGGAAGGTGTTCTTCCGTCAAGGAAACCGCGATGCGCATTTTCATGTTGTTGTTCCTACTGTTCCCGATCCTCGAGCTGGCCGTGCTGATCTCCGTGGGCAGCGCCATCGGTGTGCTGCCGACCATTGCCCTGGTGATCCTCACCTCGATTTTCGGTGGCCTGATGCTGCGCATTGCCGGGATCACCACCGCCTGGCGTGCCCGCGAGCGCCTGGCCCGCGGCGAAATGCCGGATCAGGAAGTGCTGCAGGGGCTGATGATGGCGGTCGGCGGCGGCCTGCTGCTGCTGCCGGGTTTCATCAGCGACGTCATCGGCATTCTCTGCCTGCTGCCGTTCACCCGGCGCTGGCTGGTCGAGCGCGTGCGCCAGCGCGCTGCCGAGCAGGCCGCGCGGCAGCGGGCCTTCGCCGATGACCTGGCGGCTCGCAACGGCCAGCCCGGCGCCCACAAGCCGAACGTGCTGGAAGGCGAGTACGAGCGCCGCGAGTAATCACCCAAACAGCCGCCCACAGCCCCGGCCAGAGCGATCTGGCCGGGGCTGTGGGTTTTCAGGCGGGCCGATTCGCTGAACCTCGCTCGTAAAAAATTTACCGCCTCGCCCTTGAATTGCTATTGGTCGCCCTTATGTAGCGGTCACCGCAAGGTTTTTCAGCGTCCAGGCGCTGAAACAAATTTCGGCGTTACGTGTACTGCGCAGCGCCATGATCCTGCCGGTAAAAGCACCGGTAATTTCAACAACTATTGGGAGAGATCGACAATGAAGCTTCGTCCTTTGCATGACCGCGTCGTGATCCGTCGCAGCGAAGAAGAAACCAAAACCGCTGGCGGTATCGTGCTGCCGGGCTCGGCTGCCGAGAAGCCGAATCAGGGCGAAATCGTTGCCGTGGGTACTGGCCGTGTTCTGGACAGCGGTGAAGTCCGTGCCCTGGCCGTCAAGGTCGGTGACAAGGTGGTGTTCGGCCCATATTCGGGCAGCAACACCGTCAAGGTCGACGGCGAAGACCTGCTGGTGATGAGCGAGAACGAAATCCTCGCCGTCGTCGAAGCCTGATCGCCCGCGAATTTCCGTTTAATCGTCAAGAATTGAGGATCAAATAACATGGCAGCTAAAGACGTAAAATTCGGCGACGCCGCTCGCAAGAAACTGCTGACCGGTGTCAACGTTCTGGCCGACGCCGTCAAAGCCACCCTCGGCCCGAAAGGCCGTAACGTCGTCCTCGAGCGCAGCTTCGGCGCGCCGCTGATCACCAAGGACGGCGTTTCCGTCGCCAAGGAAATCGAGCTCAAGGACAAGATCGAAAACATCGGCGCCCAGCTGGTCAAGGACGTTGCTTCCAAGGCCAACGACGCTGCCGGTGACGGCACCACCACCGCGACCGTTCTGGCTCAAGCCATCGTTACCGAAGGCCTGAAGTCGGTTGCAGCCGGCCTGAACCCGATGGACCTGAAGCGCGGCATCGACAAGGCCACCGCGGCCATCGTCGCCGAGCTGAAGAACCTGTCCAAGCCGTGCACCGACAGCAAGGCCATCGCTCAGGTTGGCACCATCTCCGCCAACTCCGACGATTCCATCGGCAACATCATTGCCGAAGCCATGGAAAAAGTCGGCAAGGAAGGCGTGATCACCGTTGAAGAAGGCTCGGGCCTGGAAAACGAATTGTCCGTGGTAGAAGGCATGCAGTTCGACCGCGGCTACCTGTCGCCGTACTTCATCAACAAGCCGGACACCATGGTTGCCGAACTGGACGGCCCGCTGCTGCTGCTGGTCGACAAGAAAATCTCCAACATCCGCGAACTGCTGCCGGTTCTGGAAGCCGTTGCCAAGGCTGGCCGTCCGTTGCTGATCGTTGCCGAAGACGTCGAAGGCGAAGCCCTGGCGACTCTGGTGGTCAACAACATGCGCGGCATCGTCAAGGTCGCTGCCGTCAAGGCGCCGGGCTTCGGTGATCGTCGCAAGGCCATGCTGCAGGACATCGCCGTTCTGACTGGCGGTACCGTCATCTCCGAAGAGATCGGCCTGAGCCTGGAAAGCACCACCCTGGAGCATCTGGGTCAAGCCAAGCGTGTGGTCCTGAACAAGGAAAACACCACCATCATCGACGGCGCTGGCCAGCAAGTGGACATCGAGTCCCGCGTTGCACAGATCCGCAAGCAGGTCGAAGACACCACTTCGGACTACGACAAAGAGAAGCTGCAAGAGCGTCTGGCCAAGCTGGCTGGCGGTGTTGCGGTGATCAAGGTTGGCGCTGCCACCGAAGTCGAGATGAAAGAGAAGAAGGCCCGCGTTGAAGACGCCCTGCACGCGACCCGTGCCGCCGTCGAAGAAGGCGTGGTACCTGGCGGTGGTGTTGCCCTGGTACGTGCCCAGGCTGCTCTGGACGGCCTCAAAGGCATCAACCTGGAGCAGGACGCTGGTATCAGCATTCTGCGTCGCGCCATCGAAGCGCCGCTGCGCCAGATCGTCACCAATGCTGGCGACGAAGCGTCCGTGGTGCTGGACAAGGTCAAGCAGGGTTCCGGTAACTACGGTTACAACGCTGCCAACGGCGAGTACGGCGACCTGATCGAGTTCGGCATCATCGACCCGGCCAAGGTTACCCGTAGCGCGCTGCAAGCCGCGGCTTCCATCGCTGGCCTGCTGATCACCACCGAGGCGATCGTCGCAGAACTGCCGGAAGACAAGCCTGCTCCGGCCATGCCGGACATGGGCGGCATGGGTGGCATGGGCGGCATGATGTAAGCCGACCGGCACCCTGAGCTGCACCGAGAACCCCGCGCCCTGGCGCGGGGTTTTTTATTGCCTGTGTCATTCAGGCCTGAATGTTCGCCGGGGCTCAGCTCGGCGGGCTTCAGGCGATCCGTGCAGGCAACGTGACAGCTGTCGGCGCAAAGGGTTTTGACCGTTCGTCTTGTCGTAATCTGTTTCGGGTAATCGTGATCTAGTGTTAGCGGACGGTTGGTAACACTATCAAGAGGTTGCGATCATGAGCTTAGGAGTAGCCAGAGGTTTGTTTCTCGTCGCGGCGCTAAGCGTCTCGGCATTGGCGGCGGCTTCCTGGTACGAGCCGGGCCCTGAAGTGATCAGTAGCAATGGCCGTAGCTACTGCCTGAGCCCCGCGCTCAAACCGCTGATGCCCGCAGCGGTGCAAGCGGACCAGAATCTGCTGCTGCTGGTAATGGGCTTGTCCCAGGGGCTGCGCTGACGTGGCTGGCATACTGCCGCAACAGTGAATTTCTACCGCTGCGGCAAACTCCGATACCCTGAGCGAACATTCGACGCAGGGGAAGCAGCAGATGTCCATTTACCGTGAGCGTGGCGAACGCCTTCGATCCTTGCACCAGCAGGGTGAATTGCTGGTGCTGCCCAACCCCTGGGATGCCGGGTCGGCGAAGATGCTCGCGGCGCTCGGTTTCCATGCCCTGGCCACCACCAGCGCCGGGCTGGCCTTTTCCCTGGGCCGCCGGGATGCCGAAGGCGCGGTAAGCCGTGACGAGGCACTGGCCAACGCCAGGGCAATCGTCGAGGCGACGGCGCTGCCGGTGGTTGCCGACCTGGAAAATGGCTACGGCGATACGCCCGAGGACTGCGCCGCGACCGTGCGGCTGGCGGCGCAGGTCGGCCTGGTCGGCGGCTCCATCGAAGATGCTACCGGCCATGCTGATCAACCGATCTATGCCTTCGAACTGGCAGTGCAGCGCATTCGCGCTTCGGTCGCGGCAGCCCAGGCGCTGGACATTCCCTTCACCCTGACCGCACGTGCGGAAAACTTCCTGCATGGCCGCGCCGATCTGGACGACACCATCCGCCGCCTGGTGGCCTATGCCGAAGCCGGCGCGGACGTGCTCTACGCGCCAGGGCTGACCACCCGTGAGCAGATCCTGGCGGTGGTCGAGGCCGTGGCGCCCAAGCCGGTCAACGTGCTGGTCGGCTCGCCGAGCCTGACGCTGTCGCTGGACGAGCTGGCGCAGCTGGGCGTCAAGCGCGTGAGCCTGGGTTCCAACCTGGCCCGCGTTGCCTATGGCGCCTTCCTGCAGGCGGCCACCGGGCTGGCCGAACGTGGCGACCTGAGCGGCGCCCGGCAGGCGCTGCCGTTCGACGCCATCAACGACCTGTTCAAGGGCTAGCGTGCGGCAGTTCCTGATCGCGCTGTTGATCTTCGTGGTGATTGGCGGTCCGCTGGCGCTGTATCGCCAGTGGATCGACGTGCCGCCGCGCTGGAACCCCTGGGCGCCGCTCGACCTGCGTGATACGCCCAACTGGCTGACCACCTACAAACTGCGGCGCCTGCAGGGCGACGCCGAGTTGTGCCGTACGGTGCTCGATACCTCGGCGCTGCGCTACGTCGCGCTGCCCGACAGCGCGCCCGCCGCCGACTGCCCGCTGATCAACACGGTGCGGGTGCAGGGCAGCGATGTGCGCCTGAGCAGCAGTTTCATCGCCACCTGCCCGGTGGCCGCGGCCTTCGCGCTGTTCGAGCGCCACGGATTGCAACCGGCGGCCGCGCAACGCTTTGGCCAGCGCGTGGTGCAGGTCGATCACGTCGGCAGCTTCGCCTGCCGAACCATTGCCGGCAGTCAGCGGCGCAGCCAGCATGCCTCGGCCAATGCCCTGGATATCGTCGGTTTCCGTTTGGCCGATGGCCGGCGCATCAGTGTGCTGCGTGACTGGCCGGGCGAAGATGACAAATCGCTGTTCCTGCGCCAGGTTCAGCAGGCGGCCTGTTCCAGCTTCAATACCACGCTGGGACCGGACTACAACGCGGCGCACCGCGATCACTTTCATCTGGATATGGGCGGCTTTCGCATGTGCCGGTGAGCTCAGCGCGACAGGCGTTGCTGCAGGGTCAGGCGGCCCATCAGTAGCTCCCAGGGGGCCAGCGATTCTTGCAGCAACGGGTTGCTCGCAGCGTTCTCGGCAGGCGCCAGCAGTTGCTGCTGCAGCGCCAGCTCTTCGAGGGGCAGGGTGGCCTCGACATCATTGAGCGAGCAGACGAACTGGCGCTGCATCATCAGGTCTTCCAGGGTGCGCATGCCGTGCATGGGCGCTTCGTCTGCAGGCGTGGTCGGAGCCGGCGCCGCGGGTGCTGCCAGGGCGCTTTCCATCTCGTGCAATACGCTGCGCAGAATCTGGTCGTACAGCGCCACGCTGGCGCTCGATGGCGTACCGGCTTTCTGGGCGGCTACCCGGGTGTCACCGGGAATATGGGAGATGACCTCGAACATCAGGCGGCGGGCTCTGGCAAACTATCGCTTTCCGGGGTATCGGCTGTTGCCGGCCCGAGTTGAGCCAACGGCCGATCAAATCCGGCCGCTCCAATCGATGGACGACCGCAATGACTGAACTACAGCCCGACGTGCGCATTCGCGTGGAGGCCCTGGCGCCGCACCTGCAAGCCGGCGCACTAGAGTGGGCGCAGCGCCTTGGCCTGCCGCTGGAAGGCGAGGCGGGGTACGCGCTGCAGCTGGGCGAGGCCGGTTTGCAACTGGTCGAGCTGGGCCCCCAGGCGCCAGGGCCGGTACGGGTGGATTTCGTCGAGGGCGCGGTAGCCCATCGTCGCCAGTTCGGTGGCGGTGCCGGGCAGATGATCGCCAAGGCGGTCGGCATCGCCCAGGGCGTGCGCCCGCGGGTGCTGGATGCCACTGCCGGCCTGGGCCGCGATGCCTTCGTGCTGGCCAGCCTGGGTTGCCGTGTGGATCTGATCGAGCGTCAGCCACTGATCGGCGCGCTGCTCGAGGACGGCCTGCGGCGCGCGGCCAGCGACGCAGAGGTCGCGAGCATCGTCACGCGCATGGGCCTGCTGCAGGGCAACGCCATCGAGCTGATGGGCGATTGGCAGGATGAGGTGCCCCAGGTGATCTACCTCGACCCGATGTTTCCCCATCGCGACAAGAGCGCCCTGGTGAAGAAGGAGATGCGCCTGTTCCGCCCTTTCGTCGGCGATGACCTGGATGCACCGGCGTTGCTCGCCGCCGCCCTCGAACTGGCCAGTCACCGCGTGGTGGTCAAGCGCCCGCGCAAGGCGCCGGTCATCGAGGGCGCCAAGCCGGGCTATGCGCTGGAGGGCAAGTCCAGCCGCTATGACATCTACCCGCTGAAGAAGCTCACGCCTTAGAGCCTGTTCACGATCTTTCGGCTCGGCTTCAGCGCTGCAAGGTGGCGGGAGCAGCTGCAAGCTGCAAGCCCCAAGCTACAAGTTGAAAGCAGTGCGCCGTGCTCAAGCTTCTTCTTGCAGCTTGAAGCTTGCGGCTTGAAGCTCAATGTCCGCTTCTGCCTTGTAGCAGCCTCTTCAATGTCGCCTGAAAAGATCGTGAACAGGTTCTTGAACGAACCGCTCTACGGTTGCCATCCAACCTGAACGTTTTTGGCGGGCCTCACCTCAGATTTTGAACGGGTGCACGAGACATCCACGCGAACCGAGGTAGCCCCATGAGCGAGACCATCACAGCCGGCGCCGAGCGCCGGACGATTTCCCTGTCATTGAACGGCAGCCCCACACAAGTCGAGGTGTACCCGTGGATCACGGCCCTCGACCTGCTTCGTGAACAGCTCGACCTGGTCGGCACCAAGAAAGGCTGCGACCACGGCCAGTGCGGCGCCTGCACCGTGCTGGTGGACGGCCAGCGGGTCAACGCCTGCCTGACCCTGGCGGTGATGCTCGACGGCCGTGAACTGACCACCATCGAAGGCCTGGCCAAGGGTGATGAGCTGCACCCCATGCAGCGCGCCTTCGTCAAACACGACGCCTTCCAATGCGGCTATTGCACCCCCGGACAGATCTGCTCGGCGGTCGGCCTGGCCAACGAAGGGCGAGTCGGCGACGCCGCCGATATCCGCGAACGCATGAGCGGCAACCTGTGCCGCTGTGGCGCCTACAGCAACATTCTGGCGGCCATCGAAGAGGCACTGCCCGAGAGCGAACAGGCGGTGCGCCCATGACGCCCTTCGCCTATAGCAAGCCCGAGGCCATCGACGAAGCGGTGCGCCTGGCCGGGCCCGACAGCCTGTTCATCGCCGGCGGCACCAACCTGGTCGACCTGATGAAGGAAAACCTGGTGCGCCCCAAGCGCCTTATCGACATCAACGCCTTGCCGCTGCGTGACGTGACCCCCACCGCCGAGGGCGGCCTGCGCATCGGCGCCCTGGTTGGTAATGCCGAGTTGGCCTGGCACCCGGAGATCGAGGGGCGTTATCCGCTGCTCGCCCAGGCGCTGCTCTCCGGCGCCTCGCCCCAGGTGCGCAACATGGCCAGCGCCGGCGGCAACCTGCTGCAGCGCACCCGTTGCCATTACTTCTACGACAGCCAGGTGCCGTGCAACAAGCGCGAGCCCGGCAGTGGCTGTCCGGCCCGCGAGGGGCTGAATCGTAACCACGCGTTGTTCGGCGCCAGCGAGCACTGCGTGGCCGTGCACCCGTCGGACTTCTGCGTGGCCCTGGCCGCCCTGGATGCAGGGGTTGTGATCACCGGGCCGCAGGGCGAGCGCCGTGTGCCGATGAGCGACTTCCATCGCCTGCCGGGCGATACCCCGCAGCGCGACACCGTGCTGGAGCCGGGTGAGCTGATCCTCGCCATCGAGCTGCCGGCCGAAGGCTTCGCCGGGCACCACGCCTACCTCAAGCTGCGTGACCGCGCCTCGTTCGCCTTCGCCCTGGTATCGGTGGCTGCGGCACTGGAACTGGACGCCGGCGGGCAGATCCGCCAGGCGCGTATCGCCCTGGGTGGCGTGGCCCACAAGCCGTGGCGGCGAGCGGAGGTGGAGGCCAGCCTGGTCGGCCAGGCCGCTACGCCCGAGCACTTCGCGGCCGCTGCCGAACTGCTGCTCAAGGATGCCCAGCCCCTGGCCCATAACGCCTTCAAGGTCGAACTGGCGCGCCGCGCCGTGGTTCGTGCCCTGTCCACCGCCGCAGTAGGAGCCCGCCCATGAACGCGCGAACCCTCGGCCAACCCCTGGACCGCGTCGACGGCCCGCTGAAAGTCAGCGGCCAGGCGCGCTATGCCGCCGAGCATCCGGCCGATGGCCTGCTGCATGGCAGCGTGATCTGCAGCGTGATCGCCCGTGGTCGGATCACCGCCATCGACGCCTCGGCTGCCCTGGCGCTGCCCGGCGTCAAGCTGGTGCTCAGCCACCTCAATCGTCCGCCCATGGCCCAGGACGACGAGAGCTACGAAGATGACGATGCCGCCGATGGCTCGCCGTTTCGCCCGCTGTTCAACGAGCGTATCCGTTACAGCGGCCAGCCGGTGGCTCTGGTGGTCGCCGACACCCTGGAGCTGGCACGCCATGCCGGCTCGCTGGTGCGTATCGACTATGAGCAGCAAGCCCACGCCACCGATCTGCGCCACGCCCTGAGCGAGGCCCACGCCGCGCCGGCCGAGCTGCCCAAGCCACGGGGCGACGCCGACGCGGTGATCGCCGGCGCGCCGCTGCGTCTGGAGCTGGAGTACGAGCTACCCTGCGAGTATCACCACCCCATGGAACCCCATGCCTCGACGGTGATCTACCAGGCCGATGGCAGCCTGCTGGTGCACGACAAGACCCAGGGCCCGCAGAACAGCCAGCGTTACCTGGCCGACGTGCTCAAGCTCGAACCGAATCGCGTGCGCATCAAGTCATCCTTCGTCGGCGGCGCCTTTGGCTCCGGCCTGCGCCCGCAATACCAGCTGCCCCTGGCCGCCATGGCTGCGCTGAAGCTGCAGCGGTCGGTGCGGGTGACCCTGACGCGCCAGCAGATGTTCACCTTCGGCTATCGTCCGCGGGCGGTGCAGCACCTGCAGCTCGGTGCCGACGAAAGTGGCAAGCTGCAGGGCCTGGTGCACGAGGTGATCGCCCAGACCTCGCGCTTCGAGGACTTTACCGAGCATGTCGCCGAGTGGTCGGGGATGCTCTATCACTGCGATCACGTGCGCCTGGCCTACCGGCTGGCGCCGCTGGACGTGTACACGCCGCTGGACATGCGTGCGCCGGGGGCCGCCACCGGGGTCTATGCGCTGGAGTCGGCGATGGACGAGCTGGCCTGGGCCGCGGGCGTCGACCCGGTGCAATTGCGCCTGACCAACTATGCCGAAACCAACCAGAACGAGGGCAAACCCTATTCCAGCAAGGAGCTGCGCGCCTGCTATCAGCAGGGCGCCGAGGCCTTTGGCTGGAGCCAGCGCAGCCCGCAGCCGCGCAGCATGCGAGAGGGCGACCAGCTGATCGGCTACGGCATGGCCACCGGCGTATGGGAAGCCATGCAGATGCCGGCCAGCGCCCGCGCCAGCTTTACCGCCGACGGTCGCCTGATCGTCGCCAGCGCCACCTGTGATATCGGCCCGGGCACGGCCACGGTGATGACCCAGATCGCCGCCGACGTGCTGGGCCTGGAGCCGTCCCAGGTGGAATTTCGTCTTGGCGATTCCAGCCTGCCCCAGGCACCGCTGCAGGGCGGCTCGTTCACCGTGTCGTCGGTGGGCAGCGCGGTGCGCGAGGCCTGCCTGGCCCTGGCCGACAAGCTCTGCGAGGCGGCGCGGCAATGGCCGGAGGCACCGTTCACTGATGGCGCCGCGCTGCGCTTCACGGCCGGCCGTGTGCAGCAGGGTGAAGATGCCAATCGCACAGTCGAGCTGAAGGCGCTGCTGGCCCGCCACGGCAGCCTGGAGGCCGAGGTGCAGGCGCAACCCGGCAAGCAGCGCGAGCGCTATGCCAGTGCCAGCCATTCGGCGGTGTTCGTCGAGGTGCAGGTGGACGAAGCCTTGGGCACGGTACGGGTCACCCGGGTGGTCAGCGCCATTGCCGCCGGCCGGGTGATCAACCCGAAAACCGCGCGCAGCCAGATCCTTGGTGGCGTGGTGTGGGGCATCGGCATGGCCCTGCACGAGGAGGCGATGATCGACCACGACCTGGGGCGCTGCATGAACCACAACCTGGCCGACTACCACCTGCCGGTGCAGGCCGATATCGGCGATATCGAGGTGATCTTCGTCGAGGAGAACGACAGCATCATCAACCCACTGGGCTCCAAGGGCGTAGGCGAGATCGGCATCGTCGGCGTCGCCGCGGCGGTCGCCAATGCGGTCTATCACGCCACCGGCAAGCGCATTCGCCAATTGCCGATCACCCTCGACAAGCTGCTTTGACGGGTGCCGATGACGGGTTCGCCAGCGCGGGCCCGTCATCGTTATGTTTGGGCTCGTTACGTATCACCACCCACAGACCCAGCCCCGAGACAGCCGTGCCCAGGCCCATCAGCCAGGACAGCGGTTCACCGAACATCGCCCAGGCCCACACCAAGGTCAGCGCCGGGCTCAGGTACAGCACGCTGGCCACCCGGGCCGGCGTCGAGCGCTTCAGGCACAGCCAGTACAGGCCGTAGCCGCCGATGGTGGAAATGCTCGTCCACAACACGCTCAGGGCGAAGCCGCCCGAAGGCACCGGCATCAGGCTGCTGTCCATTGCCGCCAGCAGCGCGAAAGGCACGCAGCAGATGCAGCACTGCAGCCACAGATTGCCGAGCAGGTCGAGGGACGCCGTGGCCTTGGTGCGTTTCTGCCACAGGGTGGCGACCGCCAGCGAGAGCATGCCCAGCAGCGGCAAAGCGTAGACCCACAGCGGCGCATTGCCCCAGGCCAGCGCGTCCGAAGTGACCAGCACCACGCCGGTCAGGCCGATGAGCAAACCCAGCCAGGTGCGCCAGCCCAGGCGTTGCCGGAGCACCAGCACACTGAGCAGGGCGACGCCGATGGGCAGCAGGTCGGCCAGCAGGGCCGCGAGCCCAGCCGGTACGCCCAGGGCGATGCCTTGCACCACGCCGGCCAGGTAACCACCCATTGCCAGCAAACCGATGCCGGCATGGCGCAGCAGGGTGGCCGGCGAGGCGTGGCGCAGGCGTGGTAATGCCCAGGGCGCCAGCAGCAACACGAAAAGCAGGCTGCGCCAGAACACCACCAGCATGGCCGGCGCATGATCGATGGAGAAGCGGGCGCCGATAAAGCCCGAACTCCAGACCACCACCAGCGCCGCTTCGAGAGCCAACAGGGGAATGGCGACGGGCCACAGGCGGGCAGTCTGTTGAACGGGCATGGCAGATGACCGGATAGAGGGTGTAGGTGCAGGCTACGAAAGCGGAGTAATCTAATAAATCAAAATATATTTAATCAGTAGTTCGGAATTGTTAAACGATGAATGCCGTGCTCGATATCGAACTGATCCGCACCTTCCATGCCGTGGCACGCAGCGGGCGCTTCAAGGCCGCAGCCGAACAGCTGCACAGGAGCCCGGCGGCGATCAGCGTGCATATCCAGCGTCTGGAGACGGTCGCCGGTGGCCGGCTGTTCGACCGCGACAACCAGTCCGTGGCGCTAACGGCGCTGGGCAAGCGCCTGCTGCGCTCGACCGGCGAACTGCTCAGTACCCACGACCGGGTGCTGGCCGAGCTGCACGGGCCGCGGCTAGTGGGGCGCATCAGGTTGGGGGTGCCCGACGAATACGCCGCCCACGTGATCCGCGACATCCTGCCGATCTTCGCGGCGGCCTGGCCCAATGTGGTGCTGGAGGTACAGACCGCACCCAGCTATACGCTGCGCGAGCAAGTGCGGGCCGGCAAGCTGCACGGCGCGGTGCTTACCCTGCCGCTGGGGCAGCGTGAGGGCGCCCAGGTGCTGGTCGCCACCACGCCGGTATGGGTCGCCGCGGCGTCCCACCCAAAGAACTGGGGCGAGACCCTTCCACTGGCCATCCACGCGGCCGACTGCCCGTACCGCAGCCTGATGCTGGAGTCCCTGAAAGCGGCGGGCTATACCTGGCGGGTCGTGCTCGACAGCCCGTCCAGCCAGGCCATCAAGGCCTGCGTGGAGGCAGGCCTGGCGATCACCCTGATGGATCGCGCGAAGATGAGCAGCGCCATGCGCATCGTCGAAGAGCTGCCCCAGGCCGCCGAGCACGAGGTGCTGTTCCTGCGCTCGGCCCAGGCCCAGCACGACGAAGCCCTGGAGCTGTTGGCCCAGGCCATTCGTCAGCACTTCCGGTTGTGATCAGCGGTGCTTGGTGCTCGAGCGCAGCTTGTAGCGTTCGCCCGGATGGATCAGGCGCACGTAGCTGATCAGGTGCTCGTCCGACCAGGTGCGGCGGATCATCGACAGGCAGGCGGCGCCCGGCTCGATATCCAGCCATTCGGCGGTGCGGGCGTCGGCATGCACGGCCTCGACCACATGCTCCACGTCGCTGATCGGGCAGCTGGCGACCAGCACTTCGTTGGGCGTCTGCCTGGAGAAGTCGCTGTTCAGGTAGTGGGGCACCCAGCGCGGGTTGACGAAGCGATCCTCGAGCTGGATCGGCACGCCGTCTTCCAGGTGCACGAGGATGCTGTGGAATACTTCGGCGCCAATACGCAGGCCCAGGCGCAGCGCCACTTCGTCATCGGCGGCCAGGGCTTCGCTGCGCAGGATGCGGTTGGCGTAGGCATGACCACGGGCGCGCACCTCGGCGGCGATGTTCATCACCTCATGCAATGAAGACTCGGACTTGCGGTCGGTGACGAAGGTGCCCAGGCCGGCCTGGCGAATCAGGTAACCCTGCTGCACCAGGTTGTTGATGGCCTTGTTGGCCGTCATGCGGCTGACCGAGAAATCCCGGGCCAGCTGCTCTTCGGGGGAATCTGGTGATGCAGCGGGTAGTCACCGTTGCCGATGCGCTCGAGCAGAAAATCCTCGATGGCCTTGTAGCGCGGGGTGGTACTGGTCACGACAACTCCTTGGTAATGCCCGGTGCGCGGATGATAGCGGAGCGCAACGCTCCACTCCCAGCGCCGTAGTGGTAGGGCGGACTCAGGAGCGAAGCGAACAGTCCGCCAGGCAATGCCCAATTCGCCATCACAGGCTACGCCTTGGCCCGACGGCGTACCGTTTCGCGACGACTACAGGGATGTAGGCGTCAGCGCGACGCAGGATGCCAAAGCCGAGTACGCCCTGGATCTATGTGCGTATCAACCCACCGACGGCAGCATGCCGGCCGGCAGCAATGGCGTCAGCACGCGCTCGCTCAGCAGTTCGTCGGCGGCGGCGATGTCCGGGGCGAAGAAGCGATCCTCGACGTAGTAGGGCACCTGGGCGCGCAGGGTCTGGCGCGCCTGTTCCAGTTTCGCCGAGCTCTTCAGGCCATGGCGGAAGTCCAGGCCCTGGCAGGCGCCCAGCCATTCGATGGCGAGGATGCCGCGCACGTTCTCGGCCATCGGCCACAGGCGCTTGCCGGCGTTCGGTGCCATGGACACGTGGTCTTCCTGGTTGGCCGAGGTCGGCAGGCTGTCGACGCTATGGGGGTGGGCCAGGGCCTTGTTGTCGCTGGCCAGGGCCGCGGCGGTGACCTGGGCGATCATGAAGCCGGAGTTGACCCCGCCGTTCTCGACCAGGAAGGGCGGCAGCTGCGACATGTGGCGGTCCATCATCAGCGAGATGCGCCGCTCCGACAGGGCACCGATTTCGGCCAGGGCCAGGGCCAGGTTGTCGGCGGCCATGGCCACGGGTTCTGCGTGGAAGTTGCCGCCGGAAATCACGTCGCCCTGGTCGGCGAACACCAGCGGGTTGTCGGATACCGCGTTGGCCTCGATCTGCAGCACCTCGGCGGCCTGGCGCAGCTGGGTCAGGCAGGCGCCCATGACCTGGGGCTGGCAGCGCAGCGAGTAGGGATCCTGAACCTTGTCGCAGTTGGCGTGGGAGCGCGCCACTTCGCTGCTGTCGCCGAGCAGGTCGCGGTAGGCCGCCGCCACGTCGATCTGCCCGTGCTGGCCGCGGGCAGCGTGGATGCGCGCATCGAACGGGGCGCGCGAGCCGAGCATGGCCTCCACGCTCAGGGCGCCGCACACGGTGGCGGCAGCGAACAGGTCTTCGCCCTCGAACAGCCCGCGCAACGCGTAGGCAGTGGACACCTGGGTCCCGTTGAGCAAGGCCAGGCCCTCCTTGGCCGCCAGGGTCAGCGGCTCCAGGCCGGCCACTGCCAGCGCTTCACGGGCCGGCAGCCATTGGCCCTTGTGGCGTGCCTTGCTCTCGCCGAGCAGCAGCAGCGACATGTGCGCCAGGGGCGCCAGGTCGCCGGAAGCGCCCACCGAGCCCTTGAGCGGAATGTGCGGGTAGACCTCGGCGTTGATCAGCGCGATCAGCGCATCGATCACCGTGCGGCGGATGGCCGAAAAGCCCCGGGCCAGGCTGTTGACCTTGAGCAGCATGATCAACCGCACCAGGGCGTCATCCAGCGCTTCGCCGACACCGGCGGCGTGGGACAGCACCAGCGAGCGCTGCAGTTTTTCCAGGTCGTCCGGGGCAATGCGGGTCGAGGCCAGCAGGCCAAAGCCGGTGTTGATGCCATAGGCGGTGCGGCCTTCGGCGAGTATCCGCTCGACACAGGCGACGCTGGCGTCGATGCCGGCATGGGCGCTGGCATCCAGCGTGACGTTGACCGGCTGCAGGTACAGGGTGCGCAGCTGGGCCAGGGTCAGCGAGCCCGGTTTGAGGTTCAGGGTGGTCATGAATCAGGCTCCTCGGGTGATCATCGGCAGGTTCAGGCCCTGCTCGTGTGCGCACTCTATGGCGATCGGGTAGCCGGCGTCAGCATGGCGCATCACGCCGCTGGCCGGGTCGTTGGTCAGTACCCGGGCGATGCGCTCGGCGGCTTCGTCGCTGCCGTCGCAGACGATCACCACCCCCGCGTGCTGGGAGAAGCCCATGCCCACGCCGCCGCCGTGGTGCAGCGACACCCAGGTGGCGCCGCCGGCGGTATTGAGCAGGGCGTTGAGCAGCGGCCAGTCGGACACCGCATCGGAGCCGTCCATCATCGCCTCGGTCTCGCGGTTGGGGCTGGCCACCGAACCGGAATCCAGGTGGTCACGGCCGATCACCACCGGCGCCGACAGCTCGCCGCTGCGCACCATCTCGTTGAACGCCAGGCCCAGCTTGGCGCGCTGGCCGAGGCCGACCCAGCAGATGCGCGCCGGCAGGCCCTGGAAGGCGATGCGCTCGCGGGCCATGTCCAGCCAGCGGTGCAGGTGGGCGTCGTCGGGGATCAGTTGCTTGACCTTGGCGTCGGTCTTGTAGATGTCCTCGGGGTTGCCGGATAGCGCCACCCAGCGGAACGGGCCGATGCCACGGCAGAACAGCGGGCGGATATAGGCCGGCACGAAACCGGGGAAGTCAAAGGCGTTGGCCACGCCTTCGTCCTTGGCCATCTGGCGGATGTTGTTGCCGTAGTCGAAGGTCGGCACGCCCATCTTCTTGAAGTCGAGCATGGCCTGCACGTGCACGGCCATGGATTGCTTGGCGGCCTTGACCACTTCGGCGGGCTGGGTTGCGGCGCGGTCGCGGTACTGCTCCCAGGCCCAGCCGGCCGGCAGGTAGCCGTTGAGCGGGTCGTGGGCGCTGGTCTGATCGGTGACCATATCCGGGCGCACACCGCGGCGCACCAGCTCGGGCAGGATCTCGGCGGCATTGCCGTGCAGGGCAATGGAGATGGCCTTGCCTTCGGCGGTGTACTTGGCGATGCGCGCCAGGGCGTCGTCCAGATTCTCGGCCTGTTCGTCGACGTAGCGGGTACGCAGACGGAAGTCGATGCGGCTCTGCTGGCACTCGATGTTCAGCGAGCAGGCGCCGGCCAGGGTGGCGGCCAGCGGCTGGGCGCCGCCCATGCCGCCAAGCCCGGCGGTCAGCACCCAGCGGCCCTTGAGATCGCCGGCGTAGTGCTGGCGTCCGGCCTCGACGAAGGTTTCATAGGTGCCCTGGACGATGCCCTGGCTGCCGATGTAGATCCAGCTGCCGGCGGTCATCTGGCCGTACATGGCCAGGCCCTTGGCATCCAGCTCGTTGAAGTGCTCCCAGGTCGCCCAGTGCGGCACCAGGTTGGAGTTGGCGATCAGCACCCGCGGTGCGTTGGCGTGGGTCTTGAATACGCCCACCGGCTTGCCGGACTGCACCAGCAGGGTCTCATCGTCGTTCAGCTGCTTGAGGCTCTCGACGATGGCATCGAAGCATTCCCAGTTGCGTGCTGCCCGGCCGATGCCGCCGTAGACCACCAGCTCCTTGGGATTTTCCGCCACCTCGGGATCCAGGTTGTTCATCAGCATGCGCAGCGGCGCTTCGGTCAGCCAGCTCTTGGCCGTGAGCGTGGTGCCGCGCGGGGCGCGGATTTCGGTGTCGCGGAACTTGGTCATGGTGCGGGCTCCTGTAGGAACGGGTCAGGGGTGGGCGGTCAGAGCCAACCCAGAAATCGGGCAAGGTAGGCCATGGGGATGGCCAGCAGCAGGCTGAGCAGGGTGCGCTGCAGCCAGATCAGCAGCAGGTGGCCCAGGCTCAGGGGAATCCGCGTGGCCAGCACGCAGGGAATCGAGGCGGAGAGAAACAGCACGCTGCTGACCGAGACGATGGCGGTGACGAACTTCACCAGCAGGTCGGCGTCCTTGAGCAGCATCGCCGGCAGGAACATCTCCGCCAGGCCGGCGGACAGGGCGCGGGCCACCTGCATGGGATCCTCCAGGCCGAACAGCCAGGTCAGCGGGTAGAGCAGCACGCCGAGGGCGTCGAACAAGGGGGTGTACTTGGCGGCGAGCAAGCCGAGCAGGCCGACGGCGAGAATGCTCGGCAGGATCGCGGCGGTCATGCGCAGGCCATCGACGAAGGTTTCACGCAGCGCCGAGCCCAGCGCCGGTGCGATGCTGGCCTGCTGCATGCCGGCGCGCCAGGCGCTGCCCAGGCGGCTTTCACCGGCCTGCAGTTGCGCTTCGGGGGTGGACTCGGAAGGCAGGCGCGACAGCGGATAGATGCGCGCGCTGATCGCGGTGACCGCGAAGGTCACCGCCATGGCGCTCCAGAAATACAGGTTCCACTGGCCCATCAGGCCCAGGGTCTTGGCGATGATGACCATGAACGGCGCCGATACGGTGGAGAACCCGGTGGCGATGATCGCCGCCTCGCGCACGCTGTAATGGCCCTGCTGGTACATGCGGTCGGTGATCAAGAGGCCCACCGAATAACTGCCGACGAAGGACGCCACCGCGTCGATGGCCGACTTGCCCGGGGTGCGCCAGATCGGCCGCATCACCGGCTGCATCAGCACGCCGATCAGCTCCAGCAGGCCGAAGCCGATCAGGAACACCAGGGCCAGCGAGCCCAGCGGGACGATCAGCGCCAGGCTGAGTACCAGCTTCTCGAACAGGAACGGCAGCATGTCCGGCTGGTACAGCGCCTGTGGGCCGAGCTGCAGCAGGTAGGCGGCGCCGATCAGCAGGCCGAATACCTTGAGTACGCTGAATACCGTATGGGTCAGGCTGCGCCGCCAACTGCCGTCGAGCCAGGGCGCCAGGGCGCCATAGAGCATGAACAGCAGCGCCACGCCGATCACCAGGGGCCGCGCGTGCAGTTGCAGGGCACTGGCCGCGTGGTCGAGGAGGATGGTCGAACGCCCGGCGATCTCGAACGGCACGAAGAACAGCAGCAGGCCGATCAGGCTGTAGCCCAGCAAGCGCGCCAGGGCACGGGGGCGCGACACGCCGGCCCTCAAGGGCAGGAACTCAGACATGGCGCGGCTCCTGGCCGCGGCGGGCGGTGGTGAACATCGGGGTTTCCTCGTCGTTGTTGTTGTGCGGGAAAGCGCGGTTCTTGCCTGCTCAGAGGCTGAGCAGATGGATCAGCCGCGCCGCCACCTTGGCGGTACGGTTGTCGATGTCGTAGTCGGGGTTGAGCTCGGCCAGGTCGGCCAGGCGCAGCTTGCCGCTGGCCTTGAGCCGTTCGAGCAGCGGCTCCAGCAGTTCCAGGCGCACACCACGGGCGGCCGGCGCGCTGACGCCCGGCGCTTCGCACGCCGGCAGCACGTCGATGTCGAGGGTCAGGTAGAGCGCGTCGCACTCGGCGGCGAAGGCGTCCAGCTCGGCGCCGATGGCATCGAGGGTCGACTCGCGAATCTGGTGATCCTCGCGCACCAGCACGTTCAGATCGGCGGCGCGATCGAACAGCGCCCGGGTGTTGCTGGCGCGGCTGACACCCAGGCAGGCGTAGCGGAACGGCCAGCCGCGCGCGGCGCACTGCTCGGCGATCTGCGCGAAGGGCGTGCCGGAGGAATGCACATGGGCCGGGTCGCGCAGGTCGAAATGGGCGTCGAAATTGACTATTCCGATACATGGGGCGGGCTGGCCCCTGAGATGTTCGGCCAGCCCCGACCAGCTACCGAAGGCCACTTCATGGCCACCACCGATCACCAGCGGCAGATGGCCGGCGTCCAGCAGCGCGCAGACGTTTTGGCCGAGGCGCGCCTGGGCCGCCTCCAGGTCGCCGTCCTCGCAGGTCACGTCACCGGCGTCATAGGCCGGCGCCTGACGGTGCCAGGCCTGGTTGGCCAGCGCCTTGCGCACGCTTTGCGGCGCAGCGGCGGCGCCGACGCGACCCTGGTTGCGGCGCACGCCTTCGTCGCAGGCGAAACCCAACAGGGCCAGGCCCGGCTGGCTGTCTTCGGCCAGCGCCTGGATACGTTGGTGCCAGCGCGCGCTGTCGGCTTCCGGGTCGGTACGGCCGCTCCAGGCGGCCATGCTGTGACGATCAGCGAGCATGGGCAATGGCCTCCTTGTCGTAGCTGATGGCGCCAGCGAACACCCGCTGGCGCAGGCGCCCGGCCTGCACCGCATAGGCCAGCTCGGCCGGTTGCCGGATATCCCACAGGCACAGATCCGCTGGCGCGCCGACAGCGATGCGGCCGAGGTCTGGCAGGCCGAGGGCTCGGGCGCCGTGGGCGGTCATGCCGGCCAGGGCTTCGCGCGGGGTGAGGCGAAACAGGGTGCAGGCCAGGTTGGCCATCAGCGTGGGCAGGCAGATCGGCGAGGTGCCGGGGTTGGCGTCGCTGGCCACCGCCATGGGTACGCCGTACTGGCGCAACAGCTCGATGGGCGGCAGCTGGGCTTCACGCAGCACGTGGAAGGCGCCGGGCAGCAACACCGCGACCGTGCCGGCCTGGGCCATGGCGTGCACGCCGGCTTCATCCAGGTATTCGATATGGTCGGCGGACAGCGCGCCGTAGCGTGCGGCCAGGGCGCTGCCAGCGAGGTTGGACAGTTGCTCGGCATGGGCCTTGATCGCCAAACCGTGGGCCTGGGCTGCCTGATAGATGCGCTCGCACTGCGCCGGGGAAAACCCGATGCCCTCGCAGAACACATCCACCGCATCGGCCAGCCCTTCACGAGCAGCGGCCGGGATCATCTCTTCGCAGACTAGGCTGACGTAGTCGTCGGCGCGGCCGGCATATTCTGGTGGCAGGGCATGGGCACCCAACAGCGTTGTAAGCACCCGCACCGGGCGCAGTTCGCCGAGGCGCCGCGCCACGCGCAGCATCTTCAGTTCGTCGTCCAGGGTCAGGCCGTAGCCGGATTTGATTTCCAGGGTGGTGACGCCATCGGCCAGCAGGGCATCCAGGCGCGGCAGGCTGGCCGCGATCAATTCGTCCTCGCCCGCGGCGCGGGTGGCCCGCACCGTGCTGAGAATGCCACCGCCATTGCGGGCGATGGTTTCGTAGCTGACACCTTCCAGGCGCTGCTCGAATTCGCCGGCGCGGTCACCGGCGTACACCAGATGGGTGTGGCAGTCGACCAGGCCGGGGGTCATCACGCCGCCGTTGGCCGCTTCTTCGGCGCCACCGGCCAGGCTCGGATCGAAGCCGCTTTCCGGCCATAGACCGCCAACACGTCCGTGTTCGACCAGCACGGCCATGGGCTCGGGGATTTGTTCGAGGCCGTCGAACAGCGTGACGTTGCGCCAGAGCAAACGGGTGGACTGAGAAGAAGCCATTGCAGGTCGCCCTTACTTGTAATGTATATACAATTAAGCGAAATGCTTTGTAGGGTCAAGTGCAATGCTATGGCGCTCCGGAAGGGGGAGGCGCCGGAAAATATTTATGTATATACATTTTAGGGGCGGATCTGGGTGCGCCTGACTGGCTGCCGGCTCAGGAGCGATCCTGGGGATAGCGCATGGCGAGAGGAAAGGGCGGCAGCCAGGCTTCGCGCCGGCACGTCCAGCATTCGTAGGTCGGTTGCAGTTGGTCCGGCGCGTCGAGGGCGCCCAGGTGCACTTCGATTTCATCGTCACTGCGGGCGAACAGCGAGGCGCCGCAACGCGGGCAAAAGTGGCGTCCGGCGTAGCTGTGGGTTTCGCCGCTGACCGTTACGGCGTTCTGGGGGAAGATCGCAGCGGCGTAGAACAGTGCGCCGTGGTGCTTGCGGCAGTCGAGGCAATGGCAGATGCCGACCCGCTCAGGCTGGCCCATCGCCTCGATGCGTACCTGGCCACACAGGCAACCACCGGTTAATCGATCCATGCCACACCTCCTGCAGGCCCATGGCAGCAACCATAGCAGCAGGTGAGCGCTCAATGACTCAGGGGCGATAGGCGCGCAGGAACATTTCGACGGTGGCGCGCGCGTGCTGCTCCTGCTGCACCTCGGTTTCCGGCTCGCCGCAGCCGATCAGCAGGCGGAAGTTGGCGCCGCCCTTGAGCAGGGAAAAGAACTGGTCGGCGGCGAGCTTTGGCGACTCGATGCGCAACTGGCCGCTGTGGTCCATCTTGCCCAGCAGGCGCTCCATCTCGGCCAGCAGGCGCTGCGGCCCGGCCTCGTAGAATATCTTCGCCAGTTGCGGGTCCTGGGCGCCGAGACTGGTCATCAGCCGGTGCAGGTCGACCGATTCGCTGCTATTGAGCAACTGGCTGAAGCCGCGGGCGATGTTCAGCAGCACATTGTGGGCGCTGGCGCCGACGGGGAACTCGAAGAACAGCTCGGGCAATTGCTCCTCGCAGCGGGCCTTCACCGCAGCGCAGAACAGCGTCTCCTTGTCGGTGAAGTGGCTGTACACCGTGAGCTTGGAAACTCCGGCATGGGCGGCGATGGCGTCCATGCTGCTGCCGGCGTAACCGTGGCGCACGAACAGGCATTTGGCCGCTTCGAGAATGGCTTGGCGCTTGGCGGGATCCTTGGGACGGCCGGGGCCGCTGGACTGCAATGAAGTGTCTGACATCGGGCGATTTTAATACTGGACTGCCGAGTACGCTATTTTTAATATACTCGGCAGTACAACTATTAAAAAGTTCCCGCCGAAGGACGCTCATCATGTCTCGCCATGCTCTGTCTCGCCTCGCGCCCCTGTGCCTGGCCCTTTCCCTCGCTGCCTGCAGCGATACCCAGGCGCCACAGCCGGGCATTCGACCGGCCATGGTCGCGCAGCCGCAACTGGCGGCGGAGCAGGTGGACAGCTACCCAGGTGAGGTGCGGGCACGGCTGGAACCGGAACTGGCGTTTCGCATCGGCGGCAAGGTCACCCGGCGCCTGGTCGAAGTGGGCCAGCGGGTCGACAAGGATGCATCGCTGGCCGAGCTGGATCCGCAGGATGTGCGCCTGCAGCTCGACGCCACCCGCGCCCAGCTGCAGTCGGCCGAATCCAACCTGCAACTGGCGCGTGCCGAGCGCGACCGTTATCGCACCCTGCAGCAGCGCGGGATGATCAGCAAATCCCTAGCGGACAACGCCGAAAACACCTTTCGCGCTGCCGAAGCGCGCCTGCGCCAGGTGCGCGCCGAGCTCAACGTCGCCGACAACCAGGCCGGCTACGCGGTACTGAAGGCGCCGCAGAGCGGGGTGATCGTGCAGCGCCGTGCCGAGGTCGGGCAGGTGGTGGCGGCCGGGCAGACGGTGTTCGTGCTGGCCGCCGATGGCGAACGCGAGGTGGCGATCGACCTGCCCGAGCAGGCGATCAGAAACCTCGCCATCGGCCAGGAGGTGGCCGTGGAGCTGTGGTCGCAGCCCGGCCAGCAGCTGGCCGGGCGTGTGCGTGAACTGTCGCCGGCGGCCGATCCGCGTTCGCGCACCTATGCGGCGCGCATCGCCCTGCAACGGTCGGATGCGCGAGTCGAGCTGGGTCAGAGTGCCCGGGTGTTTATCGCCCGCCATGGGGACGTGCCGCTGGCGGTGCCGCTGTCGGCCCTGAGTGCGGAGCAGGGCCAGCCCTATGTCTGGGTGGTCGACCCGCAGAGCTCCACGCTCAAGCGCACCGCCGTGCGGGTCGGCGCCTATGGCGAAAAGAGCGTACCGGTGCTCGAGGGTCTGGAGGCCAGCGACTGGGTTGTGGTGGCTGGCGTGCAGGTGCTGCTGGACGGCCAGCAGGTGCGCCCGGTGGACCGGCAGAACCGCGCCGTCGACCTGGCCGCCAAGGAGTAAGCGCCGATGTCGTTCAACCTCTCCGCCTGGGCGCTGCAGCACCGCCAGATCGTGCTCTACCTCATGCTGCTGCTCGGCGTCGTCGGCGCGCTGTCCTACACCAAGCTAGGGCAGAGCGAGGATCCGCCGTTCACCTTCAAGGCCATGGTGGTGAAGACCAACTGGCCGGGCGCCACCGCCGAGCAGGTGTCGCGCCAGGTCACCGAGCGCATCGAGAAGAAATTGATGGAAACCGGCGAGTACGAACGCATCGTGTCGTTCTCGCGGCCCGGCGAGTCCCAGGTCACCTTCATGGCCCGCGACTCGATGCACTCCGACGAAATTCCCGAACTCTGGTACCAGCTGCGCAAGAAGATCGGCGACATTCGCCATACCTTGCCCGCCGGCATCCAGGGGCCGTTCTTCAACGACGAATTCGGTACCACCTTCGGCAATATCTACGCCCTGACCGGCAACGGTTTCGACTATGCGGTGCTCAAGGATTACGCCGACCGCGTGCAACTGCAGCTGCAGCGCGTGAAGGATGTCGGCAAGGTCGAGCTGGTCGGCCTGCAGGACGAGAAGATCTGGATCGAGCTGTCCAACACCAAGCTGGCCACCCTCGGCCTGCCGCTTTCTGCCGTGCAGCAGGCCCTCGAACAGCAGAACGCCATGCCCGTGGCCGGCTTCTTCGAGACCGACAGCGACCGGGTGCAACTGCGGGTCAGCGGCAACTTCGAGACCGTCGAGCAGATCCGCGATTTTCCCATCCGTGTGGCCGAGCGCACCTTTCGCATTGGCGATGTAGCCGAGGTCAGTCGCGGCTTCAATGACCCACCAGCGCCGCGCATGCGCTTTATGGGCGAGGATGCCATCGGTCTCGCGGTTTCCATGAAGCCCGGCGGCGACATCCTGGTGCTCGGCAAGGCGCTGGAGGGCGAATTCACCCGCCTGCAGAACAACCTGCCGGCGGGCATGCAACTGCGCAAGGTGTCCGATCAGCCGGCGGCGGTGAAGACCGGCGTCGGCGAGTTCGTCAAGGTGCTCACCGAGGCGCTGATCATCGTCCTGCTGGTCAGCTTCTTCTCCCTCGGGCTACGTACCGGGCTGGTGGTGGCGCTGTCGATTCCCCTGGTGCTGGCGATGACCTTCGCCGCCATGTACTACCTGGACATCGGCCTGCACAAGATATCCCTCGGCGCCCTGGTGCTGGCCCTGGGCCTGCTGGTGGACGACGCGATCATCGCCGTGGAGATCATGGCCATCAAGATGGAGCAGGGCTACGACCGGCTCAAGGCGGCGAGCTTCGCCTGGACCAGCACGGCGTTCCCCATGCTCACCGGCACGCTGATCACCGCGGCGGGCTTTCTGCCCATCGCCACCGCGCAGTCGGGCACTGGTGAGTACACCCGCTCGATCTTCCAGGTGGTGACCATCGCGCTGCTGATGTCCTGGGTGGCGGCGGTGATGTTCGTGCCGTACCTGGGCGCGCGTCTGCTGCCGGATCTGGCCAGGCGCGCTGCCGAAAAGCACGGCAGCAGTGGCGGGCATGACCCTTATTCAACACCTTTCTATGCACGTGTCCGTCGCCTGGTGGACGGGTGCGTGCGCTGGCGCAAGACGGTCATCGTGCTGACCCTGGCGCTGTTCGTCGGCTCGATCTTTCTGTTCCGGTTCGTGCCGCAGCAGTTCTTTCCCGCTTCGGGGCGCCTGGAGCTGATGGTCGATTTCAAGCTGGCCGAAGGCGCTTCGCTGATCGCCACCGAGGCCGAGGTGCGCCGCCTGGAAGCGCGCCTGGCGGGTCATCCAGGCGTGGATAACTACGTGGCCTATGTCGGCACCGGGTCGCCGCGCTTCTACCTGCCGCTGGATCAGCAGTTGCCGGCCACCAGCTTCGCGCAGATCGTGGTGCTGGCCACATCCATCGAGGAACGCGAAGCCGTACGCGCCTGGTTGATCGAGGTGCTGCACGACGAATTTCCGAGCCTGCGCACACGTATCTCGCGCCTGGAGAATGGTCCGCCGGTGGGCTACCCGGTGCAGTTCCGGGTCTCCGGCGAGCATATCGACGAAGTGCGCGCCCTGGCCCGCCAGGTCGCCGACAAGGTGCGCGCCAACCCCGACGTGGTCAACGTGCACCTGGACTGGCAGGAGCCGAGCAAGGTGGTGTACCTGAACATCGACCAGGAGCGCGCCCGCGCCCTGGGCGTGAGCACCGCCGAGGTGGCCAAGTTCCTGCGCAGCTCGCTCAACGGTTCGTCGGTCAGCGACTACCGCGAGGACAACGAGCTGATCGAAATCCTCCTGCGCGGCACCTCGGCCGAGCGCCAGGCGCTGCAATTGCTGCCGAGCCTGGCGGTGCCCACCGACAGCGGCAAGAGCGTGGCCCTGGCGCAGATCGCCAGCCTGGAGTACGGCTTCGAAGAGGGGGTGATCTGGCACCGCAACCGCTTGCCGACGGTCACCGTGCGCGCCGATATCTATGGGGCCCGGCAACCCGTCACCCTGACCCAGCAGATCCTGCCGACCCTGGCCGATATCCGCGCCAGCCTGCCGGATGGTTATCTGCTGGAAGTGGGCGGCTCGGTGGAGGATTCCTCCAAGGGCCAGGCCTCGGTGGCGGCCGGCGTGCCCTTGTTCGTGGTGGTGGTGCTGACCCTGCTGATGCTGCAGCTCAAGAGCTTCTCGCGCATGATCATGGTGTTCCTCACCGCGCCGCTGGGGCTGATCGGCGTGACCCTGTTCCTGCTGCTGTTCGGCCAGCCGTTCGGCTTCGTGGCGATGCTCGGCACCATCGCGCTATCGGGGATGATCATGCGCAACTCGGTGATCCTGGTCGACCAGATCGAGCAGGACCGCGAGGCCGGGCTGGACAGCTGGAACGCCATAGTCGAAGCCACCGTGCGGCGCTTCCGGCCCATCGTGCTGACCGCATTGGCCGCCGTGCTGGCGATGATTCCGCTGTCGCGCAGCGTGTTCTTCGGGCCGATGGCGGTGGCGATCATGGGCGGGCTGGTGGTGGCCACGGCGCTGACCCTGCTGTTCTTGCCGGCGCTGTATGCGGCGTGGTTTCGCGTCAAACCGAGCGACAGGGCGCAGGCTGCGGGTGATAGTTAAGAGCCTGATTGGGCTTTGAGAACTCGCGTTGGCTAGGGAGCGTTGGTAAAAGGCAAGAGCGGACGTTCCCAGCGTAGGGTGGACAACGCTCTTTTTGTCCACCATTGCGCTCGCAGAGCGGTGGACGGATGAAGCGTCGTCCACCCTACGAAAGGCCGCTTCCGCCACTTTTCAGCCATCACCTTCGTAAGGTAGGCGACGCTTTATCCGTATCGCAGCGCAGAAAAAAGGGGCTGGTGCATAACGCGCCAGCCCCTTTTCTTGCAGCTCGCCGCTTACAGCGCACCAAAGACCTTCTTCGCCAGGCTGGTCGCCGCCGCGGCCGGGTTTTCGCGGATGCTGGCCTCCTGCTTGGCGATCATGTCGAACAGCCCATCGAGGGCCTGCTCGGTCACGTAGCTTTCGATATTGGCGCTCTTGGCGTCGAGCACGCCAAAGGTCGCCGCCTGGCCGGCGAAGCTGTTGTACTGCTTGGCCAGGCCGACCTGGTCGGTGGCCTGCTTGACGATGGGCAGGAACTTGGCGCGGATCTGTTCGCGGCTGCTCTTGTTCAGGTACTGGGTGGCCGAATCCTCGGGGCCTGCAAGGATGCTCTTGGCGTCCTGCACGCTCATCTTCTTCACCGCGTCGACCAGCAGCGCCTGGGCCTGGGGCACGGCGGCTTCGGCGGCCTTGTTCATGCTGGTTTCCAACTGCTCGACCTGGGCGCCCATGCCCATCATCTTCATGGTCTTGGCGGCCTTGCCGAGTTTGCCGGGCAGCTCGATGCGCACTTCGGGGTTGTTGCTGAAGCCGCCGGGCTTGCCGAGCTGCTGCACGGCCACCTTGGCGCCCTGGGTGAGGGCGTCCTTGAGGCCGCCGCTGGCGTCCTGCTGGCTGAGGTCGGAAAGCGACAGGGCGAGCACGTTGGCGGACAGCAGCAGGCCGGCGACGAGAACGGGGATGCGGAGCATGGCGGTAACCTTCGAGCGGTGGAAATAGGCAGCGAGCTTAGCAGGCTGAAGATGGGCGCGGCGAAGGTTGCGGGCAGGGCGGGGGAGGAGGACGGCACGCCCATGGCGGGCGTGCCGATCAGCGTTACTGGACTTCGAGGGCGGTCAGGCTTTCCAGGGTCAGGGCACCGACGGCCAGGCCGTTGGCGGTCTGGAATTCGGTCAGTGCGTCGAGGGTGCGCTTGCCGAGTTTGCCGTCCACGCGGCCCGGGTTGAAGCCACGCTTGACCAGGCTCTGCTGCAGGCGGGTTACCAGGTCGTCATTGATGTCCGGGTCGCAAATGGTCTGCCGCGAAACGATACGTGGGTTGCCCTCGAATCGGGTTACCTGCAGCTGGCGCTTTTCTTCCGGGAGGATGATCTGGTTGGCTTCCACCGGGCGCACCACTTCGGTGGAGGCGACCTTGGTGTATTCCGGATCCAAGGTGACTTCCACGGCCTGGGCCGGCTTGTCGACGATCCAGCGGGTCACGCTCTTGTACTGCGCGGGGTCGGTTTCCACCCGCACGGTTTCCGGCGAAACCAGCTTCTTGACCTTGACCACTTCCTGCTTGGCCGGCACCTGGCGGGCGCAGAAGGACATGGCGCCGGTGCTACTCGAATAACGGGTGCCGGCGGCGCGGCACTGGTCGAGTACGGTCTTGGCCTCTTCGAGGGTCACGGTTTCCTTGACGTCCTCGTAGACGGCCGGCACCACGATGTAGCGCTTCACTTCCGGGCGAATCTTCACCTGCTCGGAGACCACCCGGTAGGTCGGCGGCTCGATGCGGTAGGTCTTGGTACCTTCACGGGCGACCACCTGCTTGAAGCCCTTTTCGAGCTCGGCAGGGGTGACGGTGATCTTGTTGACCGAGTCCTTGACCACCACTTCCTGGGTGCTCTGCACCGGGCGTGGGCGAACCTGGGCATGCACCCAGCACTGACCCGGCTGGATTTCGTATTCCTGGGGCTCGCGGGCGGCCGGCGTGGCGGCTGGCGCCTCGCTCGGCGTCGCGGCAGCAGCCGGCTGCGGCGCGGGTTGCGCGCTGGCGGGTGCGGCGGCGGTCTGTTCTGCGACGGGAGCCGGTTGCGACGGCTTTTCTTCTTGAGAGGTCGATGCGGACGGTTGCATGGCGCAACCGGAAACCACGATCGCCAGTGATCCTAGAATGGTGTGATAACGCACGAAAATCCCTGCCCTAAGTGGCCTCAGCGACGCATCTTAGGGGCTGGGGCGGCAAAGCTCAATAACGCCCGCCGCACTCGACGCATCCACGAGATAGCTGGCGTGTCAGAGCCCGTCGAGCAGCTCCTCGCTGCGTGCCATGGTCACCTGGCGGATCGACAGGCGAATCTCGGCCGGCAGTACGCGCTTGGCGGCGCCTTCGGCCAGTTCGGCGAAGGCTGGCGGATGGCTGAGCTTGCCGGCTTCGTCCTGGCGCAGTACGCCCTGGTCGAGCAACGTCAGGATGAAGTGGCGGAACAGGCTCTTGTCGAAGAACTCCGGCGCGTTGAGCCCGTGCAGGATCGACAGGCGCTGGGCCATGACCGTGCACAGCTCTTCCAGCTCCTCGGCGCTGATCGCGTTCTGCCCGGCGTTGAGCAGCAGCGCACTGGCCATGTAGAAGCGCTGCAGGGTCTGGGCGATGGCCCGCGACAGCAGGGTCAGCAACACGAAGTTGCGCGAGCTGGGCGCCGGGCGCACGTAGAGGTCGTTCTCCTGCCTGAGCAGGCCCTGCTCGACGAAGGCGTCGAGCCACTGGTCGACCACCTCGTCGAGGTCCTCGTCGGCCCAGCGCATGTACAGCTCGGCCTGCAGGTACGGATACAGCGCGTGGACGAAACGCAGGATCTGCTCGCGGCTCATCCGCCCGCTGCTCTGGAAGAAGCTGGCGATCAGGCCGGGCAGGGCGAAGATGTGCAGCACGTTGTTGCGGTAGTAGGTCATCAGCACCGCGTTCTGTTCGTCCAGGTAGAGAATGCGCCCCAGCGCGTCCTTCTGCTCGGACAGCAGTTCCATGCCGCGCACGTGCTCGATCAGCGCCAGGCCATCGCCCTCCGGCACCGTGTTGTGCGGCGAGTAGGGCACCCGGCGCAGCAGGCTCTGGTAGAGGTCGAGGATGCGCACCAGGCCGCGCTCGTCCAGGGCCAGCTTGCTGGTGGACAGCAGTGCCAGGGCCACCAGGTTGACCGGGTTGATCGCCGCCGCCTCGTTGAGGCGCTGGGCCACCCGCTCGCCGAGCCGGTTGGTGGTGTCGTTGAGCCACGCCGGCCGGTAATCCGGGCCCAGGTTCTGGGCGCGCCAGTCGGGCTGCAGGGCATCGAGAAAGGCATCCAGCTTGATCGGCTCGCCGAAGTTGACCCACACATGGCCGAAGCGCTGCTTGAGCGCGCCGATGACCTTGAAGATGTCGAAGATCGACTCCTTCTTCTTGCTCGCCCCGCGCAGCTCGCCCAGATAGGTACGGCCCTCCAGCACCCGCTCGTAGCCGATGTACACCGGCACGAACACCACCGGCAGGCGGTGGCTCTGCAGGTAGCTGCGCAGGGTGATGGCGAGCATGCCGGTCTTCGGCCTGAGCATGCGCCCGGTGCGCGAGCGGCCGCCTTCGACGAAGTACTCCACCGGGTAGCCCTTGCGGATCAGGGTGTGCAGGTATTCGTTGAACACCGCGGTGTACAGCGGGTTGCCCTTGAAGCTGCGGCGCATGAAGAAGGCGCCGCCGCGGCGCAGCAGGCCGCCGATGATCGGCATGTTGAGGTTGATGCCGGCGGCGATGTGCGGCGGCGTCAGGCCGTTGCGGAACAGCAGGTAGGAGAGCAGCAGGTAGTCGATGTGGCTGCGGTGGCAGGGCACGTAGATCACCTCGTGGCCCTGGGCGATGTCCTGCACGCCTTCGATATGGTTGACCTTGATGCCGTCGTAGATCTTGTTCCAGAACCACGACAGGATCAGCTCGAGAAAGCGGATCGCCGTGTAGGTGTAGTCCGAGGCGATCTCGTTGCCGTAGCGCAGGGCCAGGGCCTCGGCCTTCTCGACGGCGATGTTGTCGCGGGCGGCTTCCTCGGCAATCGCCTGGCGCACCTGGGGGCCGTGCACCAGGCCCTTGACCAGGTTGCGACGGTGCGACACGTCCGGGCCGATGACCGCCGCCTTCTGGTTGCGAAAGTGCACCCGCAGGATGCGGTGCACCATGCGCAGGGTGCGTTCCTGGCCCTTGTTCTGCTCGATCAACTCGCGCAGCTGGATCGGCGTGGAGAACTGCACGCGGGTGGTGCGGCCCAGGATCAGGATGCTCACCAGTCGGCGCAGGCGGCCGGTGACCGCCCAGCTGTCGGCGAACAACAGCTTCCAGGGGCTGGTTTCCCGATTGGGCGACTGCCCCCAGAACACGCTGACCGGAATGATCTGCGCCTGCTCGGCGGCCTGTTCGCTGAGGGCGGCGACCATGCGCTGCAGGGTCGGCGAGATGCCGCGCTTGTCCTGGCGGCCGAGCCAGTCGGGCTCCGGCGTCAGGTAGAAGAACGCCGCCGGCTCGATCAGCTCGCCCACTGCCACGGGCAGCACCGGGCGCGGCAGGTTGGCCTTGGTGCATTCGTGGTCGAGCACCGCCAGGTCGCTCACCGACGGCTGCTGCAGCACGTAGAACACCGGCTTGCTGCGGTCGAGCTTGAGGGTGAAGGCCGACTGGTTGATGGTTTCCGAGCGCACCCACAGGTACAGCAGGCGGCGCAGGGTACCGAAGGCAAGGCGGCGAAGCGGGGAGCGGGTCATACGAAATCTGGCTGCGGCGACGAGCCGGAGCTCGGGGCCGCTAGTGTGCCGGATCGCCGCCCTGTCGGCAAAATCTTGTAAAAGTTGCCGTTTCGTTGCGAAAAGCGCGGTTGCGGGCGCATCCCGCCTTGCCGATGCGAGGCAAGTTTTCATCCTGTGCCTGTGTACCCATGCTTTACCGCATCGGTTGTGGCGAGCTTTCACGCAGAGGCGAACGCGACGGTAGAGCCCCGGCGTGTTCCAGCGCAGCGCCTCGGTTTGCTATCGGATCGAGCGTGCGGACAGCCTTTGGCAGCATCTCCATTGCTGCGCTGGTTCTGTTGCGATCATGGAAACCGCTCGCGTTTCCAAAACTGTGATTCGGTTCCGCTGCATAGGCTTTGATAGCCAAGTGCCATATGTTTTAATCACGGCTCAAATGACATTATTTCTCAGGGACGACCTATGTTCTTCCGCAATGGATCTGCGGTGGTATGCCTCTGCTTGTCCACCTGGTCGCTGGCCGTGTTGGCCCAGACGCCACCGCCCAACCTGCCCACCAATCTGCCTTCGCCCCTGACTCAAGACCTGATCCGCGACCGTCAGGAGCGCCTGCTCGATGAGCAGCAGCAGCGCCTGCAGGAACTGCAGCAGCTGCCGGGCAAGCGCGCCGAGCCGACGGCACCACCGGCTGCCGAGGACGAGCGCTGCTTCGCCATCGAACAGATCGAGATCAGCGGCGCCAGCCTGCTGTCCGCGGCCGATCGCAGTACCATTCTCGCGCCCTTCGCCGACAGCTGCCTGGGCGTCAGCCAGCTCAACGAGCTGCTCAAGGCGATCACCAACCACTACGTCGACCGTGGTTACGTGACCACCCGCGCCTACCTGCCGCAGCAGGATCTGTCGGCCCGTACCCTGAAGATCACCGTGGTCGAAGGGCGCCTGGAAGGCCTCGACAGCTCTGCCCTGGCCAGTGATCGAGAACTGGCCATGAGCTTTCCCGGCGAGAGCGGCGAGATCCTCAACCTGCGGGAACTGGAGCAACTGGTCGACAACCTCAACCGCCTGCCGTCGCGCCCGGCACAGCTGGAGCTGGTGCCGGGTCAGCAGGTGGGCGGCAGCCGCGTGGGCCTCAAGGGCGAGCGCAGCAAGCCCTGGCACGCCAATATCAACCGCCACAATGATGGCCAGCGCAGCACCGGCGAGCAGCAGTGGGGCCTGGGCCTGACCTGGGACAGCCCGCTGGGCCTGGCCGACCAGCTGAGCCTGCGCGCCAGCCGTGATGCGGTCAGCGACAGCTATCGCCACTCCCATGCCCAGAGCCTGTCCTACAGCATCCCCTATGGCTGGTGGCGCGTGGACTACAGCTACAGCCAGAGCTACTACCGCACCCTGGGCCAGAGCAACGGCTTTCCCTTCGAGACCGATGGCGACAGCCAGCAGCACGCCCTGCGCGCCGAGCGCGTGCTGCACCGCGACAGCGTCAGCAAGACCGCCTTCAACACCGGCGTCAGCCATGTGCGCACCAACAACTTCATATTCGGCAACCGCATCGATCCCTCCAGCAACCGCCTAAGCGAATGGCAACTGGGTTTCAACCATGGCCGGCGCATCGGCAGCGCCTTCGTCAACGCCGATATCGGCTGGCAGCGCGGCATCGGCGCCTTCGACGCCCAGGGCAATGGCAATCCTCGTGGTGACCAGCCGGTGGCGCGCTACAACAAATACAGCCTGACCCTGAGCTACCTGCAGCCGTTCAGCCTGTGGGGCGAGCGCTTCAGTTTCGACAGCCTGGCCACCGGCCAGAAGAGCGAAGACCCGTTGTTCAGCTCCCAGCGCATCAGCATCGGTGGGCTCAACTCGGTACGCGCCTTCAAGGACCAGAACCTGTCCGGTGACAGCGGCGGCTACTGGCGCAACCAGCTGCGCTGGACGCGGCCGGTCACCTGGGCACCGCTGCAACCCTTCGTGCAGCAATACGGCGCGGCCCTGGCCTATGACGTGGGTGTGATCAGCCACGACCAGCACAACCCTGGTGCCAGCGGCCGCCTGAGCGGCCATGCCCTGGAGCTCAGCGCCCGGGGCGAACACCTGGCCGCCAGCGTGACCTTCGCCCATTCCCTGGAACGCCCTGACCTGATCACCGAGCGCGAGCGCCCGGTGTATTTCCGTCTCGACCTGTTCTTCTGATTGCCGATTCGCTTACACCCTGGAGCACCCTGACATGGACGTTCGCAGCCCGTTTTTCCAGAACATCGCCCTGATCGTTGCCGGCGTCATGTTCCTCAACCCCATCGTCGCCACTGCGGCGCAACTGACGGTTGACGCCCAGGCCGGCGGCAATACCAGCCTCGACCAGGCCGGCAACGGCGTGCCCATCGTCAATATCGCCACGCCCAATGGCAGCGGCCTGTCGCACAACAAGTTCACCGACTACAACGTCGGCCAGCAGGGGCTGATCCTCAACAATGCCACCGAGCGGCTGCAGAGCACCCAGCAGGGCGGCATCATCATTGGCAACCCCAACCTGCAGGGGCGAGCCGCCGGCGTCATCCTCAACGAAGTGACCGGCAGCAACCGCAGCCAGCTCAAGGGCTACACGGAAGTGGCCGGGCAGGCAGCGCATGTCATCGTCGCCAACCCCCACGGCATCACCTGCGACGGCTGCGGCTTTATCAACACCCCGCGGGCGACGCTGAGCACCGGCGCGCCGGTGGTCAACAATGGCCGCCTGCAGGGCTTCGACGTCAACGGCGGCGACATCGCCATCGAAGGCGCTGGCCTCAATGCCAGCAACGTCGACCAGTTCGACCTGATCACCCGCAGCGCGCAGATCAACGCCGAGATTCATGCCAAGCGCCTGAACGTCATCGCCGGCCGTAACGAGGTCGATGTGGCCACCCTGCAGGCCACCGCCAAGGCCGACGACGGCTCCCAGCAACCGCAACTGGCCATCGACAGCTCGGCCCTGGGTGGCATGTATGCCGGCGCGATCCGTCTGGTCGGCACAGAGTCGGGCGTGGGCGTGAAACTGGCCGGTGATATGGCGGCCAGTGCCGGGGATATCCAGATCGATGCCAGCGGGCAACTGACGCTCAATGACGCGGCGGCCGTCGGGCAGATTGCGGCACGCGCCCAGGGTGTTGAAACCCAGGGCCAGGTATATGCCGGCAGCCGGCTCGATGTTCAAGCCACAGAGGGTCTGGTGAACAGTGGCAGCCTGGCTGCTCGTGACCGGATAGAGCTGACTGGCGGCGCTAGCTTGATCAACGAGGGCCATATCGAAGCCGGAGTGAATGCCGACAACAGCCGCAATAATGCGGGCAGCGTTGTGCTCGCGGGCAAGCAGATAGGTAACACGGGTAGCGTGGTTGCCAGGGGTGATCTGCAGGTAGATGCCAAAGGTTTGCTGGATAACCGTGACGGTCAGTTGCTGGCCGAGGGTAATGCCCGAGTCGACAGCACCCAGCTCGACAACCACAAGGGACGCATCGTCGCCGATGGCAACCTCGCGCTGCGTAGTGGTCAAGTCGACAATGTTCAGGGACGTATCAGTGCTGGTCAGGCGCTTGAGGTCAACGCGACCGGTTTGGCCCAGCAGGGCGGTGTGCTCAGCAGTGGGGGGGACCTGAGTATCCATCTTGCCGGTGGCAATCTGGATAACCGTGCTGGGCTGATCAACGCCGGGCAGGCGCTGCGTGTAGATAGCGCCGCCAAGGTCGACAATGCAGCGGGCGAAATCTCCAGTCGCCAAGGTGTGCAGGTGGCGGCGGCCTCTCTGGATAATCAGGGCGGTAAGCTGCTTGCCGAAACCACGCTCGAGTTGACAGGGGAGCGTCTGCAAAACCGTGCTGGCCGTATCGCAGCCAATGGTGATCTGCAACTGCTGCTCGACGATATCGATAACCGTGGTGGGACGGTTTCCGGCCGAGCCAGGGTAACGATAGACACGCAACGTCTGGACAACAGTGACCAGGGCAAGGTGATCGGTGCGCACCTGATGCTCACCACCCAGCGCCTGCTCAATCGCAATCAGGGCCTGATCCACGGGCAGGGCAATACGCAGGTGGCCGGCGCCTGGCTGGACAACAGCGGCGGCTCGCTCTCCGCGGGTGAAGACTTGCTTGTCCAGCTCGCGTCGCGAGGCGAGCTCGATGGCGGGTTGATCAATGCCGATGGTTTGCTGGGCAGCGAAGGTGCGCTAAGCATCAGCGCCGCGCGCCTGGACAATCGCCAGGGCGATGTTTCCAGCGTTCGGGACTTGAACCTGACCCTGTTGGGAGAGCTGAGCAATCAGGGTGGCCGGGTGCTCGGTGACGCGGCTTTACAACTGCGCAGCGCTGACATGAGCAACGATCAGGGACTGATCTCGGCTGGCTCCACGCTCGCTCTGCACGCTGCGCAAATCGCCAACCGCAAGGGCCGTATCGCTGCTAGCGGGCCGCTGATACTGACGGCCAACGGCCTGCAACAACAGGGTGGCGAGCTATTCAGCAAGACCAGCCTGGCCCTTGACCTGCAGGGTGGCGTTCTCGATAACGCGGCTGGTTTCATCAACGCACCTGGTGCGTTGCGGCTCGACGGCCTTGGTGCGGTGAACAACCGAGGGGGTGAAATCTCCAGTCGTCAGGCCTTCGACCTGATGGCCAGCAGCCTGGACAACGGCAGCGGCAAGCTCGTCAGCGAGCAGGACCTGCGTGTTAGCGTTTCTGGCAACCTCGACAATAGAGGGGGCAGCCTGGCCGGTCGCCAGGTCGAGGTGAGTGCCGGCTCGCTGGATAATGGTGCTGACGGCCTGGTACGTAGTCAAGGTCGACTCGATGTCGAAGTGAGCGGCAGGTTGGCCAACCGAGGTGGCGAACTGCTCAGCGGTACGGCACTGGCGCTGCACGCCGCCGAGCTGGACAACGGTGGCGGCCATATCGCCAGCCAGGGGAATCTGACCGCCGAGGTTGGGCAACTGACCCAGGTGGCGGGTGAGCTGCTGGCCGAGGGTGATCTGAATCTGGTGGCGCAACGGCTGGACAACCAGAAAAGCCGGGTCGCGGCCAATGGTTCCCTGAGCGTGACGGTTGGCGACATCGACAATCGCGGCGGCGAGATATCCAGCCGTGGCAGCGCAGGTGTCAACGCTTTGATGCTCGACAACGGTGACGGTGGTTGCCTGCTGGCGGCACATCTCAGCCTGGTGGCTGCGCGTCTGCTCAATCGCGACAAGGGGCTGATCTTCGGGCGTGATCAGCTTCACCTCAGCGGTGCTCACCTGAACAATGCCGGCGGTACCCTTGCCAGCGATAAGCGCGTGCTGATCGAACTCGCTGCCGGTACGGGTGACCCGACCCTCGATGGCCAACTGATTAACCGCGCAGGAAAAATCAGCAGCGAAGGCGCGCTTAGCGTCACTGCAGCCAAGCTCGACAACAGCGCAGGGAGCCTTTCCAGCGCTGGAACGTTGCAGGTCACCAGCCAGGGCGCAATGCTCAATCAGCAGGGGCGTCTGCTCACCGATGCCGGGTTGTTGCTGCGCAGCGCCGGTCTAGACAACCGCCATGGCCAGATATCCGCGGTGGAGCAACTGAGCGTCACCACAGAGCGTTTCGACAACCACAGTGGTCGCCTGACAGGTAACGCCAGTCTGAACCTGCAGACCGATCAGATCGGCAACGCCCAAGGGCGTATTGCCGCCAGGGGCCCGCTGTTCGTGCAGGCCAGCGGCCTGGCGCAGCAGGACGGTGAACTGTTCAGCCAGACCAGCCTCACCCTCGACCTCAAGGGCGGTGATCTGAACAATGACGCCGGCTTGCTGCATGCTCCCGGCCAACTGTTGCTCAACAACCTGGGGCAGTGAGTAACCGGGGCGGCGAAATCTCCAGCAGTCAGGGCTTCAGCCTGGTGGCGAATCGCCTGGACAACGCCAGTGGCCGACTGCTCTCCGAGCAGAGTCTGACGCTGCGGATTCAGGGCGTGCTGGCCAACTTGGCAGGGTTGATCAGTGCCCGGGGCATCGACCTGCGCGCCAAGGATCTGAGCAATGACGCGGGCACACTGTTTGCCCGTGGCGACCTCGGCATCGATCTTACGGGCGGCCTGAGCAACGCCGGCAAGGGTCTTATTCGAAGCGCAGGCGATCTGCGCCTGAACAGCGGCACGCTCATCAATACCGACGGCACCCTGCTGGCCGGCAAGAGCCTGGAACTGCGCAGCGTCGGAGCGGTGGACAACCGCGACGGCGGTCTGATCAACAGCCAGGGCGGCCTCATGCTCGATGCCGCTTCGCTGGACTCCAGCCAGGGTGGTGAACTCTCGGCCAAGGGCGACCTGCAACTGACGCTCGACCGTCTGACCCAGCAGCAGGGCGCCTTGATCGGCGAAAGCGCGCTGAGCCTCGACCTGCGCCAGGGTGACCTGGACAACCGCCAGGGCCTGATCAGCAGCAACGGGCCGCTAACGCTCAGCAACCTGCGGGCCCTCGATAACCTTGCCGGGGAAATCTCCAGCCTCGGCGTGCTGAGCCTGGCTGCCGCCAGTCTTGATAATCGCAATGGTCGCCTGATCAGCCGCGAGTGGCTGCGCCTGAGCCTGGGCCAGGTGGACAATCGGGGAGGGCTGCTCTCTGGCTGGCAGGGCCTGCAACTGACTGGGCGTTCGCTCGACAACCGTCAGCGCGGCACCTTGTCGAGCCGCGATGGGGGCCTCGACGTGCAGCTCGCCGGTGCGCTGCTCAACAGTGACGAAGGCGCTCTGGTGGCCGCAACCCGTCTCGATATTCAGGCCGACAGCCTGGACAATAGCGATCAGGGCATCCTTTCCAGTGGTGCTGGCCAGCGCCTGCAGATCACTCAGCAGCTGGACAATCGTGCCGGGCAGATCGATGCAGCGGAGAGCTTGGCCGTCGAAGCCAAGAGCGTTACCAACGCGGGTGGTTTGCTGCAGGCGCAGCAAGATCTGACCCTGGCCGGTGAAACCCTGGACAACAGCCGTGGCCGCATCGCCGCCAGCGGTGAAGCCACGCTCAGCGTCGACGGCACCCTGAGCAATGCTGCCGGGCAACTGGCCAGCGCCGGCCCCCTGAGCATCACTGCCGATATCCTGAACAACCAAGGCGGCACGCTGGCCAGCCGGAGCACCGCCAAGCTTGTCGTCGGCGCGCTGGATAACAGCGGCAGCGCTACCCTGGCTGCCAACGGTGCCCTGCAGGTCGACGCCACCCGGGCGCTGACCAACAGCGTCGATGGGCTGATCTACAGCCGCGACGCCCACGTGAATCTGAACGCCGCCAGCCTCGATAACACCAGCGGAGCCATTCAGGCACAAGGTGATCTGCTGTTGAATGTCGGCGGTGCCCTGAACAACCAGAGTGGCACCCTGCAGAGCCGTAGCGGTTCCGTCGATCTCATCGCCGCCAGCCTCGACAACCGCCAGGGCACCCTGGCCAGCCTCGAGGGCTGGGTACGCACACGCATTTCCGCGTGGCTGCGCAACGGGGCCAGCGGACAGGGTGGTCTGATTCAGGGTCAGCACATCGACCTGCAGGTCGCTGGCAACCTCGACAATACCGCTGGACGCGTTCATGCCCTGGGCGGTGCGGCTACCTTGCAGGCCTCTTCCTTCGACAACCAGAGCGGCACCCTGCATGCCAAGGGAGAACTGCTGCTGCGTGGTGGCAACCTGAACAACCAGGGTGGCACCCTCGGGGCGGCCACCATCACCCTGGAACAGGCTACCGACGCCTTACTCAATAATCAGCAGGGCATCATCGAAAGCCGCGGCACTCTGCACGTGCAGGGCGGCAGCTTGAACAACCAGGGCGGCCAGCTGCGCGCCCTGGGCACCACCGGCACCACCTTCTTCACCTTGGGCACGTTGCTGGACAACCGCGGCGGCACCCTGGAAACCGCCAACCGCGACCTGACCCTCAACCTCGGCAGCCTGCTCAACCAGAATGGCAAGCTGCTGCACGCTGGCAGTGGTGAGTTCGGTGTAGCCCTGGCGCAGGTCGCCGCCGCGGGCGGCAGCTTCGTCACGCACGGCGGTTTGACCCTCAAGGCCGACAGCTGGAGCAACGACAGCATCCTCCAGGCCAGGCATCTGACGCTGGACATCGGCACCTTCGAGCAGACGGTCAATGGACAACTGCTGGCCACCGGCTCGCTGACAGGCAAAGGCGGCAACTGGATCAACCACGGCCTGATCGCCAGCGATGGTCCCCTCAACCTGACCCTCAGCGGTGGCTACAGCGGCAACGGCCGGGTCACCAGTCAGGGAGCCCTGGAGCTTGCAGCCGCCAGTCTGAGCCTCAGCGAAACCGCCAGCATTACTGCCGCTGGTACCGCCAGCTTCGTGCTCGGTGGTGCACTGCTCAACAGGGGGCGCCTAACCGCCACCGACAACCTCAGCGTCAGCGCCGCCAGTATGAACAATGCCGGCACCCTGGGCAGCGCCCAGCGCCTGACCCTGAGTACACCGAGCCTTACCAACGAGAAGGGGCTGCTGTTCAGCGGCGACGACATGGCGCTGTATGTCGATACCTTCACAAACCGCTATGCGGATGTTTATAGCCTCGGAAATATCTTCCTCGCCGGGAATGCCTCAGGGGCCATGGCCAGTCGCCTGGACAATCTGTCCGCGACATTGGAGGCCGTCGGCGACACGACGTTGAGAGTCGGCATACTCGACAATACGCGTGAACGTCTACTTATCGAATCAGGTATTTACAGCGCTCGTATCGACGAACGCTTCTGTGTCCAGCCAGGCATCGACTGTAGTGGGAAACGAAGTTCCTGGTTCGAAATCACCCAGCGTGATCGGTTGCAGGTCACCGAGGCAAGTGCCATGTCGCAGATCGTGGCCGGCGGTGATCTGCGTATTTATGGTGATGTACTGAACAACAACAGCAGTCTGATCAGTGCAGGCGGCGATTTTTCGGCCGACCTCCGCCGTTTGGACAACAGTGGCGTAGAGGAAGGGGAAATCCAGACCAAGCGTATGTTCCGGCTGGCACGCATGGACGGCAAGTACATCGTTCGCCACCAGAACAATGCGCGGACTTTCACCCAGCAGTATTGGCATGAGAGCGCCGGATACGATCAGCAGCGCACGGGCGAAATCGCTGGCGCCATCAACCGCATCATCAGCGATGGTGATTTTGAACAGGAGCTTCATAGCTACGGTAGCCGCACCATCCTGAGTAGCGGTGATCAGCGTTATGCCGGGATCGTCCAGGCGGCTGGCAACCTTGCCATCAATGCGCAGCAAAACGTCGGCAACGGTGTGACGCGTCCCGGTTCGACACACGTAATCAGTGGGAACCGTAGTGGCTCGACCAGCGCAGGAGCGGCAGACTCGTTCATTCCGATCACCTTGAACGCCCAACTTCCCCCCGACCTCGCCCAGCAACAGGTCAATCCGCTGACCTTGCCAGGGTTCAGCCTGCCCAGCGGTGGTAACGGCCTTTTCCGCCTCAGCGGCCAGGCCGGTAGCGACAGTCAGGCGCGCGAGTCGGTCGGCGGCCAGCAATGGGTGCTGGCTGGCACGGCTCTCGAGCCAATCCAGCGTGACGGCGCCGATAGCGTGCAGATAACCGGTGTGCGTGTCGACCAACCGGGTCAGCCACAGATCACCGTCACGCAGCATCAGACGGTCGATAGAACCTCTGTCGATGTGCCGTCCGGCGGCCAGGTGACGGTCACGTCGGCCCCTGAGCGGGGCGATGCAGGCAGCCCTCAGGCTCAGATCATCGTCTTGACCCCGGTCGCCCAGCCCCACAGATACCTGATCGAAACCAACCCGGCGCTCACCGAGCTCAAGCAATTCGTCAACTCCGACTATCTGCTGGGCAAGCTGGGCTATAACCCTGATCAAGCGCAGAAGCGCCTGGGCGATGGCCTCTATGAACAACGCCTGGTGCGTGAAGCCATCGTGGCGCGCACGGGCCAGCGTTATCTCGCCGGCCTGACCAGCGACGAAGCGATGTACCGCTATCTGATGGACAACGCCGTCGCCAGCAAGGAACGACTGAACCTGAGCCTGGGTGTGACCTTGAGCGCCGAGCAGGTCGCGGCGCTGACTCACGATATCGTCTGGCTCGAAGAGCACGAGGTCGCGGGCGAAAAAGTCCTGGTGCCCGTGCTCTACCTGGCCCAGGCCAAAGGACGCCTGGCCCCCAACGGCGCGTTGATCCAAGGCCGCGACGTGGCGCTGATCAGCGGTGGCGACCTGAGCAACCAGGGCACCCTGCGTGCCAGCGGCGCACTCGACGTGCAGGCGGTTAATATCGCCAACAGTGGCCTGTTGCAGGCCAACGAGCGCCTGCAACTGCTGGCCGAAGACAGCATCCGCAACGCCCAGGGCGGCGTCATCGCCGGGCGCGATGTCAGCCTAGTAGCGGGCAACGACATCGTTAACGAGCGCACCACCAACCTGCAGCAGAGCAGCCTGGGCGACCGCGCCTGGGCCACCAGCTTCGTCGACAGCGCTGCCCGCATCGAAGCGAGCGACAGCCTGAGCCTGGCGGCCGGGCGCAATGTGAGCAATCTCGGCAGCGTGCTCGACAGCCGTGGCGACCTGAGCATCCAGGCCGGTCGCGACGTGACCATCGCCTCGGTACAGGACGTGCAGCATCAGTCCCGGGGCGACTGGTTCCTCAACGAACGGGTAAACCAACTGGGCGCCGATGTGAGTGCGGGGCGCGACCTGCAGGTCAGTGCCGGCCGCGATCTGGGGGTGGTCGCCAGCCAGGTCACGGCAGGCCGTGACCTCGAGCTGGGGGCCGGGCGCGACCTGGTGCTGTCCAGTGCAGCGGACGAGAGCCACAGCTACTTCAAGAGCAAGAAGGTCACCGCCAGCAACGACCGCATCACCCAGCAGTCCAGCGAGATCCAGGCCGGTCGTGACATCAGTCTTGGGGCGGGCAATGACCTCAGCGTGATCGCCAGCCGCGTGCAGGCTGGCAACGATGTCGACATCGACGCCAGCCAGGACATCAACATCCTGTCGGCCAAGGACGAAAGTGCCTCTTACTACTTCAAGAAGAAGAAAGGCTCCTTCGGGCGTAGCAGCAGCAAACAGCAGGAAAGCTACGACAGCACCAACATCGCCTCGGTTATCGAGGCGGGCAACGATCTCACCGTCAACACCAGCAAGGCTGCCAATGGCGCCCTGAATCTCGATGGTGGTCGCGACGTGACCGTCATCGGCAGCCAGCTCACAGCAGGTAACGACCTGCTGGTTGGTGGCGCAGGTGATGTGGCCGTGCTGTCCGGTGTCGAGGAGCATGGCTCCTACTCCAAGAAAACCAAATCCGGTTTCCTCGGCCTCTCGAAGAGCGGCAAGAGCCAGCTCAAGACCAGCGCCACCCAGGTCGCCAGCGAACTGGAAGCAGGCAACGACGTGGTTATCGCGGCAGGCAACGACATTCGTCTACGCGCCAGTACCACCGATGCCGGTAACGATGTCGAGCTGCGCGCCGGGTTGGTAAAGGACACTGCGGATATCAACCTGGTATCGGCAAATGACGAGGCATATAGCCGTAGCGAGTCGTACAAGAAGAAGTTCGGTCTGTCAGGCAGCGACGCAGTCGGCTTGGCCGTGGGTACGCCAAGCTGGGGTGGTGATATCTCCATCTCCAGTGCCAAGAAGAGCGGCCAGGAAATCATCCGCTCTACCAATGCAGGCAGCCAGGTCAATGCCGAACGTGATGCTTCGCTGATCGCCGAGCGCGATATCAATGTAGTAGGCAGCGGTGTGAGCGCTGGCCGCAATGTGCTGCTCGATGCCGGGCGTGATGTAAACGTCGTTGCAGGAAGCAGCAGCGAACAAGTCACCTCGTGGAAGAACACCAAGACCGTGGGCCTGCAGCAGAGCGCAGATGGCAACGGCTTTAGCACCTTCGTGGGCGCAGAGTCGCTCAAGGACAAGACTCGTACCAGCGAACAGACCGCGGCGGCCAGCCAGATCAATGCTGGACTTGATCTGGACGTACGTGCGGGTCGAGACATCCGGCAGCAAGGTTCTGACATGCAGGCCGGTTACGACCTGAACATGAAAGCCGGACGCGACATCCTCGTGGATGCCGCTCGTGAACAGTCGAGCATCGAGAGGGAGCAGAGCCAGAAGCGCACCGGCACCACCACTACGGTCAACCACAACTTCGAGCGCACCAAGGATGCGGTAAGCGGTGCCGGCAAAGGTGAGAACTCTGTCAGCCAGGCATCCAGCACGCTAAAGGCGGTGGACTCCATTAGCCAATTCATGGCCGGGCCAACGTTCGATGCGCACTTGGGCAGCACTAGCCAACGCCAGAGCGTCAGTCAGACTGTGGTTGGGACTCGCGCTTCGACGTTGGAAGCAGGTAATGACATCAACCTGGAAGCAGGCAACGACGTTCAGGTTCGCGGAGCCCAGTTTCAGTCAGGGCGTGACATCAATGTCAGCGGCCGAGACATCGTTCTCGATGTCGCCCGTGGCGAGCAAAGCTACGACAGCCAGCAGAGCCAGGGTAAAGGTGGGATTGTTGCCGGCACCAGTGGTGGTTTCAAGGTTGGTATCGGCGGCAGCCGTGGCATCGCTGGCGAAGAGGGCCGCCAGGAAACGGCCAGTGGCGCCGTGCTCGATGCCGGACGTGATGTCAATCTCAATGCCCGCAATGACCTCAACCTGATCGGTACGCAAGTTGAGGCGGGGCGCGATATCGATCTCAACGCCGGTAACGACCTCAAGATCAGTGCTGCCCAAAATGCCAGCGATAGCGAAAGCACTCGCCGCAGCGGCGGCGGCGAAGTTGGCTTTACCTTCGGCTCCGAGGGCGTTGGTGTGTATGTCAGCGTCAACGTCGGCAAGGGCGACCTTGAGCGCGAAGGTCAGCGCCAGCAGGAGGCCTATCTGTATGCCGGCGATCGCCTGAACTTCACCAGTGGCCGAGATACCGCCATCAGTGGTGCGCAACTGAGTGGCGACGAAGTCACCGGCCGTGTAGGGCGTGATCTGACTGTGACCTCGCTCCCTGATACGGGAGAAGTCAAAGGTCGAGAGTTCGATGTCAGCGCTACCGCGACGTTCGGCCCAGGAGCTGGCTTCAGTGCATCGGTCGGCTACGGGCAGACCACCGGCTCTACCGAGTGGGTGGAAAATCAAACCCGTATCGTCGCGCGTGATCGTTTGGACATCCGCACCGGAGAACACACGCAACTCGATGGTGCACTGATTGCCTCCAACACCGGCAACCTCAAACTGGATACCGGCACCCTGGGCTTCAGCGATATCGCCGGTCACGACAAGGAGCACAGTTATTACCTGAATGTCGGCGGTTCGTACGGCAAGAACGATGCAAAAGATACCCAGCAGGACAAAAGCCAGGAAGGCAAGGGCGAAAAGGGCAAGACGGGCTGGAGCGTCGAGGGTTACGAGTACGAGAAGGATCGCCAGCAGATTGTGAGGGCCACCGTCGGCGAGGGCGAGATTGTCGTACGTGACGATGCACAGACTGGGCAGGACTCCGCAGAGGGCCTCAACCGTGATGTGAGCAAGGCGTACGAGATCACTCGAGACGATGAGGAACGTACGGATCTGTATGTGACCAAGTCTTCTGTGGAGGCGGTGGCAAGTCCTATGCAAACGTTTGAGCGTTGGGCCAAAGCTGCTGAGAATTATGCTGATAGTAGTGAGGACGCCAAGACTTTTGCTATCCAGTTGGCGGCAGCTGCGTTAGCCGTTGCAGATGGCAAGAATGTTGATGATATTCAGCAGCAACAAGTGTTTATTCACCTGGTGCGCCAATATTTAATTGCTCATAAAAAGTTAGAGAAGGGTACTGAGGGGCAGCGTCGAGACTCTGCAAAGCAAATATTCCATTGGGTAAGTCAGGGTTCGAATACTGTGGAGGCCCACGCGCTGGGTGAAAAGATCGAGCGCCTTGCAGTAGAAAACCCACAGGCGGCGATTAGAGTTTTTGAACTGCTGGGGAAGCTAAGTGAAGCTAAGCCTAATGATGGTAGCCAGTCACTTCTCCCACTTTTTGGTTTCTTGGGGCTAAGTGGTGCTGAGGTTCTGGGTGGGGCACTAGTGGGGACGGCTGTTGTTACCGCCGTTCATCCCTCCACTCAAGAGAGTGTGAGAGAAATTTTCAACTCAATGTCGGATAAGGATAGTGCCTACGCACAGATGCAGCTTCGGTTATATGCCGAACTGTGGCCTTTGGTATTAGGAACTTCTTTCCCAATACACACACTTGGTCCGGGTTATGGGGTGCTAATTAATCCAGGTGCTAGTCCGGTTAACACTGAGAACGCGTCAAGTGGGGGTTACAATGCTGGAGGATCGATAGTAACTGTACCGCATACAGGTGGGCAGCAGCTAGATACACCGCAAGGTGGCACCAGCTATAAGAACCCTGAGCACCAGTTGAGCCCGGGTGCGATGTACAGTGAGAAGATAGGTCTTAAGGGTTTGGCGCAAAATAGGCCCTTGCAAGATCTTACTCATCAGGAAATATTAGGTGTGTTTCAAGGTACGGGGTTTGTCCTATCTAATCATGCTGTGGGGCGTCTAAAGGACTCCCGTACAAAAAATATCGGCTTTTTTACCCCTAACGATATTGCTAAGATATTTAATGATGGAACTCGCTTTGATGCGGGTAATGGAGAGATTGGTTTCGGATACAAAGGTTTGGAGGCTATAGTAGACCCGAAGACAAATAGAGTAATCACGTTTAGGCCTGAGAAAAATAGGGGGAATTGATGCTTGAACTTTCGAGTGGGGAGAGAAGAATCTCCATTAGTGTACTTGGGTATGAGTTTCCAGGGGCGAAAGAGCCAGATGATGCCAGTTGGGTAAAGATTAAAGTAGATGCTGTTGACGGAGATTTGTGTTGGAGCGCAAAGGGGCCTTTTTTGCGCACTCATGAGATATTGGCTCTTTATGAATGGTTGAGTGCTATTGAGAGCGGCGCTACCTTAGATTCTGAACTCTCTTTCACCGAAGGGGAGTTGGCATTTAGATTTGCTCGGGATAATTGCATGGTCGTCTATCTGAATTATGCACTTCACCCGAAAGGATCAGCGTATAGCTATAGTGATGATGCTGCCTTCCAGGTACATTTTCAGCTGTCTGGCACGGATATTTCTTCACTAATCGAATCCGTAGCAATATGCGTAGGAGATTTTCCTGTTCGATGAATTACAAGTGTGGAAAAGAGGCGAAAAGGGGACAGATTCTGAGGAATCCCACAAAATATCCATGCAGATCAACCGGATAGCTTGAAGATGCCTGCATGAGTCGCGGAGGAAAGGGGACCAAGGAAAGCAAGGAAAGGGGACAGATTTATTTTCTACCTGATCGGCTAAGCTGAAGGTCTCAACGGACGGAGGTCATTTGGTGCAGCGAGGCCATAACCGGCAGGTGGTGTTTGCCGCTGAGCAGGACTATCAGCGCTACATAGCTGACCTACGCGAGTTGAAAGATGTTTCGGGATCAAGGTTTACGCTTATTGCCTGATGACCAATCATGTTCACCTGCTATTGGCGCCTGGTGAAGCCATTGCCGGTTTGGGGCAGTTGATGAAAGCGCTGGCGGCACGCGCCACCCGCTATCGGAACCGCTTAGAAAGGCGAACCGGTACTCCCTGGGAAAGTCGCTACAAGTCCAGCGTGGTTGAGTCAGACGCCTACTTGCTTGCCTGCTGCCGCTATATCGAACTGAATCCGGTTCGAGCCCGTATCGTTGCTGAGGCGGGTGATTATCCCTGGTCTAGCTATCGGATGCGGGTAACGGATCAGGCTGACAGTGATTGGCTGGACATGGATCCTTGCTTCGTCGCACTTGGCGATACGCCTGAAAAGCGTCGCATCCGTTACTCAGGGTTCATTCGCCAAGCCGTTCCATCAAGCGAAATTGATTTGATTCGTGCAGCACTGCAGAGGGGACAGCTAACCGGCAGTGCTCGTTTCGTGGATGAAATAGAAAAAATCCAAGGGCTGCGGGTTGAACTACGAGGTCGGGGCAGACCGAGGCGTAATCCCGGAAAATAAATCTGTCCCCTTTTCTGGTCCCCTTTTCTGCACGGTCCCAAGGTCCAAAAGCGGTGATTCGGCTTGCGGCTGAACAAGCATTAGGGGCAACAGATCTCGGGCAGCAGTTGAATGCGTATGTGGCAGAGTTGCAATATGTATTTGGTAAAAAAGTTGCAGAGAAAATTGAGAGTAGAGATCTCTTTGAAGAAGTGCCCAAAGATAGTCTTCTGATTGGTGGCGGTAACCTGATGGTTAGTATAATCACAGGTGCCCTGCCAACTGGTGGGAGGCGAGGCGGGACGGAAATATACGTTGCTCCGAAGCGAGGAGGCGGACTAGATGAAATTGCTCCGCCACCTGGAAAGCCCAGCTCAGGTTTCAATAATGAGACAGCTCCAGCTGCTGGGAAAACTGAAAGTCCTTCAGTGAACACCGATGGCCTAGCCATTGAGCGCGTTCAGGCTGGTAGTAAAGGGAATTGGGATCGTGCGGTGAATGGCGAGTTGAAACCTCGTACTGCTTATGAGCTAAGCAATGGTCATGTCTACGTCACTGATTCAGCAGGCAGGGTTTCGTCTGTTAGTGGAAAGCTTGACCTAAATAAAATGGATAGAAATAAATATCAACAGTGCCAAGTAGGACGCTGTGGAAACCCTGGTGATGATGGTGGCCATTTAATTGCTTCCAGCTTGGGGGGCAGGAGATAAGATTAATATTGTTCCTCAGGCGTCAACGTTGAACCGCGGTGATTGGAAAGCTATGGAGAACTCTCTACGCAAAGAGCTTGAGGCCGGAAAGAGTGTTAGTCTGAAAGTTGATGTAGACTATCCGGGTGGTAGTGTTAGGCCGAGTAGTTTTAAAGTCTATGCGATGATAGATAAAGAACTGAAGGTCTTTGACTTTGTTCAGTGAGGTTTTGATGTGAATACTGTTGAGGATGCATACGAAGAGTTGGCTCGAGGTATTGTCGACTTTGCCGCTGGCCGTTCATGGGAGCGGGCGTGCTGCAAGTGTGAGATATATGACAGGATGGCGAGCGCTACGTACTGGCTTGAAGGCTTTGGTAATATTGATAGGGACGCGTTTGGTTGGCCTGATTCCTCGATTAATATTGGTAAGGCTGCACTTTTTATTAGGGATGATATTCTTGCTGCAGGGGGGCAACGTATCTGGGGGCTAACCTTCTCACTGTTTCCAGATGGTAAATTTGACATTGAATATGATTATTCTAGGCCGAAAGAATAGATATGGTGTTACCGAAATGACTATTGTGTATGATCTCTATGGTGCGGAAAAATCATGCCTTATGTTGGCGAGAGACGATGTGGAAAGAGCGCTGGGAGAGACCTTTGAGGAAAGGGATAGCTCTTATCAAGGTGGTACTTACTATATGTGGGGCAGGAATGATTCAGAGAATTTTGTTTTAAAATTGAATATTGATCCTTTTGACGGCGATCCAGTGGAACAGAGCTATGCGAGCTATAAAGTTTTGCTCTATATAAACGCTACAAATCGTTCGGCTGATATAGAGAAACTGATTGGCCAAGGTGGTGGCTTTAAGTTGCTAAGGCATGAGGTTTTTTAAAGAGAACCAAGGCTAGTTGCTCCAAAAGATAGGCAATAGCGAGGAAAGGGGACAAATTTATTTTCTACCTGATTGGCTAAGCTGAAGGTCTCAACGGACGGAGGTCGTTATGCCGAGGATGGGGCGGATTGTGTTGCCGAACTACCCACATCATGTGGTGCAGCGAGGGCATAACCGGCAGGTGGTGTTTGCCGCTGAGCAGGACTATCAGCGCTACATAGCTGACCTACGCGAGTTGAAAGATGCGTTCGGGGTCAAGGTCTACGCTTATTGCCTGATGACCAATCATGTTCACCTGCTATTGGCGCCTGGTGAAGCCATTGCCGGTTTGGGGCAGTTGATGAAAGCGCTGGCGGCGCGCGCCACCCGCTATGGAAAAGGGGACTATGGAAAAGGGGACAGATTTATTTTTAGTCTATGGCGACGGCTGAATAAATAAATCTGTCCCCTTTTTCGAACCCGGTTCGAGCCCGCATGGTTGCTGAGGCGGGTGATTATCCCTGGTCGAGCCATCGGATGCGGGTAACGGATCAGGCTGACAGTGATTGGCTGGACATGGATCCTTGCTTCGTCGCACTTGGCGATACGCCTGAAAAGTGTCGCATCCGTTACTCAGAGTTCATTCGCCAAGCCGTTCCATCAAGCGAAATTGATTTGATTCGTGCAGCACTGCAGAGGGGACAGCTAACCGGCAGTGCTCGTTTCGTGGATGAAATAGAAAGAATCCAAGGACTGCGGGTTGAACTACGAGGTCGGGGCAGACCGAGGCGTAATCCCGGAAAATAAATCTGTCCCCTTTTTCGGTCCCCTTTTTCTGACACGCAGCTAAATCAGTGAACCTGACCCATTAATCCGTCAGCGGCGACGCAGCAAACTGACCAGACCGATTAGCGCTAACAGCAATATCAACGCGGCCACCGCGCCCACCCCATACAAGCCGGCAGTACTCAGCAGCGGCTGCTCGACGCGCAGATAGCTCGGCTGCTTGAGCAACAGATTCAGCGCCGCATCGAGCTGGGCGGTGTGGATCTTGCGCAGCTCGGATGCCGGGTCGGCGAAGCGGCCCTCTTCGTAGCTGCCCAGGGAGCTCCAGTAGGTGTCGGCCAGGGCGCTGTTGCCCTGGGCGGTCCAGTTCTGGCGGGCGAGGGCGACGCTGCGCAGGCGCTCGACGGTGGCGTCGTCCAGGCCGTCCCTGGCCAGGCGCTGGAGCAGGTCGTGCAGGCGTTGCCCGGTCTGCTCCACATCATCGCGCGCCACTTCGGCGCTGATGCTGAAGAAGCTGCTGCTGCCGTAGGCACTGCGCAGTACGGTGGGGCTGTAGGCCAGGCCGTGTTCCAGGCGCAGATCGCGGTACACCGCCCATTGCAGGTAGTCGCGCAGCATCTGCCAGGTGCCCTGGTCGAGTTCGCCGACCCAGGGCTCGGTGAAGATCAGGTTGACCTGGGCGGTGTCGCCGACCAGACCGGTGGTCAGTGTGCGCTCGGGCTCGGCGTGGCCGGTGCTTTCCGGCAGTTCGCGCAGTTCGGGCATCGGGCCGGGCGGCAGTTCGCCGAAGCGCCGTTCCAGGTAGGCGGGCAGGCGGCGATCCAGGTCGCCGACCATGATCAGAGTCATGTTGTTGGCCACGTACCACTGTTCGTGCAGGCGCTCCAGGGCCGCGACGTCCAGCCGGGCGAGGGAATCCTGCTCGGCGCAGGCCTGGCCCAGCTCGGCGGCCACCTGTTCGGTGGCGTCGTTACGTTTGCTCGAAGCGCCCAGCAGGCGCTGCCAGGCAGCGGGGTGTTCGCCATTCTCGTGAGCGATCACCCGCTTGGCTGCGTCGATGCGTTCGGCGGTAAATTCGGTGTTGAACAGCGCGGCGAGCAGCAGATCGAGCGCCGCGCGCTGGTTGGCGGCCGGCACTTCGATGACGAAGGTGGTATCGCTGTCGCGGGTAAAGGCATTCCAGTCGCCGCCCAGAGCCTGCATGCGTTCTTCCAGGCCGGCTTCACCACTGTCGTCGATGCCGCTGAACAGCAGGTGTTCGAGCAGGTGCGGCAGCTCCTTGTGGTCGCAGTCGAACTGGTCAAAGCCGACCCCGACCACCAGGCGGATCGACACGTGGCCGCGCTCGGCGGTGGGCTTGAGGATCAGCTGCAGACCGTTGTCCAGCGGGTAGCCTTCGACCTTCAGGCGGTCGGCTGCCCACAATTGGCTGCACAGCAACAGACCCAGCAGCAGCGCCAGTGAGCGGGCCAAGGCCGGCACTACTCGCCACCTTCTTCGGCGAGCAGGGCACCGGTTTCGTGGCTGCCGAGTACGGCGTAGGCGCTTGCGCAGAACAGCGAGTTGAGGCGTTTCATGTCGTCGATCAGTTCCAGGTGCAGAGAGCTGGTTTCCAGACTCTTGACCACCTGCCTATGCAGACGTTCGACATGTAAATGCGTGAGCCGGCGCTCCTGGATGCGGAAGCGGCGCTTCTCGCGCAGCAGTTGGCGGGCGGCATCAGCGTCGGCGGAGAAGAACACCGACAGGCCCAGGCGCAGGTTGCCGAGCAGGCGTTCGTGCAGCGCGGTGAGTTCTTCCAGGCCGCTTTCGGAGAAGGCATGGCGCTGGGCGGTCTTCTCGTCCTGGATCTTGCCGAGCATGCGTTCGATCAGGTCGCCGGCCCGTTCCAGGTTGGAGGAAAACTCGATGATCTCGGCCCAGCGGCGGCTGTCCGTTTCGCTCAGGTCTTCCTGGGGGACCTGGGCCAGATAGAGCTTCACGGCGGTGTACAGGGCGTCGATATCGTCGTCGATACGGCGCAGGTCCTTGGCGAGAATCGGCTGGCTGCCGCGCAGGGCATCCTGCAGATGGCCGAGCATGGTGTCGACCAGATCACCGATGCGCAGGGTTTCGCGCACCGCATTGGACAGTGCCAGGCTTGGCGTGGACAGCGCCGTGGGATCGAGGTGGCGGGCCTTGGCGACGGCGTTCAGGTCCGGGCGATCAGGCAGCAGCCAGTTGCAGAAGCGCGCCATCAGGCCCAGGGTCGGCAGCATCAGCAGGCAACGCAGGGTGTTGTAGAGCACGTGGAAGCCGATCACCAGTTCGGCCGGGTGCCAGTTCAGGCCGTCCAGCCAGTGCGCTAGCGGGTCGAGCACCGGAATCACCAGCAGCAGGCCGATCAGCTTGTAGAGCAGGCTGCCCAGGGCCACGCGGCGGCCGGCCTGGCTCTGCATGCTGGCGTTGAGAAAGGCCAGCACGCCGCTGCCGATGTTGGCGCCGATCACCAGACCGATGGCCACCGGCAGGCCGATCACCCCGGAGCCGGTCAGCGTGGCGGTGAGCAGCACGGCAGCCAGGCTCGAATAGGACACCAGGGCGAACAGCGCGCCGACCACCGCGTCGAGCAGCAGGTCGCCGGTCAGCGAGGCGAACAGCACGTGGATGCCCTTGGCCTCGGTGATCGGTGTGGCGGCGGCAACGATCAGCTGCAGGGCGAGGATCATCAGCCCCAGGCCGATGGCCACGCGGCCAAGCTGGCCGGCGCGGGTCTGCTTGCGCGAGAGGAAGAACACCACACCGAGGAAGATCAGCAGCGGCGACAGCCAGCTGAGATCGAAGGTCAGCACCCTGGCCATCAGCGCAGTGCCCACATCGGCACCGAGCATGATCGCCAGCGCCGGGGTCAGCGCCATCAGGCCCTGGCCGACGAACGAGGTGACCAGCAGCGCCGTGGCGTTGCTGCTCTGCACCAGGGCGGTGACGGCGATACCGGCCACGAAAGCCATCGGCCGCTTGCCGACGTTGTGGCTGAGCACCCGGCGCAGTTGCGAGCCATATACCCGCAGGATGCCGGTGCGCACGATATGGGTGCCCCAGATGAGCAGGGCAATGGCGGACAGCAGATTGAGCAGCGTCAACATCACGCATCTCCCTGATACGCAGAATCGATCCCGGAGCCGGGATATGCCGATGACGGCGTTCGCTGAGGTGTGGTCACCAACACCGCCGCCTCTTAGAGCTTGTTCATAATCTTTCAGCACAGGTTCGCCTTGAGGGGCGGGAGCGGCCGTTTGTTCCTACAAGATGGATTGGTAATTATCTGTGGGAGCGGGCCATGCCCGCGATTTTTCGCGCGCATGGCGCGCTCCCACAGTGGATTGGCGAATGGCTGCTATTGCCTTGTAGATGCCGCTACATACAGATCGCGAACAGGTTCTTACAAGCTGTAGTTGGATAAGCGCAGGTTGCCAAGCCAGGAATGGACCGCCGCCTGGCCGGCAGGCTGTGCGGTACGCCACGTAATCACCTCACCGTGTTGCAAGCCGCCGCCAATGCGCCTAGCATTCGCGCCTTCTCTCAACCGACAGCAAAGGAGGCACATCATGCAGCAGCTGATCACCCTTTGCAGGTCGCGCCTGGCTTGATCGCATTCGCCGCTTCTCGTTAGCGGCGCCGCAACGCCCGGCCTCTGGCCTGCCAATCCGAACATCTTTGTGTTTCAACCCATCAGGATTGGACTATGGGCACTTGCATTCGCAATTTGTCCGACGGCGCCGTATTGGTCGCCGCGGACGACACCTGGATCGAAGGAAAAGCGATCCAGCAACTCGAAACCACCGCTCGCTTACCGGGCATGCATCGGGTGGCCGGCATGCCGGATCTGCACCCGGGGCGTGGCTACCCGGTCGGCGCGGCATTCTTTTCCGTGGGGCGCTTCTACCCGGCGCTGGTCGGTAACGATATCGGCTGCGGCATGGCGCTATGGCGCACGGATATACCAAGCGCCAGGCTGCATCTGGACAAGCTGGAGAAGCGCCTCGGCAACCTCGACCTGCCGCTCGACGAGAGCTGGCAGGAGGCAGTCGCCGGCTTCGAACTGCCGACCACGGGCCACGAGCGTTCCCTTGGCACCATCGGCGGCGGTAACCATTTCGCCGAGCTGCAGCAGCTCAACGAAAGCTACGACGACGAAGCCCTGGCGGTACTGGGCATCGAGCGCAAACACCTGCTGTTGCTGGTGCACAGCGGCTCGCGCGGCCTGGGCGAGGCGATCCTGCGCGAGCAGGTCGACCTGTTCGGTCACCAAGGATTAGAGGCGGGCAGCGAGGCCAGCAGCCATTACCTGAGCCGGCACGATGGGGCCCTGCAGTTCGCCGAAGCCAACCGCCAGCTGATCGCCCGGCGCATGCTCGAACGCTTGCGTGCCGATGGCGGAGTGCTGCTCGATATCAACCACAATCTGGTTTCGCCAGCACGTGTCGACGGCCTCGATGGCTGGCTGCACCGCAAGGGCGCCACGCCGTCGGACCAGGGCGTAGTAGTGATTCCCGGTTCGCGTGGCGATTACAGCTACCTGGTGCAGCCGATCGCCGATGAGCGCAGCCTGCTGTCCCTGGCCCATGGCGCCGGGCGCAAATGGATGCGCAGCGAGTGCAAGGATCGCCTCGCCGCACGCTACAGCGTCGAGCAACTGAGCCGCACCGCGCTCGGCAGCCGGGTGATCTGCGCCGACCGCGCGCTGATCTACGAGGAGGCGCCGGAGGCCTACAAGGCCATTGATTCGGTGGTAGGCGCCTTGCGCGAGGCTGGTCTGGTGCGTGTACTGGCGCGGCTGAAACCGGTGCTGACCTACAAGACGCGCGGAGGGTGCTGCTGATGATTCTTCTGCAACTCTCCGCGGCCCAGGGGCCGGAGGAATGTGCGCTGGCAGTGGCCAAAGGGCTGCTCAGGCTGCAGGCCGAAGCGGACGGCCTTGGCGTGACGGTGCGGGTACTCGAAGAGGAACCGGGGCCGCGGCGCGGCACCTTGCGTTCGGTATTGCTGGCGCTGGATGGCGAGCAGGCCGAGCGGCTGGCGGGTGACTGGACGGGCTCGCTGCAATGGACCTGCCCCAGCCCGTACCGGCCGGGCCATGCCCGCAAGAACTGGTTCTTCGGTGGTGCGCGGTTCGCCGCGCCGGCACCGGAGCTGGCCGGTGAAATCCGCTTCGAAACCCTGCGCTCGTCCGGGCCGGGTGGCCAGCACGTCAACACCACCGATTCGGCGGTGCGTGCCACCCATGTGGCCAGCGGCATCAGCGTCAAGGTGCAGAGCGAGCGCAGCCAGCACGCCAACAAGCGCATGGCGCTGCTGCTGATCGCCCAGCGCCTCGCCGTGCATGCCCAGGCGCAGGCCGATGCGGCGCGGGCGCAACGTCGCGATGCGCACTTGCAGGTGGAGCGGGGTAACCCGCGGCGGGTGTTTCGTGGTGAGCGCTTCGAGCCCATTGCCGATCGAACGTAGGCGCATAAAAAAACGGGGCCCTCAGGGCCCCGTTTGTTTTCACGCATCAAGTCGATCCGATCACTGCCCCGGAACGTCCTTGCGCAGTTTGACCGGCTCCGGGTCGGCCTTGCCTTCGGCGCGGCGGCGGGCGGTGCGCATGCGGATGTTCAGCGCTTCCACGGCCAGGGAGAAGGCCATGGCGAAGTAGACGTAGCCCTTCGGCACGTGGACTTCGAAGCTCTCGGCGATCAGTACGGTACCGACCACGATGAGGAACGACAGGGCCAGGATCTTCAGGCTAGGGTGCTTCTCGATGAAGTCGCTGATGGTGCCGGCGCAGATCATCATGACGATGACCGCAACGATGATGGCCGCGACCATGACCGGTACGTGGGAGACCATGCCCACTGCGGTGATCACCGAATCCAGCGAGAATACGATGTCGATGATGGCGATCTGGATGATGGTGCCGAGGAACTGCTTGCCGGCGCCCGAGGGCTGCTCGGGGCTTTCTTCCTCGCCTTCCATGCCGTGGTAGATCTCGGTGCTGCTCTTCCACAGCAGGAACAGGCCACCGAAGAACAGGATCAGGTCACGGCCGGAAATGCCCTGGCCGAACAGGTGGAACAGGTCGGTGGTCAGGCGCATGATCCAGGTGATGGAGAGCAGCAGCAGGATGCGCGTGACCATGGCCAGGGCCAGGCCGAAGAAGCGGGTGCGCGCCTGCAGGTGCGGCGGCATGCGCGACACCAGAATGGCGATCATGATGATGTTGTCGATGCCCAGAACGATTTCCAGGGCAGTCAAAGTCAGGAAAGCAACCCAGATCTCCGGGTTGGTGAGCCATTCCATTAGAGGTTCCTTGTGGGTGAATAGAACACTGGCGCGAGGCATCGGCCGGGATGCCGAAGTCTAGCGCCAGTGATGTGAAAATTTCGTCAAAATGTTTGCAGGTCAGCTACCGAACAGCGGAAACACGCCCAGCACCAGGGCGGCAGCCAGGATCGCCATGCACACCAGCACCGCCCACTTGAGGGTGAAGCGCTGCAGGTCGCCGAATTCGATCTTGGCCAGGCCGATCAGCAGGTAGGTCGAGGGCACCAGTGGGCTGAGCAGGTGCACCGGCTGGCCGACGATCGAGGCACGGGCCATTTCCACGGCGCTGATGCCGTAGCCGGAAGCGGCCTGGTTCAGCACCGGCAGGATGCCGTAGTAGAACGCATCGTTGGACATGAAGAAGGTGAACGGCAGGCTCACCAATGCGGTGATCACCGCCAGGTGCGGGCCGAGGGCGTCCGGGATCACTGCCAGCAGGCTCTTGGACATGGCGTCGACCATGCCGGTGCCGCTGAGGATGCCGGTGAAGATACCGGCCGCGAAGATCAGGCCGACCACCGCCAGCACGTTACCGGCATGGGCGGCGATGCGATCCTTCTGCTGCTGCAGGCAGGGGTAGTTGATGATCATGGCGATGCTGAAGGCGATCATGAACAGTACCGGCATCGGCAGCAGGCCGGCGATCAGGGTGGTCATCAGCACGATGGTCAGCAGGGCGTTGATCAGGATCAGCTTCGGGCGACGGGCCTCGGGGAACTGGGACACGCTGATCTCGTCCTGGGTGATCTTGCCTTCCGGCAGTTGCAGCACGCCCAGGCGCTTGCGCTCACGCAGGCCATAGAGGTACGCCACGCCGAACAGCACGATGGCGCCGACGATCATGCCCGGAATCATCGGCACGAAGACGTCCGACGGGTCCACGTGCAGGGCGCTGGCCGCACGAGCGGTGGGGCCGCCCCAGGGGGTCATGTTCATGATGCCGCCGGCCATGATGATCAGGCCGGCCATGATGGTCGGGCTCATCTTCAGGCGGCTGTACAGCGGCAGCATGGCGCCGACGCAGATCATGTAGGTGGTCGAGCCGTCGCCATCGAGGGACACGATCAGCGCCAGGGCCACGGTACCGACGGCGACCTTCAGCGGGTCGCCCTTGACCATCCTGAGGATCAGGCGCACGGGTGGGTCGAACAGGCCCGAGTCGATCATGATGGCGAAGTAGAGGATGGCGAACATCAGCATCACGCCGGTGGGCGCGAGCTTGCTGATGCCTTCGAGCATCATCGGGCCGATCTGCGCGGCGAAGCCGCCGATCAGGGCGAAGATGATCGGGATGATGATCAGGGCGATCAGCGCCGACAGGCGCTTGCTCATGATCAGGTACATGAAGGTCGAGACCATGGCGAAGCCAAGGAAGGTAAGCATGGAGATTCTCCGGACGTGATTCGGCTAGGGGCGGGTAAGGCGCGAGTGGCTAGCGTTGAGGCGAGCGGAGTGGATCAGGCAGGCGTGAGGAACTGAGGCGGAACATGGTTAATCACCTGTTTTGTTCTTGTTGACGGTAGCTGCGGGCCTCACTGGCGGCAGCTCATCGACCGATCTGTGTCGGTCAGCGGGGCGATGCTAGACCACGAAGCTTTCAGCCAGCTTTCGCCGATTCGCGGTCGGCGAGGGGCGGCCAATGGTTATTCGCGCCGCCCACGCGTGCCCCGAGGCCCGCGTCGCGGGCGGGCTAGAGCAGATGTTCGAGGAGCGACAGCACCGCCACCAGCGAAGCGGCGGCCAGCAGGTGCTGAAAGGTGATGATGCCGGCCATCAGGTTGGCATCGCCGCCCAGCTGGCGGGTCAGCACGTAGGCGGTCGGCGCGGTAGGCAGGGCGAAGAACAGCACCAGCACGGTGCTTTCCATGGTCGGCAGTTGCAGGCCGTAGGCCACCGCCAGGGCCAGCAGCGGCATCAGCAGCAGGCGCAGCAGGCTGTTCCAGGCCAGGGCCGGCACCTCGCCGCCCAGCTGTTCGGGCTTCAGCGCGGCGCCCACGCACAGCAGGCCCAGCGGCAGGCTGGCGGCGGCGAGCAGGCTGAGCAGCCGGCCGCTGCCGCCGGGCAAGCCCAGGCCGCTCAGGTTGACCAGCGCACCGGCCAGGCAGGCCAGGATCAGCGGGTTGCGGAGGATCGGCAGCAGCAGGCCGCGTGCGCTGACCCCGCGCTCGGCGGTCAGCGACCAGACCGACAGCACGTTGACGGCCGGCACCATCAGCGCCAGCATCAAGGCGGCCAGGGTCAGGCCCGGCTGGCCGAACAGGCTGCCCACGGCGGCCAGGCCCAGGTAGGTGTTGAAGCGCAGGATGCCCTGGCTGAAGGCGCCGAAGCGTGCCGCCGGCCAGCCGCGCAGGCGGCGTACGATCAGCAGGGCCAGCCAGGCGATGCCCAGGCCGAGCAGCACGGCCAGGGCCATGCGCGGCAGCTGCGGGTTGTCCAGCGGCGCGGTGGCCAGGCTGTTGAACAGCAGCGCGGGGAACAGGATGAAGTAGTTGAGGCGTTCGGCGCCCGGCCAGAAGGCTTCGTTGGGGAAGCCGCGACGGCTGAGCACGTAGCCGCCGACGATCAGCGCGAAGAGTGGCCAGAGGGCCAAGAGCAGGTCGGTCACGGGAGCCCCCGGTGGTGGTGAGGGTGCATCTTCGCCAGTACCGATCGATCAGGCAAGCCGGGACATCACGGCGTTTCAAGGAGAGTGAAAATGAGCGATCTGCATCAGGGCGGCTGCCAGTGCGGGGCCTTGCGTTACCAGTTCCGGGCACCGTTGCGCGATATCGCCCACTGTCACTGTTCGATCTGCCGGCGCAGCACCGGCGGCATCCTGGTGACCTGGATCACCGTGCCGCTGGCCGCCTTTACCTGGCTGCATGGCGAGCCGGCGCGCTTCGCCTCCTCGCCGAGCTGCGAGCGCTATTTCTGCCCGACCTGCGGCGCTCACCTGGCGCTGTTCACCAGCTTGAGCCCGCACAGCCTGGACGTGACCGTCGCCACCCTGGATCACCCCGAACACGCCGCCGCCGACCGGCATATCTGGACCCAGAGCCGCCTGCCCTGGCTGGCGGTCGACCCCCGGCTGCCGCAGGAACAGCAGGAGCACATCGACTAGCGCGGCAGGTCAAGTAAGCCGCGACGGTAAGCGGTCGGCCGGCATTAGCTGGCGCGCCGGCCCTGATTAAAGAATGAATGTCGCGCGCCGATTACCCCTTTGTACTCGTCTATTGCCTACCGTGCCGCATGCCACATGCGTCCCCCTGTTCAACGTGCCGCGCAGACGGCGTGACAACAGGCAACTCTTTCGCTTCGCTATCGAACTGCCGAAGTATCTTGAATAGGTGACACACCGTGCTCAGAAACATCCCGTTGAGCCTCAAGCTCCTGCTGATCCTCGCCTGCCCGCTGCTGGGCTTTCTCTGGCTCGCCGCCCTGGAGGTCAACGACAGCTACCAGACGCTTCAGGAGATGGACCACACCCAGGAGGCCAGCGTCGTCGCGCAGAAGGTCAGCCAGCTGATTACCGTGTTGCAGCGCGAGCGTGGCGCCAGTGGCGTGTTCCTGGGCAGCCAGGGCAAGACCATGCAGGACGTGCTGCTGCACATGCGCGGCCAGACCGACACCGCCCTGGCCGATGCGCGCACCCTGGCCGGCAGCGCCGATGCCGGGCTGGATGAAGCGCTGGCCACCCTGGGCGGGCTGGATGCCATGCGTGGGCAGATCGACAAGCTGGCGATCAACAACCGCGAATCCGGTGCCCGCTTCACCGATATCATCCGCAAGCTGATCGGCTATACCCATGCCGTCGAGCGTTCGGTCACCGACCCGACGTTGTCGCGCGCCCTGTCGTCGCTCAACCAGTTCATCGAAATGAAGGAGCGTGCCGGCCGCGAGCGCGCCATGCTCGGCGTGGTATTCAACCAGGATCGTTTCGACGCCGAGCTGCTCTCCACCTTCAGCCGCAACCTGGGCGAGTTCACCGCCTATTCGGAGGGCTTTCGCCGCAATGCCTCGGCCGAATTCGTGGGCAAGCTCGATGAGAAAATGCAGCAGCCCAGTGGCCTCGAAGTGGCACGCCTGCAGAAACTGGCCTTCGAAACCCCGCTCGGCCAGCCGCTGGGCGTCAAGGCCACCGACTGGTTCCAGACTTCCACCAACCGCATCGACCTGATGGGCGAAGTGGAAAGCGAGCTGGGGCAGAGCGTCGGCGACCTGGCCGCCCAGGCGCGGGCCAAGGCCTCGACCATGCTGTGGATGACGGCCATCGGCGTGCTGGTCGCCATGGTCGTGGTGGCCGTGCTGTCCTACCTGATCATCCACAACATCAAGCTGGCCGTGGGCGAGGCCAACCGTGCCCTGCTGTCGCTGTCCCAGCGCGACCTGACCGCCCGTTCGGCCTACGTCGGCAAGGACGAGTTCGGCGAGATCACCCGCAACCTCAACATCATGGCCGAGGAACTGACGCAGATCGTCCAGCAAATCGGCTCGGCCACCGCCCAGGTCGCTACCGCCGCCGAGGAGTGCTCGGCCGTGACCCTGCAGACCAGCAACAGCCTGGAGCGCCAGCGCCAGGGCACCGAGCTGGTGGTCACCGCCATCAACGAGATGAGCGCCACGGTGCGCGAGGTGGCGCAGAGCACCAACGATGCCGCGGAAATGTCGCGCCAGGTCAACGTCAACACCACCCAGGGCCGCCAGGAAATCGAGCGCACCGTCGAGGTGATCCGTGAACTGTCGACCCAGGCCGACGATACCGCGCGCATCATCGGCGACCTCAAGCAGGAGAGCGACTCGATCTCCTCGGTGCTCGACGTGATTCGCGGCATCGCCGACCAGACCAACCTGCTGGCCCTCAACGCGGCCATCGAAGCGGCGCGCGCCGGTGATCACGGCCGCGGCTTCGCGGTGGTGGCCTCCGAGGTGCGTACCCTGGCGCAGAAGACCCAGGAGTCCACCGGCAACATCCAGGAGATGATCGCCAACCTGCAGCGCGGCTCCGACCTGGCCACCCAGTCCATGCAGGAAACCCTCGGCAAGGCCCGTGCCGGCGCCAGCAACATCGAGCGCGCCGGCGACCTGCTGGCCGAGATCGCCTCGGGGGTGTCCAGCATCAGCGACCGCAACATGCAGATCGCCGCCGCCGCCGAAGAGCAGAGCGCGGTGGCCGAGGACATCAACCGCAACGTGGTGGAGATCAACGACGTGGCCATCCAGGTCAGCTCCGGTGCCGAGCAGACCGCCGTGACCAGCCAGGAGCTGGCGCGCCTGGCCGATCACCAGCAGAAACTGGTGAGCCGCTTCCGCCTGGCCTGATCGGGCCCTGGCGACCCGTTGCCCGCCGATCTGGCGGGCCACGACCCAGCCTGGCGAATGCCGCCAGTCGACGCCATGAAAAATTAATGAAATCTTGCCCGGCGGCGCCGGTCAGAGCCTGACCCTTACTGCTGGATCCCTGCAATGCCATTGATAGTCATAGCCGAAGACGAACGCTCGATCAGAGAGCTGCTTGTGGAAATCTTCGAAGATGAAGGCCATGAGGTCAAAGCCTTCCCCTGTGCTGACGACGCCTGGGATTACCTCTCCAGCAGCGACGGCCAGGTGGACATGGTGCTCACCGATTTCAGCATGCCCGGCGACATCGACGGGATCTTTCTCGCCCACCTGATACGTGACCGTTTCCCGGACCTGCCGATCATCATCTCCTCGGGCTTCCTGGAAGGCACCAGCGATTTCGACGGCCTCAACGTGGCCGTGATCCCCAAGCCCTGGAGCGTCAGCCAGTTGCTCGCCATGTGCGCGACGATGACCCCAGGCAAGGCGCAACGGCCCGGTATCCCCCGCAGCTGACCCAGTCGTCGCACCCCTGGCGTGCAGCACGACAGCCGAGGGCGCAGAAAACGCAGCGGATATGTAAAATCGCCGCCCCGTTTGACTGCTGGAGATGTCACCTTGGCCATTCACTTCTCGCCCTCCTCGAACACCATCGCCTGTGGGCGCAGCGGCGCAAGCCTGAGCACCACCGAGGATCAGGCGCAGGTTTCCTGCAAGCTGTGCCTGCGGTCGCTGGACAAGGCGGCTGCGCCGGTCGCGACCAACCGCACCCCGACCCTGGCCGAACTGCGCGCCGCCGCCCGTGCCGCCAAGGCCTCGACACCAGCCAAGCCTGCCGAGCAGTCGGCCCTGAGCGTCAAGGCCGCCTGGCAGCAGAAACTCGAGCAGCTGCCGGGTCGTAACCGCCTGCCCCGTGGCGCGGCGCGCCAGAACTTCGTATAAGCCCCGATGCGGCAGGGCCCTGCTGCTCGGCAGCTGCGCCCCCAGCTACCCAAAAACACTGAACCGAAGCGCCCGTCTGGCTACCAACTTGCATGCCTGTCAGCGCGTCGATTCCGACGCGACGGCGGAGCGCGACGGTTGAGGTGGTATCGATGAAGCAACTTGACCTGCAGGTGGTCCAGCAGGCTCGCAACTGGCTGCAGCAGGGCCATGGCGTGTGGCTGTGCACGGTGTTGTCCACCTTCGGCTCGGCACCGCGGGCGCCGGGGGCGATGCTGGTGGCGTTGCCGTCCGGCGCCTCCTGCGGCTCGCTGTCCGGTGGCTGCGTCGAGGAGGATTTTCTCGAGCGTGTGCAGAACGCCGCATTCGCCCCCTGCAACCAGATCGTGCGCTATGGCGAGGGCGGCCTGACGCCCACCCGTGCGCTGCCCTGCGGCGGCGTGCTGGACGTGCTGGTCGAGTACCTGCAGCCCGGCGAGGCTGCGCTGCGGATGCTTGGCCAGGCCGAACAGGCGCTCGGCGGTGGCGAGTTGCTGGTGCGCGAGGTGCCGCTGGGTGAGGGCGCCAGCCGCTGCCGACCGGCCAGCATGAGCGACGCGAAGATCCAGCGTAGCGCCGAGCAGGTGGCGATTCGCGTCGGCGCCGTGCTGCGCGTGGTGCTGGCCGGCTGGTCGCCGGTGGCCGAATTCTGCGCCGGCTTCGCCGTGGCCCTGGGTTATGAGGTGATCGTCTGCGACCCGCGTGCCGAGGTCATCGCCGAGGTGAAGATGGCGGGCGTACAGGCCATCGAGATACTGCCGGCGCGGTTCATCGCCGAGCAGGGCGCCCATGGGGCCACGGCGATCCTGGCCCTGACCCATGACCCGCGCCTGGACGACCCGACCCTGATCGAGGCGGTGCGTACCGAGGCCTTCTATATCGGCGCCATGGGCTCCCAGCGCACCAGCGACAAACGCCTGGAGCGGCTGGCGCGCCTCGGTGGTCTGAAGCCCGAGGACATGGCGCGCATCCACGCGCCCATCGGCCTGCAACTGGGCAGCAAATCCCCGGCGGAAATCGCCCTGGCGACCCTGGCCGACGTGCTGCGCGTCGCCAACGGCATCGACCGCGGCGCGCTATAGCCATGACGAAGAACGGTCCCGTGGTCATCGTCCTTGCTGCAGGACGTGGTGCGCGCTTTCGTGCTTCCGGCGGTGACGGCAGCAAGCTGCAGGCCGACCTGCACGGCAAGCCGGTGCTCGACCACGTGCTGGCGGCGGTCGAGCGTAGCGGCCTGGCTCACCATGTGGTGCACCGCGCCGCTGGCGACGGCATGGCCGACTCGATCGCCGCAGGGGTGCGGGCCACGGCAACGGCTTCGGGCTGGCTGATCCTGCCGGGCGATCTGCCGTTGATCAGCGCGCCAAGCCTGTGCCGCGTGGCCCAGGCGTTGGCGCAGCAGCCAGTGGTAGTGCCGACCTTCGAGGGCCGCAGGGGCCATCCGGTGGGGTTCGCCGGTGAGTGTTACGCGGCGCTGGCCAGCCTGAGCGGCGAAGCCGGAGGCGCTGCGGTGGTGGAGCATTACCGCTGCGAGGGCCGCGCCCTGCTGGTACCGCTGGATGATCCGGGCATCCTCACCGACATCGATACGCTCGCCGATCTGCAGCGGGTCCACGCCCTGCTGGCTGCCGCGACGTAGCGTGCTCAGCGGGCCGCAGCGAAAAAAGGCAGCCCTCGATTATCACTATCGACGCAAATGATGCGGTGCTCGCGGGCTTTACCGATACCCTGTAACTCGATGAACACAACACCATGGGCGTTCGCAAGAAGCCGGTGGTCTCTCCGGTTCATCATCCTTTGGTTACCGCCTCTAGTTGGGGCGGTTTTTTTTGCCCGGCGAAAATGTCATGCATGTGAAGTGCACCCGTGGATGGTCGAGGTGTCACACTGGGCGGCTTGCGATCCATCCTAAAGGGGCGAGATAACGGTGTTTCATCTGATCACGGCCGTCCTGGCCCTGTATGTGTTCTGGCGAATGGTCTGGCTGCAGCCCTGGCCGCAGGCGATCAAGGCGCTGCTCGGGGTGTTGATCCTGGCGGTCGCCGAGCATCATCTGGTGACCCGCCAGTTCTTCGGCAGCATGGCCTCGCCGGAGATTCCGGGCGCGTTGCTGATGGTGCTGGGCTGCGCCTTCGGCGCGTTGATCATCAGCGCCATGTTGCTGCTGGTGCTGGATATCGCCGCGCTGTTGCCGCGCTTGCGGGCAGCCCTTGGCGCTCCGCGGTTGCGTGCCACCGTCGGGGTGGTGGCAATCCTGCTGTCGGCCCTGGGCGTCTGGCAGGCGGTGCGGGTGCCGGATGTACGCGAGGTGGACATCACCCTGGCGCAGCTGCCTGCCGAGCTGGACGGCCTGCAACTGGTGCAGCTCACCGACCTGCACGCCAGCCGACTGCTGCAGCGCCCATGGCTGGAAGCGGTGGTGGCCAGGAGCAACGCCCTGCAGCCGGACCTGCTGGTGATCACCGGGGACCTGGTGGACGGCACGGTGGCCGCGCGCACTGCCGACGTGGAGCCCCTGCGCGATCTGCGTGCTCGCCTGGGCGTCTACGCCATTGCCGGCAACCACGAGTACTACGCCGAGTACCAGCAGTGGCTGGATCACTTTGCCCAGCTGGGCCTGCCGATGCTGCTCAACGGGCATGTGACCATCGAGGATGCCGGCGCCAGTCTGGTCCTGGCCGGCATCACCGATCCCGCTGCTGCACGCTTCGGCCAGCCGCTGCCGGATATCGAGGCGGCCCTGGCCGGGGTGCCGGAAGACGCCGCGGTGATCCTGCTCAGCCACCGGCCCCTGGCCGCCGCGGGCAACGCCCTGGCCGGCGTCGACCTGCAGCTGTCCGGGCATACCCATGGTGGCCAGGTGCTGGGCATGCACTGGGTCACCCAGTCCTTCAACGAGGGCTACGTGTCCGGCGAGTACGCGGTGGGCGATATGCGCCTGTACGTGAGCAACGGCACCGGCCTGTGGAACGGGTTCCCCCTACGCCTGGGCAAGCCCTCGGAGATTACCCGCATCACCCTGCGCTCGGCCAAGGGCTAGGCCGAGGCGGCGGTACTGGCGCGCACCACCAGCTGGAACGGCAGCACCTGATGCCGCTCGCTGATCCCCCGGCCGTCCAGCTGCGCCAGCAGCATGGCCACCGCGTGCTGCCCGAAGGCTTCCGCCGGCTGGGCAATGGTGGTCAGCGGCGGATTGCAGAAGGCGGCGAAGGAGATGTCGTCGAAGCCGGCCACCGCAACGTCCTCGGGAATCCGCAATCCGGCCTGGCGGATGCACTGGATGGCACCCATGGCCATCTCGTCGTTCTCGCAGAAGATCGCCGTCGGCCGTGGTTCGGTTTGCAGCAAGCGCGCCGCCGCGGCGTGGCCTGACGGGCAGCCGTAATTGCCGTATTGCAGCAGGGCGGGGTCGACTGCGATGCCCGCCGCCTCGAGGGCCTGCCGGTAGCCGGCGAAGCGCTCGCGGGTCAGCGGGCTGGCCGCCGGGCCCTTGATCAGCCCGATCCGCCGATGCCCGAGGGCCAGCAGGTGCTCGGTCATGGCCCGCGCGGCGCCGCGGTTGTCGAGGCTGACGGTCGGCCACGGCGCGTCGTCGACGATTTCGCAGATATTCACCAGGGGCGGGTGATCCTGGCGGGCGAACGGGTCGAAGGCGCGCAGCTGGATGACGCCATCGGCCTGGCGGGCATCCACCAGCCCGGCGAACTGCCGCTCGGTCTCGGGGTTGCCCAGGGTGTTGCACAGCAGCACCCGGTAGTCGACCGCAGTGGCCGCTTCCTGGATGCCGCGAATCACCCGGGCGAAGAAGGTATTGGCGATATCGGGCACCAGCACCACCAGGTTATGGGTGCGCTGGGAGCGAAACTGGATGGCCATCAGGTTGGGCGTGTAGCCCGCCTGGTCGACGGCTTCGAGCACCTTCTGGCGGGTATCGGGCGACACCTGTTGCGGGCGCTTGAGCGTGCGCGAAACCGTGGCGACCGATACGCCAGCCAGTGCGGCAACCTTGCGAATGTTCGTCATGCACCCTCTGCGTGCTGGCCGGCTCTGCGCCTGTTTTCGGCGGCTAGGTTACCCCAAGCCGGCGGTCATGGCGCGCTTGACCTGCGCTGTCGCGATGTCTATATATCTTCCTATGTAACCGGTTACATTCAACAAGAATAACTGAATCGGAGTGACGGGATGGCGGCTCTACGGGTCAGGCTGGGCATGGTCGGCGGCGGCGCTGGCGCCTTTATCGGCAAGGTGCATCGCCAGGCGGCAGCGCTGGCAGGCGGGATCGACCTGGTGGCGGGGGCATTCAGTCGCGACCCCGCCGCCAATGCCGCAACGGGCCGTGAATGCGGCTTGCCCACCGGGCGTGTATACGCCAGCTGGCAGGCGCTGCTCGATGGTGAAGCACGGCTCGACCCTGGCGAGCGGATCAATCTGCTGGCCATCGTCACCCCCAATCATCTGCATGCCCCCATCGCCAGCGCCGCCATTCGCGCGGGCATTCATGTGTTCTGCGAAAAGCCGGCCGCGTTGCGCAGTGCCGAAACCGCCGACCTGGCCCATCTGCTGGTGCAGGGCGAGGCCCTGTATGGCCTGGCCCATACCTACCAGGGCTACCCGATGATCTGGCAGGCGCGGCACATGGTGCAGGCCGGCGAAATCGGTCGGCTGCGCAAACTCCACGTCGAGTACCCCCAGGGTTGGCTCAGCGACGACCTCGCCGCTCAGGGCAACAAGCAGGCGACCTGGCGCGGCGATCCGCAACTGGCCGGGCAGGGCGGTTGCATCGGCGATATCGGCACCCATGCCTTCAGCCTGGCGGAGTTCGTCAGTGGCCAGCGTATCGAGCGTATCTGCGCGCACCTGGCGACCCATGTGCCGGGCCGTACGCTGGACGATGATTGCGCCATGCTGTTCACCACCGAGCAGGGCGCCAGCGGCGTGCTGCTCGCCAGCCAGGTGTGCGCCGGCGAGGAGAACGCCTTGAAGATCCGCCTCTACGGCGACAAGGGTGGCCTGGAGTGGCGCCAGGAAGAGCCCAACAGCCTGATCCATCGGCCCCTCGATCAACCCATGCGCGTACTGCGCGCTGGCGCCAATCACCCTTGGTTGTGCGCCGAAGCGCTGCAGCGCATTCGCCTGCCTGCCGGTCACCCCGAAGGTTATCTGGAAGCCATGGCCAATCTGTATGCCGACTTCGCTCGGGCTATTGGCGGTTCGCGCAGCGCCGCTGCCGCCTTGCCCGGTATCGAGACCGGTGCGCGGGGCATGGCCTTTATCGAAACGGTGCTGGCCAGCCACGCCAGCGAGGCGAAATGGACGCCGCTGGCGCCGCCCATGGGAGTGTATGCATGACAGCCAAGACAGCGGGCATCCGCGGCCCCGGTATTTTCCTCGCCCAGTTCCTGGCGGCCGAGGCGCCGTTCGACACCCTGGCCAACCAGGCTCGCTGGGCGGCCTCGCTCGGCTACCGGGGCATCCAATTACCGACCCTGGGGCCGCAGTGCATCGACCTGCAGCGCGCCGCCGAGAGCCAGACCTACTGCGACGAGCTCAAGGGCATCTGCGCCGAGGCCGGGGTCGAAATCAGCGAACTGTCCACCCACCTGCAAGGCCAGCTGGTGGCCGTGCACCCGGCCTTCGACAAGCTGTTCGACGACTTCGCCCCGGCGCAACTGCGGGGCCGCCCCCAGGCGCGCACCGAGTGGGCCGTCAGCCAGTTGAAGCTCGCCGCCCAAGCCAGCCGGCGCCTGGGCCTGGCGGCCCACGCGACCTTCTCCGGTGCGCTGCTGTGGCCCTATCTCTACCCCTGGCCGCAGCGCCCGGCGGGCCTGGTGGAGGAGGGCTTCGCCGAGCTGGCACGACGCTGGCTGCCGATCCTCGAAGCCTTCGACGAGGCGGGTGTCGACCTCTGCTACGAGCTGCACCCCAGTGAAGACCTGCACGACGGCGTTACCTTCGAGCGCTTTCTGGCCGCCGTTGACGATCACCCGCGCGCCAACATTCTCTACGACCCCAGCCACATGCTGCTGCAGCAGATGGATTACCTGGGCTTCATCGACCGTTACCACCCGCGCATCCGCATGTTCCACGTGAAGGACGCCGAGTTCCGGCCCGATGCCCGCGCCGGGGTGTATGGCGGTTATCAGGCCTGGGTCGATCGCCCGGGGCGTTTTCGTTCCCTGGGCGATGGGCAGATCGACTTCAAGGCGATTTTCAGCAAGCTCACCCAGTACGGCTACGCCGGCTGGGCGGTGCTGGAATGGGAATGCTGCCTCAAGGATTCCGCCCAAGGCGCCGCCGAGGGCGCGGCGTTCATCGAGCGCCAGCTGATCACCCGCGCCGAACGCGCCTTCGATGATTTCGCCGGGGTCGCCAGCAGTACCTCGGGCAACCGGGAGCTGCTTGGTTTGAAGTAGATCGTTTAACGCTGTCTCGTGAACAACAACAAGGATAAGAACATGAGCACTTTGACTGTCAGGCTGGGCGTGATGATGTTTCTGCAGTTCTTCATCTGGGGCGGCTGGTTCGTCACCCTCGGCACCTTTCTAGGGCGTACCCTGGAGGCCAGCGGCGGGCAGATCGGTATGGCCTACGCGACCCAGTCCTGGGGGGCGATCCTGGCGCCCTTCGTGGTCGGGTTGATCGCCGACCGCTTCGTCAACGCCGAACGGTTGCTGGCGGTGTTGCACCTGGGCGGCGCCGTGTTGCTCTACCAGCTCTACCGCGCCGAGGACTTCGCCACCTTCTACCCGCTGGTGCTCTGCTACATGGTGGTGTACATGCCCACGCTCGGGCTGGTCAACGCCGTGGCGTTCCGCCAGTTGAGCGACCCGGCGGCGCAGTTTTCCCGGGTGCGGGTATGGGGCACGCTGGGCTGGATAGTCGCCGGCCTGGTGATCAGCTTCGTGTTCGCCTGGGACGCCCAACAGGCCATCGCCGAAGGGGCGCTGCGCAACACCTTCCTGCTCTGCGCCGGTGCTTCGCTGCTGCTCGGCCTGTACAGCTTCAGCCTGCCGGCCACTCCGCCGGTGCCCGGCCAGCACACCGGCCTCAAGCGCCTGCTCGGTCTGGACGCCCTGCAGATGCTCAAGGACCGCGGCTTCGCGACCTTCTTTCTGGCCTCGATCCTGATCTGTATTCCGCTGGCCTTCTACTACCAGAACGCCAACCTGTTCCTGACCGAAATCGGCGTTGCCAACCCCACCGGCATGATGACCCTCGGCCAGGTTTCCGAGGTGCTGTTCATGCTGCTGTTGCCGCTGTTCATCAAGCGCTTCGGGATCAAGGCGACACTGCTGGTGGGCATGGCGGCCTGGGCGCTGCGCTATGTGCTGTTCGCCTACGGCAACAGCGGCGAGTTGGTGGCCTTTGTGGTGGCGGGGATCGTGCTGCACGGTGTGTGCTACGACTTCTTCTTCGTTTCCGGGCAGATCTATACCGACGGCAAGGCCGGCGAGAGCATCAAGAGTTCGGCCCAGGGCCTGATCACCCTGGCCACCTATGGCGTCGGCATGCTGATCGGCTTCTGGGTCGCCGGCGCGGTGTCCGATCACTACGCCACTGCGGGCCTGCACGACTGGCGCAGCATCTGGCTGTTCCCCGCGGTGTTCTCGGCCGGCGTGCTGCTGGCCTTCCTGCTGACCTTCCGCGAGCGCGCCGCAGGTAAACCGGCCGTGGCCCACCGGGTGGGCTGAGGCGCCTTGCCGCCCGCGGCCAGGTTCAACCCTCGCAACGCGCCTCGGGCTGCTTGAGCAGCATGCTCAGCAGCTGGGGCGGCTGATGCACCAGGCCGGCGGGCGTTTCGCAGACGCGCTGGATGAAGTTGTCGGTGAACAGCAGCTTGCCGTGCACGAAGTGCTCGTTGGGGCGCAGGTTGGGGTTGTGGATGCGCGTGCCGAGGCGCGCGGCCAGCCACTTGCCGGCTTCGTAGTGGCTGATCCAGCGCTCGGCCGACAGGCCCGCCATGGTCTCGGCCTTGGCCTCGCGGCCGATGACGATCACCGGTACATCGCTGACTTCCGGCACCAGGTCGTTATGGCCCCAGTGGCCGCCCTCACCGAGGCGCTGGCCGTGGTCGCCGGTGATGATCAGGTAACGCTCGCCCTCCAGGCGGTCGAAGTCGGCGATCACTTCGGCCAGCAGGCCGTCCAGGTAATGCACCGAGTTGTCGTAGGCGTTGCTCTGGCCGTTCGGGCCTTGGTCCACCCAGGGGGCCGGGGTCTTTTCATGGCGGTAGTTCTGCGCATAGGGCAGGTGGGCGGTGCGCAGGTTGAGCACCACGAAGTTGCGTTCGGCCCAGCGCTGGGCGTCGAGCACGTCGAGCAGGGCGCGATCCTGCTGTTTGAGAAAACGCACCGGATGGTCTTCGCGGGTGATCGACACGTCCAGGTAACGGCTGCCGAGGTTGGCCAGCAGCTTGGATTCCTGGGAGGAAATCCAGTAGGTGCGAAAGCCCGCCTGCCTGGCGAAGCGGAACAGGTTGATGTCGCCGGTGCGCAGCAGCGCATCCTTGCCGGGCTCGCGAATCGGGTTGATCAGGTAGGGCAGGCTGACATCGGTGGCCACCCCGGCGGCGATGCCGGGGCGTACGAAGGCGCTGGGATGGTCGCGCAGGTAGGCGGCCAGTTTCGGCGTGGTATCCCGGCCGTAGCCGAACACGCCAAGGCGATCGCTGCGCAGCGAGTCGGCGACCACCAGCCAGACGTGTTTCGCCTGGCTCATGCTCGGACTCAGCGCATAGGGCGCGAAGGGGGTGGGCGGCAGCTCGACTTCCGGCTTGAACGCCAGGTGCACCGCCCAGGCGGAGAACACGTTGAGGTTGTTGTGCAGGGCGCTGCGGCTGGGGCTGGCGGCAAAAGAGTCGAGGTTGCGGTAGGTGGCGCGGTAGGGTTTGGAGAGCAGCACCACGGCGATCAGCACCAGCGCCCAGCTGCTCTGCGGCAGGCTGATCCGGCCGGGCAGGCACCCATGCAGGGCCAGCAGCAGGCCGTACGGAATGCCCACGCAGAGCAGCACCGGCCAATGCCCGGCCAGGCTGTGGGCGGCGGTCTCGCGCACCTCGCCGGGATCATTGAGCAGCGACTGGATGTCGATGGCGGTCAGCGGTTCGCCAAAGAAGCTGATGTTGGCCAGCTGCATCAGTTGCATCACCGCGAACAGCGCCAGGATGCCCATGCTGAGCGGGCGCAGGTTGCACAGCCACAGCCCCACGCTGAACAGCCACAGCACGGCTACGTATCCCGCCTCCAGCTCGGCGTGGTTGCTTGGCGTGAACAGTTGCTGCAGAAAATCATCGGCGAGCAGCAGTGCGCAGCTCAGGGTGGCCAGGGCAAGCAGCGACAGCCAGGCGCGGGGAGCGCTGGCACGGCGAGGCGCAAGCGGGGTCAGCATGGGGTTCGGGTCTCAGCGATGGTCGGAGGGGGCGCGGCGTTCGCCGGTAATCATCGACAACGGCAGGTTTTCGCCCAGGTGCAGGCTTTCGATCAGCGCCGCGGCCATGTGGATGACCACCAGCGTCGCCAGGCCGTTGGCCGCCCAGGCATGCAGGGTGAGCGGCCAGTCGGCGCCCCACAGGGCATCGACTTCCTGCATCAGGAAGCCGCTGATGCCGAGGGCGGCGATGGCGGTCATCATCAGCAGCATCACCAGGGCGCCAAGCGGCGAGTGGCCGAGGCGGCGATGGGGTTCGCCCTCCAACAATTGAGCAAGGTGACTGGCCAGGCGCGCGCGGGTCGGCCAGAAATCCGTCCAGCGCGCGCTGCGTGGGCCGACGAAGCCCCACACCAGGCGCACCGCCAGCCAGGCGCAGGCGTAATAACCGAGCCAGGTGTGCCAGTCGTCACCTTCCTCGGTAAAGAAATAGTTGGCGACGAAGACCCCGGCCACCGACACATGGAACAGGCGGATCAGCGGATCCCAGAGTCGTATCGTCGCCGCGTGCATCAGTCTTCGATCTCGGTCTTGATGGCTTTGCCGCTAACCGGATCGTGGTAGATCTCGACCTTGCGCTTGTCCTTGTCGAAACCGTAGATCTCGTAGCAGTTGCCCGCCGTGACCTTGAACTTGCTGATCTGGTAACCCTGCTCTTTCAGCTTCTTCTGAAACTGCTCGGGGTTCTGCCAGGTGGAGCGTTCGGCGGTGGTGCATTCGGTGCTGGCCATGGCCAGCGGGCTGCCCAGCAGCAGGGCGAAAAGCGCGATGTAACGCATGGTGAGACTCCTCATGATGGTGGTCAGGAGCACCTTGCGACGCGAAGCTTAGGAAAGCCTTAACGGGCAAAGGTCGGTAACATCTACCCCTGCCAAATACTCCGTGCGAAGCGCATCATGGCGCCGTTTTATCGATGACGAGGTGCGTGCCGTGCGTGTCCTGCTGGTTGAAGATGATCGTGCCCTGGCGCGCGGGATCCGCGTGGCCCTGCGCGGCGAAGGCTATGCCCTGGACTGGCTGGAGGACGGCCTCGAAGCCGCCCACGCGCTGCGCAGCGAACGGTTCGACCTGGTGCTGCTCGATCTGGGCCTGCCGCGCCTGGATGGCATGACCCTGCTGCGCCAGCTGCGTGCCCGCAGCGAGAACGCCGTGCCGGTGCTGGTGCTCACCGCCCGCGACGCCATGGATGATCGAATCGGCGGCCTGGATGCAGGTGCCGACGATTACCTGGTCAAACCCTTCGATCCCGAAGAGCTGAAAGCGCGCATCCGCGCCTTGCTGCGCCGTAGCCAGGGTCGCGCCCAGCCGGTGCTGGAGTTCGCCGGCGTGACCCTGGATCCCTCCACCCAGGAGGTTCGCTACCAGGGGCGCAGCGTGCCGATGACGCCCATGGAGTACCAGCTGCTGCACCAGTTGCTGATTCGCCCCGGCGTGGTGGTGACCCGCGAGCGCCTCGCCAATGCGCTGTATGGCTGGCAGGAAAGCGGCCCGGGCAACACCCTGGAAGTGCTGATCCACAACCTGCGCCGCAAGCTGTGCAGCGAGCTGATTCGCACCGTGCGCGGGGTCGGTTACCTGGTGGAGCAAAAGCCATGATTTCCATCCGCACGCGCATCCTGGCGCCGACCATCGCCCTGGTGCTGGCCGGCAGCCTGGCCCTGGTGCTGCTCGCCCTGCGCGACAGCCACCGGCAGACCGAGGCGGTCTATGACGCTCAGCTGGTGCAGGCCGCGCGGGTGCTGCAGGGCATGCTGCAGCAGCCCGATGGTCGACCGGTCGATTGGCAGTTCGTCCGTCAGGCCCTGGATGGCGCCCTGGATCGCTCGGCCGAGGGCGTGTTCTCCCACCCCTACGAAATCAACCTGGCCTTTCAGGTGTGGGATCAGGACGGCAACCTGCTGGTGCGTTCCGAGCAGGCGCCGCTCCTGGAAAAGCTGCCATCGCCGGGTATTCACGACTTCTTCGTCAACGACCAGGAGTGGTGCGGCGTGCTGCTCGACGACAGCGCGGGTGGCCTGCGCATCTGGGTCGGCGAGCGTGAAGACCTGCGCCAGGACCTGATCCAGCAGATTCTCCAGCACACCCTGATGCCGACGTTGATCTGCCTGCCGCTGCTGGCTGCGTTCATCTGGCTGCTGCTCGGCTGGGGCCTGCGCCCGCTGCAGCGCCTGGCCCGGCAACTGCGCGAGCGCCCGGAGCACAGCCTGGATCCGCTGCCGGCCGGGCCGCTGCCGCCGGAACTGGAGCCCATGCGCCTGGCCCTGGATGATGTGTTGAGCCAGCTGCGCGCACTGCTCGAACGGGAGCGGCGCTTTATCGCCGATGCCGCCCACGAGCTGCGTACACCCCTGGCGATTCTGGAGATTCACCTGCGCAACGCGGCCCAGGCCGAGAGCGTGCAGGAACGCGAAGAGGCACTGGCGTTCCTCAAGCAGGGCGTGCACCGCGCCACCCGCATCGCCAGCCAGCTGCTGACCATGGCGCGCCTGGAAGCGCCCTCGCAGAACCTGCAGCCCCTGGATTTGACCGCGGTGGTGCGTGAGGAGCTGGCCGACCTGGCGCCGCTGGCGATCAACCGGCGCATCGACCTGGCCCTGGATGCCGAGGAAACGGCGCTGATCCAGGGCGACCGCGGCCTGATCGTCATCCTGTTGCAGAATCTGGTCAGCAATGCGCTGACCTTCTCGTCACCGGGCAGCGAGGTGAGCGTGCGCGTGTGCCGGGAGGGCGAGGGCGTGCAGCTGCAGGTCGTCGATCAGGGCCCTGGCGTTGAAGAAGCCCGTCTGCCGCGCCTTGGCGAGCGCTTCCACAGTGCCGGCAACCCCCAGGGCGCGGGCTTGGGATTGGCCATCGTCGGCATGATCGCCCGCCATCTGGGCGGCTCCATCGGCTTCAGCAATGCCAGCCCCCGTGGTTTCAGTGCGGTGGTCAGCTTTCCCGATACCGCGCGATAGGCGAAGTGACGGCCCACCAGCGTGCAGGCCGCGGGGCCCCGTTCAGAAACGCATGCCGAACAGGGTGAAGTGCTCGTTCGGGAAACGCACCCGCACCGGCAGCGAGTCGACGCGCCATTCGTTGGCCAGCGGCTCGGTGAAGCGCGCCGGCACCATCAACCCTCGGGTGGGGCTGCGAAATGGCTGGCGAAGATCACTGGGCAGCGGGTTGGCGCTTTCCGCCGGGTTGATCACTTCGGCCCTGGTCCAGCTGCCGTCGGGAAGGCGTACGTCGAGGGGGAGCCCGGGGTCGCGTGCTCGACGTCCTTGGGATCCAGGTACACCCACAGCTGCGCCGGGCCGCTGCGCTCCAGGCGCATCAGCAGGGTGCCCGGGCCGACGTTCTCACCGGCCGCGGTGACCACCTCGGCCACCCGGCCGCGCTCGCTGGCGGCGACCTTCATCTGGTTCAGCTGCCCGCTCAGCCACTGGCGCTCCAGCTGCTGCTGGCGCTCGTAGCGCTCGCCTTCGCTGCTGCCGACGCCGCTCAGGCTGCGCTCGAAGGCCAGCAGCTCGGCCAGGCGGCTGTCCAGGGCGTTCTGCGCCTCGACCAGCTCGCCGCGGGTGGCCGCGCCTTGCCGCAGCAGGCGTCGGGTGTCATTGACCCGCTGCGCCGCGCGGTCGACCAGGCTCTGCAGCACTGCACGGTTGCGCGCGCCCAGGTCGCCGACCGGTGCCGCAGCCGGTGTCGCGCCGCCTTGCAGCAGGTTCAGGCGCAGGCGCCACTCGGGGTTATCGAGCTCCACCAGCGGCGTGCCGGCATCCACGTGATCGCCGGCCTGCACCGGGATGCTTTTCACCTGGCCGGGCTGCATGGCGCGCACTTCCATGCTCGGCAGGCGCACCAGTGCCGGCGCCTCGACCCTGATCAGTTCGAGCCCGTAGCGCCCGGCCAGCCACAGGGCGGGCAGCAGGATCAGGAACAGGATCAGGTACCAGCGCAGGCGGAAGGCCAGGCGCTTGCCGGGGGCGTAGAGCACCTGCATGCCGTGATCCTGGGTCGGGTGTCGTTCTTTGGGGCTATTGAAACGTATCTTCATCGGCTTCTCGGGTAATCGGTCCAGGATTGCCAGTCGATACCGCCCACTCCAGCCGGGCGCAGAGCGTTCTGCCAGTTCACTACCTGTTGTTGCAATTGCGAGTGGGAGGCGTCGGCCCAGCTCAGGTCAGCGGGTTGATCGGCCTCCACGCTCTGGGCCAGGCGCAGCTTCAGGGCCGGCCATTGCTTGGCAATGGCCAGGGCCCGATTGGTGCTGCTTTGCGGGTTGCGGGTGTAGATCATCAGGCTGATCTCGCCGACCCCGATGCGCTGCAGCTCGCAGGGCACGCAGGGTTGGCGGTTGGCCTGCTCGTCGAACCAGCGCGGGTGGCTGGACAGGTTGAGCGGCCAGGGCGCGGCGGCCTTGGCCTCGCGCACGGTGGCGAGCCAGTCGCGCAGGCGCCCGTCGGGCACCGGCCAGCCCAGCTGCTCGACCTCCAGGTCCAGGTGCAGGGCCGCGAAGGGCAGGTCCCGGAGCTGGCCGATCAGCTCGATCAGCCCCTGGCGCCGGCGCGGCTTCATCCAGTCCGGATCGCCGAGCAGCAGGCTGACCTGCATGCCCCGGGCGTGGGCGGCCTGGATCAGCTCGCGCAGTGCCTGATGGGTGCGCCCGATGTCGGCGACCTGCAGGCTGGTCAGCCCGACGTGCAACTGGCTGATGCCGGCCTGTTGCAGGGCGTTCAGTTGGCCAGGGCGCTGGCCTGGGTCGAGCAGGGCAGCACTGTCCCAGATATACACGCCCTGGTTCCATTGCCTCTGCCTGGCCACCTGGGCCGGCATGAAGGTGTTGTCGCCCTGCCAGTGCAGTACGCGGTTGCCGAGCAGGCGCTCGAAACCCGGGCTGTCATCACCGAACAGGCGCAGCGCCGAGTCCTGCAGCCAGGCGCCGTGCCAGGCGGAGATCTGCGCGAAACCGGCGTTGTAGCGATCGACCTCGGCCTGCAGCAGCCGCAGGCTGGCTTCGCCGGCATCCAGGCTGCCGCGTTGGCGGCGTTCGGCGATGATGGTGTCCAGCGCGGCGCGGCGTTCGCTGCGCCAGCGGTATTCGTTGAGTTGGCGGCGTTGCTGCTCCAGCACCTTGCCCAGTTCGCGCAGCACATCGCCACGCTCGCGCTCCAGTGCCTGCACGGCCGCCTGGTAACGCGCCTCGCCTTCACGGCCGCGGGCCGAGCCGTAGTCGAGCAGGTCGAAGGGCGCGGAGAAGGTGACACCGGCACTGAGGCCGCTGCCATCATCGCGGACGCCGCTGCGCTGCTCCAGGGTCTGGGCGACGTTGACGTAGGACTCGATGGCGCTGTACCAGGGCTGCTTGCGGCCCAGCTCGGCGTTGGCCAGCTCGGCGTTGCGCCCGGCCACCCGCGGGTTGTTTTCCAGCTGCTGCTGCCAGGCCTGCAAGGGTTGCGGCTCGCTGGCCAGGGCCGAGGCGAGCGGCGTGTCGCCGGCGCCGATTTGTACGCCAAGGCTTTGCAGGCTGGCGCGGATGTCCTGGAGCAGGCCGTCCTGCATGGCGCAACGCTGGGTGACCGCGGTCCATTCGCTGCGCATCAGCTGGGCGTCGGAAGGCAGGATCCACTTGCCGGCCAGGCGTGCCTGCACCTGCTGCTCGGCCTCACCGGCGGCGTGCTCGACATCCCTGCACAGGCGCTGCTCCTCGCTGGCCCGCCACCAGTCGGCGTAGCTGCTGCGGATGGCCAGGCGCTGCTGGGCGCGGCGATAGCCCTGTTCGATTTCGCCGAGGCGGATGTCGCGCTCGCTGTCGCGCACGGCGTCCATGCGCCGGCGCAGGCTGCCGAGCAGCGGGTAGCGCACGCCGACCGCGAAGCTGCGCCCGTAATAGTCGTCGCGAACGTCGTCGGTCACCAGTTCGCGGTAGCGGCCGACGTTGGCATTGCCGAACATCTCCCAGCCGGATTCGCTCTGGCGCTGGTCGCGGGCGGCGTAGCGCGCTTGCAACTCGGCATTGGCCGCCGGGCTGCCGTCGCCGGCCTGTTGCAGGGCCTGCTCGAGCGTCAGGGGGGCGGCGCCCGCCAGCAGCGGCGCGCAGCACAGCAGCGGCAGCAGCAGACGTGTAGGTCGTGGTGCAGTCATCGAGTAGTAATGCCTCAGAATCGATTGGCCCGTTTGAGCACCCACCAGGGCGCCATGCTCGATTCCTCGTGCCCGCGCCGCAGGGTTTCATTGAGAATGGCGACCACGCTCCAGCAGCGCAGGGCGTACATCGCCAGGGGGTAGAAGGGCAGTACCCAGATCAGCCGCAGGTCCTGCCGGGGCCGCTCGCTGACCATCAGCATCAGGCCCAGGTACAGCAGCGTGCTCATCGCCAGGTACAGCGCGTAGATCAGCAGCGAATAGAACACCAAGGCGGTGAACGGCAGGATGACCACCGCCGCCAGGCTGTAGCCGAGGATGATGAACGGCAGCACCAGCTGGAAGAACAGGCCGCTGACCAGCAGCATCAGGAAGTTCGGCCAGCCCAGCAGGCGCGGGGTGAACACATGGCGGTGCTTGCGCACGTAGACGAAGAACAGGTCGCCGTCCCAGCGCAGGCGCTGGTCGAGAAAGCTGCCCAGGGTTGCCGGTGCGTCGGTATGGCCGATGGCCTGGGGCTCGAACGGAATGCGCAGGCCGTAACGCCGAAAGTACGCCTTGATGCGCAGGGTCAGATCCAGATCCTCGGCGGTGTGGGTGTCCCAGCCGCCGATCTGCTGCAGGAAGCTGCGGCGAAAGGCGCCGAATGCCCCGGACACGTTATTGACCAGGTTCCACTCGGCCAGGCCGATCTTGCACATGTGGATCGACAGCAGGTATTCCAGCGCCTGGATGCGCGCCACCCAGGATTGCCTGGCATTGCGCACCCGCAGGCTGCCGGCCACGGCGGGCACCTTGGGATCGCGGAAGTGGCTGACCATGCGCACCACCATGTCGTTGTCGAACGAGGTGTCGCCATCGACGTTGATGAGAATCTCGCCGCTGCTGTACGCCAGCCCGCTATTGAGCGACGACACCCGGCCGCCGCGCTGCCATTTGGCGATGGGCCGGATCACCCGGTTACGCGGCAGGCGCTGCTCGGCCTTGAAGCGCCTCACCACCTCGGTGGTCGCCGTGTTCGCGGCCGCGCCATCGACGATCGGGATGATCTCGATCATCCCGGGGTAGGTCTGCTCGGCCAGGCTGCGCAGGGTCAGCTCGACATCCCGGCCCTCGCTGTAGCAGGTGATGATGCACGACACCCGCGGATGCCAGGTGTTGTGCAGCGGCAGCGCACTGCGCTTGCGCACGAACCAGCGCAGGGTGCCGAGCAGCACCATCAGGTTGAGCGGCACCTCCAGCAGCAGGAAGTACGGGAACACCATGAGAAACAGCCGCCAATGACCATTGGCGCCGTAGACCTCGCCCAGCCAGGCGTGCAGGTGCTCGACCAGCGCGTTCATCAGAGTTCTCCGGCAAGGCGGGCCATCAGCAGTTCGGCATCTTCCTGGTCGATCAGGCCGCTGGGCGCCACGCAGCCGCTGGTGGTCAGGCGGATGTCCTGCAGGTCCTCGCCGACGAACAGCGCGCTGATTTCATTGATGCGTTCGGTGACCCGGCGCAGGCCGGCCGAGTCGGTGTACATCAACAGCAGCCAGAGCTGTTCCTCGCTGGAGCGGGTACAGCGGTCGGTGTCGCGGATGGCCACCTGGATGCGCTCGATCAGCGTGTCGAGCAGCGCGTGGCCGCGTTGCGGGCCCAGGCGTTCGAGTACCCGGCCGAGGTTGCGAAAGCGCATGCCGAGCAGCGCGAAGGTCGGCGCCTTGTGCCGTTCGATCAGTTCCAGCTGCCAGTCCAGCAGGGTCTTGAAGGTGCTGACACCGACCACCGACAGGCCGTTGAAGTAATTGGCGGTGTTGCGCTCCAGGCCCTGGCGCGAGGTCAGCAGGCCGCCTTCGGAAAGCTGGTAGTCGCGGATCTCGCGCACCTGCAGCTCGTCCGGGACGTGGTGCTCGCCGCAGTCCAGGCAGCGCGCCTGCACGTCGGCATCGACGAAGAAGGCATCGCAGCTGTTGCAGTTGTAGTTCTCCAGCGGCCGGTCGTAGTCGGTGCCGATATGGCGCAGACGGGTCAGGCAGTTGGGGCAGACCAGCGCGCCGTCCTTGAGGTACTCGGTCTGGGCGCCGATATGCCCGCAGGTGAAGCAGTGCAGCGATGGCTGGCGGGCGATGTCCAGGGAGTTGCACTCCACGCACACGTCGACATAGTTCAGGTGCCCGCTGCCGCAGCTGCGGCACAGGCGGATGCGATCGACCAGCGCGGTGCTGTCGAGCAGGTTGCGCTGGGCCAGGTTCTGTACCAGCGCCAGGCCGTTGACCTGGTCGTCGCCCAGCGCCTCGACCAGCTGGTAGACGTAGTGCCTGGCCGACGAGGGCGTGCGTACCGCCTTGAGGGTGCCAGGCGCACGCAGCCACAGGTAGGCGAGCAGCTGGGCTTCGAGGCCCTCGGGGCACGGCCGTTGTTGAACAGGTTGAGACGCTCGCGCCATTGCTGCCAGGCCTGCTGCAGCCTGCCCGGCTGGGTGGGCGCCGGGCCGTCGCCCAGGGCCATGGCCAGCGGCGTCTGGCTGGCGCAATAGATCAGGCTCAGGCGATAGGCCGGCTGGCGCCGCAGGGCCTGCAGCATCGCCAGGTTCTCGGCTTCGCTGGCGCTCAGCACCACGACATCGAAGGCCGGTTGCTGCAGCAGGGACGTGAGTTCGCTGAAACGACTGGCGGCAGGAAACCGCGCGTCGTGGCCTGTGGCTACTTCAGCGATGCGAAGGGTAAGTTCGGACATCGGCTCTTCCAGTCAGGGGGCGAAAGTCCGACTGGGGGCGGCTCTGAAAAGTTCTACAAAGAAATGCCGTGTGTACAACTTGGTGGGGCAAACCTGGGAACCGTGCCTCGTTTTATCGAAGCGGCCCCGAATCACCGACGGCGACCTTACAGCTGTAGCCCGCCGTTTTGTTTGTGCAACTTGCGCAGGTGCTCGCCAAGCAGTTTCAGGTTGGTCTCGTTGGCCTCCAGCTCGGCCAGGCGCTGGGGGTCGAGGAGGCGGCGCACTTCACCGTCGAGGTCCGCGCTGAGCAGGCTCAGTTGCTGCTGGCGGGTGCGGGTTTCGCTTTCCAGGCGTTGCCATTCCTCCTGTTGCGGCAGGCCGTAGCCGCCTTCGAGCAGCTCGGCCGGGCGGCTCAGGAAACCGGTATTGGCGAGGATCTGTTCCAGGGCGTCACCGGCCTTGTTGAGGCTCGGGTCCTTGGCGGCGCGGCCGGTCAGGTAGCGCTGCTTGAGTTCGTCCTGGGAAAGCAGCAGCTGACGGCGCATGGCCGCCTGTTCGAGCAGCAGCATGGCGGCACTGGCGCGCAGGTCCGCCTGCTCGAACCACTGGCGACGCAGTTCGGACGGCTGTTCGAGCCAGTCTTCGACGCGCCCCTGGGAAATTGGCAGGCGCTGCTGCAGCACCTTGAACATGGCCTGGTAGCGGTCGCGGAACGAGTCGAAGCGGTAGCCCAGGCGCAGCGCCTCGCGGGAATCGTCCAGCACGCTGGCATCGGCCAGGTCACGGGCTTCGAGCACCTCCAGCAGGCCGATGGGGGTGATGCTGTCGAGGGTCTGCAGGCGTGGATGGGCGGTGCCGCTGCGCAGCAGCTTGAGGGTTTCCACCGCACAGTTGTTGGAGATGAAGAAGTAGTCGCCGTCGTAGCTCCAGTGCTGCTCGACGGCGCGGGCGACCAGTTGTTCGAGGCGCGCGCGCGGCAGCTTCAGGGGCACCGAGGCCAGGCTGCGCAGCTCGACCTTGGTGTATTCCTCGATCACCTGGGCCAGGGGCAGCACGAACAGCCGCGACGGGTAGGCGCCGGTGAGGCCGTCCCAGCTCGACAGCTGCACGTCGTTGACGAAGGCCCGGTAGGACAGCACCAGGTGCTGGTCCAGGTCCAGCCGGCAATCCGGCCCGCGCGGGCGGCCCGGTGCGCAGATCACCAGGCGCAGCATGCTGTGGCCCCAGCGGCTGGCCATGTTCTGGTTGGCCTCGGCGAGCAGGTAATCCACTTGGTAGACGCGCTCGGGGTCGAGGTTGGCCAGCGCCTGCTTGTCGAAATCCCGCCCGGCGTTCAGGTAGGCATAGCCGCTGCCGCAGGGCGCCTGATTGGCCGGTGACCAGCCGAAATGGGCGCTGAAAAAGCGCGCCAGGGAGGGGCGGCGGCAGGCGTATTCGGGGTCGAGGAGAAAGTATTCCATGTTCACCGCGACGAATTCCCGCGGGTTGCTCAGCTCGTAGCTGTCCGGGCTGCGGGCGACCTGACCGTTGTGCGTGTCGCGCTCACCGCGTTTGCCGACGCGTTGCGGCCAGCCGGCCAGGTCGAGCAGGCGTGGCTCGTCGCTAAGGGTGAAGCGCCGCGCGGTCTGGCCGCGGCACTCGGCGCGCAGGCCGACCGGCCCCAGGTCGGTGTTCTGGCGCTGGCAGCGGCGCAGCAGGGTGCGCTGTTCGTCGCTCCAGTAGGCGCCGCGGTCGTAAAGGTGGGTCACTTCATGGAGCACGGTGGCCAACAGTTCCTGGCGCACCGTGCCGTGGGGACGACCGTTGGGTGTGCTCGCCGCGCTGCCGTCGGTGAGGCCCGGCAGCAGCCTGGCGTTGAGCTCGATGCCGCTGAGGCGCCCGGCGCGACCGTAGATGTTCTCCGGCAATGGAATCCAGCGCACCACCATATCGCGATCCACCGCGTCACGCAGGCGTGGCGGCAAGGCGTTGTAGGCTTCGTCGAGCAGGGTCTGGCTGGCCTGGCGTTGGTCGGCGGCGAGCCCCGAGTCGTCCAGGGCGAACTGCAACTGGGCGTGGCTGGCCGTGCTGACCAGCAGGGTCAGCACCAGAAGCCAGCCGCGGGCGGCCATCACAGGGCGAGAATGGCTTCTGCGAGTACCTGATCGGAGGCGTTCTGAGCCTCGGGAACCTGGCTGCGCAGCGCACCGAAGGCGGCTTCCAGCTGGGCACCGCGAATATCGCCCTGGCTGGCGACGAAGCTGGCGGCGTCGTCACGGGCTTCGATCACCACTTTCATGTCGCGGATCGAGGTGGTGGTGTCCGAGGTAAAGTCGATGGTGCGATCCAGCGCGCGGACGATGATGTTGCTGGTGGCCACCAGGGTCTGGGCCTGCACGGCGCCGGCGAACAGGGCCAGCGAGGCGGTGGCGGCTAACAACGGACGCTTCATGAACGGTCTCCGAATGGGATTTGATTGGCTGCTTGGACGAGGAACCTGTGCCGCAGTTCCGGTAACGACATGCGCTTAATTGGCGAGGATGGCCTGGGCCAGCTGCGCATCATCGGCCTGCAGGCTGGGCATGCGTTCGCGGATGTGGCGCAGGGCGGTTTCCAGGTGCGCGCCGCGCACGGCGCCTTGGCTGGCGACGAAGCTGGCAGCGTCATCCCTGGCAGCCAGCACCACCTTGTTGTCGACCACCGAGGAGGTCGCATTGGAGGTGGTGTCGATGGTGGCGGCGAGTGCATCGACCAGGGTGTCGGTGGTCACCACGAAGCTGCTGGCGCTGGCAGAGGCGGCGAGGCCGAACAGGCTGCAAAGGGCGAGGGTGCGGACGATGGGCATGGGCTTGGTCTCTACGGCTCACGGAAAGCCCCATTCTAACCGCTCCGCGGGCCGCTGTAGAAAACACCTGCACAGTTTGTGTAGCTTTGGTTACAAGGCACTCACGCTTCGATCAATCCCGCCCCATGACGACAAAACCCCGCAGGCGCTGCATGCCGGCGGGGTTTTGCGGGAGAAGCTCAGGTGTCGCGATTAACGCCAGAACGGTTTGCTCAGTTCGGCGTAACGCTGACTTTCGCTGATACCGGCATCGGCCAGCAGGCGAGGGTCCAGACGCGCCAGCTGGCGGCGGCTGACGATCCGGCGCTGCCACAGGAGCAGGGTGGCCAGGATATTCAGCGGCAGGCTGGTGGCAGGTTTGGACGAGTTGTCGACAAGCAGATCGGAACTGAGGGTACGTTCCATGGCGTGCATCCTTCCGCTTTTGGCGGGATTGGTTAGGTTCTGGAGCCCATTTTCGTCCTCGCGCGGTGTTTGCAGTAGCCACAGCTGCCGTAAATTAGCTGAGCACTAGATAGCTTGCTTTGTAACTGTGTCCATTATTTAGGTCGTAACTGTACCGGTGTTTGTGAATTTGCCGTGACTTGACGTGTTTTGCAGTTTTTTGCGCTGAAAATACTAAAATTTTCAGTGGGTTCATTGCGGTACAGTTACGATTGTTCGGCATAGTTGCTTGGCTATTTATTTTCATGAGCAGCAATTCTCGTTACCAATCAGCGCTGCTGTGCTTTTCTCTTGACGTCCAATTGCCCCTGAAAGGTGCGCGGCCGCTCTAGTGTGCGCCTTTGCGGGTCATTCGACAGCCTTGAGCATATCCTCGATGACCTTCTTGGCGTCGCCGAACACCATCATGGTCTTGTCCAGGTAGAACAGTTCGTTGTCCAGACCAGCGTAACCGCTGGCCATCGAGCGCTTGTTGACGATGATGGTCCTGGCCTTGAAGGCTTCTAGGATCGGCATGCCGGCGATCGGCGACTTGGGGTCGTTCTTCGCCGCCGGGTTGACCACGTCGTTGGCGCCAAGTACCAGCACCACATCGGCCTGGCCGAATTCGGCGTTGATGTCCTCCATCTCGAACACCTGGTCGTAGGGGACCTCAGCCTCGGCCAACAGCACGTTCATATGGCCGGGCATGCGGCCTGCCACCGGGTGGATCGCGTATTTCACGGTCACGCCCTTGTGGGCCAGCTTCTCGGTCAGCTCCTTCAGGGCGTGCTGGGCGCGGGCCACGGCCAGTCCGTAGCCGGGCACGATGATCACGCTGTCGGCATTGCCGAGCAGGAAGGCGGCGTCGTCGGCGGAACCGGATTTCACCGGGCGCTGCTCGCCGCTGCCTGCCGCCGGGCCGGCATCGGTCGCGCCGCCGAAGCCGCCGAGGATGACGTTGAAGAACGAGCGGTTCATCGCCTTGCACATGATGTAGGAGAGGATCGCGCCGCTGGAACCGACCAGGGAGCCGGCAATGATCAGCATCGAGTTGTTCAGCGAGAAACCGATGCCGGCCGCCGCCCAGCCCGAGTAGCTGTTGAGCATCGACACCACCACCGGCATATCGGCGCCGCCGATGGGGATGATGATCAGCACGCCGATCACGAAGGCCAGGGCCACCAGCACGGCGAAGGCGGTCAGGTCGCCGGTGAAGGTGAAGTACAGGCCCAGGCCGGCGATGGCCAGGCCGATCAGCAGGTTGATCAGGTGCTGGCCGGCGAACTGTACCGGCGCGCCCTGGAACAGGCGGAACTTGTACTTTCCAGACAGCTTGCCAAAGGCGATCACCGAGCCGGAGAAGGTGATGGCGCCGATGGCCGCGCCGAGGAACAGCTCCAGGCGGTTACCGGCGGGAATCGGGTCGGCGATGCTGGCGACGATGCCCAGTGATTGCGGCTCGACCACCGCGGCAATGGCGATGAATACCGCGGCCAGGCCGATCATGCTGTGCATGAAAGCGACCAGCTCGGGCATCTTGGTCATTTCGACGCGCTTGGCCATGATCGAGCCGGCGGTGCCGCCGACCAGCAGGCCGACGATCACGTAGCCGATGCCCTGCACCGCCAGCCCGCTGCCCAGCTTGTAGATAAGGCCCAAGGTGGTGAGCACGGCGACGGTCATGCCGATCATGCCGAAGGCGTTGCCGCGCCGCGAGGTGGTCGGGTGGGACAGACCCTTGAGCGCCTGGATGAAACACACCGAGGCGACCAGGTAGAGAAGGGTGATCAGGTTCATGCTCATCGCTTACTTCTCCACCGCCGCTTTGGCGGCCTTCTTCTTGAACATTTCCAGCATGCGCCGGGTGACCAGGAAGCCACCGAACACGTTGACCGCCGCCAGGGCCACGGCCAGGGTGCCCATGGCCTTGCCCAGCGGGGTGACGGTCAGCGCGGCAGCGAGCATGGCGCCGACGATGACGATAGCGGAGATGGCGTTGGTCACCGCCATCAGCGGCGTGTGCAGGGCGGGGGTGACGTTCCAGACCACGTGGTAGCCGACGTAGATGGCCAGCACGAAGATGATCAGGTTGTAGATGCCGTCGGAAATCAGATCCATCGCAGTGATCCTTTTTATGGTGATTGGCCCTCTCCCTAAGGAGAGGGCGGCCATCATGGGTTGACCCGTCTGATCTCGCCGCCTTCGCACATCAGGCAGGCGGCGACGATGTCGTCTTGCAGGTCGAGGTGGAAGGCGCCGTCCTTGATCACCAGCTTGAGAAAGTCGAGCAGGTTGCGCGCGTACAGGGCCGAGGCATCGGCAGCGACCAGGGCCGGCAGGTTGCCGTGGCCGACCAGGGTCACGCCGTGCTTGACCACCACCTTGTCCAGTTCGGTGAGCGGGCAATTGCCGCCCTGGATGGCGGCCAGGTCGACGACCACCGAGCCGGGCTTCATCTCGACGACCGTGGCTTCGTGCAGCAGCGTGGGCGCCTTGCGGCCCGGAATCAGCGCGGTGGTGATGACCATGTCGGCCTGCTTGGCACGTTCATGCACGGCCCTGGCCTGGCGTTCCATCCACGACGCCGGCATCGGCCGGGCATAACCGCCGACGCCTTCGGCGCACTCGCGCTCCTCGTCGGTCTCGAAGGGGACGTCGACGAATTTGGCGCCGAGGGATTCGATCTGCTCCTTGACGGCCGGGCGCACGTCGGAGGCCTCGATCACCGCCCCCAGGCGTTTGGCCGTGGCGATGGCCTGCAGGCCGGCAACGCCAGCGCCGAGGATCAGCACGCGGGCAGCTTTCACCGTGCCAGCGGCGGTCATCAGCATGGGCATGAAGCGTGGGTAGTGGTTGGCCGCCAGCATCACTGCCTTGTAGCCGGCGATATTGGCCTGGGAACTCAGCACGTCCAGGCTCTGGGCGCGGGAGGTGCGCGGTGCCGCTTCCAGGGCGAAGGCGGTGAGGCCGGCTGCGTTGAGGCGGGCGATGGTTTCGTTGCTGAACGGGTTGAGCATGCCGACCAGCACGGCGCCGCTCTTCATCAGCGTCAGCTCGGCATCGCTGGGGGCGACCACCTTGAGAATCAGCTCGGCGCCGAACGCCGCGCCGGGATCGCCGATGCTGGCGCCAGCGGCGGCATAGGCCGCGTCGGTAATGCTGGCGGCAATGCCGGCACCGCTCTGGACGGTGACCTGATGGCCCTGGCCGATCAGCTTCTTGATGGTTTCCGGCGTCGCGGCCACCCGCGTTTCGCCTGCCTGGGTTTCGAGTGGAACACCAATGTGCACGCTTGCATCTCCTGCGATCGTTGCAGATTCACCCAGAGGGCGGCAGAGGGACGGTGTCGACCAAAGTCGTACCGCGGCATTCTGCAAACAGAGCGAGCCGGTAAGCAATATTCATGGAGTAATTATTTGTCATGACTACAAGTTATCGGAGATATTGTTATTTTTCATGCTGAATTACCCCGATAAAATATGGGTTAATGCAGTTAATTTACGAGTTAAAGCAGCTATCGTGAATAAATGTCTGTGAAGATGAGTGAATCCAATAAGATTTGGTGCGGCGCGATGCCGCACCGTTCAAAATCATTTACAGGGGTGGAAAGCGGCGTTTTTGAGATTTATGTAGTCGTTTTTAATGGTCGCTACTGGTTGCCAGAGGTCAGCCTGATTCATCTGGTAATAAGCCGGGCATAGAACCTGTCACGTTTTTGGCCACATAAAGAGGCGGCTACAAGGCAAGAGCAGCTACTCAGCGATTCATTGTGGGAACGGGCGGGGACGCCTGGTCCATGCCCGTGATTTTTTCGCGGGCATGCCCCGCTTCCACAGACAATCACCAGCCATCCTGCGGGGACGACCAGCCGCTCCTGTCACTTCGCAGGCAAAGCACCGAAATCGAGCTGAAAGATCGTAAACAGATTCATACAACGAGGCGGCAAGTGAGGAGGGGTCAGAGGCGGAGCAAGGCAGCGTGTGAGGAAACGCTGCCAAGGCACCCAAAGCCGAGCGGTCGACTTTGGGCGGGATGAATAGCTGAGGGCAGGACGGTCAGCCCGTACGCCAGGTGATTTCCTGTACACCGTCGGCGCCGATGCGCAGCCATTGATCGGCCTGCTCGTCGCTCTCGTCCTCTTCCCAGCTGCCGGGTGCGCAACGGATTTCCACGCCCAGGGCCCCATAGGCCGCCTGGGCGCAGGCCAGGTCGTCGTCCCAGGGGGTGGCGTCGCTTTCCAGGTACAGGCTGTGCCATTTGCCGACGGCCTTGGGCAGCCAGGTCACCGGAATGTCGCCGGCGCGGCACTGGAAGGTCTGGCCCTTCTGCAGCCAGTCCGTACAGGGGCCGAGGGCCTGGGTCAGCCAAGCTGCCACGGCCTGGTGATCGGCGTCCTTCAGGTATATCTCGATATCCGGTTGGCGCATGTTCATCCTCATCGCGATCTGCTGCGCGTCGGCCCTACTGCGTTAAAAACAGACTCGGAAGTTGTTTGCGACTAACGCACTTCAGTGCGGCCCCGAAGGGGCGAACGAAGTGAGTCATGCTCATGTACAAAAGTACACTCCGCTTCCTCGTCTGTTTTTGCGGGGCCGCCTAGGTATTGTAGGGCTCTAGCTCGCAAGATCTGGCACAGGTTGTTAGGGGGCGTCACGCTCGATCCAATCGTAGCGGATGGCGACGGTGACTTCGAAGCTTTCGGCAATGACCGCGGCGCGGCGTTCGGCACTGGCGCGCCAGCCGTGGGGCGTCATCGCCAGCAGGTCGGCGCGTGCTTCCGGGGTGTCGAGCAGCAGCGGGAAACTCAGGGTTTCACTGTGCGCCAGGTGCATGCCCGGCGGGATCAGCTCGAGGTGTTTGCTGTCGTCGTAGTCGCGAACTTCGTCGTAGAGCTTCTCGCGCAGCTCCATCAGGTGTTCGCGGGTCGGGCCCATGCGCAGCAGGCCGCCGCCGTGCGCGAGCAGGCGCTTGGCTTCCTGCCAGTCCAGCGGGCTGAACACGCTGGCCAGCAACCCGCAGCTGGCATCGGCCAGGGGCACGCGGGCCATGCTGGCGACCAACCAGTTGAGCTGGGGCGCACGTTTGCAGGCGCGCTTGACCGCCTCGCGGGAGATATCCAGGGCATAGCCGTCGGCATCCGCCAGCGCCTCGGCGATCTGCGCGGTGTAGTAGCCCTCGCCGCAACCGATATCCAGCCAGCGCTGCGGCTTGTAGCTCGCCGCCAGTTCGGCCAGTCGGGCGGCCAGCGGCGCGTAGTGGCCGCCATCGAGAAAGCGGCGACGTGCTTCGACCATGGCAGCGTTGTCACCCGGGTCGCGGCTGTTCTTGTGCTGCACCGGCAGCAGATTCAGGTAGCCCTGGCGCGCGCGGTCGAAGCGGTGGTTGGCCGGGCAGGCCACGCCATTGTCGACGGCGGCCAGCGGCGCCTGGCAGATCGGGCAGGCGAGCATCAGGCGAGCAGCTTGACCAGGGTCTGGTAGTAGATCTCGGTAAGCACCTCGAGATCGCTGGCCAGCACCCGCTCGTTGACCTGGTGAATGGTCGCGTTGACCGGGCCGAGCTCGACCACCTGGGTACCCAGGGTGGCGATAAAGCGCCCGTCGGAGGTGCCGCCGCTGGTGCTCGGCGTGGTTTCGCGACCGGTCACCTGGCGGATGCTGGTGCTCACCGCATCGAGCAGCGCGCCCGGTTCGGTGAGGAACGGCAGGCCCGACAGCGCCCAGTCGATGTGATAGTCCAGACCGTGCTTGTCGAAGATGGCGTTGACCCGCTGCTGCAGGCCCTCGACGGTCGACTCGGTGGAGAAGCGGAAGTTGAACACCGCCGTCAGCTCGCCGGGAATCACGTTGGTGGCGCCGGTGCCGGCATTCAGGTTGGAGACCTGGAAACTGGTCGGCGGGAAGAAGGCGTTGCCGTCGTCCCAGTGTTCGGCCGCCAGTTCGGCCAGCGCCGGCGCCGCCAGGTGGATCGGGTTCTTCGCCAGGTGCGGGTAGGCCACGTGGCCCTGGATGCCGCGCACTGTCAGGGTCGCGCCCAGGGAGCCGCGGCGGCCGTTCTTCACCACGTCACCAACCAGGGTGGTGCTCGACGGTTCGCCGACGATGCACCAGTCCAGGCGCTCGTTGCGCGCGGCCAGGCGCTCGACCACCGCCTTGGTGCCGTGGTGGGCCGGGCCTTCCTCGTCGCTGGTGATCAGGAAGGCGATGCGCCCCTTGTGGTTCGGGTATTCGGCGACGAAGCGCTCGACGGCGATGATCATCGACGCCAGGCTGCCCTTCATGTCCGCCGCGCCGCGGCCACAGAGCATGCCCTGCTCGTCGATCAGGGCGTCGAACGGGCCATGCTGCCAGGCCTGCAGCGGGCCGGTGGGCACCACGTCGGTGTGGCCGGCGAAGCACAGTACCGGGCCTTCGTCACGGCCGTGGCTGGCCCAGAAGTTGTCCACGTCCTCGATGCGCATCGCCTCGACGGCGAAGCCCAGCGCCGCCAGGCGGCGCATCATCAGTTCCTGGCAGCCCTCGTCCAGCGGGGTGACCGAGGGGCGGCGGATCAGGTCGCAGGCGAGTTCGAGGGTCGGGGACAGGGCCGTCATGGGAGCTCCGGTAACACAATGCAGGGCGGGAAGGGCGCATAGCTTAAAGCAAAACGCCCGGGGCTCGTAGGCGTAAGGACGGTCGGGCTGCAGCAAAGGCAGCGCTTGGGCCGGCTCAGGGGGCTTAGGCCCATAAAAAAACGGCGGCCAATGGCCGCCGTTTTCAGGTAACGCTGCAACCGATCAGGCTTTCTCCGCCTCGTTCTCGCTGTCGCCTTGCACCACCGGAATCTCCAGTGGCTTGGGCTGCGAGGAGAGCATCGCCATGATCAGCGCGGCCAGGTAGGGCAGTGACTGCACCAGCAGCATGATCACCCAGAACTTCACGTCGTAGCTGGGCAGGCCCTGCACGATGGCGATGCCCAGGGCGGCGCCCCACAGCAGCAACATGATGAACACCTCCTCGCGGGCTTCCGCCAGGGCCACCATCAGGCCGTGGCTGGAGCGCATCTTCGGGGTGCGGAAGAACGGAATGGTCTTGGTGAACATGCCGTACAGCACCGCCTTGGCGATGGTGTGCGACAGCGCCAGGCCGGCTACCGCCGCGCAGAAGGCATCCTTGAGGTTGACGCCCACCGCCCGCTGGTAGAGGAAGATGATCTTGCCGACCTTGAACAGGAACAGCGCCAGGGGCGGAATCGCGAAGATCAGCAGCGGCGGGTCGACCCGTTGCGGCACGATGATCATCGCCGCCGACCACAGCAGCGCACCGGCGGTGAAGAAGATGTTCAGGCCGTCGGCGACCCACGGCAGCCAGCCGGCGATGAAGTGATAACGCTGGCCACGTTTGAGCTCGCTGTCCTTGCCGGCCAGCAGCTGACGGGCGTGGCCCTTCATGATCTGGATGGCACCGTAGGCCCAGCGGAAGCGCTGCTTCTTGTAGTCGATGAAGGTGTCCGGCATCAGGCCCTTGCCGAAGCTGTCGTGGGCGTAGGCGGCCGAATAGCCTTTCTCGAACACCCGCAGGCCCAGCTCGGCATCCTCGCAGATGGTCCAGTCGGCCCACTTCAGCTCGTCCATCACGGTGCGGCGGATCATGGTCATGGTGCCGTGCTGGATGATCGCGTTGCGGTCGTTGCGGGTCACCATGCCGATATGGAAGAAGCCCTTGTATTCGGCGTAGCAGAGCTTCTTGAAGGTGCTTTCCTCACCGTCGCGATAGTCCTGGGGCGACTGCACCACGGCGATCGCCGGGTCGGCGAAATGCGGCACCATGTGCTTGAGCCAGTTGCGGTCGACGCAGTAGTCGGAGTCGATCACCGCCACCACTTCGACGTCCGGCGCGGTGTGCGGCAGGATGTAGTTCAGCGCACCGCCCTTGAAGCCGTGCAGCGGCGCGACGTGGAAGAAGCGGAAGCGCGGGCCGAGCTGTTCGCAGTAGTCGCGCACCGGCTCCCACACCGCCGGGTCCTTGGTGTTGTTGTCGATGATCAGGACTTCGAAGTCCGGGTAATCGAGGTTGGCCAGGGCGTCGAGGGTCTGTTTGACCATCTCCGGCGGCTCGTTGTAGCAGGGCACGTGGATCGACACCTTGGGTCGGTAATGGCTGTCGCCGACCACCGGGGTGAAGGGCCGGCGGCGCTGCGTCCACACCGTCTCGGCCAGCTCGTGGGCCTCGGTGAGCAGGACGATGAACACGCCGATGGCGCCAATGCCGAGCAGCACGCCGACCAGGGTACTGAACCAGGTGCTGTACTGCTGGCTGTAGTCGTAGCCGATCCACACCAGCGCCGAGCCGCCGGCGAACGCCACGAAGGTCAGGAAGGTGCGGCCGCGCTGGCGCAGGGCACTGCCGTCGATCAGCATCAGGGCCAGGGACAGCAGCGCCATGACCACCGAGGCGACGGCCAGCATGCGCCATTTCGGAATCGCCACCACCGGGCCTTCGAAGTTGAATTTCGGCTGGCGGTCGAGGTTGTAGACCCCCCAGTAGGCACCCACCGAGCCTTCCTCGCCCGCCTTCCAGGGCTGGTCGAAGGCTTCGATGACGAAGTAGTTGTAGCCCTGGGCGTTGAGCGTGGTGACCAGGGTGCGCAGGTAGATGGCCTGGTCGGCCTGGCTCGCCTCGGCGCCGCCGCGTACCCGGCCGTTGCTCGGCCAGCCCACCTCGGACAGCAGCAGGGGCTTTTTCGGGAACAGTTTCTTCAGGTCGCGGGCGCGGTCCAGGGTGAACTGGGTGGAGTCCTTCATGGGAATGAATTCCCAGTAGGGCAGCACGTGGGCGGCGATCAGGTCGGCGTGGTCGGCCAGCTCCGGGTATTCGTCCCAGATGTGCCACTGCTCGGACGTGGTGACCGGCACCTTGACCGCCGAACGCACACGGTCCATGTAGGCGGTCAGCTGCTTGACGGTGACCTCGCGGCGGAACAGCGCCTCGTTGCCCACCACCACGCGCACCACACTGCGCGAGTTGTTGGCGATTTCGATCGCCTTGGTGATCTCCCGTTCGTTGCGCTCCTCGTCGGGGCTGATCCACACGCCCAGGGTCACGCGCAGGCCGAACTCCTCGGCGAGGGCGGGAATCTTGTCGAGGTCGCCGTCCACCGAATAGGTGCGGATGCTGTCGGTCTGCTTGGACAGCAGCTCGAGATCCTCGCGCATCTCCTGATCGCTCGGGTAGACGCCGGTTTGCGGGCTCTGCCCCTGCCGGAACGGCGAGAAGGAATAGCCGGAAATCTGTTCCGGCCAGTCCGGGGCGGTGACCGGACGGTTGTAGAGCGCCCAGATACCGGTGAACAGGGCGGCAATAGCCAGGAAAACAATTAGATTGAGACCGAACTTGCGCGAAAGCATGCTGTGTAAGGTTCCGAAGGGTGGAACGGGGAGAAGACCGGCGAACGCCGGCTGGCGCGCATGCTACTCCGTCGATGAATGACTGTATAGCACAGCTCCGGGGAGCTGCCCCGTGATGTTCGGGTGCCGCGCACCGGCGCTCTGTACGCGCCGGCCCGATGGTGCTTGGGAAGCGCTGCCGGCCTTCTTATAATGCGCGCCCGGAAAGAGGAGCCCCCATGTCGTTCGATGAACAGCGTTTCGCCGGCATTGCCCGCTTGTATGGCCGCCAAGGCGCAGAACGGCTGGCCGCCGCCCACGTGGCCGTGGTCGGTATCGGCGGTGTCGGTTCCTGGGCGGCCGAGGCGCTGGTGCGCTCCGGGGTGGGCGAGATTTCCCTGTTCGACCTGGACGACGTCTGCGTCAGCAACACCAATCGCCAGGCCCACGCCCTGCAGGGCCAGGTCGGGCGCGCCAAGGTCGAGGTGATGGGCGAGCGGCTGCGCGCCATCAACCCGGCCTGTGTGGTGCATGAGGTGGCGGATTTCGTGACCCGCGAGACCATGGCCGAGTACATCAGCGTAGAACTCGATGGGGTGGTCGACTGCATCGACAGCGTGGCAGCCAAGGCCGCGCTGATCGCCTGGTGCAAGCGCCGCAAGATCGCCCTGGTGACCACCGGCGGTGCCGGCGGGCAGATCGACCCGGCCCAGGTGCAGGTCGCCGACCTCAACAAGACCTTCAACGACCCCCTGGCTGCCAAGGTGCGCTCGACCCTGCGCCGCGACTACGGCTTTTCCCGTACGCCGGGGCGCACCTACAGCGTGCCCTGCGTATTCTCCACCGAGCAGCTGCGTTATCCAGGGGCGGATGGCGGCGTTTGCCAGAGCAAGGCCTTCGTCGGCGAGGGCGTGAAGCTCGACTGCGCCGGCGGCTTCGGTGCGGTGATGATGGTCACGGCGACCTTCGGCATGGTCGCTGCGGCGCGTATCGTCGACAAGCTGGTGGCCGGCGCCCGCCGCCCTAGCGAACGGGTGGCCTCGAAGATTTAAGCCGCTTCGATCAGCCGGCGCATCTGCTGCACCACGGCGTTCATGCCGCTGGCGCGCGAGGGCGACAGCTGACGGGACAGGCCGAGCTGGCCGAACCAGTCGCCGATATCCAGCACGGCCAGCTGGCCGGCATTCAGACCGTTGACCCGGGCCAGCAGCACGGCCAGCAGGCCACGTATCAGGCGGGCGTCGCTGCTGGCGCGGAAATGCCAGTGGCCATCGCGTCGTTCACCCTGCAGCCACACCTGGCTCTCGCAGCCGTGTACGCGATCCGCTTCACGGCGCTCGGCCAGCGGCTCCAGGCGTTCGCCCCAGTGCATCAGCAGGCGCGCGCGCTGTTCCCAGCCGGGGCAGGCGGCGAAGGCGTCTAGGGCTTCCTGCGCGGCGGTGGGCAGGGTCATCGCAGCAGCTCCAGGGCCTTGTCCAGGGCGGCGAAGAAACGCTGCAGGTCGGCCTCGTCGTTGTACAGACCAAGGGACACGCGGATCGCACCGCTCACGCCCAGGCGCTGCAGCAGCGGCATGGCGCAGTGGTGACCGGCGCGCACGGCAATGCCCTGCTCGGTGAGCAGGTGGGCCAGGTCGCCGCTGTGGATGCCGTCGATGCTGAAGCAGGCCAGCGCCGTTTGTGGCTCGCCAAGCAGACGCAAACCTTCATGGCGTTGCAGGCCTTCCAATAACATCTGGTGCAGCGCCGCTTCGTGGCGGCTAACCGCCTCGGCGTCGAGATGCTCGAGGTAGTCCAGGGTGGCGCCCAGGGCGATCACTCCGGAGACTGCCGGCGTGCCGGCCTCCAGGCCAAGCGGCGCCGGGCGGAAGGCCGCGGCGTGATACTGGGCCTGCTGGACCATCTCGCCGCCGAACTGCCAGTGGCGCAGGCGCTGCAGGGCGTCGCGGCGCCCGTAGAGCAGGCCGACGCCATCGGGGCCGTACAGCTTGTGGCTGGAGCAGACGTAGAAATCGCAGCCCAGCGCCTGCACGTCCTGGCGGCCATGCACCACGGCCTGGGCGCCGTCCAGTACGGTCAGGGCACCCTGCTCCTGCGCCTGGCGGATCAGCGGCTGCACGTCCTGCCAGCGCCCCAGCACGTTGGACAGCTGGCTGAGGGCGAGCAGCCGGGTGCGTGGGCCGATCAGCGTGGCGGCCGCTTGCGGGTCGATGTCGCCAACTGGCGTGAGGGGCAGCACCACCAGCTTCAGGCCTTTGCGCGCCGCCAGCTGCTGCCAGGGCAACAGGTTGGCGTGGTGCTCGGCAGCGCTGATGACGAGCTCGTCGCCGGTCTCGAACAGGTGTTCCAGGCCGTAGGCGAGCAGGTTGAGGGATTCGGTGGCGCCACGGGTGAAGACGATCTCGTCACGGCTGGGCGCATTCAGCCAGCGTGCGGCCCTGTCGCGGGTCGCCTCGAAGGCCCGTGTAGCCCGCTCGCCCGGCAGGTGCTGGGCGCGGTGTACATTGGCGGCGCCGCCGGCGTAGTAGGCCAGCAGGGCGTCGAGCACCGCCTGCGGTTTCTGCGCCGTGGCGGCGCTGTCGAGGTAGGTCTGGCCGTCGGCATCGAGGGCCCGCAGGCCGGGGAAATCGGCGCGCCAGGGGGAGTTGAGAGCCATGAGCTTCAAGCTGCAAGCTGCAAGTTCGAGCCGCAACACTTGCGGCTTGTAGCTTGCAGCTTGGCGCTGCCTCTTAGTTGTGAGCGTGCAGAGCTTCGTTCAGCTCGATGGCCGACCTGTTGGTCTTGCACTCGACGGCGCCGCTCTGTGAGTTGCGACGGAACAAGAGGTCGGGCTGGCCAGCCAGCTCGCGACCCTTGACCACCTTGACCAGGTTGTTCTGGTCGTCGAGCAGGGCGATCTTGGTGCCGGCGGTGACGTACAGGCCGGCTTCGACGATGTTGCGGTCGCCCAGCGGGATGCCGATGCCGGCGTTGGCGCCGATCAGGCAGCCTTCGCCCACGGAGATGACGATGTTGCCGCCACCGGACAGGGTGCCCATGGTCGAGCAGCCGCCGCCCAGGTCCGAACCCTTGCCGACGAATACGCCGGCGGACACGCGGCCTTCGATCATGCCCGGGCCGGCGGTACCGGCGTTGAAGTTGACGAAGCCTTCGTGCATCACGGTGGTGCCTTCGCCGATATAGGCGCCCAGGCGTACCCGGGCGCTGTCCGCGATACGCACGCCGGTCGGCACCACGTAGTCGGTCATTTTCGGGAACTTGTCCACCGAGAAGACTTCCAGCAGGTCGCCTTTCAGGCGCGCTTCCAGCTGGCGCTCGGGCAGCTCGGCCAGGTCAACCGCGCCCTGGCTGGTCCAGGCGACGTTGGGCAGCAGCGGGAAGATGCCGGTCAGGTTCAGGCCGTGGGGCTTGACCAGGCGATGGGACAGCAGGTGCAGCTTGAGGTAGGCCTCGGGGGTGCTGGTCAGGGCGGCGTCTTCGGCCAGCAGGGTGGCGACCAGGGGCTTGGCGCTCTCGGCCAGGCGGGTCAGCAGGGCGGCTTGAACCGGGTCGATGTGCTTCAGGGCGCTGGCCAGTTCACCGGCCTGCTGGTTGGTGAGGGCGATGGCCTGGTTGCCGCCGTTGTAGCCAAGCTTCTCGGTGACCTTGGCGACCAGCTCGGCGCCCGGTTTGAGCAGCGGTTGGGCGTAAAACACTTCCAGCCAGGCGCTTTGACGGTTTTGCGTGCCGACCCCGAAGGCCAGGCTGAACAGAGTATTGGACATGGGCTTTTCCTTGCAGCGAATTCGATTGGGGTGGCGATATCAGGCCAGTTCGGCGGCGTAACGCTCGGGTTTGAAACCGACCAGCGTGCGGGTGCCGAGGTCCAGCACCGGGCGCTTGATCATCGACGGCTGGGCCAGCATCAGGTCGATGGCCTTGGCCTGGTCGAGATCGCTTTTCTGCGCGTCGTCGAGCTTGCGGAAGGTGGTGCCGGCACGATTGAGCAGGGTATCCCAGCCGTGTTCGTCGCACCATTTCTGCAGGTTGCCGCGGTCGATGCCGGCGGTCTTGTAGTCGTGAAACTGGTAAGTGGCACCGCGCTCGTCGAGCCAGGTGCGGGCCTTCTTCATGGTGTCGCAGGCCTTGATGCCATAAAGCACGTAACTCATAGGTCTACCTCTGAGGACTCCACTCGTCGAATCCCCGTTGCTACTTGTGAATACGAGGTCGGAGATTATGCCACGTCGATTCGCCTTAGGGTGCGTCAGCCTGCACCTGCCTGGCGTTAGAATGGGCGGGCCTTCGGGCCGTCATCGCAAAGGATTCTCGCCCCCATGCAACTTCTCTACACCATCCTGACCATGTTGCTGGTGGTCAGCGGCACCCGTATCAGCGCCCAGTTCATTCCCTTGCCGTTGCCCATCCTGCAGATTCTCATCGGCGCGCTGCTGGCGGTTCCGGCGCTGGGCCTGCACGTGCGTCTGGACCCCGAGCTGTTCCTGCTGCTGTTCATCCCGCCGCTGCTGTTCGTCGATGGCTGGCGCATGCCCAAGGGGCAGTTTCGCAAGCTGCGCATGCCGATCCTGTTCCTGGCCTTCGTGCTGGTGTTCGTCACCATTCTGGGCGCCGGATATTTCATTCACTGGTTGCTGCCCCAGGTGCCACTGGCCGCCTGCTTCGCCCTGGCGGCGGTGCTCTCGCCAACCGATGCGGTGGCGGTGTCGGCGATCGCCCACGGGCGCCTGCCCAACACCCTGAACAACCTGCTGCAGGGTGAGGCGTTGATGAACGATGCCTCCGGCCTGGTGGCGTTCAAGTTCGCCGTGGCGGCGACCCTGACCGGGGTGTTCTCGTTCGCCGATGCCAGCCTGCAGTTCGTGCTGGTGGCCGCGGGTGGCCTGTTGATCGGCATGGCGTTGAGCTACCTGCTGGGCCGGTTGCGGGCGTGGATGATCGCCCGTGGCTGGGAGGAGCCGGCGCCCCATGTGCTGCTGATGCTGCTGCTGCCGTTCGCCGCCTATGTGGCGGCCGAGCACCTGGGGTTGTCCGGCATTCTTTCCGCGGTGGCGGCCGGCATGATGCAGAGTCGCCTCGACCTGCTGCCGCGGCAGACCACCACGCGGCTGCTCAACCGCGGCGTGTGGGCGATGCTCGAGTTCACCTTCAACGGCCTGATCTTCCTGCTGCTGGGCCTGCAGCTGCCGGACATCATCAAGGCGGTGATCGGTGACCATGCCGACGCCTGGCACCTGTTGCTGCCGGCGCTGGGCTACGTGCTGGCGGTGTATGGGGTGCTGATGGTGCTGCGCTTCGCCTGGGTGTACTGCTACTGGCGCACCTCGGGGATGGTGCGGCGCTGGCGCGGCAAGTCGACGCGCTTCGCCGGCCAGTCGCGCATCGCCCTGACCGCGGTGCTGACGGTCGGCGGCGTGCGCGGCGCGGTGACCCTGGCCGGCGTGATGTCGCTGCCCTTGCTGCTCAACAACGGCGAGGCGTTTCCCGAGCGGGATCTGCTGATTCTCATCGCCGCCGGGGTGATCCTGGTGTCGCTGCTGGTCGCCAGCGTGGTACTGCCCCGGCTGCTGCCGCTGCTGCCCCAGGACAACGTGGCGCGCCACGAGGCCGAACTCAACCGGCATCGCGCCCAGATACTGCAGGCGGCGATTCGCTGCCTGGAAGCCGACGACGAAAAGGCCGCCGATACCGACAGCGCCATCGCCACGGCGGAAATCCGCGCCAAGCTGATGAGCGAATACCGCGACCTGCTCGAGCGCACCCGCACACGCCGCGCCGAGGAGTCGCGTGAGTACCAGCGCCAGGCCGATCAGCTGGAATACCGCATGCGCCTGCAGGCCTTGCGCACCCAGCGTCTGGAGCTGTACCGGATGCGCAAGGAGCATCAGCTGGACGACGACATGCTGGCCGAGATCCTCCGCGATCTGGATAACGCGGAGGTGCGGCTGCTCAAGGGCTAGGGGACGTGCTTAGAAAACGTTCATGACCTTGCCGCCCAGGTTCGTCGATTTTGGCAGCCAAGTGGCGGATGCAGCCGCAAGCTGCAAGCTCCAAGCTACAGGTTAAAAGCAGTCCGCAGTGCTCTAGCTTGTTCTTGCAGCTTGAGGCTTGCGGCTTGAAGCTCAATGTCCGCTTCTGCCTTGTAGCTGCCGCTTCATGCACTAAAGATCGTGAACAGGTTCCTAGAGCGCGTAGTGCTTGAGCTCACGGGCGATCAGCAGGCGCTGGATCTCGCTGGCACCTTCGTAGATCTGGGTGATGCGCGCGTCGCGGTAGTAGCGCTGCACCGGGAAGTCCTCCAGATAGCCGTAGCCGCCGTGGATCTGCAGCGCCTTGGAGCACACTCGCTCGGCCATTTCCGAGGCGAACAGCTTGGCTTGTGAAGCCTCGGACAGGCACGGCTCGCCGGCACTGCGCAGGCGCGCGGCATGCAGGGTGAGCAGGCGGGCGGCATTGATCTGGGTGTGCATGTCGGCCAGCAGGTTGGCGATGCTCTGGTGCTCGCCAATGGGCTTGTCGAACTGCACCCGTTCGCGGGAGTAGAGCAGGGCCGCCTCGAAAGCGGCGCGGGCGATGCCGACCGCCTGGGCGGCGATGCCGATACGTCCGCCCTCGAGGTTGGACAGGGCGATGCTCAGGCCCTTGCCGCGCTCGCCCAGCAGGTTGGCGGCGGGAACGCCGCAGTCGTCCAGGGTGATGGCGCAGGTGTCCGAGGCGCGGATACCCATCTTGTGCTCGCTGCGGTCGATGCGAAAACCGGGTGTGTTGGTGGGCACCAGGAAGGCTGAAATACCCTGTTTGCCAAGGGTGGCATCGGTCACCGCGAAGACGATGGCCAGGCCGGCACGGCGGCCGTTGCTGACGAATTGCTTGGCGCCATTGAGTAGCCAGCGGCCGTCACGCAGCTCGGCGCGGGTGCGCAGGTTGTGGGCTTCGGAGCCAGCCTGGGGCTCGGTCAGGCAAAAGCAGCCGATCACTTCGCCACTGGCCAGGCGCGCCAGCCATTGGCTTTTCTGCTCATCGCTGCCGTAGTTGAGCAGCGGGCCGCAGCCCACCGAGTTGTGCACGCTCATCAGCGTACCGGTGGCGGCATCGGCGGCGGAGACCTCTTCAACCGCCAGGGCATAGGCCACGTAGTCGAGGTAGCTGCCCCCCCAGGTGTCCGGCACTATCATGCCCAGCAGGCCCATTTCGCCCATCTGGGCCACCGCCGCATCGTCTATCCAGCCCGCCTTTTCCCAGTCCTGGGCGTGGGGGCGATGGCGCGCCGGGCGAACTGCCGGGTGCACTCGCGGATCATGCGTTGTTCTTCGTTCAGTTCGATGTCGTGCATAGCGACCTCTCTGTTGTCGTTGACCCGCGCCGGGTCACGGCAGGCGGGTAGCCAGGCACGCCCTGGATCACAGGGCGTGCCTGCTACAGAGTCGCCCAGGATCGGGCGAATCGCAAATAGGCAAGGGCGTGGTGACGGGCGTCGCCACGCGGCTGGGTCAGTGCGGCTGGCGCAACTGCTCGAGCAGCTTGGCATCCGGATAGCCGTCGGCCGGCCAGCCCAGGTGCAGCTGGAAGGCGCGGATGGCCTTGCGGGTATTGGCGCCGATGATGCCGTCGGCATGGCCGGAGTCGAAGCCACGGGCATTGAGGCGTTCCTGCAGTTCAACGCGCTCGCTGCGGCCCAGCTGGCGATCGCCCTCGGGCCAGCTACCCTGCACGGCGTTGCCACCGCGCAGGGCGTCGGACAGCAGGCCGATGGCCAGGGCGTAGGAGGTCGAGTTGTTGTAGCGCAGGATGCTGCGGAAGTTGCTGAACAGCAGGAAGGCCGGACCGCGGTGCCCGGCGGGCAGCAACAGGGTGGCGCTGGCGTCGTCGCGCGGGGTGCTCAGCGGCTGACCCACGGGGTGGATACCCAGTTCACGCCACTGCGCCACGCTGCGCCGTACTTCCGGGTCGGCCAGGGCGTAGTCGAAACCTTGCGGCAGTTGCACCTCGTAACCCCAGGGCTGGCGCAATTGCCAGTTGGCGCTCTGCAGGTAGTGGGCGGCCGAGGCCAGGGCGTCGGCGGTGGAGGTCCACACGTCACGCTTGCCGTCGCCGTCGAAATCCACGGCGTGCTCGTTGTAGGTGGTGGGCATGAACTGGGTCTGGCCCATGGCGCCGGCCCAGGAGCCGACCAGGCTTTCCGGGGCGATGTCGCCATGCTGGAGAATCTGCAGCACGGCGAGCAGCTGGCTGCGCCAGAAGGCCTGGCGACGGCCTTCATAGGCCAGGGTGGCCAGGGAGCGCACCACGTTGTGGCTGCCGATGTTGCTGCCGAAGTTGCTCTCCAGGCCCCAGATGGCGACCAGGGTTTCGGCGTCGACCCCGTAGCGCTGTTCGATCTGGTTGAGCATGGCGCGGTTCTGGGTCTGCAGGATGCGCCCGCGGGCGACTCGGCTCGGCGATACCGCACCCTTGAGGTACTCCCATACCGGGCGACTGAATTCGGGCTGGCTGCTGTCGGCCTTGACCACGTCGGGGTTCGGCACCACGCCGGCGAAGGCCCGGTCGAACAGGGTCGGACTGATGCCGGCGGCGATGGCGTCGCTGCGCAGCAGGTCGCGCCATTGTTCGAAGCTCAGCTGCGCTTCGACGGGTTGGCCGGTGGCCGCAGCGGTGGAGGAGGTGCTCGGTAGCGTACTGGTGGCCGCCAGAGGCTGGGCCGGGGCATCGGCGCACGCCGTGAGCAAAAGCAGGAAGCTGGCCGCAGCGGTGGCAGGCAGGCCGCGAATGAACAGGTTGGGCATGGTCATCTCAACACGTTTTGCAGGCGACCACCTTAGCACGGATGAGCGGAAATGCGGGCTGGACGAGGTTTTCAAGCCGCCTTAAATGAACAAGCCTCCCAGTTTTGCTGGGAGGCTTGGCGGTTGTAGCTGCCTTTTCCTTTGCCGGGGCGTTCCTGGCGTGAGCGGAACAGCGGCTGGGCGATGATGGATTTGGCCTTGTTGGGGCGCTTCTTCTTGCTCATGGCAGATCCTCGATCAGTGCTCGCACGGATAGCGAGCGGCGCGAATGATGCGCCGCTGGGCAGGCGATGTCCATACTCGAGGTGGGCGTTAAGCGCCGAGTTTCAGGCGTTGTCCGGCCATCATCAGCACCAGGCGCGACAGGCTGGCCCAGGGATCGCCTGGCGCCTGGCCCTTGACCTGGGCGTCGATCTGCTGGGCGTCCATCAGCAGGGCATTCCAGCGCGCCGGCGTGTGGCGCTGCAGGGCCTTGCTGACCAGCGGGCGGCGCTTGTCCCACACCGGCGGGCGCGCCGAGGCGAAGGCCTTGTCGAGCGGGACGCCCTGGCCATGCTGGTAGGCGATGTTGGCCAGCTGGCGTAGCTCGCGGGCCAGCATCACCACGATGAACAGCGATTCCTGGCCTTCGCCACGCAGCCCGTCGAGCATGCGCAGGGCGTGGGCGGCCTCGCCATTGAGGATGGCGTCGATCAGGCCGAACACGTCGTAACGGGCGCTGTCGGCGACCGCCGCCTGGACGGTGCCGGCATCGATCTGCTGGCCGTCGGCGAGCAGCTTGAGCTTTTCGATTTCCTGGGCGGCGGCCAGCAGGTTGCCTTCGACGCGGGCGGCGATCAGGTCGACGGCCTCGGCGCTGGCATTCATGCCCGCCTGGGCCAGGCGCTGGCGAATCCACTGTGGCAGCCCGTTGGCGTCCACCGGCCAGATCTGCACGAACTGGCAGCTGGGCCCGTCGATCAGCGCCTTGGCCCACTTGGTCTTTTGCGCGCTGCCGTCGAGCTTGGGCAGAGTGATCAGCAGCAGGGTGTCTTCCGGCGGGCGGCCGAGGTATTCGAGAATCGCCGCGGCGCCCTTGTCGCCCGGCTTGCCGTTGGGGATGCGCAGTTCGATGACGCGCTTGTCTGCGAACAGCGACAGGCTGGCGCCGGCTTCGTAGAGCGTGCCCCAGTCGAAATTGGCTTCGGCGTGAAACACCTCGCGCTCGGTAAAGCCCTGGGCGCGGCTGGCGCTGCGGATCGCGTCGGTGGCTTCCTGGCAGAGCAGGGCTTCGTCGCCGCACACCACGTAAACCGGGGCGAGCGCGCCTTGCAGGTGTTTGCCGAGTTGGGCGGGAGCGAGTTTCATGGGTTCCTGAACTCGATGGGCTGAACAAAAGGTTCTGTCAGCTTGGAACCTGATTCGCGATCAGGTGGCGTTGAAGCAACAGCCAGCGTTTGGCGTTCCATTGTGGGAGCGGGCAGGGACGCCTAGTCCATGCGCGCGAATTCGCGGGCATGGCCCGCTCCCACAGTTGGCGCCTACAAACCTTACTGCACCGGCAGTTCGATGGGCGACTGCTGCGGCTGCGCCGCTTCGCGCTGACGGGCCGCTTCCAGGGCCTCGGCTTCGGCTTTCGCCTTGGCTTCGGCAGTCTGCTGCAGCTCGTCCAGTTGCGCCGGGGTGATCTGCTGCAGGCGCTGGGCCAGTTGCTGCACCAGGTCGCGGCGCATTTCGGTGCGCAGCTGGGCGGCCTGCTGGTCGTTGCCGATCAGGTTGTTGGAGTCCTGCACGTAGTAGCTCTGCACTTCGAGCTTGTTGCTCAGCAGCAGCAGGTTCTTGGCGCCACGGATCTCGTAATCCAGGCTCATGGTGCGCTCGTACTCTACGCTACGCGCCGAACTGGTGTAGCTGGCCGAACGCTGGCTCTCCCGTTCGCCCGCCAGGTACAGCTTGTAGGCAGCGCCCGGGAACACGCGAACGCCGTTGTTCTCCAGCACGTCCTTGACGTCACGCACGGTGTCGCCGTAGGTGTCGCGTGCGCTGACGTCGAGCTCATTGAGGGCGAACTGCACGTCGCCGGTGCCACGCAGCTGGAAGCCGCAGGCGCCGAGCAGGCCAGCCAGGCCGATTACCAACAGATTGCGCTTGATCATCTCGTATCCCCTTGTCCCGCCGGCTCCGCTGGCCGGCATGGCCGAAACTCTAGACCGGATGCCGGTCGCCAGCGGCGACCAGCGGTTCCCTGTCGCCTCAACTGGCGACGATATTGACCAGCTTGCCGGGCACCACGATGACCTTGCGGATCGTCAGCCCTTCGGTGAAGCGTTGCACGTTCTCGTTGCTGCGCGCCGCCGCTTCCACGGCCTCGCGGCTGGCGTCGGCCGGCACCTCGATCTGGCCGCGCAGCTTGCCGTTGACCTGGATCACCAGGGTCAGGCTGTCCTGCACCAGGGCCGCTTCGTCCACGGACGGCCAGCTGGCGTCGATGATAGCTTCCTCGTGACCCAGCTCCTGCCACAGCTCGTGGCTGATGTGCGGAGTGATCGGGGCGAGCAGCAGGGCGACGGTTTCCAGGCCTTCCTGAAGCAGGGCGCGCTGTTGATCGGTGTCCTGCGGGGCCTTTTCCAGCACGTTCATCAGGGTCATCACCTGGGCGATGGCGGTGTTGAACTTGTGGTGCTGGCCCACGTCCTGGGAGGCCTGCTTGATGGCCAGGTGAATGGCGCGGCGCACGTCCTTGCCGGCGTCGTCCAGCGTGGCGATATCCAGCACGCCCGGCAGGCCCTGGCTGACATGGCCCTGGGCCAGGCGCCAGACCCGGCGCAGGAAACGGTTGGCACCCTCGACGCCGGCATCCGACCATTCGCAGCTCATGTCGGGCGGCGAGGCGAACATCATGAACAGGCGGCAGGTGTCGGCGCCGTACTGGTCGATCATGTCCTGCGGGTCGACACCGTTGTTCTTCGACTTGGACATCTTCTCGGTGCCGCCGATTTCCACCGGCAGGCCGTCGCTGGTCAGCTTGGCGGCGATCACCTTGCCCTTGGCGTCACGCTCGACGGTGACGTCGGCCGGATTGAACCAGTCCTTGCCGCCGTTTTCGAGCACGCGGTAGTAAGTCTCGGCGACCACCATGCCCTGGGTCAGCAGGTTCTTGAACGGCTCGTTCGAGGTGACCAGGCCTTCGTCGCGCATCAGCTTGTGGAAGAAGCGCGCATACAGCAGGTGCAGGATCGCGTGCTCGATACCGCCGATGTACTGATCCACCGGCAGCCAGTGGTTGGCTGCAGCCGGGTCGACCATGCCGCCGGTGTAGTGCGGCGAGGCGTAACGGGCGAAATACCAGGACGATTCCACGAAGGTGTCCATGGTGTCGGTTTCGCGCTTGGCCGGTGCGCCGCATTTCGGGCAGCTGCATTCGTAGAATTCAGGCATGCGCGCCAGCGGCGAGCCGGCGCCGTCCGGTACCACGTCTTCGGGCAGCACCACCGGCAGTTGCTCTTCCGGCACCGGCACGTCGCCACAGCTGTCGCAGTGGATGATCGGGATCGGGCAGCCCCAGTAGCGCTGGCGGCTGATGCCCCAGTCGCGCAGGCGGAACTGGGTGCGGGATTTGCCGAGGTTCTTGCGCAGCAGCGCTGCTTCGATGGCGTCGAAGGCGCCTGCGAAGTCCAGGCCGTCGAACTCGCCGGAATTGATCAGCTGGCCGTGCTCGCCGTAGGCGTCCTGCCACTCGCTGCCCACTTCATCGCCAGCGCTGGTACGCACCACGGCCTTGATCGGCAGGTGGTACTTGCGGGCAAAGGCGAAGTCGCGCTCGTCGTGGGCGGGAACCGCCATCACCGCGCCGTCGCCGTAGTGCATCAGCACGTAGTTGGCGACCCACACGGGCAGTTTCTCGCCGGTCAGCGGGTGCTCGACGAACAGGGACGTCGGCAGGCCTTTCTTTTCCTGGGTGGCCATGTCGGCCTCGGCGACGCTGCCCGCCTTGCATTCGGCGATGAACGCCTGCAGCTCGGCATCGTTGCGTGCGGCCAGGGTGGCCAGCGGGTGCTCGGCGGCCACGGCGACGTAGGTCGCGCCCATCAGGGTATCGGGGCGGGTGGTGAACACCTTCAGCGCGCCGGCTTCGCCGATGGAGGCGACGTCGTAGGGGAACTGCACTTCCATGCCGCGGGATTTGCCAATCCAGTTGCGCTGCATGGTCTTGACCTGTTCCGGCCAGCCATCGAGTTCGTCCAGGCTGTTCAAGAGTTCATCCGCGTAAGCGGTGATCTTGAAGTAGTACATGGGGATCTCGCGCTTCTCTATCAGCGCGCCGGAACGCCAGCCGCGGCCATCGATGACCTGCTCGTTGGCCAGTACGGTCTGGTCGACCGGGTCCCAGTTGACGGTGCCGTTCTTGCGGTAGATCACGCCCTTTTCGAACAGGCGAGTGAACAGCCATTGTTCCCAGCGGTAGTAATCGGGCTTGCAGGTGGTGACCTCGCGCGTCCAGTCCACCGCCAGACCCAGGCTCTTCAGCTGGCTCTTCATGTAGGCGATGTTTTCGTAGGTCCACTTGGCCGGTGCCACGTTGTTCTTCATCGCGGCGTTTTCCGCCGGCATGCCGAAAGCGTCCCAACCCATGGGCTGCAGCACGTTCTTGCCGAGCATGCGCTGGTAGCGGGCGATCACGTCACCGATGGTGTAGTTGCGCACGTGCCCCATGTGCAGCTTGCCGCTCGGGTAGGGGAACATCGACAGGCAGTAGAAGGTGTCCTTGCCGGGCTGCTCGCCGACGACAAAGGAGTTCTGCGCGTCCCAGTGGGATTGCGCGGCGGCTTCGATTTCACGTGGCTGATACTGTTCGTGCATGGCTACTTGCGCTAGGAGAAGGGGCTTTCGGGAAACGCCGTAGCATACATGACCCCCCTTGGCAGAGGGAAACGCTGATTGCGCGGCCTGCCTCGGCCAGCGCCATTTGTCGTCGCGGCAGGCCTGCCGTGGGGTGGCGGCTACGCTCAGTGGACGGCGTCCTGCCTGGAGGTGTGCGATGCAAGTCCCTGTGGATACCCAGAACGACAGCGACCCCTATGGGCGGTTGCTGCAACGCCTGACGCTGGCCCTGGGGGAGGCCGACAACCTGGCCCAGCTGTCCGACCAGCCCGCTGCGGATATGGAGGTGCGCGGCCTGTCGCCTGAAGAGCTGGCACTGATCAGCGCCTATCTCGCCAAGGATCGCGCCGGGCTCAACGGCTGGCATGCCACGGCTACGCGCCACTACCAGTCGGCGGCTCTGCAACCGCCATTCGAGCGCCAACCGACCTTTTCCGGGCACGACCATGATCGCCCGCGCCCCAGCGAGCGTCACAAGTCCTGACCATCGGTACGCTGTCCCCTGCTTGCGCGGCAGCGCTAACAGGCCCTAGGCTTCGAGCCTTTTCGGAGGTGCTCGATGCCGCTGCGCTATCTGCTCAAGCAGTTCTTCATGCCGCCCGGCATCCTGTTGCTGCTTGTCGCCCTGGGCTGGTTTCTGCGCCGGCGCTTCCCGCGGCTGGCCACCTGCTGTTTCGCTCTCGGGCTCGGTGGCCTGTGGCTGATGAGCCTGCCGGTGACGGTGGAATGGATGGCCAGGGCGATCGAGCGCGAACCCGCCATCACCCAGCAGCAGTGGGCCACGCTGGCCCAGCAGGCCGACGTCATCGTCGTGCTCGGCGGTGGGCGCGATTCGAGCGACCCCGCCTGGGGTGGCGAGCAGCCCAGCGCCATGGCGCTGGAACGGACTCGCTATGCGGCGCGCCTGGCCAAGGCCTCGGGATTGCCGGTGCTGACCAGCGGCGGCCTGCATTTCGGTCGCCCACCCAGCGAGGCGGCACTGATGGCCGAGGTGATGCACGAGGACCTGGGCGTCGAGGTGCGCTGGCAGGAAGAGCGCAGTCGCACCACCTGGGAGAATGCCATTGAGACCGCTGCATTGCTGGAGCCCGAGGGCACCCGCCGGGTGCTGCTGGTCACCCAGGCCTGGCACATGCCGCGCTCTCGCTGGTGCTTCGAGCAGGCCGGCTTCGACGTGCTTACCGCGCCGGTGGGCTTTCTCGGCGTGCCCAATGGCCGGCCCATGGGCGGCTGGCTGCCGGAAGGCAAGGCCTTCTGGCAGAGCACCTTGTTGCTCAATGAGGTGATCGGCGCGCTGGCCTATCCGCTGGCCTACGGGCGTTAGCATTAATGTGGTGGGCTAAAGCCCACCCTACGCAACGGGTCGCGCCTTAGCTTTTGAGCGTCACGCAAAGGTAAAGCGGGACTTGAACGTGTGCACCTCATGTGGGAACGGGCCATGCCCGTGATTCGCGCGCATAGCCTAGGCGTCCCCGCGCACTCCCACATGTATGACGCCGATCTAGCGGCAGTTGAATCATGGGATGAGTGCCAGCTTTAGTCACTGCAGTCGAAATACCGGCGCAGGCTTTAGCCCGCAGCCCAGATCAGTTAGTTCGTATCCCGGCGCCGCCGCACCAGCGCCCAGCCGGCCAGCAGGCTGCAGAGAATGATCAGCGGCCAGGAGCGCCAGCGCAGATAGGGCGTCAGGTGCTGCATCGGTTGCACCTCGCCGTACAGCGTGGCCTGCTCGAACTGCGGCAGGCGCTCGGTGATGCGCCCGAACGGGTCGATCAGCACGGTCACGCCGTTGTTGGTGGCGCGGATCATCCAGCGGCCGGCCTCCAGGGCGCGCATCTGCGCCATCTGCAGGTGCTGCAGCGGGCCGATGGAGGTGCCGAACCAGGTGTCGTTGCTGACCGTCAGCAGCAGGTCGCTCTGCGCCGCCAGCTCGGCGGCGAATTCGGGATACACCACTTCGTAGCAGATGAAGGTCGCCAGGCGGTGGCCCTTGGCTTCGAGCAGCGGCTGGTCATGTTCGCCGCGGGCGAAGTCGGACATCGGCAGGTCGAAGAAGGCGATCAACCCGCGCAGCAGGTCCTGCAGTGGCACGTACTCACCGAACGGCACCAGGCGCTGCTTGAGGTAGTCGCCACTGCCCTGGCCGATCACGCTGACGCCATTGTAATAGCGCATGTCGCCCTCGGCATTGGGCTGGCGGAGCGGCACGCCGGTGATCAGCGCGCTCTGCCGGTCGCTGGCGAAGCGATCCATCATGCTCAGGTAGCCGATGGCCTGGTCCTTGAGCACCGGTACTGCGGTCTCCGGCCACACCAGGATGTCCACCGGCTTGCTGGCGAAGCTCATGTCGCGGTACAGCGCCAGCTGGGCATTGAGCTGGGCCGGGTCCCACTTGAGGTTCTGTTCCACGTTGCCCTGGAGCGCCGCGACGCTCAGCGGCGCGCCGGCCGGGGCGGTCCAGGCGTGTTCCTTGAACGCCGCGCCGAGCAGCCAGGGGGCGATCAGCAGCACCAGGGCCTCGGCCAGCTGCGGCTTGTTGCCAATGAGGCGTGGCAGGTTGACCAGCAGCGCCGCGCTCAGTGCCAGGGCGAACGACAGCAGCCACACGCCGCCGACCGGCGCCAGGCCGGCCATGGGACCGTCGAGCTGGCTGTAGCCGGCATAGAGCCAGGGAAAGCCGGTAAGGAACCAGCCGCGAAACGCTTCCTGGGCCACCCACAGCGCGGCGAACGCCAGGGCATCGCCCAGTGGCGCGCTGTCGCGGCGCAGGCACAGGGCCCACAGCCAGGTGGCGAGGGCGAAGAACAGACCGAGGCCGGCGACGAAACCCAGGGTCAGGAAGGCGGCCAGCGGCGGCGAAGCGGCGCCGTAATCGTGAATGCTCACGTACACCCAACTGGTGCCCGAGGCGAACAGCCCGAAGCCGTACCACCAGCCACGCCAGGCGGCCTGGCGCGGCGTCAGTGCCCGCAGGCCGCGGTAGAGCAGGGCGATGGACAGCAGCACCAACGGCCAGATGCCGTAGGGGGCCAGCGCCAGGGTGGTCAGCGCGCCGGCCAGCAGGGCGATCAGGTTGCCGGGCCAGCCGGGTTGGAACAGTCGGTTCATCGGGATGCTCATCAAGGGAGAAAGCAAACACCCCGCCAGCGGGCGGGGTGTCAGGTCAGCGGGCCAGCGGTGTCAGGCGCAGCAGGTGCACGCGGCGGCTGTCGGCATTGAGCACGCGAAAGCGGAACTCGCCGATCACCGTTACCTCGTTGCGCTTGGGCAGGTGGCCGAAGGCACTCATCACCAGGCCGCCGACGGTGTCGAACTCGTCGTCGGAGAAAGCGGTGGTGAAGGTTTCGTTGAAGTGATCGATGGGCGTCAGCGCCTTGACCAGGAAGTCGCCGCTGGGCAGCGGCTTGACGTAGCTGTCCTCCTCGACGTCGTGCTCGTCCTCGATATCGCCGACGATCTGCTCCAGCACGTCCTCGATGGTCACCAGGCCGGCGACGCCACCGTATTCGTCGATCACCACCGCCATGTGGTTGTGGTTGGCGCGAAACTCGCGCAGCAACACGTTGAGGCGCTTGGATTCGGGCACGAAGGTGGCCGGGCGCAGCATGTCGCGGATGTTGAAGTCGGGCTGATCGGCCAGCAGCAGCGGCAGCAGATCCTTGGCCAGCAGGATGCCGAGCACGTCGTCGAGGGTTTCGCCGATCACCGGGTAGCGCGAGTGCGCCGCCTCGATGATCACCGGCAGGAATTCCTTGGGAGACTGGCTGGCCTTGATGGTCACCACCTGGGAGCGCGGCACCATGATGTCGCGAACCTGCAGGTCGGCGACCTGGATGGCGCCCTCGACGATGGCCAGGGCCTCGCTGTCGAGCAGTTTGTTCTGGTGGGCATCGCGCAGGACTTCCAGCAGTTCCTGGCGGTTTTTCGGCTCATGAGCAAAAGCCTGGGTCAGTTTGTTCAACCAGGACTTCTGCTCGTTGCTCGATCGGTCTTCGCTCATGGCGTTTTACTCGGGATCCCTATAGTCATTCATCGCCGGCATAGGGGTCGGGATGACCCAGCTCGGCGAGCAATAATCGTTCCAGCGCTTCCATTTCCTCGGCTTCCTCATCCTCGATGTGGTCGTAGCCCAGGAGATGCAAACAGCCGTGTATCACCAGATGCGCCCAGTGCGCATCCAAGGTCTTGCCTTGCTCGACGGCCTCGCGCTCGACCACCGGCACGCAGATCACCAGGTCGCCAAGCAGCGGGATATCCAGTAACTCGTCCGGTACGTCGGCCGGAAAGGACAATACGTTGGTGGCGTAGTCCTTGCCGCGCCAGGTGTGGTTGAGCTCGCGGCCTTCGGCTTCGTCCACCAGGCGGATGGTCAATTCCGAGTCGGCGCTGCGCTGGCGCAGGGCGATCGCGCACCAGGCCTGGAAATCGGCCTGCGCGGGCAGGCGGCCAGCAACGCTGGCGACCTGCAGGTCCAGTTCGATCATGGCTCGGAACGCGCTCCCGGGTCGTTGTCCGCCGGGCGGCGGTCGAACGGCTGGTGCTCGGCATCGAAGCGCTCGTAGGCCTCGACGATGCGCTGCACCAGCGGGTGGCGCACCACGTCCTTGGGCAGGAAGTGGGTGAAGCTGATGCCCGGTACGTCCCTGAGCACTTCGATGACGTGCTTGAGGCCGCTCTTGGTGCCGCGGGGCAGGTCGACCTGGGTGACGTCGCCGGTGATCACCGCGGTGGAGCCGAAACCGATACGGGTCAGGAACATCTTCATCTGTTCCATGGTGGTGTTCTGGCTCTCGTCGAGAATGATGAAGCTGTTGTTCAGCGTGCGGCCGCGCATGTAGGCCAGCGGCGCGACCTCGATCACCTGCTTCTCGATCAGCTTGGCCACCTGCTCGAAGCCGAGCATCTCGTACAGGGCATCGTAGAGCGGGCGCAGGTAGGGGTCGATCTTCTGCGACAGGTCACCGGGCAGGAAGCCGAGTTTTTCGCCGGCCTCGACCGCCGGGCGCACCAGCAGGATGCGACGAATCTGCTCGCGCTCCAGGGCGTCCACCGCAGCAGCGACAGCCAGATAGGTCTTGCCGGTACCGGCCGGGCCGATGCCGAAGTTGATGTCGTGGTCGAGGATCGCCTTGACGTAGCGCTGCTGGTTGGCGCCACGCGGCCGGATCATGCCCTTGCGCGTGCGCAGGGCGACATCGCCGTGGCTGCTGGGGCTGTTGAGTTCCTCGATACCGGATTCCTGCAGGAACAGGTGCACCATGTCCGGGGACAGCTCGGTGCTGTCGGTTTCCCGGTACAGGCGACGCAGCAGGTTCTCGGCCGAGGTGGTCTGCCCGGGCTCGCCCAGCAGCTCGAACTGGTTGCCGCGGTTGCGGATCTCGATGCCCAGGCGCGATTCGATCAGGCGCAGGTGCTCGTCGAATTGCCCGCTGAGGTTGGCGAAGCGCTTGGCTTCGAAGGGCTCGAGGGTGAAGCGATGAGGTGTCGAGGTGGTATTCAAGGTCGTTTTATGGCCGCCGTCGCTGAATGGAAGGGAGAGAATAGCGCTAGCCAGGGACGAGTGAAAGCGCGGCCGACAGCCGCGCTACGCCTGGCGCGTCATCGCTGATATGCGGGCAGCCGGCTGCTTGTTCAATGGCGTTCGATCAGGGTGCCACGCAAGGAGTGCGGCAGCGCCTCGTCGATATGCACGTCGACGAACTGGCCGATCAGGCGCGGGTTGTCGCACGGGAAGTTGACGAAGCGGTTGTTCTCGGTCTTGCCCTGCAACTTGCCCGGATCCTTTTTCGAGAAGTCGCTGACCAGGATGCGCTGCACGCTGCCGACCATGCGCCGGCTGTTCTCGAAGCCCTGCTGGTTTAGGCGGTTCTGCAGGATCTGCAGGCGCTGCTTCTTGACGGCTTCCGGGGTGTCGTCGACCAGGTCGGCCGCCGGCGTGCCGGGGCGCGCGCTGTAGACGAAGGAGTAGGAGAAGTCGAAGCCGACGTCCTGCACCAGTCTCATGGTCTGCTCGAAATCCTTCTCGGTCTCGCCGGGGAACCCGATGATGAAGTCCGAGCTGATGACGATGTCCGGCACCGCGGCCTTGAGCTTGCGGATGCGCGATTTGTATTCCAGGGCGGTGTGGTTGCGCTTCATGGCCGCCAGGATGCGGTCCGAGCCCGATTGCACCGGCAGGTGGAGGAATTTCACCAGCTCCGGGATCTCGGCGTGGGCGCGGATCAGCGCGTCGGAGAATTCCAGCGGATGGCTGGTGGTATAGCGAATGCGGTCGATGCCGTCGATGGCGGCCACCAGGTACAGCAGTTCGGCGAAGTCGGCGATGCCGCCGTCACGGGTTTCGCCGCGGTAGCCATTGACGTTCTGGCCGAGCAGGGTCACTTCGCGCACCCCGTTTTCGGCCAGGTGGATGATCTCGCCGAGCACATCGTCCAGCGGCCGGCTGACTTCCTCGCCACGGGTGTAGGGCACCACGCAGAAGGTGCAGTACTTGCTGCAGCCTTCCATCACCGAGACGAAGGCGCTGGGGCCGTCCACACGGGGTTCTGGCAGGCGGTCGAACTTCTCGATTTCGGGGAAGGAAATGTCCACCTGGGCGGTCTTGGTCACCCGGGCGGCGTCGATCATCTCCGGCAGACGGTGCAGGGTCTGCGGGCCGAAGACCACGTCGACGTAGGGCGCGCGGTCGCGGATCGCCGCGCCTTCCTGGCTGGCCACGCAGCCACCGACGCCGATCACCAGGTCGGGGTTCTCCAGTTTCAGCTCGCGCCAGCGGCCGAGCTGGGAGAACACCTTGTCCTGGGCCTTCTCGCGGATCGAGCAGGTGTTGAGCAGGATGACGTCGGCATCCTCCGGCCGATCGGTAACCTCCAGGGCCTGATGCTCGCCCAGCAGGTCGACCATGCGCGAGCTGTCGTACTCGTTCATCTGGCAACCGTGGGTTTCGATATAGAGCTTCTTGGTCATGGCGATTCGTCGGCGGTGGTTAAAAAATGACCGCGCATTATAGGGGAGCGGCGGGCTACAGGCTACAGGCGTAGGGCTAAAGGCTACAGGCTACAGGCTACAGGTGTAGGGTGTACCAGGCGGCGCTGCGTTCACGCAGCCGTACGCCATTGGCGTCTTGAACGATCATCGTGCTGCCAGGCCACGTCCTACGTGGGATGCCTGGTGGGGCGCGGTGGGGGCGTTAGCTTGCAGCTTCTGACCTTGTGCTATCCTGCGCGCCCCGTTTTTCCTGACTTCGAGTCTCCATGACCAAGCGCGACCCCATCTACAAGGTGATCTTTCTCAATCAGGGCCAGGTGTACGAGATGTACGCCAAGCAGATCTTCCAGAGCGATCTGTGGGGCTTTCTGGAGATCGAGGAATTCGTGTTCGGTGAGCGCTCGCAACTGGTGGTCGATCCCAGCGAGGAGAAGCTCAAGGCGCAGTTCGACGGCGTGGTGCGCAGCTTCGTGCCGATGCATTCGATCGTGCGTATCGACGAGGTGGAGCGCCTCGGCACGCCGAAGATCAGTGAAGCCAAGGGCGGCGGCAATGTGATGCCGTTCCCGATGCCACCCCTGCCGGAGAAATGATGGCGGCATGCTGCAGGCCACAAGCTGCAGGCTGAAACGCCTGACGCGAGTTGCACGTCTGCCGATCAGGCGATGGGGGACTATTTCAGCGGGGCGAACGGCGACAGGCTGTCGGCGGCCTGCAGTTCCTGCAGGTAGTTGCGGAAGATCTGCCCCAGCACCTGGGTGGCGACTTCCTGCTCGGCGCGGGGCATCTGCATGGCCACCTCGTCGGCGCCGTCCATCGCTTCATCCGAGCCGTTGACCGCGGCCATCTTCAGCACGATGTAGGCCTGCACCTTGTTGGCCGCCACGCCTTCGCCGCGAAAGAACATCATGCCCAGGCGATACTGCGCCTGGGCATGGCCCTGCAGGGACGCGTGTTCGAACCAGTTAAGCGCCTGGGGCAGGTCGCGCTCGCCGGCGCGGCCCTCGTAGTAGAACTCGCCCAGCTCGTACTGGGCCTGGGCATCCCCGCCTTCGGCGCTCTGTTGGCAGGCTTGCAGCGCGGCGGACAGGTCTTCGGGGGCGACGTTGAGCGAGCAGCTCCCGGTCGCCGGGATCAGCAATGAGTTTCCATCCGCCACGCCGAGCGTTGGCAGCAGGAGCAACAGGCAGCCCAGGGACAGGGTGCGGCCGGTGCGCTTCATGAAGATCCGGATACCTCGACAGGCTGACAGGTGGATGAATGACGAGGCCAAATGGGCTCGGCATCACATTATGAAATAAGCAGCACCGTTCTTACAAAGTGTTTGCCGGCTTTTCTGCCCCGAGCTGGCGCAAGGGCGGTCTCACCGGTGCCTGATATAACGCGTCGATGTGCGGTGGTGGCCTAGCAAAGAACCGCTCGGGCCACCTGCCGTTCACCCCAGGCGCCGAACGGCGCCGGTCGGTCACCCCTGCTTGAGGGCGGCGAAGGCGCGCTCGGCGGCGTCCAGGGTCAGTTTCAGCTCGGCCTCGCCATGGGCGATGGAGGTGAAACCGGCCTCGAAGGCGCTTGGCGCCAGGTATACGCCGCCTTCGAGCATCAGGTGGAAGAAGCGCTTGAAGCGCTCGGCATCGCTGGCCATCACGTCATCGAAGGTAACGATATCGTCGGCGCCGCTGAAGTACAGGCCGAACATGCCGCCTGCCTGGGTGGTGACGAACGGGATGCCGGCGGCATCGGCGCGATCCTGCAGGCCTTGCAGCAGGCGGCTGGTGTAGTCGGTGAGCTCGGCGTGAAAGCCCGGGCGGCTGATCAGCCTCAGGGTAGTCAGGCCGGCGGCCATGGCCAGCGGGTTGCCCGACAGGGTACCGGCCTGGTAGACCGGGCCGAGCGGGGCGATACGTTCCATGACCGCGCGCTTGCCGCCGAAGCAGCCCACCGGCATGCCGCCGCCGACGATCTTGCCGAAGGTCGACAGATCCGGGGTGACGCCATAGTGCGCCTGGGCACCACCGAGGGCGACGCGGAAACCGGTCATCACCTCATCGAAGATCAGCACCACGCCGTGCTCGTCGCATTGCTCGCGCAGGCCTTCGAGGAAGCCCGGCGCCGGTGGCACGCAGTTCATGTTGCCGGCCACCGGCTCGACGATGATGCAGGCCACGCTGCCGCCGACTTCGCTCAGGGTCTTCTCGACCGCGGCGATGTCGTTGAACGGCAGGGTCAGGGTGTGCTTGGCGAAGTCCGCCGGCACGCCCGCCGAGCTCGGCACGCCCTGGGTCAGCAGGCCGGAGCCGGCCTTGACCAGCAGGCTGTCGGAGTGGCCGTGGTAGCAGCCTTCGAACTTGATGATGGCGTCTCGTCCGGTGTAGCCACGGGCCAGGCGGATGGCGCTCATGGTCGCCTCGGTGCCCGAGCTGACCATGCGCACCATGTCCATGGACGGCACGATGGAGCAGACCAGATCGGCCATCTCGGTTTCCATGGCGGTCGGTGCGCCGTAGGACAGGCCGTGGTCAAGCTGGCGGCGCACCGCGTCGAGCACCTCGGGGTGGCTGTGGCCGAGGATCATCGGGCCCCAGGAGCCTACGTAGTCGACATAGCGCTTGTCGTCTTCGTCGGTGACGTAGGCGCCTTCGGCGTGCTTGAAGAACAGCGGTGTGCCACCCACGCTCTTGAAGGCGCGCACCGGTGAGTTCACACCGCCGGGAATGTGTTTCTGGGCGTTGGCGAAAAGGGTTTCGGAGCGGGACATGGGGGTCTCCTGAAAGGTCAGTCAGTTCGATTCGAACAGGGCGCCGAAGGCGCGCGCGCGGCGCTCGACCTCGGCGGGCGAATCGGCGGCGAACAGGGCGTGGATCACGGCCACCATGCTGGCGCCGCGTTCGATCAGCGGGGCGGCGTTGTGCAGATCGATGCCACCGATGGCGACGATCGGTAGCGCCACGCGGGCCCTGGCGGTAGCGAGCAGGTCGAGGCTGGCGGCCGGGGCGCCGGGTTTGGTCAGTGAGTTGAAGAAGCGGCCGAAGGCCACGTAGCTGGCGCCTTCGCCGGCCGCCTGCTCGGCCAGTGCCAGTTGGGCGTGGCAGGTGCCGCCGATGATCGCCTGACGGCCTAGCAGGGCGCGGGCGGCGGCCAGCGAACCGTCCTGCTGGCCAAGGTGCAGGCCGACACCGAGGCGGGCGGCCAGCTCGGCGTCGTCATTGATGATCAGCGTGGCGCGATAATTCTCGCACAGCCTGCGCAGCGCTTCGGCTTCGCGCAGGCGACGGGCCTCGTTGGTGGACTTGTCGCGGTACTGCAGCAGGCGTGCGCCGCCGGCCAGGGCCGCCTCCACATAGGGCAGCAGCTTGCCGCCGGCGAGCAGCGCGCTGTCGGTGATGGCGTAGAGACCGCGCAGTTTGCCGGGCGCTGCCATCAGCTGAGATCCAGCGGCAGGCGGCGTGGCACGAATTGGCCACGGCCGGGTTGCTCGGCGTCGCGCAGGGTGCGCCAGGTGTAGTCCAGGGCGATTTGCACCGCGCCGATCAGGTCCTGGCCGAGGGCCAGGCGACCGGCCAGGGTGCTGGCCAGGGTGCAGCCCGAGCCGTGGTAGCTGCCTGGCAGGCGGGCACAGGTGAAGTCATGGCGGCTGCCATCACGCAGGTACAGGCGGTTGTGGACCTCGCTTTCGTCGCCATGGCCGCCGGTGATCAGCAGGTGTTCGATGTACGGCAGCAGCTTTTCGGCGCACTGATCCGCGCTGCCATCCGGCAGTTCGGCGAGAATGCGCGCTTCGGGCAGGTTCGGCGTGGCGATGGTGGAGGCGGCGAACAAGCGCTCGCGCATGGCAAAGCCGACGTCTTCCTTGCCCAGGGCGCCGCCGCCACCGGCACGCAGCACCGGGTCGCAGACCAGCGGCACGCCGGGCAGCTGGTCCATGATCATCAGCACGGTGTCGACCATCTCCACCGAACCGAGCATGCCCAGCTTGACCGCCGCCACCGGCATGTCGGCGATCACCGCCTGGGCCTGGGCCAGTACCCAGTCGCGATCCAGTACCCGGAAGTCGCTGACGTCGACGGTGTCCTGCACGGTCAGCGCGGTGACCGCCGGGGCCGCGTGGCAGCCCTGGGCGAGCAGCGCTTCGATGTCGGCCTGCAGGCCGGCGCCGCCGCTCGGGTCATGGCCGGACAGGCACAGCACCACCGGGCGCGACGGGGCGAGGCGGGCGGTGCTGCGGGGGTAATCGGGGAGGCCAAAGTCGATCATCTGTGTCGCGGGTTCCGGTTTACGGGTACGGCGGTGGCCGCGGTACCGGGTTGATCGGGCTCGCACCGGCACATGGCAGGCGGCATTTGGATGGGGCGCGAGCTTAACATTTTATGGGCAACGATGAGGCCGGCCCGGTCGGCGGTTGGGTCGCGGCTGCCGTAGCCGGCTACGCTAGGGCCCGTTTTGCCGCGATGCGGCGTTTCTCGCCGGCTCATTTAGCCCGCTAAACTTCGCGGCTGTGTGACCCACATGGATGTGGGAAATGCCGCAAGCCCGCAGGGAGCGGGCGCGGCCCTTGCCTCGCGGCAAAACGGGCTCCGGCGCGGTCGTGCCGAAGTGTTAACAGGCCCTAGGGCCTTGAGCCCGGGGAGGGGTGTTTGTACGATGGCGTGCCTGTGGATCGCCAGGCGTGCACTGTTATTCATTGGTAAGGGCAGAAGGCGCCTGGCATGAACAATCTGTTGCGTGGTGTCGCGTTGCTGCTCTGCCTGCTGCCGGGTCTGGTCAAGGCCGAGCCGCGGGTGGTGGCGCTGAGCTGGGAGGCCACCGAACACCTGCTCAAGCTCGATATCACGCCGGTGGCCGTGGCCGATGCCGATCGGTACCGCGCCCAGGTGGCGCGCCCGCCGCTACCGGCCTGGGTGCCCAGCGCGGGATCGCGGCGCGCGCCGGATCTCGAACAACTGGCCGTACTCAAGCCGGACCTGATCGTCATCGGCGAGCCGCTGGAGGGCATGCGTGCGCAGCTGGCGCACATTGCCCCGGTCACCGCCTATGGCAGCCTGTCCCAGGAACACGACAGCTACCTGGTCGCCCGTGACGACTACCTGGCCCTGGCCCAGCGCTTCGGCCGCGAGGATCATGCGCTGCGCGAACTGGCGGCCATGCAGGTGCAGGTCGATGAATTGCATCGCCAACTGGTCGAGCATTTTCGCGGGCACCTGCCCAAGGTCGCGGTGATCCGCTTCACCTCGCCGAGCGCGGTGCGTGTCGACGGCGGCGAGTCGATGATCGAGCACGCCCTGCAGCAGTTGCACCTGCAGCCCGCCTACCCGCAACCGCGCGAGGCGGTGGTGCCGGTGCAGGCGCTGGCGAGCATCGAGGAGGGCGTGGTGCTGTATATCGAGCCGTTCGCCGGGCAGGCGCAACTATTCGCCACGCGTGAGTGGCGGGCCATGCCGTTCGTGCGCGCCGACCGTTTCGCGGCGATGCCCGACACCTGGACCCACGGCGGCGTGTTCTCCATCCAGTACCTGGCCGAGGCCATCGCCAAGGCCCTGTTGAGTCTGCCGGCGCCCTGAGCTGACGTCCGGTCGTCATGGTGCTTGCGATGCGCGTTCGGCCCCCATAGAGTTGCCGGCATTCATACATATGTCGAGCCGTGAACGGCTGCATCATTTCGACGGCGTGGGGCCTCGCGATGCGGCACAACAGGGTCATCTGCGGGGCTGCATGCGTTTCTTCCTGATCCTTCTTCTGGCGCTTTGTCCGCTGCTGGCCAGTGGCGCCGGCCCGGCGGTCTTCGACGAGCGCACCCGCGTCTTGCCGCTCGGCGAACACATGGCGGTGTTCGAGGACGTGCGCGGCGACAAGACCATCGATGACGTCAGCTCCAGCGCCCTGCAGGGCAGCTTCCGGCAGCACGACAAGGCGGTGCTGAACGCCGGCTATTCGCGCTCGGCGTTCTGGCTGCGCATCGATCTGCAGTATCGGCCCCAGGGCACGGCCAGCGGCAATCCGCAAAGCTGGCTGCTGGAGCTGGCCTATCCGCCGCTGGACCACCTGGAACTTTACGAAGAGGCTGCCGATGGCCGCTTTCACCTGAGCCATCGCACCGGCGATGCGTTGCCGTTCTCCAGTCGCGAAATCCGCCAGAACAATTACCTGTTCACCCTCGACTTCCAGCCCGAGCAGGTGCGCCGCGTCTACCTGCGCCTGGAAAGCCAGGGGTCGATCCAGGCGCCGCTGAGCCTGTGGTCGCCGACCACCTACCTGGAAGAGCAGCCGGCGCGCATCTACGTGCTGGGCATCATCTATGGCGTGTTGCTGGTGATGCTGATCTACAACCTGTTCATCTTCATCAGCGTACGCGACACCAGCTACCTGTATTACATCTTCTACATCGCCTCGTTCGGCCTCTACCAGGTGTCGGTCAATGGCGCCGGCATCGAGTTCCTGTGGTCTGACAGCCCGTGGTGGGCCAACGCGGCCACGCCGTTCCTGATTGGTGCGACGGCGTTGTTCGGTTGCCAGTTCGCGCGCAGCTTCCTGCACACCCGCCAGCACAGCCCCTGGGTGGACCGCAGCCTGCTGCTGCTCATGCTCTGGGGCGTGCTGGTGATGGTGTTGGCACTGTGCGCCACCTATGCCCTGTCGCTGCGCCTGGCCACTGTGCTGGCCCTGGTGTTCACCCTGGTGGTGCCCATCGCCGGCGCGCTGGCCTGGTGGCGCGGCATGCGGGTGGCGCGTTATTTCCTGTTCGCCTGGGCGGCGTTCCTGCTTGGCGGCGTGATCAACACGCTGATGGTGCTCGGCTACCTGCCCAACGCGTTCCTGACCATGTACGCCAGCCAGATCGGCAGCGCCATCGAGGTGGCGTTGCTATCCCTGGCCCTGGCCGACCGCATCAATGCCATGAAGGAGGAGCGCGCGCGCATCCTGCAGAGTGCCAGTGCCAAGCTGGAGGCGCTCAACCACGAGCTGGCCGACAGCAACCGCCTCAAGGATGACTTCCTGGCCACCGTGACCCATGAGCTGCGCACGCCGATGAACGGCGTGATCGGTTCGCTGGAGCTGATGCAGACCCTGCGTCTGGACCCCGAGGCGGAGCAGTACCAGAAGACCGCGACCCGCTCGGCGCGGGACATGATGCAGATGGTCAACGACATCCTCGCCCTCACCGAGCTGCAGGCCGGCCGGCTCTATCCGCGGCGGGAAACCTTCAGCCTGCGTGGGCTGCTCGACGGCCTGTGCGCGAGTTTCGAAGGCCGCGCCCGAGGCAAGGGCCTGGATTTCAAGCTGGACCTCGACGAGCGCCTGCCCGATACGGTCGAAGGCGACGGCCAGAAGCTGGCCCAGGCGCTGGGTTACCTGCTCGACAACGCCATCAAGTTCACCTTGGTGGGCACGGTGCGCCTGCGCGTTCGCGGCACGGCCCAGGCCGCGGCGGACAACCTGCCGCTGAGCATCGAGGTGATCGATGCCGGCATCGGCCTGGAAAATGTCCGGGAAACCGACCTGTACCGCCGTTTCCATCAGCTCGATACCTCGATGACCCGCGAATACGGTGGTTTGGGCATTGGCCTGAGCATCTGCCGCCAGCTGGTCGACCTGCTCGGTGGCAGCCTCGCCTATGAGCCCAATCGTGCCGGTGCGGGCGGCAGTATCTTTCGTCTCGACCTGACCCTGGCGCTGCCCGTGCAGAAGCCCGCGCAGCTGCCGACGGTGCGGCGCAGCGCCGGCACCGCAGTACGCGCGCCCGAGCAGTGCACGGTGCTGGTGGTCGAGGACAACGCCGTCAACCAACTGGTGATTCGTGGCATGCTGCTCAAGCTCGGCTACCGCGTGCGCACCGCGGACAACGGCAACGAAGCGCTGGAGTACCTGCAGCGTGAACCCATCGACGCGGTGCTGCTCGATTGCCAGATGCCGGTGATGGACGGCTTCGCCACCTGCCGCGCCCTGCGCCAGTTGCCCGCCTGCGCCGAGCTGCCGGTGCTGGCGATCACCGCCCACAGTCAGTCGGGTGACCGCGAACGCTGCCTGGCGGCGGGGATGAGCGATTACCTGGCCAAACCGGTGAAGTTCGACGAACTGCGTGTGCTGTTGCACGACTGGGTGTTGTGCCGCACGGCCTGACGGCCCGCTTGTCTGCTCACGGGGCGCTGCGTGGACCTATGAGTAGCGCGCCAGCTCGCGGGCATCATGGCTGCAGAAGATGGCCAGCTGCGGCTGCTCCAGTGACAGGGCACGCAAACGGTGCTGGTTGATCACCCGCCGGTCGTGGTCGGTGTCCATCAACCGCTGATACAGGCGCAGCCCGGGCGGGCACCGGCGCGACGTCTGGCCGATCTCGTGGCGGAAGAAATAGGCGTCGCCAGCATGCAACACCCAGCCGTCCTCACCACGCACGGCGATGCCCGCATGACCGGCAGTATGGCCGCGCAGCGGAATCAGCAGAACGTCGTCGACCACGCTGCGCACCGACTCGAATCCATACCACTGATCACCTTCTTCACGGTACAACTGCCAGCGGCTGATTCCGCGCCATTGCACTGGTACGAAGCGGCGGCGCGGCAGAAAGCCCCTCAACTGTTGAACCGCGGCGTGTTCATCCTGCATCAGGTGAACCGTGGCGTTGGGAAAGTCGGCCAGGCCGCCGGCGTGATCGAAATCCAGGTGAGTGAGCAGGATATGGCGCACGTCCGCCGCCTGAAAACCCAGCTTGCGCAGCTGTGCAACGGCCGTGCGTGCCGGATCGAACTGGATGTTGTTGAGTAGCCGAAACATCCGGCTCAGCCGCGACGGATCGCCCACGTCACCCTCGCCAAAACCGGTGTCGACCAGCACCAGGCCGTCACGATCGGTCTCCAGCAGCAGGCAGTGACAGCACAGATGAGCCCTGGGCCCTTTGCTGAACCCGTCGAACAGCGCGCCGCCAAACGGGCACATGCAGCCGCAATCGAGATGATGGATCCTGATCATGGCCATTCCCATCGTGCCGAGCGTGCGGCCTTCGACCACAAGGCGGCACAGCGAGACGGCTGGTCAATGATGTACATGGGCACCGGTGGGGTCGTCGATCTGGAACACCTTGCCCTTCTGCCAGGCATCGGCGCCGGGGAGCACCTCGGGGCGTTCGATATCGGCGCGGTTCTGGCGTTTTTTCGCGCTGTCGATGCCGAAGCGCTGGTCGCGCTCCTCGACCATGCGTGGGTCCGCCTGGCCGTCGGCGGTGAAGCCCATCATCAGCTGTGGCACGCCAAGCGGCAGGCTTTTCTTCTGATCGGTATGCCAGGTGTGCCAGGTCTTGCCATAGGTGCGCACCAGCTTGCGCATCAGGGCGTGCTCGGCGGTTTCGGGAATACCGGGGGCCACCAGCTGGCCTGATTTCACCTCATGTACGTGGCTGTGCCAGAGCGTCTTTTCCTCTGCAGGCAGGGTCTTGAATAGCTGTTCGCTGATTATGTACTCGACGCCCATCAGCTTGGCATCCTTGACATTGCCGTCGTAGATCACGCACTGAATCAGTTCTTCACTGAGGACGGAGCAGTAATGATGGGCTTCCATCTGTGCGTCCTGCCTGCCGTTATAGAAGTGAAAGCCGTCGAGGTAGGCATTCAGGGCGGCGACGGGGGATGGGATTGCAGGGTTGCAGCGCCAGCTTCCAGCAGGCGGGTATCGGCTTTGGCGGGAGCGCCTTCGATGCCGACGTTGGAATGACTCTCGGTGGCGATGCAGCCGCTCAGCGGCACAATGGCCAGCAGGGGCAGTAGCGCCAGGCCCATTCGCGCGGTCATGGTGATCTCCAAGCATGCCTGAGCCCGGCATTCACCGGGCTCAGGGCGGAAATTACTGGCGAGTCTGGCTCTGCAGCTCTTTGGCCATCTCCAGGTGATGCTCCAGCTTGGGCAGGGTCTTCTTGGCCCAGGCGCTGACTTCGGCATCATCGGAAGCTGCCGCCTTCTGGTAGAGCTCGATGGTCTGTTCGTGGGCGACTACCTGGTTGTTCGCGTAGGCCTTGTCGAAGTTCTCACCATCGCGCACCTGCAGAATCATGGCCTTGGCCTTGTTCATCAGCTCGGCGTCATCGGAGACCTGCAGGTTCTTCTTCTCGGCCAGTGCCTTGAGCTCATCGTTGGCACGGGTGTGATCATCGATCATGGTTTGGGCGAATTTCTTGACCTCGGCATGGCTGCCTTTCTCGAGCGCCAGCTTGCTGGTCTCGATTTCAGCGATGCCTTTGGCCGACGCTTCCTCGGCGAAGTCATTGGCGCTGACCTTGTCGGCGGCCTGAGCCAGCCCAGCGAAAGCGAAGATCAGTGCGGCGGTTGCGCCGATCAATACACCTGTGCGTTTCATGATGACTCCTTGATAAGTCGTGACCGCGGCTGTCACCACCCTTTGCGGTAGTGGCGGTGGTCCGCTGTCGATTGGCATGAATTGATAAAGGAAACGGGATTAACGAAGCGGTCTTTTAATCATCGGCAGACCGCTTCGTTAATTAGTCGAAGAAGGGAGGGTTGGATCCCTCCCGTTCTCCAGGCTTATCGTCCGCCATGGCTGTTGGAGCCACCTTTACGACCGGCTTCGGATGCCTTTTCACGATCATTGGCAAAGTTGCCGCCAGAGCTCTGTCCGCCTTTCTTGCCGGCTTCGCTGGCTTTTTCACGATCGTTAGCGAAGTTGCCTGGATTGTTGTTTCCGGTATTAGCCATTTCTCTATCCTCTCGGTATGGCCTGCCATCAGCGGCAGGTAAAAGTTCGAGGCGGTGGCGATGCAGAATGTTCGAATAAAAAGTGGCGATGGCGATGAATGGTAAAAATGATGGTGTTGTGATAGTAAGTTGTATAGGCGTTGTATATGAAGGGGCTGCTTCGCTTGCTGTCATTGTGCTGCTGTTTTGCGCGTCGTTATTGGTTGTTATCTATCGAACACTGGCGCATATATACAGTCAGCATTGTTGTGCTTGGCATATTGGCATCTCACTGGAATTGATATCGTTAAACAGCCTTGTGCAGACATGAGGCAAGGCCAACCTGATAGCGAGGCATCACCATGAAAGGGCAGATATTTCTGATCAATTACATATGCGACAACCAACCGATGCATCTGGAAGTGTCGTCCGACGCCGAGACCATGACGGTCGAGCAGGCGCAGCAGCACGTGCAGAACGAGGGGGCCAAGGGGCGAGTGACCGACGTGCAGGTCAGCAAGATCACTCGCACCCACGAGCCGGGTACCACACCCGGCCACCATCAGCAGCCTTGAGAACCCTGTGGAAAGCCGGCGCATGCGCCGGCTTTCAATGTTGGGCGGGTCGGGCCGGCGGTTAGCGCTTGGCCTCCAGGCCAGGCGTGTCGGAGCGGTCCAGAAAGGCCTGGCTCAACTCCGGCAGGTGTTCGCGTAGCCACTCGGCCATGGCGATTTCCTGCTGCAGGATGGTTTCGCAATCCTGCTGGGTCTGGGGATCACCCGCGGCTTTGGCGGCCGCGATCAACACCGTGTACGACGCGATCTCCAGGGTTTCGAACACATAACCCGACATGGCGCCCTTGACGACTTCATCACTCATGACCATGCCACCCATGGCCTGGCCGAACGCCATCAGTTTGCCGCTGAGGTCTTTCAAGGTAGAGGGTTCGCTACCCAGGCGGCTCAATGCCCGTTCCAGGGTCTCGCGCTGGCCCACTGTTTCTTCGATATGTTTTTCGATGCGCGTGCGCAACTTGGGATAATTGTGCAGGCGCTCTTTTTGGGCGGTCAGCATCTGCTCCGCTTGTTGTTCCATGGCATGGGCATCACGCAGCCAGCTCACCAGGTTTTCGCGTTTCGTGGTCATGGTCGGATCTCGCAGTTATAGGCAAGTAATGTTCCGAGACGGCCGCTGCTGCACAGGTTCATTACTTTTCGCCAGCGGTATTAAGCGAGACGCTATCAAGCGAAGCGGCAAGACGCAGGCGCACCTGAAATTGCCGTTTCGCTTGATTGTTAAATTTGTTTTTGCTTGAACTCGATGCGCACTTTTGCATTCGGTATTACATGCCCGATGAGGGCGAGGAGCTGAACCATGAAGGGAATGATTACCGGTGAGGAGAACAGTCCATGTTCGTACATAACAAGCGATTGCAATACACGGTAAGAGTTGCCGGCCCCAATCCGGGCCTGGCAAATTTGCTGCTCGAACAATTCGGCGGCCCGCAGGGCGAACTGGCGGCAGCCATGCGTTATTTCACCCAGGGCCTGGCTGAAGACGATGCAGGCCGCAAGGACCTGCTGCTGGATATCGCCACCGAAGAACTCAGCCACCTGGAAATCATCGGTTCGATCGTCGGCATGCTCAACAAGGGCGCCAAGGGTGATCTGGCCGAAGCCGTGGAAGAGGAGGCGGCGCTGTACCGCTCGCTGACCGAGGGCGGCAACGATTCGCACATCACCTCCCTGCTGTACGGCGGTGGCCCGGCGCTGACCAATTCCGCCGGGGTGCCTTGGACGGCGGCCTACATCGACACAATCGGCGAACCGACGGCGGATTTCCGTTCCAATATCGCCGCCGAAGCCCGTGCCAAGATCATCTACGAGCGGCTGATCAACGTGACCGATGACCCGGGCATCAAGGATGCGCTGGCCTTTCTGATGACCCGTGAGCTGGCGCATCAGAAGTCCTTCGAGAAAGCGCTGCACGCCATCCAGCCGAATTTCCCGCAAGGCAAGCTGCCGGGCGTGCCGGAATTCACCAGCGTGTACTTCAACATGTCCCAGGGCGAAGAGGATCGCCGTGGCCCCTGGAACGAAGGCGACCAGTGGGAGTTCGTTGCCAGCCCGCAGCCGGCGGTCGACGGTGGCGACGGTACCGCGCAGGTCATGCTGCCGGCCAAGCAGGCTGAAACCCTTCTGCAGATGGCCAAGCGCACCGCTTCGGATCCGACCCTGGATTCGATTACCGGTGCCGACCTCGGCTCGGGTGCAGCGCGCAAACCCGAATAAGGGCCAGCCTCACTGCCGTAGGGCAGGGCCACCGACCAGCCAGGCGAGCGATGCTCGGCCTGGCTTTTTTCTGGCTGGCGCCACGGGAGCTGCCGGTGCCATGCCGGTGACCGCTGATCCTGAAGATTGAATCTTTCTCGTCTGTCCCTCTCCCAATTTCATAAGGCCATGACGCGCCGCATGCGCGGCCACTCCAAGAATCGATCGAGTGCCGTCTCGTTTTCCTGGTGCTCCTGAACTGCCCACGCAAGGCTCCGACCATGACGACTTTGATGCCGATCTTCACCACGTCCAGCCAAAGCTGCAATTTTCTTCAGGCCGGCCCCGCCCGCACCCTGTACGAGCGTCTTTTGCAACCCGAACTCGACGAGGGGGCGCTGAACGAGGCGCGCAGCTTCCTGGATGGCCAGCTGGCCAAGGCCCAGGCACTGCCTTGCGATGTGCCCGCGCAGCCCGAAGCGCTTCTGGACTGGATGCGTGGCGCCGCGCTGCGCACCACCGAGGCCTATGGGCAGTATCTGGAGGAGCGACGTCAGGGTGCGCCACGGCGCTACTTCCATAATCGCGCCCATGCGCTGTATTTCCTGCGCCATGTGGCGCCCACCAAGCTGGTGGACGGCGCCTGGCTGTACGGGCTGCTCAGGCACTGGCAGGAGCTGCGCCTGCGCCCGTTGTTGCGCACCTACCTCGAAGAACTGGGCGACGGCGTTCCGGCCATGAACCACGTGGTGCTCTACAAGCAACTGCTGGCTCAGCATGGCTGTGACGAGCTGGCCGAGCTGGAAGACGAGCACTTTCTGCAGGGTGCCCAGCAACTGGCACTGGGCCATCTGGCCGACGATTACCTGCCCGAGGTGATCGGCTACAACCTGGGCTACGAACAGCTGCCGTTGCACCTGCTGATCACCAGCTACGAGCTGACCGAGCTGGATGTCGACCCCTACTACTTCCAGCTGCACGTGACCATCGACAACGCCAGCACCGGCCATGCCCAGAAAGCCGTGCAGGCGGTGCTGGAAAACCTGCCGGTAGTTGGCGATCGCGATGCGTTCTACCGCCGCGTGCTGCGTGGCTACCAGCTCAACGACCTGGGAATCGGCTCCACTGCGGTGATCGCCGCCTTCGACCTCGAGGACGAGGTCTGCGCCATGCTCGAGCGCAAGCGCGAAGTGGCCACCCAAGTGCACTCCGATTACTGCCGGATCGAAGGGCGCACCGTCAATGAATGGCTCAGCGAGCCGGGGCAGGTACGTGCCTTTCTCGAAGCCTTGCAGAAGCGTGGCTGGATCCGCCGCGACGAAGACCCGCAGAACAGTCGCTTCTGGCAATTGGTACAGGGTGACCGAGCCGCCATGTTCGGTGTGTTCAGTAGCTACGAGTTGCAGCTGCTGCATGACTGGATCGCCGGTAGCTGGACACCCGCGCGTACCCGGGGCCGGCCACGTCGCCGCCCGGCAGCGGCGGGCGCCGATCAGGCCATGGGCCTGGACGACGAGGCCCAGGCGCTGCACGCGACGCTACGGGCGATGCCGGCTCAGCAGCAAGCCAGCAAGCTGATCGAGCTGATGTCGCCCGCCAGCCATTTCACGCCGGCAGGGTTGCTGGCCACGCGTCTGTTCAACGCCTATCTCCAATAACCAGATGCGGGGCATCGATGCACAGCGAGCAAAACACCCTACAACAACAGGCGCTGTTGAGCCTTGGCCAGACTCTCGAGCAGAAGGGGTATCGATTTGTCACTGGTACACCCTTGACCCATGAACGGGTCAATGCCCGCCCCGAAAACCGGCAGGCCCATGACCTGGCCGGCGTATTCGGCTGGAGCCGACCGTTCGAAGCGCAGGTCGTGGGCGACGAGCTGGTCGAGTTGATGCGTGCAGGTGGCGTGCTGCAGCAGCAGGGCGAGCAACTGGCCAGCGCGGTGCGCTGGTCCAGCCTTGGTGGCAAGTTGTTCGTGCATTCCCGTTACCCGACCGTGCAGGCCGACGCCGTGTTCTTCGGCCCCGATACCTACCGCTTCGTGCGCGCCATCGACGCCTTTCTCGGTATGCCGTCGACTGCCGTGGTGTCACGGGCGGTGGATATCTGCTGCGGCGCTGGGCCGGGTGCCCTGTGCATCGCCCAGGCGCGACCGGCCGCCCAGGTGCTGGCGGTGGACATCAATCCGCGGGCGCTGGAATTCACCCGTATCAATGCGGCGCTGGCCGGGGTGAGCAACGTCGAGGCGCGTTACAGCGACCTGCTGAAAAACGTCGACGGCGAGTTCGACCTGATCGTCGCCAACCCGCCGTACATGCTCGATGCCGACAGCCGTGCCTACCGCGATGGTGGCGGCGAGCTGGGGGCCGGGCTCTCCGAAGCCATCGTCGAAGCCGCGATCGGCCGCCTGGCACCCGGTGGCAGCCTGCTGCTGTATACCGGGGTGGCGATGACCGCAGCGGGTGATCCGTTTCTGGCCTATGTCAAACGCACCCTGGGAGATCCGTCATTGGCCTGGCGGTACGAGGAGATGGATCCGGACGTGTTCGGCGAGGAATTGCTCAAGCCGGGCTATGAGCAGGTCGAACGCATCGCAGCGGTGGTGCTGACCGTTACCCGCACGGCTGCATGATGCCGTGACGCTGAGGGCGGTGGCCTGCCCTCAGCGCCCAGCCTTCAGGCGGTTTCGATAAAGCGGCGAATGCGCTGCGCCGCTTCCACGCATTCCGCCAACGGCGCGACCAGCGCCATGCGCACGCGGCCGGCGCCCGGGTTGAAACCCTCTACCTCGCGGGACAGGTAGGAGCCCGGCACCACGGTGACATGTTCCTTGGCGAATAGCTCACGGGTGAACTCGGCATCATCGCCTGGGGTTTTGGCCCACAGGTAAAAGCCGCCGTCCGGGCGTTGCACGTCCATCACACCCTGGAGAATCGCCAGCACGGCGTCGAACTTCTCGCGATACAGGTCGCGGTTGGCGCGCACGTGCTCCTCGTCCTGCCAGGCGGCAATGCTGGCCAGCTGGGTTTGCACCGGCATGGCGCAGCCATGGTAGGTACGGTACAGCAGGAAGGCCTTGAGGATCTCCGCGTCACCGGCCACGAACCCCGAGCGCAGCCCAGGCAGGTTGGAGCGCTTGGACAGGCTGTGGAACACCACGCAGCGCTTGAAGTCGCTGCGGCCCAGCTCGGCGCAAGCGGTCAGCAGGCCGGGCGGCGGGTTTTCCTCGGCGAAGTACAGCTCGCTGTAGCACTCGTCGGCGGCGATCACGAAGTCGTACTGGTCGGCCAGGGTGATCAGCTTCTTCAGGGTTTCCAGTGGAATCAGGGCGCCGGTCGGGTTGCCCGGCGAGCACAGGAAGAGGATCTGGCAGCGTTGCCAGACCTGCGGCGCCACGGCGTCGAAGTCCGGGTTGAAGCCATGCTCGGCCAGGCACGGCAGGTAGTGGGGCTGGGTGCCGGCGAGCAGGGCCGCGCCTTCGTAGATCTGGTAGAACGGGTTGGGGCTCACCACCAGGCCGTCGACGTCGCGCTGCGCCACGGTCTGGGTGAAGGCGAACAGCGCCTCACGGGTACCGTTGACCGGCAGCACATGGCGCGCAGCGTCAAACCAGCCGGCCGGCACCTTGAAGCGCCGTGCGCACCAGCTGGCGATGGCCTCGCGCAGCGCCGGGATGCCCTGGGTGGTGGGGTAGACGGCCATCTGATCGAGGTTGTCGGTCAGGGCCTGGGCCACGAAGGCTGGGGAGCGGTGCTTGGGTTCGCCGATCGACAGGGCGATGGACGAGCGATCCGCCGCCGGGGCGACACCGGCGAGCAGGGCACGCAGTTTTTCGAAAGGGTAGGGCTGCAGCTGGGCGAGGGCGTGGTTCATGATGATCCGACGGGTCCTTTGTGGGGCGACGACAAAGTTGTCGACACTAGCACGTGGGCGGTCTCAGGAAAATTGCTTATCGGCGCGACACGTACTGCCCGGCGGTGGGTGTCATCGCCTGGCTGGGGAAAACGGTGCAAATGCCGGCGACAAGCTGTCTTTGCGCCCCTTGGAAAAAGCGCTTTTTTCTGTCGTCATTTATCTGGCTGACGTGTTGGTCAGTTTTTTCGAGAACCCGCTAAAGCCGCACCGCATTGGGTCGATAGCCTGAAGGTAATTCCTCCCGGCATCCCTTTAAGCGAGAGCTCCTTCATGCGCACCCTCAAATTCAGCCACAAGATCATGCTGGCTGCTTCCCTGGTGGTCATTGCGGCCTTCGCGTCCTTCGCGCTGTACAACGACTACCTGCAGCGCACGTCGATTCGCGACAACCTGGCCAACTACCTCAATGATGTCGGCCAGGTTTCCACTGGCAACATCCAGCACTGGCTCTCCGGACGCATGCACCTGCTCGACAACCTGGCCGAATCGGTGCAGGACGACAGCGCACCGGCACCGCTGGCCAGGAACCTGCAGCACCGCAGCATTGCCTCTGCCTTCCTGTATGCCTACTACGGCCAGAACGACGGTACCTACACCCAGTTTCCGCCGAGCGAGCTGCCGGCCGGCTACGATCCGCGGCAGCGCCCCTGGTACAAGAGTGCCGCGAGCAGCAGCGGGCCCGGTCTGACCGAGCCTTATCTGGCGGCCGACCCGCGCGATGGCCTGCTGATCACCATCACCCGGCCGGTCAGCGTCGGCGGCACCCTGCAGGGCGTGGTCGGCGGCGACCTCAAGCTGCAGACCATCGACGACATCCTCAACTCCTTCGACCTGGGTGGCATGGGCTACGCCTTCTTGGTCGACGACAAGGGCACGATGCTGGTGCACCCGGACAAGAGCCTGGTGCTCAAGAAGCTGCCGGAGCTCTACCCCGAAGCGACGCCGCGCCTGGAGTCCGGTCTGCAGAACACCGTCGGCATCGATGGCAGTGCGCGCATCGTCACCTTCCTGCCGGTGCAGGGGCTGGCCGGGGTACGCTGGTACGTCGGCCTGTCGGTCGACGAGGGCAAGGCCTTCGCGGCGCTGCGCGAATTCCGTATCTCGGCGCTGACCTCCACGGTCATCGGGGTAATCGCCATCCTGTTGCTGCTCGGCGCGCTGATTCGCATTCTGCTGCGCCCGCTGCACCTGATGAGCGATGCCATGAGTGGCATCGCCGAAGGCGAGGGCGACCTGACCCAGCGCCTGAAGATCGACTCCGGCGACGAGTTCGGCGAACTGGCCGGGGCCTTCAACCGCTTCGTCGAGCGTATCCACGAGTCGATTCGCGAAGTGGCTTCGACCACCCGCGAAGTGCATGCCCGGGTGAGCACCGTGGTGCAGGCCTCCAATGCCTCCATGGGCAACTCCAGCGAGCAGGCGGCGCGCACCGACAGCGTCGCCGCGGCGATCAACGAACTCGGCGCTGCCGCCCAGGAAATCGCCCGCAACGCCGCCGATGCATCGATTCAAGCCAGCGAGGCGCGCCGCGATGCCGAGGAAGGGCAGGGCATGGTCGAGCGCACCCTGGGCTCGATGGGCGACCTGTCGGACAAGATCCAGGCGTCGGGCAACCATATCGAACTGCTGAGCGAGAAGAGCAACGATATCGGGCAGATCCTCGACGTCATCAAGGGCATCTCCGAGCAGACCAACCTGCTGGCGCTCAACGCCGCCATCGAGGCGGCGCGTGCCGGCGAGGCGGGTCGCGGTTTCGCGGTGGTGGCCGACGAAGTGCGCAACCTGGCCCAGCGCACCCAGAGCTCGGCCCAGGAAATCCAGCAGATGATCGAGCAGCTGCAGGCTGGCGCCCGTGATGCCGTGACGACCATGAGCGAGAGCCGCCGCTTCAGCGACGACAGCGTGCGCATCGGCGGTCAGGCCGGTGAGAACCTGCGTGGCGTGACCCGCCGCATCGGCGAGATCGACGGCATGAACCAGTCCGTGGCCACCGCCACCGAGGAGCAGACCTCGGTGATCGAAAGCCTGAACATGGACATCACCGAGATCAACACCCTGAACCAGGACGGTGTGCGCAACCTGCAGGCCAGCCTCAGCGCCTGTACCGAGCTGGATCAGCAGGTCGGGCGGCTCAAGCAGTTGGTGGACAGCTTCCGCATCTGACCCCCCACAGCGCGGGCCCCGAATCGGGCCCGCGCTGCATTCAGATACTGATCTGCGCCGGGCTGGGGCTGCTGGCCGACAGCTTGGTGATGATGGTCTGCTGCAGGCGGGCGCACAGCTCGGGGTCGGACAGCGGCTGGTTGTTGGCATCGGTGACGAAGAACACGTCTTCCACCCGCTCGCCCAGGGTGGCGATCTTGGCGTTCTGCACCGACAGGTCGAAATCCAGGAAGATGCGCCCGATCTTGGCCAGCAGGCCCGGGCGATCCGGCGCCGTGAGCTCGACCACGGTCACCGGCCGCTGGGCATCGTTGTGGATGGTCACCTGAGGCGCGAAGGCGAAGTGCTTGAGCTGGCGCGGCACGCGGCGCTGGATGATGCTGGGGTACTCGTCCGGGTGCATCAGGGTGTCGACCAGGCTCTGGCGGATCTGCTGGATGCGCGTGGGGTTGTCACCGATCGAGCCGCCTTCGGCTTCCAGCACGATATAGGTGTCGAGGGTGAACTGGCTGGTCGAGGTGAGAATCCGCGCATCGTGGATGTTCAGGTTCAGCTGCGCCATGGCCGCCACCGTCACCGCGAAGAAGTCGTGCTGGTCCGGCGCGTAGATGAAAATCTGCGTGCCGCCCTCGAATTCGCGCTGGGTGGTTTCCTTGATCAGCACCAGCGGGCCGCCGTCATCGGGGTGCTGGAGGATCGCATTGGTGTGCCAGGCCACGTCCTCGGCGCTGTGGCGCAGGAAGTAGTCGTCGCCCAGTTGCGACCACAGCTGCTCGACGTCATCCGGGTCGGTGCCGCCATTGACCAGGGTGTCGAGGGCGGCGCTCTGGGTCAGGCGAATCTGCTCCTCGCGCTCCACCGGGTTCTCCAGGCCGCGGCGCAGGGCGCGCTTGGTCTCGGTGTAGAGCTGGCGCATCAGGCTGGCACGCCAGGAGTTCCACAGCGTCGGATTGGTGGCGTTGATGTCGGCCACGGTCAGCACGTAGAGGTAATCCAGGTGCGTCTGGTCGCCCACGAAGGCGGCGAAGTCGTTGATCACCTGCGGGTCGGACAGGTCCTTGCGCTGGGCGGTGGTCGACATCGCCAGGTGATTCTGCACCAGCCAGACGATCAGCCCGGTGTCCCAGGCGGGCAGGTGGTGGCGCTGGCCAAAGGCCTCGGCATCCAGGGCACCGAGCTCCGAGTGGTCGCCGCCGCGGCCCTTGCCGATATCGTGGTACAGCCCGGCCAGGTAGATCAGCTCGGGCTTGGGCAGTTTGTCGATGAGCTTGCTGGCCAGTGGAAACTTTTCCGCCAGCTCTGGCCACTTGAACTTGCGCAGGTGCTTGATCAGGTTGAGGGTGTGGGCGTCGACCGTATAGATGTGAAACAGGTCGTGCTGCATCTGCCCGACGATATGGCCGAACTCCGGCAGGTAGCGCCCGAGGATGCCGTAGCGGTTCATGCGCCGCAGGTTGCGATGGATGCCCTGCTCGCACTTGAACAGCTCGATGAACAGGCTGGTGTTGCGAATGTCGCGGCGGAACTCGTCGTCGATCAGGTGGCGGTGGTCGCGCAGCAGGCGAATGGTGTCGGCGCACACGCCAATGAGCTCAGGGTGTTGGGCCATCAGCACGAAGATCTCGAGGATGGCGAACGGCGTGCGCTTGAAGACGTTGGCGTGGGTCACCTCGATGTAGCCGTCACGCACCTGGAAACGGCTGTTCAGCGGCTTGGCCGGCGTGCTGTCGCCGGCACGGAGAATTTCTTCCTCGAAGTGCTGGTTGATCAGGTCGCTCAGCTCGGCGATGGCCATCACCACGCGATAGTACTTCTGCATGAAGCGCTCGATGGTGCGCTTGGTATCGCTCTCGTGATAGCCGAGCAGCTCGGCGACCTTGCTCTGGTGGTCGAACAGCAGCCGATCCTCGGCACGCCCGGCGAGCATGTGCAGGGCATAGCGCACCTTCCAAAGAAACTCCTGGGAGGAGGCGAGCAGGGCGTATTCGCTTTCCAGCAGGAAACCCTGGCCGACCATGGCGTGCAGGTTCAGGGTGCCGAAATGCCGGCGCGCCACCCACAGAATGGTCTGGATGTCGCGCAGCCCGCCGGGCGAACCCTTGACGTTGGGCTCCAGGTTGTACTCGGTGTCGTTGTACTTGGCATGGCGGGCCTTCTGTTCGTCGCGCTTGGCCAGGTAGAACGCCTTGCTCGGCCACATGTGGGCGGTGGCGGTCACTTCCTGCATGCGCTCGCGCAGGTGCTCGGGGCCGGCGATGGTGCGGCTTTCCATCAGGTTGGTGATCACCGTCAGGTCGGCGCGGGCCTGTTCGCCGCACTCGGCCACCGAGCGCACGCTCTGGCCGACCTCCAGGCCGATGTCCCAGAGCAGGGTGAGAAAGCCCTCGATGGGCTCGCGGAAGGTTTCCTGGTCATCGCCGCCCAGCAGGATCAGCAGGTCGATGTCGGAATAGGGGTGCAGCTCGCCGCGGCCATAGCCGCCCACCGCCAGCAGGGCGATTTCCGCCTCGCTGCTCCAGGTGAAGCGGCTCCAGGCCTCGAGCAGGATCTGGTCGGTGAAGCGTGCGCGGTCCTCGACCAGACGGCGCACGTCGCGGTTGTCGCGAAAGCGCGCATCGAGCACCTCGTGGGCGCGGCGGATGGCTTTCTTGAAGGCGCCGATGGGGCTGGACTTGAGTGCCAGTTCCGCCTGGAACTGGCCGCGATCGAATAACTCGGCGTCTGGCAGCGACATGCGGCGGCCTTCCTTCATCTATAGGTGGGTGCTCGTATCAGGCCGAGGTGCGGGCGATGGTGTCGTCGCTGCGCAGGGTAAAGATCTCGTAGCCGTCGGCGGTGACCAGCAAGGTGTGCTCCCACTGGGCGGACAGCTTGCGATCCTTGGTGATGGCGGTCCAGCCGTCGCCCAGCACGCGGGTTTCCGGGCGACCCTGGTTGATCATCGGCTCGATGGTGAAGGTCATGCCTTCCTGGAGCTCCATGCCGGTGCCCGCGCGGCCGTAGTGCAGCACCTGCGGATCCTCGTGGAACACCGAGCCGATGCCGTGGCCGCAGAACTCGCGTACCACCGAGAAGCCGTTCTTCTCGGCGTGCTTCTGGATCACCTCGCCGATGTCGCCGAGGCGCGCGCCGGGGCGAACCACTTCGATGCCTTTATAGAGGCATTCCTGGGTGACGCGCGACAGGCGCTCGGCCCATTCCGGCACCTTGCCGACGTGGAACATGCGACTGGTGTCGCCGTAGTAGCCGTCCTTGATCACGGTGATGTCGATGTTCATCACATCACCTTCCTTGAGCGGCTTGTCGTTGGGGATGCCGTGACACACCACGTGGTTGAGCGAGGTGCAGATGGATTTCGGAAAACCCGGGCGACCCGGTGCCGCGCCGTAGTTGAGCGGGGCGGGAATGGCCTTCTGCACCTCGACGATATAGTTGTGGCAGAGGGTATTGAGTTCGTCCGTGGTGACGCCGGGTTTGACGTGCTCGGCGATCATCTCCAGCACGTCGGCGGCCAGGCGACCGGCGATGCGCATTTTCTCGATTTCGTCGGGCGTCTTCAGGGTGACGGTCATGGTGATCTCGGTGGCTCCATAAAGGACGACATTCTAAGCTGCAGGCCACAGGCTGCAAGCCACAAGTGCAAGCAGGGCGCCGATCTTGAGCTAGACTCGAGTGGCTCAGGGAGTCGGGCACTCGGCTTATGGCTTGCTGCTTGTAGCTTACGGCTGCTTCCTGTGGTATAAAACGCGCCGCTTTACGGGGTAGACCCCCGAAAGCCTAACCCCACACACGTATCGACACGATTTCCTGGGTGCCCGCAAGGGTTGGAAATTGGGATGCGTGGAGGCCTAACCCGACTTATCAAGGAACTATCATGTCCCAAGTCAATATGCGCGATATGCTGAAGGCCGGTGTGCACTTCGGCCACCAGACCCGTTACTGGAACCCGAAAATGGGCAAGTACATTTTCGGCGCGCGCAACAAGATTCACATCATCAACCTGGAAAAGACCCTGCCGATGTTCAACGACGCCCTGTCGTTCGTTGAAAAGCTGGCTGCTGGCAAGAACAAGATCCTGTTCGTCGGCACCAAGCGTTCCGCTGGCAAGATCGTTCGCGAAGAAGCGGCTCGTTGCGGCTCGCCGTTCGTCGATCATCGCTGGTTGGGCGGCATGCTCACCAACTACAAGACCATCCGTGCCTCGATCAAGCGTCTGCGCGATCTGGAAGTACAGTCCCAGGACGGTACCTTCAGCAAGCTGACCAAGAAAGAAGCCCTGATGCGCACCCGTGATCTGGAAAAACTGGATCGCAGCCTGGGCGGTATCAAGGACATGGGCGGCCTGCCGGACGCACTGTTCGTCATCGACGTCGATCACGAGCGCATCGCGATCACCGAAGCCAACAAGCTGGGCATCCCGGTCATCGGCGTTGTCGATACCAACAGCAGCCCGGAAGGCGTTGACTACATCATCCCGGGTAACGACGACGCCATTCGCGCCATCCAGCTGTACATGGGTGCCATGGCCGACGCCGTGATCCGTGGTCGCAGCAACACCGGCGGCGCTACCGAAGAGTTCGTCGAAGAAGCGCCGGCTGCAGAAGCTGCCGAAGGCTAAGCGGTAACGCAGAGCATCTCGTGTTATGCGCTGCGCAAAAAGGGGGCTAGGCCCCCTTTTTGCCACTCACAGATTTGATCGCCCGCCCTGCGGGTGATGTTGAAGACCTACAGAGAGGATTTTCAAGATGGCAGAGATTACTGCAGCACTGGTCAAGGAACTGCGCGAGCGTACCGGCCAAGGCATGATGGAGTGCAAGAAGGCCCTGGTTGCCGCTGGTGGCGACATCGAGAAAGCCATTGATGACATGCGCGCTTCGGGCGCCATCAAGGCCGCCAAGAAGGCTGGCAACATCGCCGCCGAAGGTTCCATCGCCGTTCGCGTCGAAGGCAACCGTGGCCTGATCATCGAAGTCAACTCGCAGACCGACTTCCTGGCTCTGCAGGACGACTTCAAGGCCTTCGTCAAGGAGAGCCTGGACGAAGCCTTCGAGAAGAACCTGACCGAAGCCGCTCCGCTGATCGCCTCGCGCGAATCCGCCCGTGAAGCCCTGGTCGCCAAGTGCGGCGAGAACGTCAACATCCGTCGTCTGACCGCTGTTTCCGGTGACACCGTTGGTGCCTACCTGCACGGCCACCGCATCGGTGTTCTGGTGGTCCTGAAGGGCGGTAACGACGAGCTGGCCAAGCACGTGGCCATGCACGTTGCCGCTTCCAACCCTGCCGTTGTTTCCGCGGACCAGGTTTCCGAGGAACTGGTTGCCAAGGAAAAGGAAATCTTCCTGCAGCTCAACGCCGAGAAGATCGCCGGCAAGCCGGAAAACATCGTCGAGAACATGGTCAAGGGCCGTATCGCCAAGTTCCTGGCCGAAGCCAGTCTGGTCGAGCAAGCCTTCATCATGGATCCGGAAGTCAAGGTCGGCGACCTGGTGAAGAAAGCCGGTGCCGAAGTCGTTTCCTTCGTCCGTTACGAAGTGGGCGAGGGCATCGAGAAGGCCGAGACCGACTTCGCTGCCGAAGTTGCTGCTCAGGTTGCTGCCAGCAAGCAGTGATAACTGCTTAGCTAGCGCCCCAGAAGAGGCTGCCCGCTCACGCGCGCGGCCTCTTTTTCAAAGGGGATTTTTTTCGAGACGACGGTCGGTGCCGGTGGCACTCACGGTCGTGAGCGCTGTCGAAGCGCTCGATATGCGAGCCACTCGGTTCGCAGGTTTTTCTTACGCCGCAGGAGAGAATGGTAATGGCTCAGCAGGTGAGTGGTCGTCAACCGCGCTACAAGCGCATTCTGCTCAAACTCAGCGGCGAGGCCCTGATGGGCTCGGAAGATTTCGGCATCGATCCCAAGGTGCTCGATCGCATGGCGCTGGAAGTCGGCCAGCTGGTCGGCATCGGCGTGCAGGTGGGGGTGGTGATTGGCGGTGGCAACCTGTTCCGTGGTGCGGCGCTCAGCGCCGCCGGCATGGACCGGGTCACCGGTGACCACATGGGCATGCTGGCCACGGTGATGAACGCCCTGGCCATGCGCGACGCCCTGGAGCGTTCGAACATCCCGGCGCTGGTCATGTCGGCCATCTCCATGGTCGGCGTCACCGATCACTACGATCGCCGCAAGGCCATGCGCCACCTGAAAACCGGTGAGGTGGTGATCTTCGCCGCTGGCACCGGCAACCCGTTCTTCACCACCGACTCGGCCGCCTGCTTGCGCGGTATCGAGATCGACGCCGATGTGGTGCTGAAGGCAACCAAGGTCGATGGTGTGTACACTGCCGATCCGTTCAAGGATCCGCATGCGGAAAAATTCGATCGTCTCACCTATGACGAGGTGCTCGATCGCAAGCTGGGGGTGATGGATCTGACGGCTATCTGCCTGTGCCGGGATCACAACATGCCGCTGCGTGTTTTCAATATGAACAAGCCCGGTGCCCTGCTCAATGTCGTGGTGGGCGGCGCCGAAGGTACTTTGGTCGAGGAAGGTAAAGAATGATCAACGAAATCAAGAAGGACGCCCAGGCCCGCATGCAGAAGAGCCTGGAATCGCTGGCTCACGCATTCAGCCGCATTCGTACCGGTCAGGCTCATCCCAGCATCCTCGGCGGCGTGATGGTGCCGTACTACGGTGCGGACACCCCGCTGAACCAGGTCGCCAGCGTGACCGTCAAGGATTCGCGCACCCTGCAGGTCGTGGCGTTCGAGCGCAGCATGCTCAGCGCGGTCGACAAGGCCATCCAGAGCTCCGGCCTGGGTTTCAACCCGACCAACCTGGGCGAGCTGCTGCTGGTCACCATGCCGGCGCTGACCGAAGAAACCCGTCGCGGTTTCACCAAGCAGGCCCGTGATGCCGCCGAAGACGCCCGTGTTGCCGTGCGCAACATCCGTCGCGACGCCATGAGCCAGCTCAAGGATCTGGTCAAGGAAAAGGAAATCAGCGAAGACGAAGAGCGTCGCGCTGCTGACGACGTACAGAAGCTGACCGACAAGTTCGTGGCCGAGATCGACGTCGCCGTGAAGCAGAAAGAAGCGGACCTGATGGCCGTCTGACGGCCAGGAAGTCGCCATGGACAATTGCAAAGTCGGTGCCGTGATGGCCGTTCCACGGCACGTGGCGATCATTATGGATGGTAACAACCGCTGGGCGCGCAAGCGCCTGCTGCCCGGTGTCGCCGGGCACAAGGCGGGCGTTGATGCGGTGCGCGCGGTCATCGAGGTCTGCGCCGATTCCGGCGTGGAAGTGCTGACCCTGTTCGCCTTCTCCAGCGAGAACTGGCAGCGCCCGGCCGACGAGGTCGGTGCGCTGATGGAGCTGTTCCTCAGCGCCTTGCGCCGCGAGGCGCGCAAGCTCGACGAGAACGGCATCAGCCTGCGCATCATCGGCGACCGCTCGCGGTTCCATCCCGAATTGCAGGCCGCCATGCGTGAGGCCGAAGCGGCCACCGCCGGCGCGGCCGGCGAAAAGCGCTTCATCCTGCAGATCGCCGCCAACTACGGTGGTCAGTGGGATATCGCCCAGGCCGCCCAGCGCCTGGCCCGAGAAGTGCAGGGCGGCCACCTGCAGCCTGAGGACATCACCCCACGCCTGCTGCAGGGTTGCCTGGCCACCGGTGAGCTGCCGCTGCCGGATCTGTGCATCCGCACCGGCGGCGAGCATCGGGTCAGCAATTTCCTGCTCTGGCAGATGGCCTACAGCGAACTGTACTTCTCCGACCTGCTGTGGCCGGACTTCAAGCACGACGCCATGCGCGCAGCGCTGGCGGATTTCGCCAAGCGCCAGCGGCGTTTTGGCAAAACCAGTGAACAAGTCGAAGCCGAGGCCCGCGCCTGATGCTCAAGCAACGAATCATTACGGCGCTGATCCTGCTGCCGATCGCCCTGGCAGGCTTCTTCCTGCTCGAAGGCGGCGCGTTCGCGCTGTTCATCGCCGTCGTGGTCGTGCTCGGTGCCTGGGAATGGGCGCGCCTGGCGGGTCTTTCCGCTCAGCCGCTGCGGATCGCCTATGGGGCGCTGGTAGCGGTGCTGCTTTATCTGCTTTACGGCGCCCCTGCGCTGGCGCCCTGGCTGCTGGCCGTTGGCGTGCTGTGGTGGGCGTTCGCGACCTTTCTGGTGCTCAACTACCCGGCTAGCAGCCGCTACTGGGGCGGCCTGCCGGGGCGCCTGGTGATCGGTTTGCTGATTCTGCTGCCGGCCTGGCAAGGGCTGGTGGTGATCAAGCAGTGGCAGCTGGCCAACTGGCTGATCCTGGCGGTGATGGCGCTGGTCTGGGTGGCGGATATCGGCGCCTACTTTTCCGGCAAGCGCTTCGGCAAGCGCAAGCTGGCACCGCGGGTCAGTCCCGGCAAGAGCTGGGAAGGCCTGGTCGGCGGTCTGCTGCTCAGCCTGCTGCTGACGGTGGTGGTGGGCTTCTACCGCGATTGGTCGCTCCAGCAGTTTCTGCTGGCGCTGCCGGGCGCTGCGCTGGTGGTGCTGATTTCGGTGGTCGGTGATCTCACCGAGAGCATGTTCAAGCGCCAGTCCGGCATCAAGGACAGCAGCAACCTGCTGCCGGGACATGGCGGCGTGCTCGACCGCATCGACAGCCTGACGGCGGCGGTTCCGGTATTCGCCATGTTGCTCTGGCTGGCAGGCTGGGGCGCATGGTGAGCCAGGTTCAGCGGGTTACCGTGCTGGGCGCTACCGGCTCGATCGGCCTGAGCACCCTGGATGTCATCGCGCGCCACCCGTCGCGTTACCAGGCATTCGCCCTCAGCGGCTTCACTCGTCTGGCCGAGCTGGAGGCGCTCTGCGTCATCCACCGTCCGCGTTTCGCCGTGGTTGCCGATGCCGCTGCAGCGGCCGATCTGCAGGCGCGCCTGCAGCAGGCCGGTCTCGATACCCGGGTGCTGTCTGGCGAGGCCGGGCTGTGCGAGGTCGCCGCCCATGCCGAGGTGGATGCGGTGATGGCGGCCATCGTCGGCGCGGCAGGGCTCAAGCCGACCCTGGCGGCGGTCGAAGCCGGCAAGAAGGTGCTGCTGGCCAACAAGGAGGCCCTGGTGATGTCCGGCGCGCTGTTCATGCGCGCGGTGCGCCAGAGCGGCGCGGTGCTGCTGCCCATCGACAGCGAGCACAACGCGATCTTCCAGTGCCTGCCCCAGGATTACGCCCGTGGCCTGCAGCCGGTCGGCGTGCGGCGCATCCTGCTCACCGCCTCCGGCGGGCCGTTTCGTCAGGCCACGCCCGAGTCGCTGCATGCGGTAACGCCCGAGCAGGCCTGCGCCCACCCCAACTGGTCGATGGGCCGCAAGATTTCCGTGGACTCGGCCAGCATGATGAACAAGGGCCTGGAGCTGATCGAGGCCTGCTGGCTGTTCGATGCGCGCCCGGAACAGGTCGAGGTGCTGATCCACCCGCAGAGCGTCATCCATTCGCTGGTCGATTACGTCGACGGCTCGGTGCTCGCCCAACTGGGCAACCCCGACATGCGCACGCCCATCGCCCACGCCCTGGCCTGGCCGCAGCGCATCGACTCGGGTGTCGCGCCGCTGGATCTGCTTGCCGTGGCGCGCCTGGACTTCCAGGCCCCTGACGACGTGCGCTTTCCCTGCCTGCGCCTGGCGCGTGAGGCCGCCGAGGCTGGCGGCAGTGCGCCGGCGATGCTCAACGCCGCGAACGAAGTGGCGGTGGCGGCATTTCTCGAGCGGCGGATTCGCTTTACCGATATCGCGCGTATCATTGGCGGCGTTCTCGAGGCGCAGCCGGTCGTCGCGGTGGACTGTCTCGATGCCGTGCTCGAAGCCGACCGCCGCGCGCGGGAACTGGCCGGGCAGTGGTTGAAGCGTGGAGAGGTGGCATGAGCGCACTCTATATGATCGTCGGCACCCTGATCGCCCTCGGGGTGCTGGTGACCTTTCATGAATACGGTCATTTCTGGGTGGCGCGTCGCTGTGGCGTCAAGGTGCTGCGCTTCTCCGTAGGCTTCGGCACGCCGCTGGTGCGCTGGCATGACCGCCAGGGTACCGAGTTCGTGATCGCCGCCATCCCGCTGGGTGGTTACGTGAAGATGCTCGACGAGCGCGAAGGCGACGTGCCGCCGGAGCTGGTCGAGCAGTCGTTCAATCGCAAGACCGTCAAGCAGCGCTTCGCCATCGTCGCCGCTGGGCCGGCTGCCAACTTCGCCCTGGCCCTGCTGTTCTTCTGGCTGGTGGCCATGCTCGGCAGCCAGCAGGTGCGGCCGGTTATCGGTGCCGTGGAGGCGGGCAGCCTGGCCCAGGTTGCCGGCCTGCAGGCGGGTGAGGAAATCGTTGCGGTCAACGGCAAGGCCACCACGGGTTGGTCGGCGGTCAATCTGCAACTGGTGCGCCGCCTCGGTGAAAGCGGCGAGCTGCTGATCACCACGCGCCACCCCGATGGCGGCGCGGATACGGCGCATCGCGTCGAACTGGATAACTGGCTGCGTGGCGCCAACGAGCCCGATCCGATCGCCTCGCTGGGCATTCGGCCGTGGCGGCCGAGCCTGGCGCCAGTGCTCGCCGAATTCGATCCTGAAGGTCCGGCCCAGGCCGCCGGCCTGCGCATCGGCGACCGCCTGCTGGCGCTGGATGGGCAAGCCCTGAGCGATTGGCAGGAGCTGGTCGACCGCGTGCGCGGGCTGCCGGGCAAGTCGGTCGCCATTGCCCTGGAGCGCGATGGTCAGCGTCTGGAGGTGCCCGTTACCCTGGCCGCGAAAGGCGAGGGTGAGGCGGCCACCGGCTACCTCGGTGCGGGCGTGGCGCCGGCGCAATGGCCGGCGCAGATGCTCCGCGAAATCAGCTACGGGCCGCTGGAAGCGGTCAGCGAAGCGGGCGCGCGAACCTGGACGATGAGCCTTCTGACCCTCGATTCACTGAAGAAAATGCTCTTCGGTGAGCTCTCGGTAAAAAACTTGAGCGGGCCGATAACCATTGCTAAAGTGGCGGGCGCTTCGGCCGAGTCCGGCCTTGGGGACTTTTTGAATTTCCTCGCCTACCTGAGCATCAGCCTGGGCGTTCTCAATTTGCTGCCCATTCCGGTTCTGGATGGCGGACATCTGCTTTATTACCTGGTCGAGTGGGTGCGAGGCCGCCCACTGTCCGAACGGGTGCAGGGTTGGGGGATGCAGATTGGTATCAGCCTGGTGATCGGGGTGATGCTGCTGGCTCTGGTCAACGACCTTGGTCGCCTCTGAGCTCAGCTGAATTATATATCTGTCGTCTCGCACGACTGATTTCTTATCGTTAGTTGGAATAAGAAAGGACTTCATGAAACGTCTGCTGCTACCTGCGGTTCTTTCCGCATTGATGATCGCCGAAGTTCACGCCGAGTCCTTCACCATCTCCGATATTCGCGTTAACGGTCTGCAGCGCGTCTCCGCGGGCAGCCTGTTTGGCGCACTGCCCCTGAACGTCGGCGAGTCGGCCGATGATCGCACGCTTACCGAAGCGACGCGCGAACTGTTCAAGACCGGTTTCTTCCAGGATATTCAGCTGGGCCGCGACGGCAACGTGCTGGTCATCACCGTGGTCGAGCGCCCGTCGATTTCCAGCATCGAGATCGAAGGCAACAAGGCCATCAGCAGCGACGATCTGCTCAAGGGCCTGAACCAGTCCGGCCTGGCCGAAGGCGAGATCTTCCAGCGTGCGACCCTGGAGGGCGTGCGTAACGAACTGCAGCGCCAGTACGTGGCCCAGGGGCGTTATTCGGCCGAGATCGACGCCGAAGTGATTCCCCAGCCGCGCAACCGCGTGGCGCTGAAGATCAACATCAACGAAGGCAGCGTTGCGGCCATTCAGCACATCAACGTGGTCGGCAACAAGGTTTTCGCCGATGAAGACCTGCAGGATCTGTTCGAGCTGAAGACCACCAACTGGCTGTCGTTCTTCCGCAACGACGACAAGTACGCCCGTGAAAAACTCTCCGGTGACCTGGAGCGCCTGCGCTCCTATTACCTGGACCGCGGCTACATCAACATGGATATCACCTCCACCCAGGTCTCCATCACGCCGGACAAGAAGCACGTCTACATCACCGTCAATATCGACGAAGGCGAGAAATTCACCGTTCGTGACGTGAAGCTGTCCGGCGACCTCAAGGTGCCGGAAGAAGAAGTCCGCGCGCTGCTGCTGGTCAAAGAGGGCCAGGTGTTCTCCCGCAAGGTGATGACCAGCACCAGTGAGCTGATCACCCGCCGCCTGGGCAACGAGGGCTACACCTTCGCCAACGTCAACGGCGTGCCCGAGCCGCACAACGAAGACAATTCGGTATCGATCACCTTCGTCGTCGATCCGGGCAAGCGTGCCTACGTCAACCGCATCAACTTCCGCGGCAACACCAAGACCGAAGACGAAGTGCTGCGTCGCGAAATGCGCCAGATGGAAGGCGGCTGGGCATCGACCTACCTGATCGACCAGTCGAAGACGCGCCTGGAGCGTCTGGGCTTCTTCAAGGAAGTCAACGTCGAGACCCCGCAAGTGCCGGGCACCGATGACCAGGTCGACGTCAACTACAGCGTCGAGGAGCAGGCCTCGGGTTCGATCACCGCGAGCGTGGGTTTCGCCCAGAACGCCGGTCTGATCCTGGGTGGTTCGATCACCCAGAACAACTTCCTGGGTAGCGGTAACCGCGTCAGCCTCGGCCTGACCCGCAGCGAATACCAGAGCCGCTACAACTTCTCCTTCACCGATCCGTACTGGACCGAAGACGGCGTGAGCCTGGGCTACAACGCCTTCTACCGCACCACCGACTACGACGAGCTCGATGTCGACGTCTCCAGCTACTCGGTCGACAGCCTCGGCGCCGGCATCAACATCGGTTACCCGATCAGCGAGACCGCGCGCCTGACCTACGGCCTGACCGTACAGCAGGACGAAATCAACACCGGTCGCTATACCGTCGACGAGATCTTCGACTTCACCCGTCAGGAAGGCGAGAAGTACGTCAACTTCAAGGCCTCCGTGGGCTGGTCCGAATCCACCCTCAACCGTGGCGTGCTGGCCAACCGCGGTCATTCCCAGAGCCTGGTGTTCGAAACCACCGTGCCGGGCAGTGACCTGTCGTTCTACAAGCTCGATTACCGTGGCCAGGTGTTCAAGCCGCTGACCGATACCTACACCATGCGTTTCCACACGCAGCTGGGTTACGGCGGCGCCTTCGGCTCGACCGAGAAGCTGCCATTCTACGAGAACTACTACGCTGGCGGTTTCAACTCGGTACGTGGTTTCGAAGACAGCAGTCTGGGCCCGCGCAGTACGCCGAGCACCGGCAGCAACCCGGGCACGCTGCGTGACCCGGATCAGGATCCGCTGCCGTTCGGTGGTAACGTGTTGATCCAGGGTGGTGCCGAATTGCTGTTCCCGCTGCCGTTCGTCAAGGATCAGCGTTCGCTGCGTACCGCGTTGTTCTGGGATGTGGGTAACGTGTTCGACACCGACTGCAGCTCCGGTCAGAAGCGCCGTGGCGACAGTTGCGACATCGATTTCGGCAACCTGGCCAGCTCGGTGGGTGTCGGCGTTACCTGGATCACCGCGCTCGGCCCGCTGAGCTTCAGCCTGGCGATGCCGGTCAAGAAGCCGGACGACGCCGATACCCAGGTATTCCAGTTCTCCCTCGGCCAGACGTTCTAAGCGTCTGCTCACGAATCACCAAGACAGTTTTTCTGCAGGAGTTGCACCGTGCGTAAGTTGACTCAATTGGTTCTGTTAAGCGTCACCCTGCTGGCCACCCCGGCCTTCGCGGAAATGAAGATCGCCGTGCTCAACTACCAGATGGCGCTGCTCGAGTCCGATGCGGCCAAGCGCTACGCCGTCGACGCCGAGAAGAAATTCGGCCCGCAACTGAACAAGCTCAAGACCCTGGAAAGCGACGCCAAGCGCATTCAGGACCGCATCGTCAAAGACGGCGAGAAGATGCAGACCGCCGAACGTGAGCGTCTGGAGCTGGACTTCAAGCAGAAGGCCCGTGACTTCCAGTTCCAGTCCAAGGAGCTGAACGAAGCCAAGGCGGTTGCCGATCGCGACATGCTCAAGAAGCTCAAGCCCAACCTGGACAAGGCGGTTGAAGAGGTCATCAAGAATGGCAACTTCGACCTGGTGCTCGAGCGCGGCGCGGTCATCGATGTCAAACCGCAGTTCGACATCACCCGCCAGGTCATCGAGCGCATGAACCAGATGCGTTGATGATGTCCACACCGGTATTCACCCTCGGCCAGTTGGCCGAACAGCTGGGCGCCACCCTGCGTGGCGCGGCTGATCAGACAGTCGACGGGCTGGCAACCTTGCAGGATGCCGGCCCGTCTCAGCTGACGTTCCTGTCCAATGCGCAGTATCGCAAGCACCTGGGCAGCTGCCAGGCGGCGGCCGTGCTGCTGACCGCCACGGACGCGGAAGGCTTCGCCGGCAATGCGCTGATCGTCGCCAATCCGTACCTGGCCTATGCGTCGCTGTCCCATCTGTTCGATCGCAAGCCCAAGGCTGCGCCGGGTATTCATCCCACCGCCCTGGTGGCCGAGGGTGCCCAGGTCGACCCGAGTGCCGCGATTGGCCCTTACGCGGTCATCGAGGCGGGGGCGAAGATCGCCGCAGGGGTCACCGTCGGTGCCCACTGCGTGATCGGCGCGCGCTGCGAAATCGGCGAGGGCGGCTGGTTGGCGCCCCGGGTCACCCTGTACCACGACGTGCGTATCGGCAAGCGGGTGGTGATCCAGTCCGGCGCGGTGATCGGCGGCGAAGGCTTCGGCTTCGCCAACGAGAAGGGCGTCTGGCAGAAGATCGCCCAGATCGGCGGCGTGAGCATCGGTGACGACGTGGAAATCGGCGCCAATACCACCCTCGATCGCGGTGCGCTGTCCGATACGCGTATCGGCAACGGCGTGAAGCTGGATAACCAGATCATGATCGCGCACAACGTGCAGGTCGGCGACAACACGGCGATGGCCGCCTGCGTCGGGATTTCCGGCAGCACCTCGATCGGCAAGAACTGTATGATCGCCGGCGGCGTTGGCATGGTCGGCCATATCGATGTGTGTGACGGCGTATTCGTGACCGGCATGACCATGGTCACCCGCTCGATCACCGAGCCCGGTGCCTATTCGTCGGGCACCGCCATGCAACCTGCAGCCGAGTGGAAGAAAAGCGTGGCGCGCATCCGCCAGCTGGACGACATGGCGCGGCGTGTGAAGCAGCTGGAAAAACAGCTCGCTGCCGTGACCTCGAGCGGGAATGCCTCATCTGATGCCTGAGCCAATGGCTGGCTCTCTTCTTTTTATTACGGGCTTCTCTGGAAATGATGGAAATCAACGAAATTCGCGAGTACTTGCCGCACCGTTATCCGTTCCTGCTGGTGGACCGGGTCACGGATCTGGATCTTGAGGGCAAGTGCGTTCGTGCCTATAAGAATGTCAGCGTCAACGAGCCATTCTTCAACGGCCATTTCCCCGAGCACCCGATCATGCCCGGTGTCCTGATCATCGAGGCCATGGCCCAGGCCGCGGGTATCCTCGGCTTCAAGATGATGGACGTGAAGCCTGCCGATGGCACCCTCTACTACTTCGTCGGCTCCGATAAGCTACGCTTCCGTCAGCCGGTCGTGCCCGGTGACCAGCTGATCCTCGAGGCCAAGTTCCTCAGCAGCAAACGCAGCATCTGGAAGTTCGAATGCAAGGCCACGGTCGACGGCAAGGAAGTGTGCTCGGCCGAAATCATCTGTGCGGAACGCAAGTTATGAGTTTGATTGACCCTCGCGCCATCATCGATCCCAGCGCCAAGCTGGCAGACGACGTCGTCGTCGGCCCTTGGTCGATCATTGGGCCCGACGTAGAAATTGGCGAGGGCTGCGTGCTGGGTCCCAACGTGATCATCAAGGGGCCTACCCGAATCGGGAAGCACAACAAGATCTACCAGTTCGCCTCCCTGGGTGAAGACACCCCGGATCGCAAGTACAAGGGCGAGCCTACGCGCCTGGTCATCGGTGATCACAACATCATCCGCGAAGGCGTGACCATGCACCGCGGCACCATTCAGGATCGTGACGAAACCACCATCGGTGATCACAACCTGATCATGGCCTATGCCCACATCGGTCACGACAGTGTGGTCGGCAACCACTGCATCCTGGTCAACAACGTGGCCCTGGCCGGGCACGTGCACATCGGCGACTGGGCGATCCTGTCCGGCTACACCCTGGTGCATCAGTTCTGCCACATCGGCGCGCATGCCTTTGCCGGCATGGGCGCGGCGATCGGCAAGGACGTTCCCGCCTACGTCACGGTATCCGGCAACCCGGCCGAAGCGCGCAGCATGAATTTCGAAGGCCTGCGTCGCCGGGGTTTCAGCGCCGAGTCGATGCAGGCGTTGCGCCGTGCCTACAAGATCGTCTACCGCCAGGGCTTCACCATCGAGGAAGCGCTGGTCGAGCTGGAAGAAGTGGCGGCCCAGTTTGCCGAGGTAGCGGTTTTCCGCGATTCGATCCTGACCTCCAGCCGCGGCATCACCCGCTGAACCATGGCTGAGGTATTGCGTGTCGCGCTGGTTGCCGGCGAGGCATCCGGCGACATTCTTGGCGCGGGCCTGATGCAGGCGCTCAAGGTGCAGCACCCGAACGTCGAGTTCATCGGCGTCGGCGGCCCGCGTATGCAGGCCGAGGGGCTGGTCAGCGATTTTCCCATGGAGCGCCTGGCGGTCATGGGCCTGGTCGAAGTGCTGGGCCGGTTGCCCGAGCTGCTGTCGCGCCGCCGCCGGCTGATCGCCAGCCTGATCGAGCGCAAGCCCGACGTGTTCATCGGCATCGATGCGCCGGATTTCACCCTGGGCGTTGAACTCAGGTTGCGCCAGGCCGGCATTCGCACCGTGCACTACGTCAGCCCCTCGGTCTGGGCCTGGCGGCAGAAGCGGGTGCTGAAGATTCGCGATGCCTGCGACCTGATGCTCACCCTGTTTCCCTTCGAGGCGCAGTTCTACGAGGCCCATCAGGTACCGGTGTGCTTCGTCGGTCATCCGCTGGCCGATGCCATCCCGCTGCAGGCCGATCGTGCGGCAGCCCGCGAGCTGCTTGGCTTGCCAGGCGACGCGCCGGTCGTCGCCTTGCTGCCAGGCAGTCGTGGTGGTGAAGTGGCGCGTCTCGGCAGCCTGTTTCTCGATGCTGCCGAGCGCCTGCGTTCGTTGCGCCCTGGTGTGCGTTTCGTACTGCCCTGTGCCAGCCCGGAGCGCCGCCAGCAGCTGGAACAGATGCTCGGCGGCCGCGACCTGCCGCTGCAACTGCTCGATGGCCGCTCCCACGACGCCCTGGCGGCCTGCGATGCCGTGCTGATCGCCTCCGGTACCGCCACCCTCGAGGCGCTGCTGTACAAGCGGCCCATGGTGGTGGCCTACCGCGTCGCGCCGATGACCTTCAGCATCCTCAAGCGGCTGGTGAAGAGTCCCTACATCTCGCTGCCCAACCTGCTCGCCCAGCGGCTGCTGGTGCCCGAACTGATTCAGGACGCGGCCACCGCCGACGCGCTGGCGCAGGCGGTAGCGCCGCTGCTGGTCGACGGCGAGGTGCAGACCGAAGGTTTCGATGCCATTCATCGCACCCTGCGCCGCGGTGCCTCCGAGCGCGCCGCCGCCGCGGTGCTCGACCTGCTGGGGCGCAACTGATGCAGCTGGGCCTGGATTTCGCCAGCGTCGAGGAACTGGTTGCCGGCGTCGATGAAGTGGGTCGTGGGCCGCTCTGTGGCGCGGTGGTGACCGCAGCGGTGATTCTCGACCCGGCGCGGCCGATTCTCGGGCTCAACGACTCCAAGAAGCTGACCGAGGCGCGTCGCGAAAAGCTGTTCGATGAAATCCGCGAAAAGGCATTGGCCTGGTGCATCGCCCGGGCGGAGGTGGAAGAGATCGACCGCCTGAATATCCTGCACGCCACAATGCTGGCCATGCAGCGTGCGGTCGAAGGCCTCGGCGTGCTGCCGAAACTGGCGCTGATCGACGGCAACCGTTGTCCGAAACTCGCGGTGCCCAGCGCACCGGTGATCGGCGGCGATGCCCAGGTACCGGCCATCGCCGCCGCCTCGATCCTCGCCAAGGTCAGCCGTGATCGCGAAATGCGCGAACTCGATGCCCTATACCCGGGCTACGGTATCGCCCTGCACAAGGGCTATCCAACGCCCGTTCACCTCGAGGCCCTGGCCCGTCTGGGGCCGACCCCCATTCACCGGCGCTCCTTTGCGCCGGTACGCCGCCTGCTGGAAACCGCCGCCTTCGGTTGAGTGCAACCACTCGCTGTCAGGCTTTCCAGTTACGGTACAATCCGCGTTTTGTCGCTTTTCCTGCAGGGCTTCTTCATGGCTGTTTCCTTCGTTCATCTTCGCCTGCACACCGAATATTCGCTGGTCGACGGCCTGGTTCGCGTCAAGCCGCTGGTCAAGGCCGTGGCCGGGGCCGGGATGCCCGCCGTCGCGGTCACCGACATGAGCAACATGTGCTCGTTGGTGAAGTTCTACAAAGCCGCCATGGGCGCCGGTATCAAACCGATCTGCGGGGCCGATATCTGGCTGGCCAGCGCCTACGAGGATGGCCCGCTGACCCGCATGACCCTGCTGGCGATGAACCCCAAGGGCTACCGCAACCTCACCGAGCTGGTCTCGCGCGGTTGGAGCGACGGGCAGAGCAACGACCTGGTGATCATCCAGCGCGACTGGGTGAAGGAGGCCAGTGAAGGGCTGATCGCCCTGTCCGGCGCCAAGGAAGGCGAGATCGGCCATGCGCTGCTCGATGGCGAGCCGGCCAAGGCCGAAGCGTTGCTGCAGGAATGGCAGGCGGTGTTTCCCGAGCGCTTCTATCTCGAGGTGCAGCGCACCAGCCGGGTCAACGACGAGGAGCACCTGCACGCCGCCGTTGCCCTGGCCGACAGGATCGGCGCGCCGCTGGTGGCCACCAACGACGTGCGCTTTCTCAAGCAGAGCGATTTCGAAGCCCATGAAACCCGCGTGTGCATCGGTGAAGGCCGCATCCTCGACGACCCGCGCCGTCCGCGTATCTACTCCGATCAGCAGTACCTGAAATCGCCGCAGGAAATGGCCGAGCTGTTCAGCGACCTGCCCGACGCCCTGCAGAATACCGTCGAGATCGCCAAGCGCTGCAACATCGAGGTGCAGCTGGGCAAGTACTTCCTGCCGGACTTCCCGGTGCCGGAAGGCATGACCATCGACGAGTACTTCCGCAAGGTCTCGTTCGACGGCCTGGAGGAGCGCCTGGAAGTCCTGCTGCCCAAGGACACGCCGGATTACGACGCCAAGAAGCAGGTGTACATCGACCGGCTGAATTTCGAGCTGGATATCATCATCCAGATGGGCTTCCCCGGTTACTTCCTGATCGTCATGGACTTCATCCAGTGGGCCAAGAGCAACGGTGTGCCGGTGGGCCCGGGCCGTGGTTCAGGGGCCGGTTCCCTGGTGGCCTACGTGCAGAAGATCACCGACCTCGATCCGCTGGCCTACGACCTGCTGTTCGAGCGCTTTCTCAACCCCGAGCGGGTATCGATGCCCGACTTCGACGTCGACTTCTGCATGGATGGCCGCGACCGGGTCATCGATTACGTGGCCGAGAAGTACGGGCGTAATGCGGTGAGCCAGATCATCACCTTCGGCTCCATGGCGGCCAAGGCGGTGGTCCGCGACGTGGCGCGGGTGCAGGGCAAGTCCTACGGGTTGGCGGATCGCCTGTCGAAGATGATCCCCTTCGAGGTCGGCATGACCCTGGAAAAGGCCTACGAGATGGAGGAGCCGCTGCGCGACTTCCTCAAGGTCGACGAAGAGGCGGCCGAGATCTGGGAGATGTCCCTCAAGCTCGAGGGCATCGTGCGCGGCACCGGCAAGCACGCCGGGGGCGTGGTGATCGCCCCGACCAAACTGACCGACTTCGCGCCGATCGCCTGTGACGAGGAGGGCGCCGGCCTGGTGACCCAGTTCGACAAGGACGACGTGGAGCAGGCCGGCCTGGTGAAGTTCGACTTCCTCGGCTTGCGCACCCTGACCATCATCAAGTGGGCGCTGGAAACCATCCATCGCGACCAGCGCGCGGCCGGCGTGGCCGAAGAGGATCTGGTCAACGTCGACTTCATCCCGCTGGACGACAAGAAAACCTACGACATGCTGCAGAGGGCCGAAACCACGGCGGTCTTCCAGCTCGAATCGCGCGGCATGAAGGAGCTGATCAAGAAGCTCAAGCCCGACTGCCTGGAAGACATGATCGCCCTGGTGGCGCTGTTTCGCCCCGGCCCGCTGCAGTCCGGCATGGTGGACGACTTCATCAACCGCAAGCACGGCCGTGCCGAGCTGTCCTACCCGCACCCGGATTACCAGTACGCGGGCCTGGAGCCGGTGCTCAAGCCGACTTACGGGATTATTCTCTATCAGGAACAGGTCATGCAGATCGCCCAGGTCATGGGCGGCTACACCCTCGGCCAGGCGGACATGCTGCGCCGCGCCATGGGCAAGAAAAAGCCCGAGGAAATGGCCAAGCAGCGTGGCGGCTTCATCGAGGGTTGTGCCAGTAACGGCATCGATGCCGATCTGGCGGGCAATATCTTCGACCTGGTGGAAAAGTTCGCGGGCTACGGCTTCAACAAGTCCCACTCCGCCGCCTATGGCCTGGTGTCCTACCAGACCGCCTGGCTGAAGGCGCATTACCCGGCGCCGTTCATGGCCGCGGTGCTGTCGGCGGATATGCACAACACCGACAAGGTGGTCATCCTCATCGAGGAATGCCGCAGCATGAAGCTGCGCATCGACCCGCCAGACGTGAACGCCTCGGAGTTCAAGTTCACCGTCACCCGAGACGCCGCCGGTGGCGAGCGCATCCTCTATGGCCTCGGCGCGGTCAAGGGCGTGGGCGAGGGCCCGGTGGAGGCCATCGTCGAGGCTCGCCAGGACGGCCCGTTCAAGGACCTGTTCGACTTCTGCTCGCGCGTCGACCTCAAGCGCATCAACAAGCGCACCATGGAGGCACTGATCCGCAGCGGTGCGCTGGACCGTCTGGGCCCGCACTTCCATGACGAGATCAAGGCCTACCAGGCCAACATCGACCGCAACCGTGCCGTGCTGCTGGCGGCGATGGAAGAGGCGGTGCAGGCTGCCGAGCAGACCGCGCGCAGCCACGACAGCGGCCATATGGACCTGTTCGGCGGCGTGTTCGCCAGCCCCGAGGCGGATGTCTACGCCAACCATCGCAAGGCCCGCGAGTTGTCCCTCAAGGAACGCCTCAAGGGCGAGAAGGACACCCTGGGCCTGTACCTGACCGGTCACCCGATCGACGAGTACGAAAGCGAGGTGCGACGGTTCGCCCGTCAGCGCATCGTCGACCTCAAGCCGGCCCGCGACACCCAGACCATCGCCGGCCTGATCGTCAACCTGCGGGTGATGAAGAACAAGAAGGGCGACAAGATGGGCTTCATCACCCTGGACGACCGCTCCGGGCGTATCGAAGCCTCGCTGTTCGCCGATGCCTTCGCCAGCAACCAGGCGTTGTTGCAGAGCGATGCCCTGGTGGTGGTGGAGGGCGAGGTCAGCAACGATGACTTCTCCGGTGGCATGCGCCTGCGCGCCAAGCGGGTGATGAGCCTGGAGGAGGCACGTACCGGCCTGGCCGAAAGCCTGCGGGTCAAGGTGCAGGCGGCGGCGCTCAAGGGCGACCGGCTACGCTGGCTGGGCGAGTTGTGCCAGCGCCACCGCGGCGCCTGCCCGATCACCCTGGACTACACCGGCGCCGATGCCAAGGCCCTGCTGCAGTTTGGCGAGCAGTGGCGAATCGACCCGGCCGACAGCTTGATTCAAGCTTTGCGTGACCAGTTCGGGCGAGAAAACGTCTTCCTGCAATACCGCTAGAATAGCGGCATTGAATTATGCGGCTGCGGCCGCGTGATTCAGCCCTGACACCCCATGCTTGCCCCCGCTGCGACCCGATCCGCGTGATCTGGCTGCCGTGTGAATGCCTGGCGCATTTACCGGCATTTTCGCCGGAAGTGCACAGCAGGTGTCGACCTGAAGGCGCCTGTTCCTATAAGGTAGGCGCCAATTGGATACACGCTCCCCGGCCCTTTTGGCCGTCGACGCATGACGGATGCCTATGAACCCGAATTATCTCGATTTCGAACAGCCGATTGCCGACCTGCAAGCCAAGATCGAAGAGCTTCGTCTGGTTGGTAACGACAACTCCCTGAACATCGGCGACGAAATCGCCCGCCTGCAGGACAAGAGCAGCACGCTCACCGAGAGCATCTTCAGCAACCTGACCAGTTGGCAGATCGCTCGCCTCGCGCGTCATCCGCAGCGTCCGTACACCCTGGATTACCTGCAGCACATCTTCACCGAGTTCGACGAGCTGCATGGCGACCGCCATTTCTCCGACGACGCGGCCATCGTGGGCGGCGTCGCGCGGCTCAACGGCCAGCCGGCGATGGTCATCGGCCATCAGAAGGGCCGTGAAGTGCGTGAGAAGGTGCGCCGCAACTTCGGCATGCCGCGCCCGGAAGGCTACCGCAAGGCCTGCCGCCTGATGGAAATGGCCGAACGCTTCAAGATGCCGATCCTGACCTTTATCGACACGCCGGGTGCCTACCCGGGTATCGACGCCGAAGAGCGCGGGCAGAGCGAGGCGATCGCCTGGAACCTGCGGGTCATGGCGCGCCTGAAGACGCCGATCATCTCCACCGTGATCGGCGAGGGTGGTTCCGGCGGCGCCCTGGCCATTGGCGTGTGCGACAACCTCAACATGCTCGAGTACTCGACCTATGCGGTGATCTCGCCGGAAGGTTGCGCCTCGATCCTGTGGAAGACCGCCGAGAAGGCGCCGGAAGCCGCCGAAGCCATGGGCATCACCGCCGAGCGCCTGAAAGGCCTGGGCATCGTCGACAAGGTGATCGCCGAGCCACTGGGCGGCGCACACCGCGATCCGGGCGCTGCCGCCGAATCGATCCGGCAGACCCTGGTCGCTCAGCTCGAGGACCTGCGCAAGCTCGACACCGACGCGCTGCTCGCCCGTCGTTACGAGCGCCTGATGAGCTATGGCATCGCCTGATGCCGTTCCACCCCGCAAGCAGGCCAATCGCCCCGATGGCCGTCATGCTTGCGGGGTCGCTTCACTGATCCCCCATGTCTCTCGAATCCGCCGTGCTGGCACGCCTTGCGGCGTGGCGTGATGCGCCCCTCTGGCGAGTCGCGTATTCCGGTGGCCTCGACTCTTCGGTGCTGCTGCACCTGCTGGCCAGGGCGGCCCGGCACCATCGATTGCCACCGATCCGCGCCGTTCACGTCCACCACGGCTTGCAGACCGTTGCCGATGCCTGGCCGGCCCACTGTCAGCGCTTTTGTGACGAGTTGGGCGTTGCCCTGGATGTGCAGTACGTGCGGGTCGCGCCGGGTGCCAGCCAGGAGCGCGCCGCTCGCGAGGCGCGATATGCGGCCTTTGGCGCATTGATGGTGCCGGGCGAGGCGCTGCTGCTGGCCCAGCACCAGAATGACCAGGCGGAAACCCTGCTCTATCGGTTGCTGCGCGGCGCCGGTGTGCGGGGCCTGACGGCCATGGCGCACAGTCGTCGATTGGGGCCGGGCCATGCCGTCAGGCCACTGCTCGATGTGCCACGCAAGGCGCTCGAGGCCTACGCGGCCGACCACGGGCTGGGTTGGGTGGAAGATCCCTCGAACAGCGACAGTGGCTTTGCCCGCAACTTTCTGCGTCGGGAGATCCTGCCGCGTCTGGCCGATCACTGGCCCGGCGCGTCGGCGGTATTGGCGCGTGCGGCGGCGCATCAGGCCGAGGCCCAAGGCTTGTTGCAGGAGCTTGCCGACATCGACCTGCAGCGCTCGCGAGGGCGCTTGGGTGTGGCCTGGCTGAGCATTCCCTGTCTGGATTTGCCGATGCTGCGCCAGCTTTCCGAGGCCCGTCAGCGCAACCTGCTCAGGCACTGGCTGGGTGACCGGACGCGCCTGCCGGATAGTCGGCATTGGCAGGGCTGGGCTGATCTGCGCGATGCTGCCGTGGATGCAACGCCGGTATGGCGGCTGGAAAGCGGCGAGCTGCGTCGCCACGGCGATCAGCTGCTGTGGCTGGATGCTGCGTGGGGCGTGCCCTGGTCGAATCAGGAACTGCCATGGCCCGATGCTCGGCAGCCCCTCGGGTTGCCTGGTAACGGTATCGTGAGGGTTGCCGGGCAGCTTCCCGATGGACGGCTGAGCATCGGTTACCGGCAGGGTGGGGAAGTGCTCAACCTACCAGGGCGTGGGCGGCGTGATCTCAAGCGCCTGCTGCAGGAGGCTGGCGTGCCCGAGTTCATCCGCCCGCGGCTACCGCTGTTACGCTGCGACGGCCAGGTCGTCGCGGTCGCCAACCTGCCGCTCGACCCGGCCATGGGTGAGCTGCATTGGCAATTCTCCCCGTGGCTGCGGCCAGTCGTGCCAGATTGACTGCACAGGGCTTTTGCTCGGATACAAGCTGCTGATTGGCAAGGTATTAATGGCAATGCCAGAATTCTGCCGGCAGCCGTTTCGCGCCGTGCGGGCTTGCCGTTCTTCCCCCTTCAGGACCTTTCCGGTAGACTACGCTCCCGTCTCTATTCAGGTATTCGCTGCTTCTTCCGGAAGCGGTGGATGTTTGCTATTTGCCGGCATGGTTCGCCATGTTTGCTAAGGTGAACCAAGGCCTTCTCTGCTCCCCGGCGGCTCGACCGCCACTGCTGACTTCTTAGGGTTTTTCATGACGCGCTTCATTTTCGTCACGGGTGGTGTTGTTTCTTCATTGGGGAAAGGCATCGCCTCGGCATCCTTGGCGGCAATCCTGGAGGCGCGGGGCCTGAAGGTCACGATGCTCAAACTGGATCCGTACATCAACGTCGATCCGGGCACCATGAGCCCGTTCCAGCATGGTGAGGTGTTCGTCACCCACGATGGCGCCGAGACCGACCTGGACCTGGGTCACTACGAGCGTTTCATTCGCACCACCATGACCAAGAGCAACAACTTCACCACCGGCCGCGTGTACGAAGACGTGCTGCGCAAGGAGCGTCGGGGTGACTACCTGGGGGCGACCATCCAGGTCATCCCGCACATCACCGACGAGATCAAGCGCCGTATCATCAAGGGTGCCGGCGACGCCGACGTGGCGATGGTCGAGATCGGCGGTACGGTCGGTGACATCGAGTCCCAGCCGTTCCTCGAGGCCATCCGCCAGCTGCGCGTGGAAGTGGGCGCCAAGCGCGCCATGCTGATGCACCTGACCCTGGTGCCGTACATCGCCACCGCCGGCGAGACCAAGACCAAGCCGACCCAGCATTCGGTCAAGGAACTGCGTTCCATCGGCCTGCAGCCCGACGTGCTGGTGTGCCGCTCCGACCACCCGATCGACGTGTCGTCGCGTCGCAAGATCGCCCTGTTCACCAACGTCGAAGAGCGCGCGGTGATCAGCCTGGAAGACGTCGACACCATCTACAAGATCCCCGGCGTGCTACATGCCCAGGGCCTGGACGACTTCGTCGTCGAGCGTTTCGGCCTCGATTGCCGCGGCGCCGACCTCTCCGAGTGGGACCGCGTGGTCGATGCCAAGCTCAACCCGGAAAAAGAAGTCACCATCGCCATGGTCGGCAAGTACATGGAACTGCTGGACGCCTACAAGTCGCTGATCGAAGCGATGAGCCACGCCGGTATCCAGAACCGTACCAGGGTCAACCTGCGCTACATCGATTCCGAGGATATCGAGAACCAGGGCACCGACCTGCTGCAGGGCGTCGATGCGATTCTGGTGCCGGGCGGTTTCGGCCTGCGCGGCGTGGAAGGCAAGATCACCACGGTCAAATATGCCCGCGAGAACAAGATTCCCTACCTGGGTATCTGCCTCGGCATGCAGGTGGCGGTGATCGAGTTCGCCCGTAACGTGCTGGGCTGGAGCGACGCCAACTCCACCGAATTCGATATCGCCAGCGGCCATCCGGTGGTCGGTCTGATCACCGAATGGCAGGACGCCACCGGCGCCACCGAGCTGCGCACCGAGGCCTCCGATCTGGGCGGCACCATGCGCCTGGGCGCCCAGGATTGCCAACTGCTGCCGAACTCCCAGGTGCATGCCTGCTACGGCAAGGACGTGATCGTCGAGCGTCATCGCCATCGTTACGAAGTGAACAACAACCTGCTGCCGCAGCTGATCGACGCCGGCCTCAAGGTTACCGGTCGCTCCGGTGACGGCGCCCTGGTCGAGGTGGTGGAAAGCGCCGACCATCCGTGGTTCGTGGCCTGCCAGTTCCATCCGGAATTCACTTCCACGCCCCGTGACGGTCATCCGCTGTTCAGCGGTTTCGTCAACGCAGCGCTCGCTCATCAAGCTAAGAAGGCCTGACCCATGGCACAGAAAAACGTCCGTGTCGGCAAGATCGACATCGCCAACGACAAGCCTTTCGTGCTGTTCGGCGGCATCAACGTGCTGGAGTCCCGGGATCTGGCCATGCGCGCCTGCGAGGAATACGTACGGGTCACCGACAAGCTCGGTATTCCCTACGTGTTCAAGGCCAGCTTCGACAAGGCCAACCGCTCCTCGGTGACCTCTTTCCGCGGCCCCGGCCTGGAAGAGGGCATGAAGATCTTCGAGGAGGTGAAGAAGACCTTTGGCGTGCCGGTGATCACCGATGTGCACGAACCCTACCAGGCGCAACCGGTGGCCGATGTCTGCGACATCATCCAGCTGCCGGCCTTCCTGTCCCGGCAGACCGACCTGGTGGTCGCCATGGCCAAGACCGGTGCGGTGATCAATATCAAGAAGGCGCAGTTTCTCGCTCCCCAGGAGATGAAACATATTCTCGCCAAGTGTGTCGAAGCCGGGAACGATCAGTTGATCCTCTGCGAGCGCGGCTCCTCCTTCGGGTACAACAATCTGGTGGTGGACATGCTCGGCTTCGGCATCATGAAGGCCTTCGAGTACCCGGTGTTCTTCGATGTCACCCATGCCCTGCAGATGCCGGGTGGTCGCTCGGATTCCGCGGGCGGTCGTCGCGCCCAGGTCACCGAGCTGGCCAAGGCCGGCATGAGTCAGGGCCTGGCGGGCTTGTTCCTCGAGGCGCATCCGGACCCGGAAAACGCCAAGTGCGACGGCCCCTGTGCGCTGCGTCTGGACAAGCTGGAGCCGTTCCTCGCCCAGCTCAAGCAGCTGGATGATCTGATCAAGAGTCAGGATCCGATCGAAACCGCCTGATGGCGTTTTCTGGTCCCGTCTGTTTCACCGCCCGGCCCGTTGGCCGGGTTTGTATGTCCGCCTGGCCGCCAGCGCGTGTGGCCGGCAGCGGGCGCCGAATGCTGCAGTGCGTTTTCGACAACTTCTGGAGAGCTTACAAGAATGGCAAAGATCGTCGACATCAAGGGTCGTGAGGTTCTCGACTCCCGTGGCAACCCCACCGTGGAAGCGGACGTAATCCTCGACAACGGCATCGTTGGCAGCGCCTGTGCCCCGTCGGGTGCCTCCACCGGTTCGCGCGAAGCGCTGGAACTGCGTGATGGCGACAAGAGCCGTTACCTGGGCAAGGGCGTGCTGAAAGCCGTGGCCAACATCAATGGCCCGATCCGCGATGCGCTGCTGGGCAAGGATCCGGTTGACCAGAAAGCCCTCGACAAAACCATGATCGAGCTCGACGGTACCGATAACAAGGCCAAGCTGGGCGCCAACGCCATCCTCGCCGTGTCCCTGGCCGCCGCCAAGGCGGCTGCCCAGGATCAGGACCTGCCGCTGTACGCGCACATCGCCAACCTCAATGGCACCCCGGGTCAGTACTCCATGCCGGTGCCGATGATGAACATCATCAACGGTGGCGAGCATGCCGACAACAACGTCGACATCCAGGAATTCATGGTCCAGCCGGTTGGCGCCAAGACCTTCTCCGACGGCCTGCGCATGGGCACCGAAATCTTCCACCACCTCAAGGCCGTGCTCAAGGCCCGTGGCCTGAGCACCGCGGTAGGTGACGAAGGTGGTTTCGCGCCCAACCTGGCTTCCAACGAAGACGCCCTGTCGGCGATTGCCGAAGCCGTCGCCAATGCCGGCTACAAGCTGGGCAGCGACGTGACCCTGGCCCTGGACTGCGCGGCTTCGGAGTTCTTTGAGGACGGCAAGTACAACCTGTCCGGTGAAGGCAAGTCGTTCGACGCCGAAGGTTTCGCCGAGTACCTCAAGGGCCTGACCGAGCGCTTCCCGATCATTTCCATCGAAGACGGCCTGGACGAATCCGACTGGGCAGGCTGGAAGATTCTCACCGACAAGATCGGCGCCAAGGTTCAGTTGGTCGGCGACGACCTGTTCGTGACCAACACCAAGATCCTCAAGGAAGGCATCGACAAGGGCATCGGTAACTCGATCCTGATCAAGTTCAACCAGATCGGCTCGCTGACCGAAACCCTGGAAGCCATTCAAATGGCCAAGGCCGCCGGCTTCACCGCGGTGATCTCGCATCGCTCGGGCGAAACCGAAGACAGCACCATCGCCGACCTGGCCGTGGGTACTGCCGCTGGTCAGATCAAGACCGGTTCGCTGTGCCGTTCCGATCGTGTATCCAAGTACAACCAGCTGCTGCGTATCGAAGAGCAGCTGGGCGCCAAGGCGCCGTACCGCGGTCGCGGCGAGTTCCGCGGCTGAGTCGGGTTCGCGCGGCAGAGGTGCACATCGCCTGCCGCGCGGGCTTTCCTGGAGCATCGCCAGGCTCACTGGCGGCCTTGCCGGATAGCGATGACGCAGGGAGAATCCACGGATGTCCGCCGCAGCGACCCTTTCCTACCCGAGTGCCTCACCTGCCATGCGTAGTCCCTACTGGCTTTTTCTCGTTCTGATCCTCGTGCTTGCAGGCCTGCAGTATCGCCTGTGGGTGGGCGAGGGCAGCCTGGCCCAGGTGACCGAGCTGCAGCAGGAGATCGCCGACCAGCAGGGCGAGAACGAACGCCTGCTCGAACGCAACCGCATTCTCGAAGCCGAGGTGATGGAGCTGAAGAAGGGCATGGAAACCGTCGAGGAGCGTGCCCGTCATGAGCTGGGTATGGTCAAGGAGGGCGAAACCCTCTATCAGTTGGCTGAATGAACACACCTGATCTGCCGTCGTTCTGGGCGGTGATTCCGGCCGCCGGCATCGGCAGCCGCATGCGTGCCGACAAGCCCAAGCAATACCTGCAGCTGGCCGGCAAGAGCATTCTCGAACACACCCTCCACTGTTTTCTCGATCACCCTTGTCTGCGAGGCCTAGTGGTCAGTCTGGCCGAGGGCGATCCGTTCTGGCCATCTCTCGATTGCGCCCGCGATGGGCGAATCCATACCGCCGCCGGTGGCGCCGAACGCGCCGACTCGGTGCTCAATGCCTTGCTTCGCCTGAGCGAGCTGGGCGCCGCTGAGCAGGACTGGGTGCTGGTGCACGATGCCGCACGGCCCAACCTGGCGCAGTCCGATCTCGATCTTCTGCTGGCTGAATTGGCCGACGATGTCGTGGGCGGGCTACTCGCGGTGCCGGCCCGCGATACCCTCAAGCGCGTGGACAGTGATGGCCGGGTGCGCGAAACCATCGATCGTTCGGCGATCTGGCAGGCCTACACGCCGCAGATGTTCCGCCTCGGCGCCTTGCACCAGGCACTGGCCGAAGCCCTGGTATCGGATGTCGCGGTCACCGACGAGGCCTCGGCCATGGAATGGGCCGGGCAGGCGCCGCGGCTGATCGAAGGCCGGGCGGACAACCTCAAGGTCACCCGCCCGGAAGACCTGCACTATCTGGAGCGCCTCTGGCGAGGCCGCCACTGAGTCACCGCCAGGGGCTCAGTGAATCCACTTCTTGGCGTTCTTGCCGATGTTGCGTTCCAGCACCGCCGTCAGCTTGTTCATGGCGCCGTCGATGGCCTGCTGCAGTTGGCAGGCATCAAAGGAAACCGACATCGGATCGCGACCTTTCATCCGTGCTTCGACCTTGCAGCGTTTGTCCTGGGGGCCGCTCTTCAGGGCGTTTTCATCCGAGAGGTGGATTTCCACCCGGGTGAGATGCTCCTCGTAGCGCTGGAGCTTGTCGCGCACTCGACCGCGGATGTCAGTCTTGAATGCCATTGAGGTGTCGACGTGCTTTCCGCTGTTGACCATGACCTGCATAACCATGTCCTCGTACTGGGGGTGGCATCGACCCAAACAGGGGCCTCATGGGTTACGACGGAACCTCAAAGGCAGGGTTCGCCGGCGCTTGTGACATTCTATGAGCGCCAGGCACCGAGCCCCTGCAGTCAGGCGTATTCGGCGCGCTGGGCGAGACCGTAACGTAATGCGTCGATCAATTGCCTGACCTTGGGCGACAGGTGCCGCTGCTGGGGGTACAGCGCCCATACCGCGGTATTGGGCGGTTGATGATTGTCGAGCAGCGACACCAGGGCGCCGCTGCGCAGGTGCTCGAGCACGTAGTAATCCGGCAGCTGACACAAACCGAGCCCGGCCAGGGCCGCGTCCAGCACGGCCTGGCCGCTGTTGCAGCGCCAGTTGCCATTGATCCGCTGCGAAGCTTCACGGCCTTCGAGCTGAAAGGTCCAGACGTCGCTGCTGCCGATCAGGCAATTGTGCCGTGCCAGTTCCGAGAGGCTGTGCGGGCGCCCATAGCGCTGCAGGTAGTCGGCCGATGCACACAGATACATGCGCCGTGGTGCCAGGCGGGTTGCCAGCATGCGCGAGTCCTGCAGGCGGCCGAGGCGAATGGCGATGTCGAAGCCGTCCTGAACCAGGTCGAGGGTGCGATTGCTCAGCTCGATCTCAACCGAAAGCCTGGGATGGCGCGCCATGAACGCGGTGACCAGCGGCACGATAAAGCGCTCGCCGTAGGCCACCGCACAGGTCATGCGCAGCAGGCCCTTGGGCTCGCTGCCTAGATCACCCATGGCGTTCAGGGCTTCTTCACGGGCATCCTGCAAGCGCTGGCAGTGTTGCAGAAAGGTCTGGCCGGCCTCGGTCAGCGCCACCTTGCGCGTGGTGCGGTAGAGCAGGCGAGTGTGCAGGCGCTCCTCGAGGCGGGCGATCTGCCTGCTCACCTGTGACGATGACAGGCCCAGGCGTTCGGCCGCTGCGGTGAACTGGCCGCATTCGGCCACGGCGACGAATTCATCCAGGCCTTCCCAGCGATTCATGGAGCCTCCAGCATGACGGATGATTATCCCTGAAGAGCAATAATGTTTTGCATTCTGCCTGATTATCTCCGTCGATGGCTCTATTACACTCGTTGCCATCGCAATTCATCTGGAGAGCCCCATCATGATCAAGTCGCGCGCTGCCGTAGCCTTCGCCCCGAACGAGCCGTTGAAAATCGTCGAAGTGGATGTGGAGCCGCCAAAGGCCGGCGAGGTGCTGGTGCGCATCGTCGCCACCGGCGTATGCCACACCGATGCCTACACCCTGTCCGGTGCCGATTCCGAGGGCGTGTTCCCGTCGATCCTAGGCCATGAAGGTGGCGGTATCGTCGAAGCCATCGGTGAGGGCGTGACCTCGGTGGCCGTCGGTGATCATGTGATCCCGCTGTACACCGCCGAATGCCGCACGTGCAAGTTCTGCCTGTCGGGCAAGACCAACCTGTGCAGCTCGGTGCGCGCCACCCAGGGCAAGGGCCTGATGCCCGATGGCACCACCCGCTTCAGCTACAACGGCGAGCCGATCTACCACTACATGGGCTGCTCGACCTTCTCCGAGTACACCGTGCTGCCGGAAGTGTCCCTGGCCGTCATCCCCAAGGAGGCGCCGCTGGAAAAGGTTTGCCTGCTCGGTTGTGGCGTGACCACCGGCATCGGTGCCGTGCTCAACACCGCCAAGGTGGAGGAGGGCGCCACCGTGGCGATCTTCGGCCTGGGCGGCATCGGCCTGGCGGCGATCATCGGCGCCAAGATGGCCAAGGCTTCGCGGATCATCGCCATCGACATCAACCCGGCCAAGTTCGACGTGGCCCGTGAGCTGGGGGCGACCGACTTTGTCAATCCGAAGGATTACGACAAGCCGATCCAGGATGTCATCGTTGAACTCACCGACGGCGGCGTGGACTACAGCTTCGAGTGCGTCGGCAACGTGCAACTGATGCGCGCGGCGTTGGAATGCGCCCACAAGGGCTGGGGCGAGAGCGTGATCATCGGTGTGGCCGGTGCTGGCCAGGAGATCAGCACTCGTCCGTTCCAGCTGGTGACCGGTCGCGTCTGGCGCGGCAGCGCCTTCGGTGGTGTCAAGGGCCGCACCGAGCTGCCGAGCTATGTGGAAAAATCCCAGAGCGGCGAGATTCCGCTGGATACCTTCATCACCCACACCATGGGCCTGGACAAGATCAACGACGCCTTCGACCTGATGCACGAAGGCAAGAGCATCCGCACCGTCATCCATTACTAACCAGCGGCAGCGTCAAGCCTCAAGCTGCAAGTCGCGCGCGTTGCTTGCAGTTTGGGGCTTGCAGCTTGACGCTGCCCGGAGGGCTTCATGGAAATCGTATCCAGCAACAAGAGCTTCGGCGGCTGGCACAAGCGCTACAGGCACCGTTCCTCCAGCCTCAACTGCGACATGGTGTTCGCCGTCTACCTGCCGCCCCAGGCCGAGCAGGGCGCCAAATTGCCGGTGCTGTACTGGCTGAGCGGTTTGACCTGTACCGACGAGAACTTCATGCAGAAGGCCGGCGCCCAGCGCATGGCGGCCGAGCTGGGGTTGATCATCGTCGCGCCGGACACCAGCCCGCGGGGCGAGGGCGTGCCGGATGACGCCAACGGCGCCTATGACTTCGGCCTTGGCGCCGGCTTCTACGTCAACGCCACCCAGGAGCCCTGGGCGCGTCATTACCGCATGTACGACTATGTGGTGCAGGAACTGCCGGCGCTGATCGAGGCGAACTTCCCGGTCTCCGGCAAGCGCGGTATCGCCGGCCATTCCATGGGCGGCCATGGTGCACTGATCTGCGCGCTGAAGAATCCGGGTCGCTACCAGTCGGTTTCCGCGTTTTCACCGATCGCCAACCCGGTCAGTTGCCCGTGGGGCGAGAAAGCGTTCAGCCATTACCTGGGCGAAGACCGTTCGCGCTGGCGCGAATGGGATGCCAGCCTGCTGATCGCCGAGGCCGCGGAAAAACTGCCGATTCTGGTCGACCAGGGCGACCGTGACGACTTCCTCGACGGTCAGCTCAAGCCCAAGGCGCTGGAGGCGGCGGCCAAGGCGGCAGGGCATCCTCTGACCCTGCGTCTGCAGCCCGGGTACGACCACAGCTATTACTTCATCGCCAGCTTTATCGAGGATCACCTGCGTCATCATGCCGAGGCGTTGGTAGGCTGATGCTTCTGGTCGGTAGCAAAAGCATTTCGCGGGCATGGACTGGGCGTCCCCGCCCGCTCCACAGATAGTTATTGAGCGGCTTTTTGGGAGCGGGCCATGCCCGCGAAGCGATATAGAGTTTAATGAATTAAAAGGGCGCTGCGAACCAGATCCGCAGCGCCCTTTCTTGTCGCCCAGCGATTACTCGCCCAGGCTGGAACGCAGCATCCAGGCGTTCTGCTCGTGCACGCCGATACGCGCCACCAGCATGTCGTGGCTGAACAGGTCGCCAGCTTCTTCGGCCAACTCCGCGAACTCGTTCATACGGCGGGCAGCGATTTCGTTGTCCAGCACCAACTGCTTGATCATCTGCGGCGTAGTACCGTGGGGCGCCTCGTTGTCGATCACGGTCAGCGAGCGGAAGGTTTCGCCACCGGTCGGCACCAGCTTGCCCAGGGCACGGATGCGTTCGGCGATCTCGTCAGCGGCCTGGTGCAATTCGTTGTACTGCTCGTCGGTCAGCTTGTGCAGGCCATAGAAGTTGGCGCCCTGCACGTTCCAGTGCACACCCAGGGTCTTCACGTACAGGGTGTAGCTGTCGGCCACTGCCTTGGTCAGCGCTTCGGCGACTTTTTCGCGAGCACCGCCATCGACGCTGGTGTTGATGCTCAGGCAATCGCCCTTGAGTTTCGACGGCGCGGTTTTCGGTGCGGCCTTGGCCTTGGGTTTAGCGACTGCCGGTTTCTTTACTACGGCCATGATGTTCTCCATGGTTGCTGGAAATCGTTGCTACCTCTTGTCGACTCCTGCAAGGGCAAAAACATTCCCACGTTTTTCGTCGTGGTGTCTCCCCCGAGGCGCTCCGTCGCGAGTAATCGGAGGGTGAAGCCACCTTTCGCCGGCCGATCGCGAGGGTGGGGATGCTCGAGGTTCCCAGGCCGCCTCGATCGCCGGCAAGTCCGCCTCGCCTTGCGCTTTCGGGTAGAATCGGTCTTTTTGCGAGGGCAACGGCTCATGCGGATTGGCCATGGTTACGACGTGCATCGCTTCGGCGAGGGGGATTTCATCACCCTGGGCGGCGTACGCATCCCCCACAGGTTCGGCCTGGTTGCCCATTCCGATGGCGACGTGGTGCTGCACGCGCTGAGCGACGCCCTGCTTGGCGCCGTGGCGCTCGGTGACATCGGCAAGCATTTCCCCGATACCGACCCCAACTTCAAGGGTGCCGACAGCCGGGTGCTGCTGCGCCACGTGCTCGGCCTGGTGCACGCCAAGGGCTGGAAGGTCGGCAACGTCGACGCCACCATCGAGGCCCAGGCGCCGAAGATGGCCCCCCATATCGAGACCATGCGCGCACTGATCGCCGAAGACCTGCAGGTCGAGCTCGATCAGGTCAACGTCAAGGCCACCACCACCGAGAAGCTCGGTTTCGTGGGGCGCGAGGAAGGCATCGCCGTGCACGCCGTCGCCTTGCTGGTCAGCGCATGACCGAACTGGAACTGCTCGGCCCGCGCGCCCATGGCGAACCCTGCGGGCACGCCGTGCTCAAGGCGACCGCCGAAGATTTTCAAGTCGACGAAGTGCTGGACATCGAGCTGTCCGGCGCTGGTGAGCACCTGTGGCTGTGGGTCGAAAAACGCGGGCTGAACACCGAGGATGCTGCGCGTCGTCTGGCGCGCGCCGCCGGTGTGCCGGTGCGGATGATCAGCTACGCCGGTTTGAAGGACAAGCAGGCGCTGACCCGGCAGTGGTTCAGCCTCCATCTGCCCGGCAAGCTGGATCCCGACCTGACGGCGGCCCAGGACGACACCCTGACCATCCTCAAGCAGGTGCGCCATACCCGCAAACTGCAACGGGGTGCCCACGCCGCCAATGGTTTCACCCTGCGCCTGACCGCGCTGCAGCCCGACCGGGCCGCGCTCGATCAGCGCCTGCAGGTCATTCGCGATCAGGGCATTCCCAATTACTACGGCGCCCAGCGCTTCGGGTACGAGGGCGGCAACGTGGCCCACGCCCGGCACTTCGCCGAGCGCGGCGAAGTGCCGGACAAGCGCAATGTGCGCTCGCGGGTGCTGTCGGCGGCGCGTAGCCTGGTGTTCAACCGGGTACTGGCCGAGCGGGTGGCAGCAGGCACCTGGAACCAGGCGTTGCCGGGCGATCTGCTGGCATTCACCGACAGCCGCAGCTTTTTCGCGGCCGGCGAGGCCGAATGCCGGGATCCTCGCCTGGCTGAACTGGATCTGCATCCCACCGGGCCGCTGTGGGGGGAGGGCGCTTCGCCCGCCCAGGGCGGCACCGGCGATCTCGAGCAGCGCGTCGCCACTGCCGAGGCGCAGCTGACAGGCTGGCTCGCACAAGCGGACATGGCGCACGAACGGCGTATCCTGCGCCTCCCCATTAGCGGTTTGACGTGGCATTATCCCGAGCCTGACATTCTGCAACTGGAATTCGTTCTGCCGGCTGGATGTTTCGCCACCGCTCTGGTGCGCGAAATCGTCGAGCTTTTGCCGGCAGGGCAGACGGACAACCCATGCGTATTCTGATTTCTAACGATGACGGCGTGGCCGCACCGGGCCTCGCCGCGTTGCACGCTGCGCTGGCCGATTACGCCGACTGCACGGTGATCGCTCCCGACGGCGACCGCAGCGGCGCCAGCAGCGCGCTGACCCTGGATCGCCCGCTGCACCCCTGCACGCAGGCCAATGGCTATATCAGCCTCAATGGCACGCCCACCGACTGCGTGCACCTGGGCATCAACGGCCTGCTGCCCGATATGCCGGATCTGGTCGTGTCCGGCATCAACATGGGCCCCAACCTGGGTGACGACGTGCTGTATTCGGGTACCGTCGGCGCCGCCCTGGAAGGCCGCTTTCTGGCCCGGCCGGCGTTCGCCTTCTCGCTGGCCTCCCGTTCGGCCGAGAACCTGCCCACGGCAGCCCATTTCGCCCGCCGGCTGGTCGCGGCCCACGAGCAGCTCGACCTGCCGCCGCGCACGGTGCTCAACGTCAACGTACCGAACCTGCCGCTCGATCGTATCCGGGGCGTGCAGCTGACCCGCCTGGGCCATCGGGCCCGCGCCGCCGCACCGGTAAGGGACGTCAACCCGCGGGGCAAGGCCGGCTACTGGATCGCCGCCGCCGGTGATGTCGAGGATGGCGCCGAGGGCACCGACTTCCACGCCGTGCTGCAGGGTTACGTGTCGGTTACTCCGCTGCAGCTCGACCGCACCTATCAGGAAGGACTCAACCGCCTCAGACCCTGGCTGGAGGGGTTGATGACATGAATCGGGAGCATGACCGCCACGGGATTGGCATGACCTCGCAGCGCACCCGCGAGCGCCTGATCCAGCGACTTTACGATGAAGGGCTGTCCAACGCCGGCGTGCTCGAGGTGATCAGGCGCACGCCGCGTCATCTGTTCGTCGACGAGGCCCTGGCCCATCGTGCCTACGAAGACACGGCGCTGCCGATCGGTCATAACCAGACCATTTCGCAGCCCTACATGGTGGCCCGCATGAGCGAGTTGCTGCTCGCCGCCGGCCCGCTGGACAAGGTGCTGGAGATCGGTACCGGCTCCGGTTATCAGACGGCGATCCTGGCGCAACTGGTCGAGCGGGTGTTCACCGTCGAGCGCATTCAGGGCCTGCAGGAACGGGCGAAGGAACGATTGGTCAAACTCAGCCTGCGCAACGTGGTCTTTCGCTGGGGCGATGGTTGGGAGGGCTGGCCGGCACTGGCGCCTTACAACGGCATCATCGTGACCGCCGCGGCCTCGGAAGTGCCCCAGGCGCTGCTCGATCAACTGGCTCCAGGCGGTCGCCTGGTGATTCCCGTTGGTTCAGGTGACGTTCAGCAACTGTTATTGATCATTCGCGAGGAACAGGGTTTCTCCCGGCACGTACTCGACGCGGTACGGTTCGTGCCCCTGCTTAACGGCCCACTGGCCTGATTCGAATCGAACGGATGGATGCATGAAGAAAACCCTGTTGCTCTATACCAAAGGAATGGCCATGGGCGCGGTCGACGTGGTGCCTGGATTCTCCGGCGGCACCGTTGCCCTGATCACCGGTATATACGACAAGCTTCTTGCTTCGCTCGCGGCCATTCCCCAGGCGCTGATGCTGCTTCTGCGTGGTCGTGTGGTGGCAGCCTGGCAGGCATGCAACGCCACCTTTCTGCTGGTGGTGATGCTGGGCATCCTCAGCAGCATCCTCACTCTGGCGCGGGTCATCAGTTACCTGATGCACGAGCACCCCATACCGCTGTGGGCATTCTTCTTCGGCTTGGTACTGGTTTCCGTCTACCTGGTAGGGCGGGAGGTCACTGCCTGGCGCACCAACCGGGTGGCCAGCTTCGCCGTCGGCCTGGCATTCGCGCTGTGGATTACCCTGGCCGCGCCCATGCAGCTGGCCGCTGACCCGCTGACGCTGTTTCTGGCTGGCGCCATTGCCATCAGCGCGATGATCCTTCCGGGGATCTCTGGCAGCTTCATTCTGGTGCTGCTGGGGCTGTACCCGGTGGTGCTGGGGGCGATCAAGAACCTCGATGTCGCCGTGCTGGCGGTATTCTGCGCCGGCTGCATGCTTGGCCTGCTGGTCTTTTCGAAGGCGTTGAGCTGGCTGCTCTCGCACGTGCGCGACCTGACCATGGCCTTTCTCGCCGGGCTGATGCTCGGTTCGCTGGTCAAGGTCTGGCCCTGGAAGCAGACCCTGACCTGGCAAACCAATCGTCATGGTGAATCGTTTCCACTCGAGCAGGTCAATCTACTGCCATGGCAGTTTGCCGATGCCAGCGGCGAGGGTGCGCAACTGCTGCTGGCCATCGTGCTGAGCCTGTGCGCCATCGCGCTGGTTCTGGGTGTTGAATGGCTGGCGCGCCGCCGCCAGGTTGAAGAGGTGTGACGTTTCGGCGTTCGTTACCGGTCGCTCGAGGCCGTTTGCAAGGGAGATTGGGGTGAGTTCCACAGCCAAGCAAGGACATCGCTCCTCGGGCATGCTGCGCAACCTGCTGGTGCTGACGGCCATGGGTGCGTTGCTGGCCGGCTGCGCCAGCTCGCACTCCGGTGGTGTGCAGGTCGTCGATCGCAACAGCACGGCGTCACAGCGCCAGCCGGTGACCTCCGGCCAGTACCGCGTGCAACGTGGGGACACACTTTACTCGATCGCCTTTCGTTACGGCTGGGACTGGAAAGCGCTGGCTGCCCATAACGCCATTGCGCCGCCGTATCTGATTCGCGTTGGCCAGGTGATTCGTTTCGGTTCGGGCAGCGCGAGCAGACCCGTTACGGCCTCTGCACCGAGCGTCTCGACGCCAGTGGTGACCACGCCCGGCCGGCCCTCCACGCCGGTGCAGGCGCCCCCGGCGCAAACTACCAGCCGTCCGCCGACACCAGTGGTGGTAACCCCTGCCACCACGCCAGTGGAGCCCGTTCAGCGTTCGGCGACAGGCTGGGCATGGCCCGCGAGTGGTGCGATTATCGGCCGTTTTTCCTCAAACGGTAGTTTGAATAAAGGCATTGATATAGCAGGTGAATTGGGACAGCCTGTCCTTGCTGCGTCTGGTGGATCCGTTGTCTACGCCGGGAGTGGGTTACGGGGCTACGGCGAATTGGTGATCATCAAGCACAGCGATACCTACGTGAGTGCCTACGGCCACAACCGCAGGCTGTTGGTGGGTGAGGGGCAGCAGGTCAAGGTCGGGCAACAGATTGCCGAGATGGGTTCCACGGGAACTGACCGGGTGAAGCTTCACTTCGAAATTCGCCGCCAGGGTAAGCCGGTAGATCCAATGCAATACCTGCCACGTCGTTGATCTGTCGCTCGTTCACCCCTTCACGTGGGTTGGACGGGCTCTGATGTTGCCAAGGAGACGCGCACATCAGGGCTTGCTGGTCGAACTCAGCAAGGGACGGAACAATAAAATGGCACTCGATACCAAGGTAGCGCCGGAGTTTGACATCGATGAGGACGTGCTCCTGATGGAGCCGGATATCGATCTTTACGAGGCTAACGACAAGGCGCCTACTGCCAAGGTCGCCACGCGGAGCAAGACCAAGCAGCCCAGTGGCAGCAAGCAGCACAAGTACATCGACTACACCCGGGCGCTCGACGCCACTCAGCTGTACCTCAACGAAATCGGTTTCTCCCCGCTGCTCACCCCTGAAGAAGAAGTGTTCTTTGCGCGTCTGGCGCAGAAGGGCGACCCCGCGGGGCGCAAACGCATGATCGAAAGCAACCTGCGGCTGGTGGTGAAGATCGCCCGGCGCTACGTGAACCGCGGGTTGTCGCTGCTGGACCTGATCGAAGAAGGCAACCTCGGCCTGATCCGAGCCGTGGAGAAATTCGACCCGGAGCGCGGCTTCCGTTTCTCCACCTACGCGACCTGGTGGATCCGGCAGACCATCGAGCGGGCGATCATGAACCAGACCCGCACCATCCGACTGCCCATTCACGTCGTCAAGGAACTCAACGTCTACCTGCGCGCCGCGCGGGAGCTGACCCAGAAGCTCGATCACGAGCCTTCCCCCGAAGAAATCGCCAACCTGCTGGAAAAGCCGGTGGGCGAGGTCAAGCGCATGCTGGGCCTCAACGAGCGCGTTTCCTCGGTGGACGTGTCGCTGGGGCCAGACTCCGACAAGACGCTGCTCGACACCCTTACCGATGATCGCCCCACGGATCCCTGCGAGCTGCTGCAGGACGACGACCTTTCGCAAAGCATCGACCAGTGGCTTTCGGATCTGACCGAGAAACAGCGCGAGGTGGTGGTGCGGCGCTTCGGCTTGCGCGGGCATGAGAGCTGCACGCTCGAGGAGGTCGGCCAGGAAATCGGCCTTACCCGTGAGCGCGTGCGGCAGATTCAGGTCGAGGCCCTCAAGCGCTTGCGCGAGATACTCGAGAAGAACGGCCTTTCCGCCGACTCGCTGTTCCAGTAACACCCGGCCTGCCAGGCCCTGGGCCAGTCAGCCTGCTGACTGGCTTTTTATTGTCTGTGGTAGGACGAGAATGAAAACGGCGCCTCAAGGGCGCCGTTTTCAATAGGCCGGTTACGCCGGCACGGCATCGCGCAATTGCAGCAGCGCATCCGACTGCGCCTGAACGGCGCGGTATTGCTCGGCATCCTTCACCAGCACCGAGGCCGGTGCCGGGAACATCTCGTTCAGCTTGCTGCTCCACTCGGCCGACGCCGCCTGCGCGGGGAAGCAGCGGCGAATCAGGTCGAGCATGATCGATACGGTCACCGAAGCACCTGGCGAGGCGCCCAGCAGGGCGGCGATGGAGCCGTCCTGGGCGGCCACCAGTTCGGTACCGAACTGCAGGATGCCGCCCTTCTTGGCGTCCTTCTTGATGATCTGCACGCGCTGGCCGGCAATCTCCAGGCGCCAGTCGCTGGCCTTGGCCTCCGGATAGAAGCCGCGCAGCGTATTGAGACGTTGTTCCTGGGACTGCATGACTTCCTTGACCAGGTATCGGGTCAGGTCGAAGTTGTCGCGGGCCACCGCCAGCATCGGGCCAATGTTGTTCAGGCGCACCGACATCGGCAGGTCGAGGAACGAACCCTTCTTCAGGAACTTGGTGGTGAAGCCGGCATAGGGCCCGAACAGCAGCGACTTCTTGCCATCGACCACGCGGGTGTCCAGGTGCGGAACCGACATGGGCGGCGAGCCGACTTCGGCCTGGCTGTACACCTTGGCCTGATGCTGGTTGACCACTTCCGGGTTATCGCAGCGCAGCCACTGGCCGCTGACCGGGAAACCACCAAAACCCTTGCCTTCGGCGATACCGGACAGCTGCAGCAGGGGTAGGGCGCCGCCACCGGCACCGAGGAACACGAAGCGGGCCTGGATCTGGCGGTGGTTGCCGCTCTTCTGATCCTTGGTGCTCACCCGCCAGCCATGCTCGTTGCGGGTGAGGTCGGTCACCCGCTGGTTGAAGGTCACGCGCGCCTCGCTCTGCTGAACCAGGTGGTCGAGCAGGCTCTTGGTGAGCGCACCGAAGTTGACGTCGGTGCCGTTGGCCACGCGGGTCGCCGCGATCGGCTCGTGCGGGTCACGGCCCGGCATCATCAGCGGCATCCATTCGTTCATGGTGGCGCGGTCTTCGCTGTACACCATGTCCTCGAAGGCGTGGTGCACGTGCAGCGCCTCGAAGCGCTTCTTCAGGTAGTCGATGCCTTTCTGGCCGCGAACGAAGCTCAGGTGCGGAACCGGGTTGATAAAGGACTTGGGCGCGCCAAAGGTGCCTTTCTTGACCAGGTAGGCCCAGAACTGCTTGGATTCCTCGAACTGGGCGTTGATGCTCACCGCCTTCTTGATGTCGATGGAACCGTCGGCGGATTCGGGGGTGTAGTTGAGCTCGCAAAGGCCGGCGTGGCCGGTACCCGCGTTGTTCCACGGGTTGGAGCTCTCCGCCGCACCGAAGTCCATCGCCTCGACGACTTCCAGCTTGATGCCCGGATCGAGCTCCTTGAGCAGCACGGCCAGCGTTGCGCTCATGATGCCGGCACCGACCAGCACTACATCTACAGCTTCGTAATCGTTCTGCGCCATTACCACATCTCCAAAAAATCAGCGTCCAGTCATAGGCCGTCGGCCTGGGCGGCAAAGCGCCTGTCAGCGGTTGCAGAGCTGTATTGAGGATTGGAATGACGGGAGGAGGTCGCCGTGTCCTGCCGCAAGATGATTCATATGTTCGCCACACTCTTGTGAAGTTATTGAAACCGTCTTTTCACGTTCTTTTGGAACGCGAACCTCAAAAGTTCATGTGCCTGTTGGGCCGTTCCAGCCGGCAGATGTTCCGCGAAAACGCGGCACTGCATGGCGGCGGCCTCTGATATCGAGCAGCACGAAGTGGGCGACTCTCTGTGGCGTTGCCGATGGCATGACTGCATCAGCGGTACGGCGATGCCGATCAGGAGGCGTCCTTATAATCGGGGCGCGATTATAAGGCGAAAGCGCGGGAAGTGATCAGGTGCGTGTGACTTTTATTGCACCCGCCACCGGGGTACGAAAACGCCCTGGCGGGCGCTCAGCGGCGGGTGAATGCGCTTGTAGGCAAGGGCGCGCCGAGCCAGGTCAGGCGCTGTTCGTTGACCTCGTGCCAGCCTGCAGGCCCCGGCGGCTGGGCGCTCTGGCGAAATGCACGGCAGATGCCCTGTTCATCGAGGCGGGCAAAAATGCGCGGGTTTCGGGTGTTGAAGATTTTCTGCAGGAGGGCACGCATCAAACAAGCTCCGTTCATGCAAAGCGACCAAAGTCTTATACCGTCGGCATGTGACGAGGAGGTGACGCGGAACCGTGCTCACCGTTTACAGGTCGATTCGTTATACTTCGCGAGCCTTAAGCGCCCCTCATGGAGAACCGAGTATGAATCGCCTGTTGTTTGGTCTGGTTGCCCTTATCAGTCTGGCTCTTGTCGGTTGTGCCCACAGCCCGCAACAGCTCAGCCCGCAGCCCAGGCTGATCGGATCCTTGACTCCTGTGGGTCAGGGCCAGCCGGTCGTGGTGCGTGTCGTCGATGGGCGTCCCTCTCCGGTGCTGGGTACCCGTGGCGGCCTGTACCCGGAGACCAGCGCCATCAGCGTATCGGGCCAGGACGTACTGCCCAAGCTGCAAGCCCAGGCCGAGGCGGCCGTGCGCCTGCTGGGCTTCACCCCGTCGGCCAATGCCTACAACGCGCCGCAGCTGACCCTGACCCTGGCCGAGCTCAAGTACCAGTCGCCCAAGGAAGGCTTGTACGTCACCGAAGCCAATATGACCGCCAGCTTCCGCGCCGACGTGCAGAACAGTAATCGCCGTTACAGCGGTCGCTACGGTGCCTCGCTGAACCAGCGTTTCGGCATGGCGCCGAACCAGGAAACCAACACCAAGCTGGTCAGCGACGTGTTGAGCGATGCACTGACGCGGGCCTTCAAGGACCCGACCCTGGGGCAGATCCTCAGCGGTCAGTGAGCCTGACGGCAGCCAAGAAAAAGGTTCATCACGGATTGCCGGGAAAGACGCTCTTGATCTTCATGAAAAAGAATTCGCTATCCCGGTAACCGTACGGCATCCGCTTGATCACCTTTATTCGATTGTTTATTCCTTCCAACTGACCGGTGTGCATCGGCCAGCGAACCCGGCTGATGATGCCCCGCCAGTAAGTCTTTAGTCGTTTGGCGAACTGGATCAGAGCCGGTAGTTCGCTTTCCTGGGCATGGCGCAGCCATTGCTTCCAGGCCGATCGCCAGGCCCAGGCAGTACTCGGCGTCCAGAGTGTTTTGAGTTCAGCCTTCATCAAATAGACCGTCATCAACGCTTGGTTGGCGGCTAGCAGGTCCTCCAGACGGACCTGTTGTTCCGGCGCTTTCAAGTTCTGCGGATTGCGCAGCAATAGCCATCGCGCCTGCTTGATGACCTTGCGGGCAGGCTTGTCGTGGCGCAACCGGTTAGCCTCGTCGACGCGGACCCGATCAATCACCTCTCGGCCATATTTGGCCACCACATGGAAGAGGTCGTAGACCACTCTCGCGTTGAGACAGTGCTGACGAACCTCCAGGTCAAAAGCGGTGTTCATGTCCATCGCCACCGCTTCGATTCGAGCACAACCCTCTGGCCCCAGTTCTTCGAAGAAAGGCCTGACTGCCGCTCGGCTGCGGCCTTCACCGATCCACAGCACTCGCCGGGTATCCGCATCCAGCACCACACTGGCGTAACGATGACCTTTGAAAAGGGCGAACTCGTCCATCACTAGGCGTCGCGGTTGCGCCTTTGGCAAAACGCTCAACGCCGCTTGCAAGGCTCGACGCTCCAGCAACCGAACGGTGTCCCAATGCAGCCCGAACATCTGAGCCACGTGTAGCGTGGGAAGGCGCTCGCAGGCTTGAATGACTGCCTCGGCTAAGCGGCGCGTCATGCGGGCATAGCGGTCCAGCCAACTGACAGCCTCCATGCGCTTGCCGCAGTCACGACAGCCCACCCGCCTGAGCAACACGCTGAGGCGCACCGCACGGCCGAGAATCGGCAGATCGCGAATGGTTCGTTCGCAATACTCATGAGTGGTTGAACAGGGCTTTTGGCAGCCGCCACAGGAAGGGAATCGGGTGGCGTGGGGAATCAGTTCGATCTGAAGCGCGTCGCCATCAGGCTTGATCGTGACGACAGAAAAGCCCTCCCAAAAAGGAAGGAAAGTATTAATATCGCGCATAAGAACGCCGGTTTGGTAGATGTGTTTGCTCGCACGAACATCATCAATCAAATCGGCGTTCTTGTTTCTGTGTTTCCCGGGATTCCGTGAAGAACCAAGAAAAAGCCCCGACCTGTCGGGGCTTTTTCTTGCTCGCGCGCCGCTGCGATCAGAGCGGCAGGCCAGCCTTGATGCGGTACTGGTTGCGTACCGGCATCGCGTACTGAAGGATCAGGTAGGGCTGTTGCTCGCTCGGGCAGCGGCTCAGGCGCTGCTGCCACTGCTCCCTGGCGGCAGCCAGCTCGGCGGCGCCGAACAGTGACTCGGCTGCCGGCACCTCCAGTTGCGCATCGCGCTCGCTCCACATGGCATAGGCCAGGTAATGCACGGGGAACAGGCGGTAGCCGCTGAGGATCTGCGCATCGGTCAGGGCGGCCAACTGCTTGGCGTCCTCGAAACCACTGGTGATCGGGTCGCCGAAATGCACGTGCACGCGCCCCTTGTAACCGGTGATGCCCAGGCCGATGCTCTTGTCATCCTCGCCCGGCTGCTTGGTGTAGCTACCCGTGGTGGCGCGGGTGTACAGCTCGCGGGCCTTGGCCTGGTCGCAGGGGTCATACTCGTAGCTGATCGATACCGGAGTGAGCTTGAGGCTGGCGATGACCTCGGCGAAGGGTTCGTCCTTGCGGCTCATATGGAACATCTTGAGGATCGCCGAGTCGGTGCGGTCGTCACCGTCCTTGGCGCGGCCTTCGGCCTGGGCGATCCAGATCGACTCGCCATCCTGGCGGATCGAATGGCTAATGTACGCCGACAGCAACTGGTAGGCGGCGAGTTTTTCGCGACGACCGGCAATCGAGCGATGCACGATGAAGCTCTTGTTCAGACGCATCAGATCGCTGACGAAGGGCTTCTGCAGCAGGTTGTCGCCAATGGCGATACGCGGTGTCTGCAGGCCGGCGTGGTACACGGCGTAGTTGACGAAGGCCGGGTCCATGACGATGTCGCGGTGGTTGGCCAGGAACAGGTAGGGGTTGCCGGCCTTCAGGGTTTCCATGCCCGAATAGCTCACGCCATCGGTGGCGTGCTCGACGGTGCGGTCGATATAGGGCTCGATGGATTCCTGCAGGGCGCGAACCGAGCCGATATGGCGGAACTGCGAACGCAGCCGATGGGCTATAAGAGGTTTGAGCAGCCAGCCAAACGGGCCGGCCAGGCGCGGAAAGCGAAACTGGGTAAGGATGTCGAGAAACGCATCGTCGGCCAACAGGCGCGCCAGAACCGCTGGAATTTCCGCGTCGGCATAGGGTCGGATGCTGTCGAATTCGCCCATCATGATCTCTTGTGATTATCGCTGCGATTGAAGAGTGGAAAGCGCTGGACCCAGTGCCGTAATCACCCGTGACGGCAACTCGAGGCGCAGCAATAGACCGCCCATTATACCCTGCAAGTCACACGGAGGCGCCCCATGTTGGAAACTCAGGATTATCACTGCCCCAACTGCGGCGAGCCGGTCGAGGCGGTACTGGACTTGTCGGCCGGTGACCAACAGTACATCGAGGACTGCCCGGTGTGCTGCCGGCCCATCGTGTTCCTGCTCGAAACCGATGGCCAGAGTTGGCAGCTGGATGTACGGGGGGAGAACGATTGATGAAGCGCGTCTACGAACCGCGGGATCTGATGGAAGGCGAGTTGCTCAAGGCCGTGCTGGCCAGCGAAGGTATCCAGGCGCATCTGGTCGGTGCCCATCTGGCTGGCGCGGTGGGCGAGCTGCCGGCGTGCGGCCTGCTCGGCCTGCTGGTCGAGGACGCCGACACCGAGCGCGCCCGCTGGCTGATCGCCGAGTACAATGGTGCGCAACCGCTACCCGGTGACGAGCCGGACAATGTTCAGGGCGTGCTGCTGTGTTGAACAGCGGGCGCACCCACCCATCCCGATGAGTCTTTCATGAGTGGACGCTTCGCGCTGTTTCGCTGGACCCCCGCCTTTGCGGCGCAGCCAGGTTTTCCCGCTGACCAGCAGCCCCACTGGAACTTCGCGCCTGGCTCCCAGGTGCTGTTATTGCGCAGCGACCATGAACAGCCTGCGCTGGTTCGCGCGCGTTGGGGGTTGACCCCCCCCTGGCTGAAGGATCTGTCGAAAACGCCGGCCCACGCCCGCGCCGAAACCCTGGTCGAGCAGCCGATGTTTCGCGACGCGTTTCGCCTGCGCCGCGGCCTGATTCCGGCCAACGGCTTTTACGAATGGCGCGGTGCTGCGCGCAAGAGGCCGTACTGGCTGAGCAGCGAGGAGTCGCTGCTGTATTTCGCCGCGGTCTGGGAGGCCTATCCCGTCGAGGGGCAGGTTTACCTGAGCACGGCGATGATCACCCAGGCGGCCGCGACGCTGCGCCGCCCGTTGGTTCTCAGTGCACACGACAGGCAGCGCTGGCTGGCGGCCGACACACCGCTCGAGGAGCTGCAGGCGCTGCTCGTCGGCAGACCGCAGCCCCTGCGGGAACGGGTATTGAGCAATCTGGTCAATGATCCGAAGCTCGACGGGCCGGAGTGTCTGACGCCTGCCTGAGGCATTGGCCTGTGCTTGAATACGGCAGCCTCAGCAGGCCGCTGAACAACCTAGGCGAGGCAACTGACGCGAGGCTATTTTTAACGACGCGGCGGCAACGTAGGTAGTTTTTCAACAGCCTGCTAGCATACCTCGCTCAATTTCCCAGGGAGCTCCAGCATGAAATCGTCGTTGTCCATTACCACGCTGACCGCGGCACTGCTGCTGGCAGGATGCCAAGCCGTCAACACCACCAGCGGTGGGGCGGTAGGTGTCGAGCGCAAGCAGTACATGTTCAGCGCGCTGTCGACCGATGAGGTCAACCAGATGTACGCCCAGTCCTACCAGGAAACCCTGCAGAAGGCCTCCAGCCAAGGCGTGCTGGACAAGACCAGTGCCGATGCCAAACGCCTGCAGCGTATCGCCGATCGGCTGATCAAGCAGGCGCCGTTGTTCCGCCCGGATTCGGCGCAGTGGCAGTGGGACGTCAACCTGATCAAGAGCCCTGAGCTCAATGCCAACTGCGGCCCCGGCGGCAAGATCATCTTCTACAGCGGCATCATCGAGAAGCTGAAGCTCACCGATGACGAAATCGCTGCGGTCATGGGTCACGAGATCGCCCACGCCCTGCGTGAGCATGGCCGCGAGGCGATGTCCAAGGCCTATGGGCTGAACATGGCCAAGCAGGGCGCTGCCGCGCTGCTGGGCGTGAGCTCGGATCAGATGGCACTGGCCGATGCAGCGGTGAACTACGGCATGACGCTGCCCAACAGCCGCAGCAACGAGAACGAGGCCGACCTGATCGGCCTGGAGCTGGCTGCCCGTGCAGGCTTCAACCCCAACGCGGCGGTCACCCTGTGGGAGAAGATGGCCAAGGCCAGCGAAGGGGCGCCGCCGGAGTTCATGAGCACCCACCCGTCCTCGTCGAGCCGTATCGCCTCGCTGCAGGCAGCCATTCCCAAGGTCATGCCGCTGTATCAGCAGGCCAAGAAAAGCTGATCCTCGCGACTTTGGCAGCCATGAAGCGGGCCGGTTAGCCAACCAGGTAGCTGGTCGTGCTCTGGCCACTCGGGCTTCGTTCGAGGCCGCTGTCTGGATCGGCAGCGGTCTCGAACCGTTCACCAGCCGTTCAGGATCCCGCTCAACAGCATCGCCTGGTAGGCGGCATAGACCGCCAGTGCCGCGAAGGCGATGGCGGCGAGTCGGCGAATCAGGGTGAGCGGCAGGCGGTCGGCGGCGAAGTTGCCGGCCAGCACCACCGGCACGTTGGCGATCAGCATGCCCAGCGTGGTACCGAGCACCACCATGATGAAGTGCGGATACTGGGCGGCGAGCATGACCGTCGCCACCTGGGTCTTGTCACCCATCTCCGCCAGGAAAAAGGCGATCAGCGTGGTCAGGAACGGCCCGTAGCGCTTGAGGTTGGAGCTTTCGTCGTCATCGAGCTTGTCCGGGATCAGCGTCCACAGCGCCACGGCGATAAACGAGGCCGCCAGGATCCAGCTCAGCAGCGCCGGCGATAGCAGGCCTGCTACCCAGTTGCCCACTGCGCCCGCGGCCAGGTGGTTGGCCAGGGTGGCGACCACCATGCCCCAGATGATCGGCCAGGGCCTGCGAAAGCGCGCGGCCAGCAACAGCGCGAGCAGCTGCGTCTTGTCGCCGATTTCCGCCAGGGCAACGATCAGGGTGGGAACGAAAAGAGATTCCAGCATCGAGGTTCCTAAAGGGGCGGGTAGACACGGCTATGACACGTACAGCCTTCCCGCCCCGGGTAAGGTGTTCGTGTCATAGGTCTTGTCAAACCCTGTGCGGCGTTCGAGCCGAACGGCGCCGATCCGTCTGGGCGGATCTTGGGTCGCACGCACCATGGTCAGCCGACCAAGTATGTTGATGCATGCCGGGCGAGCGGGCGCTCGCGGGAGACTACTCCCCTAGGACGCGCGCATTCTGCCCAAACGCCGTTCGTTGGGCAAGGCCTGCGCCGCTGTGCCGCAGGCGCGGGCCTTCACGGGTTGAGCGCCTGGTAGATACGGAAACCATCGGCGTCGGCCAGGGTGTGGCAGGCGCCGATATGTCTTTCGATCAGCGGTGGGTACTTGAGAAAGCGGTTGGCCACCAGGCGGATCTCGCCGCCCTTGCGCAGGTGTTGCGAGGCCTGGCGCAACAGGTCTTCGCTGGCCTGATAGTGGGTATGCACGCCCTGGTGGAAGGGTGGGTTGCTGAGGATGGCGCTCAGCTCGACGGGGGCCGCGGCGATACCATCGCCGCTGATGACATCCGCCTGCAGGCCATTGGCCGCCAGCGTCAGGCGGCTGCTTGCGACGGCGAAGGCATCGACGTCCAGCAGGCTGACCTGGCTGTGCGGATAGCGGCGTTTGAGTACCGCACCGAGCACGCCGGCACCACAACCGAAGTCGAGCAGATGACCGCCTGGCAGCTGATCCAGATGCTTGAGCAGCAGTGCGCTGCCGATATCCAGCCGGCCGTGGCTGAACACCCCTGGCAGGGTGACCACTTCGAGGGGGCCGTCATCGAGCGGCAGGCTGTAGCGCTGGGCCAGCGAGGCGAGAGCGGGTTCTGCAGGCGCCTGAGCCACGCGCACCTGCCACAGCTGGCAGTGGCGCGCGCTGTCGAGTTTGCGCGGCGTGCCGTAGGCGGCCATCTGTTTGGCCGCGCGCTCGACACCGGCGCGCTTTTCGCCAACCAGGTAGAGCAGCTTGCCAGGCAGGCGGGCGGCCAGGGCGTCGAGCAGGTAGGCCGTCAACTCGCGGGATTTGGGCAGGAACAACACCGCCGTCTCGAAACCAGGTGCCGGTGGTGCGACGTCGAAGGTGCTGCGCCCGGCGAAGCGCGCCTCGAGCCTCGCCTGGTCACCGGCGTGCCAACCCCAGCCCGAGGCCTGGGGCAGGTGTGCCAGCAGATCATCGGCCGGCAGGCCCGCGAGCAGGGCGGGGCCAGCGAACAGCTCGGCCTGGCGCAGCAGCACTTCACTTCGCGGATCCATCAGATCTAACCCCGGCAAAAGCGCGAAGGGTAGGGGCCTGGGCCGCAAGCTGCAAGCCCGACGCGCCAGGCGATCAGTTGACCTGGCGTTTGGCCTGCCCGGCGAAGAAGCCCGCCGCGTCTTCCGCCAGTTGGCCAACGATCCGCTGGCGCGCTTCGCGGGCGCCCCAGGCGCTGTGGGGGGTGATGATCAGGCGCGGGATGTCGGCAGCCAGCAGTGGGTTGCCGTCTTTGGGCGGCTCCTGAGTCAGCACGTCGGTCGCCGCGCCGCCGAGCTTGCCCGCGCGCAGGGCATCGGCCAGCGCCTGTTCGTCGATCAGGCCGCCTCGGGCGGTATTGATCACGAAAGCGCCAGGCTTGAGCAAGGCCAGCTCCCGGGCGCCGATCAGGTTGCGGGTCTGTTCGGTCAGCGGGCAGTGCAGGGTGAGGGCATCGACCTGGGCAAGCAGTTCATCCAGCGGCAGGCGATCGGCCCGCGGCGGGCGGCCAGGCAACTGGCCATAGCGCACGCGCATGCCAAAGGCTTCAGCCAGCCTGGCGACGGCGCTACCCAGCTCGCCGTGGCCGAGCAGGCCCAGGGTCTTGCCTTCGAGCTCGACGATGGGGTGGTCGAGCAGACAGAACATCGGCGACTGCTGCCAGCGGCCAGCGTGGATATCGCGCTGATAGTCCGGCAGGCTGGTGGCCAGGGCGAGCAGCAGCGCCAGGGTGTGCTGGGCCACCGAGGGCGTACCGTAACCCTGGCAATTGCACACGGTCACGCCGTGGGCCCGTGCCGCGGCGAGGTCGACGTTGTTGGTGCCAGTGGCCGCGACCAGTATCAGCTCGAGATCGGGACAGGCGGCCAGCACGGCCCCGTCGATCACCGCCTTGTTGCTGATCGCCACACGGGCCCCCTGCAAACGCTCGATGATCTGCGACGGGCTGCTCTGGTCGTGCAGTACCAGTTCGGCGAACGGTTCCCGCAGCGGGGCCATGTCCAGATCGCCGAGGTCGAGGGAGCGATAATCGAGAAACACCGCGCGGCCTGTTTTACTCATCAGCTGTACCTTTCGGGCTGTCCTGTCGGGAAGTAAAGTGCAGCCTATCAGAAGCGCGCCGCCGCCTGCCCACAGCCGGGGCGCGCGGCCATGGGTGAATCGTCAACAGACCCTAGCCTCTGCCCATCGATCAATCAGCCGATTCCTGGAGTTGCCGTGTACTGGATGGAGTTCTTCACCGTTGCCCTCATTCACCTGCTGGCCGTCGCGAGCCCGGGGCCGGATTTCGCCATCGTGGTGCGTGAAAGCGTGGCCCATGGTCGCCGCGCCGGGGTGTTCTGCGCGCTAGGCGTCGGCACCGGGATCTTCGTTCACGTGGCCTATTCGCTACTAGGCATCGGCCTGATCGTGTCCCAGTCGATCGTGCTGTTCAACGCGCTGAAGTGGCTGGCTGCCGGCTACCTGCTGTACATCGGCTTCAAGGCGCTGCGCGCCCGACCCGCCGCGCCCGGGCCGCTTCAGGAGCAGGCCACGGCCCCGGCGAGAACGCCCCGTGGGGCGTTCGTCACCGGGTTCGTGACCAACGGCCTGAACCCCAAGGCGACGCTGTTCTTCCTGTCGCTGTTCACCGTGGTGATCAACCCGCACACCCCGCTGCTCGTGCAGGGCGGTTACGGTGTCTACCTGGCCGTTGCCACGGCAGTGTGGTTCTGCCTGGTGGCGATGCTGTTCAGCCAGCAGCGCGTGCGCGACGGCTTCGCGCGCCTGGGCCACTGGTTCGATCGGCTGATGGGCGCGGTGTTGGTCGCCTTGGGGATCAAGCTGGCGTTCACCGAGCTGAAATAAGGGGCGCGATTGCGCCCCCAGGCCCGCTTCTTACAGCACTTCAACCGCGACCGCCGTCGCCTCGCCGCCGCCGATGCACAGCGAGGCGATGCCGCGCTTTCCGCCGGTCTGGCGCAACGCGTTGATCAGCGTGACGAGGATGCGCGAGCCGGTCGAGCCCACCGGATGGCCCTGGGCACAGGCGCCGCCGTAGATATTCACCTTGGTGTGATCGAGGTCGTGTTCGCCCATGGCCAGCATGGTGACCATGGCGAAGGCCTCGTTGATCTCGAACAGGTCGACCTCGTTCTTTTGCCAGCCGGCCTTGTGCAGCACCTTGCTGATGGCGCCGATGGGGGCGATGGTGAATTCGCTGGGATCCTGGCTCTGGGTGGCATGCGCGACGATACGGGCCAGCGGTTGCAGGCCGCGGGCGCGGGCCTGCTCGGCGCTCATCAGCAGCAGCGCGCTGGCGCCATCGGAAATCGAGCTGGCATTGGCCGCGGTGATGCTGCCGTCCTTGCTGAAGGCCGGTTTCAGGCTGGCGATCTTGTCTATCCTGGCGTTCAGCGGCTGTTCGTCTTCGCTGACCTGAATGTCACCCTGGCGAGTCGTTACGGTCACCGGGACGATCTCGGCGGCCAGCGCACCCGATTGCATGGCCTGCTGCGCACGGCGTAGCGATTCGATGGCGTAGGCGTCCATCGCTTCGCGGGTGATGCCGTAGCGGTCTGCGGTTTCCTGAGCGAAGGAACCCATCAGGCGCCCGGTGCGGGCGTCCTCCAGCCCATCGAAGAACATGTGATCCTTGACCTCGCCGTGGCCCATCCGCAGGCCACCACGTGCCTTGGGCAGCAGGTAGGGAGCATTGGACATGCTCTCCATGCCGCCAGCAACCATCACCTCGGCGCTGCCGGCCTTGATCAGGTCATGGGCCAGCATCACTGCCTTCATGCCCGAGCCGCAGAGCTTGTTGATGGTGGTGCAGCCCGTAGCGCTCGGCAGACCGGCGGCGAGCGCAGCCTGGCGAGCAGGCCCCTGCTTGAGCCCGGCGGGCAACACGCAGCCCATGATCACTTCCTGCACCTCGCCGGGGTCGATACCCGCCCGGGCGATGGCGGCGCGAATCGCCGCGGCACCAAGATCCGTTGCGCTCAGCGAGGACAGGCTACCCTGAAAGCCACCCATCGGCGTGCGCGCGCCGTTGACGATAACGATATCCGACATGTATCCACCTCAATCTGCAGTAAGGGGCGAAACCGGCCCGCTTGTCATAGTGAGCAACACAATCATCCTATCGGCTGATTGAGTGAGCGCTGGCACAGGCTACCGTTGGCAAGGTGCCATCTCCGCTCCGGTTTCGCTTCATCTTCGTCGCTTCCAACAATAGCCCAGAACAGGTGAGCCCATGTTGCAGACCCGCATCATTCCCCCCGCCGCGAATGCCCACCCATACCCGCTGCTGATCAAGAGCCTGCTGCTGTCGGGCAGCCGTTATGAGCGACATCGCGAAATCGTCTACCGTGACACCCTGCGTTACAGCTACGCGACCTTCAACGAGCGGGTGGCGCGGCTGGCCAACGTGCTTACCCAGGCCGGCGTGAAGGCCGGCGACACGGTGGCGGTGATGGACTGGGACAGCCACCGTTACCTGGAATGCATGTTCGCGGTACCGATGCTGGGGGCGGTGCTGCACACCATCAATATCCGCCTGTCGCCCGAGCAGATTCTCTACACCATGAATCACGCCGAGGACCGCTTCGTGCTGGTCAACAGCGATTTCGTCACGCTGTATCAGGGCATCGCCGGGCAACTCACCACGGTCACCGGCACCTTGCTGCTGAGCGACACTGCCACGGCCGCTGGCGAACTCCCCGGCTGCGTCGGCGAGTACGAGAGTCTGCTGGCGGCTGCCGAGCCGAGCTACGCGTTCGCCGATTTCGACGAGAACTCCGTGGCCACCACCTTCTACACCACCGGCACCACCGGCAACCCGAAGGGCGTGTATTTCACCCACCGGCAACTGGTGCTGCATACCCTGTCCATGGCCACCACCCTGGGCAGCCTGGACAGCATCCGCCTGATGGGCAATGCCGACGTGTACATGCCCATCACCCCGATGTTTCACGTGCATGCCTGGGGCGTGCCCTATGTCGCCACGCTGCTGGGGGTGAAGCAGGTCTATCCGGGGCGCTACGAGCCGGAGATGCTCTGCACGCTGATCAAGAACGAGCAGGTGACCTTCTCCCATTGCGTACCGACCATCCTGCAGATGCTGCTGGCCGCGCCTGGCGCCCAGAGCCATGACTTCAAGGGCATGAAGGTGATCATTGGTGGCAGCGCGCTCAACCGCGCCTTGTATGAGGCCGCCAAGGCCAGGGGCATGCAGCTGACGGCGGCCTATGGGATGTCGGAAACCTGCCCGCTGATCTCCTGCGCCTACCTCGACGACGAGCTGCTCGACGGCAGCGAGGAGCAGCGCACCGCCTACCGCATCAAGGCCGGGGTGGCGGTGCCGCTGGTGGAAGCGGCGATCATGGACAGCGAGGGCAGGCACCTGCCCGCCGATGGCCAGACCCAGGGCGAACTGGTGTTGCGCGCCCCCTGGCTGACCCAGGGTTACTTTCGCGAAGCGGAAAAGGGCCGGGAGTTGTGGGCCCATGGCTGGTTGCACACCGGCGACGTGGCCACCCTGGACGACAGGGGCTTCATCGATATTCGCGACCGCCTCAAGGATGTGATCAAGACCGGCGGCGAGTGGATCTCCTCGCTGGAACTCGAAGACCTGATCAGTCGCCAGCCGGCGGTTCGCGAGGTGGCCGTGGTCGGCGTGGCCGACCCGCAGTGGGGCGAGCGCCCGTTTGCCCTGGTGGTGGCGAAGGAGGGCCAGGCTCTGGACGCCAGCATTCTCAAGGAACACCTCACGCCTTTCGTCGAGCAGGGGGTCATCAACAAGTGGGCGATTCCCTCGCAGATCGCCCTTGTTACCGAAATTCCCAAGACCAGTGTGGGCAAGCTGGACAAAAAACGTATTCGCGTTGATCTCGCGCAGTGGCAGGAGGCCGGAGGTGCGTTTTTATCGTCCCTGTAAGGCACGAATTTCAACGGCAAAAATGTGACTGATCAGTCAAACAAACGTTTGGCTTGCTAATTGCTGGTTTCGGGCCATCCTTGGCTTGTCACGGATGGGACTGATCCCTCTAAACCGGCGAGCCAGAGTGTCTCGGGCACTGCAAGCACACCTGGCAAGGCTCGCTGGCTTTAGTCAATCAGCCATAACAAAAACAAATGGAGTAGCGTCGATGACCAACACAACAAGGCCGTTCTGGCGTCTGGCAAAACTGCCGCTGGCCGTCAGCCTCGCATCAACTCTTGCCAGCCCGGCATTCGCGGTGAATTTCAATATCGGGGAAATCGAAGGGCAATTCGACTCGTCGCTGTCGGTAGGGGCCAGTTGGTCGACAGCCAAGCGTGACGATCGTTTCATCGGCGAAGCCAACGGCGGCACCGGCTACACCCAGACAGGTGACGACGGGCGTCTCAACTTCAAGCGTGGCGAAACATTCTCCAAGATCTTCAAGGGTATCCATGACCTGGAGCTGAAGTACGGCGACACCGGTGTGTTCGTGCGGGGCAAATACTGGTACGACTTCGAGCTCAAGGATGAGTCGCGTCCCTTCAAGGACATCGACGACGACGGCCGCAAGCCGGGTGCCAAGTCCGCTGGGGCGGAATGGCTCGATACCTTCGTGTACCACAACTACAGCATTGGTGATCAGCCCGGTTCCGTGCGCCTTGGTAAGCAGGTGGTGAGCTGGGGTGAAAGTACCTTCATCCAGAACAGCATCAACTCGATCAACCCGGTTGACGTTTCCGCCTTCCGACGCCCCGGCAGCGAGGTCAAGGAAGGTCTGATCCCGGTCAACATGTTCTATGTCTCCCAGAGCATCACCGATCGCTTGTCGATGGAGAGCTTCTACCAGCTGAGCTGGAAGCAGACGGTCGTCGACAACTGCGGGACCTTCTTCTCGACCGCCGATGTGGCGGCCAATGGCTGCAACAACAACTACAACATCCTCAACAGCAGTCTGGTCGGCTTGTTGCGTGGCGTCGATGCCCTGGCAGCCGGGGCGCCGGCCCTGGCGCCGATCGGCGCGTCGGGCGCCGGTGTGAACTACACCCAGGAAGGTATGGTGGTGCGCCGCGGCAAGGACAACACCGCACGCGATGACGGGCAGTGGGGGTTGGCATTGCGCTGGCAGGGCGACAACACCGAGTACGGCGCGTACTTCATGAATTACCACAGCCGCACGCCGTTCCTCAGTGTGCAGAATGCCGATGCGGCCGCCCTGGCGAGGATTGGCGCGGCAGCTCGCAGTATTTACAACACCCTGGGTATTGGCGCCGCGGGCAGCCCTGCAGCCTGGGTGGGATCAGGCAATGCATGGCTCGGCGCCGCGCCACCTGCCGCTTTCGCAGGCCCCCTGGGCGCTCAGGCGCGCACGCTTGCCGGCGCTGCGGTGGCCGTGGGTAACGGCAGTTACTTCATGGACTACCCCGAGGACATTCGCCTTTATGGCCTGAGCTTCTCCACCACGCTGCCTACCGGCACGGCGTGGCAGGGTGAAGTCAGCTATCGCCCGAATGCACCGGTGCAGATCAACACCCAGCAACTGACCCTCGCCCTGGCTGGCGCGGCGGCCGGCACCTCTGCGCCGGGAGCGGTGCAGAAGGGCTACGACCGCAAGGAAATCACCCAGATCCAGACCACCTTCACGCACTTCTTCGATCAGGTAATGGGCGCTGACCGCCTGACCCTGGTGGGCGAGGTCGGCTTCGCGCACGTTGGCGGCCTGGAAGGCAAGGATCGGAACCGCTATGGCCGTGACCCCATCTATGGCATCACCGGCAGTGCGGTGGACCCTAACGAAACGTCCATTGCCCGTTATGGCGACCATGGTTTCACCACCGCCAACTCCTGGGGTTATCGCATGCGCGGCATCCTCGACTACAGCGATGTGTTCGCCGGTGTGAACCTGCGGCCCAACGTCGCCTTCTCCCACGACGTGGACGGCTATGGCCCCAACGGGTTGTTCAACGAAGGTGCCAAGGCCGCCAGTCTGGGCGTCGATGCCGAATATCAGAACACCTACACCGCGACCGTCGCCTACACCAACTTCTTCGATGGTCGTTACAACACCCTGGTTGATCGTGACTTCCTGGCCCTCAGCTTCGGTATGAACTTCTAAGCGCCCGTATTCATAGGAAAACGCATTTATGAAAACAACAAAAAGGCTGTTGCAAACCGGCGCTCTGACCTTGTCGCTGCTGGCCACCGGTGTGATGGCTGCGGTATCGGCGGACGAGGCGGGCAAGCTGGGTAATACCCTGACGCCGATCGGCGCGGAAAAGGCGGGCAATGCCGATGGCAGCATCCCGGCCTGGACCGGGGGGTTGCCGGTCAATGCCGGAGCGGTGGATGCAGGCGGCTTCCTGGCCGATCCGTTCCCCAGCGAGAAGCCGCTGTTCACCATCACCGCGCAGAACGTCGAGCAGTACAAGGACAAGCTGACGCCCGGCCAGTACGCGATGTTCAAGCGCTATCCGGAAACCTATCGGATGCCGGTCTACACCACCCACCGCACGGCGACCGTGCCGGACAACATCATCGCGGCGACCAAGCAGAATGCCACCAATACCAAGCTGATTCAGGGCGGTGAAGGGCTGGAGAACTTCCAGCTGGCCAACCCCTTCCCGATTCCGAAGGACGGTCTGGAAGCGATCTGGAACCATATCACCCGCTACCGCGGTGCCAGCGTGCGTCGTCACGTGGTGCAGGTGACGCCGCAGGCCAATGGCTCGTTCAGCCCGGTCAGCCTGGAAGAAGAGTTCGCCTTCCGCAGCATGATGAAGGATGCCGACACCAGCAAACCGAGCAACATCCTGTTCTACTTCAAGCAGCGAGTGACCGCGCCGTCGCGGCTGGCCGGTAACGTGCTGCTGGTGCACGAGACCATCGACCAGGTGAAGGAGCCGCGCATGGCGTGGCTGTACAACGCCGGGCAGCGTCGAGTGCGCCGTGCGCCGCAGGTGTCCTATGACGGCCCGGGTACCGCCGCCGATGGCCTGCGTACCTCGGACAACCTGGACATGTACAACGGCTCCCCTGATCGCTACGACTGGCAGTTGCTGGGCAAGAAGGAAATCTACATTCCCTACAACAGCTACCGTCTCGATTCGCCGAAGCTCAAGTACGCCGATATCGTCAAGGCAGGTCACCTGAACCCCGACCTGACCCGTTACGAGCTGCACCGCGTCTGGCACGTGACCGCGACGCTGAAGCAGGGCGAGCGCCACATCTATGCCAAGCGTGACTTCTACATCGACGAGGATACCTGGCAGGCCGCTGCCATCGACCACTACGACGGTCGCGGTACCCTGTGGCGCGTAGCGGAAGCCCATGCCCAGTACTACTACGACAAGCAGGTGCCGTGGTACGCCGTCGAGGTCATCCACGATCTGCTCTCCGGTCGTTACCTGGCCCTGGGCCTGAAGAACGAGGAGAAGCGCTCCTACGAGTTCGACTATCCTGCCAAGGAAAGCGACTACACGCCGGCCGCGCTGCGCCAGTCGGGCGTGCGTTGATCGCCGCGTGAAATCGAAAAGCCGGCTCAGCGCCGGCTTTTTGTTGCCCGTTCGTTTGCTATTCGGCGCCAGGGGCAGGCAGCCTTGCCTGATGATCTGGCGACGGATCCAGTGTGCAGTAGCTGGTGCCGGTTACAATGGCTTCCCCGCCTGCCATCTGCGTTACAGGAACAGCCCATGCAATCGACATCCCCGGCCCTGATCCGCGAAACCTTCCCCGTCGGCCCGCTGCAGTGCAACTGCACCATCATCGGCGATCCCGTCAGCGGCAAGGCACTCGTGGTCGATCCGGGTGGCAACCCCGACCTGATCATGGCGCGGCTGGAGGCCCATGGCCTCAAGGTAGTGAGCATCATCCACACCCACGCGCACCTCGATCATTTCCTAGCGTCCGGGCAGATGAAGGAGAAGACCGGCGCGACCCTGCACCTGCACAAGGATGACCAGTTTCTCTGGGATAACCTGGAAATGCAGTGCCAGATGTTCGGCGTTCCCTACACCCCCGTGCCGGCTCCTGATCAATGGCTGGCCGATGACGAGGCACTGGCCTGCGGCTGCGGCGTGGCCCTGCACACGCCGGGGCATACCCCAGGTTCCATGAGCTTCTGGTTTCCCGAGGCCAAGCTGCTGATCGCCGGCGATACCCTGTTTCGCCGCGGCATCGGGCGCACCGACCTGTGGGGTGGCGACCACGCGAGCATCGAACGCTCCATCAAGCAGCGTCTGTACCGCCTGGATGAGGACGCCACCGTGGTGACGGGCCATGGGCCGGACACCCGACTGGGTGACGAGATGCGCGAAAACCCCTTCGTGCGCGCTTGAAAAACAAGCGTTTACAGATTTTTTGCGCGGTCATTGTTAGCCTTGGTCGGGAACTTGGCTGCGTTCGCTGGCTCGAAGCCGCGGATAAAAGCCTGCTTCTCTTCGCAAAACGACTAAGGATTACCCATGATCAAACTCCGTTCCCTGATTGCCGCAACGGCCGTTTTCGCTGTTCTGTCCGGCTGTACGGTCAACCCCTACACTGGTGGAAGCCAGGCGGGCAAGTCCGGTATCTACGGCGGTGTGGGCGCCCTGGCCGGTGCCGCGGTCGGCGCTGCCACCTCGAGCAAGAAGGACCGCAAGAAGGGCGCGCTGATCGGCGCCGCCGTCGGGGGCGCGGCCGGTGGCGGTTACGGCTATTACGTCGATACCCAGGAAGCCAAGCTGCGTCAGCAGCTGCAGGGCACCGGCGTGCAGGTGCAGCGCAATGGTAACGACCTGACCCTGATCATGCCCGGCAACATCACCTTCGCCAGCAATTCGGCGGACATTTCCAGCAACTTCTATCCGACGCTCAATTCGTTGGTGCTGACCTTCAAGGAATTCAACAAGAACGGCGTGAACATCGTTGGCCATACCGACAGCACCGGTTCCGCCGAGCTGAACCAGAGCCTGTCCACCCGCCGTGCCCAGAGCGTGGCCTCGTACCTGGCCGCCAACGGCGTGGCTTCATCGCGCATCTCGGCCTACGGCGCAGGCCCGAACCAGCCGATTGCCAGCAATGCCAACGAAGCAGGTCGCGCACAGAATCGCCGCGTGGAAATCAACCTGCGGCCGCTGTGATCCTGTCCGCCTGTATCTGGAGTCCCGACCTGAAACCCCGCTTCGGCGGGGTTTTTCTTGTCGCTCGATTCGATGATGTGGCTACGCCGCAGGCGAGAGCTAGAGTCTGCTGATCAAGGGTCGAGCCATCAAGCGACGCAGGCAGGGAGGCAAACGCCTCGATTCTCGTCAACACCGCCGAAGGCATTCTGGTGGTCGACGAGGAGGGGCGTATCCGCTTCGCCAACCCGGCGATCACCCGCATGCTCGGCTGCCAGGGGGGCGAGTTGACCGGCAGCCGACTGCTGGACTGGGTCGATGTTGCCGGCCCCGTGCAGTGGCAGGCTTCGAGCTTCTACCAGCATTGGCAGCGCCGCGAGCACCTGCGCCTGCATGATGCCAACCTGCGTACCCGGGAGGGCGCTGCCGTGCCGGTGGCGCTTTCCTGCTCGCCGCTGCCACATGACGGACATGGCATGGTTCTGCTGGCGTTGGACATGTCGGTGGTGCCAAGCGCGGTGGACGCCGCCAGTAGCGCTTTTACGAAGCGGGGAGCTGAGCCTAGGGATGCTGCTGGTGCAGTCGCTCCAGCAAGCCGTCCTTGGATTCCCAGAGCGTATTGATCCACTGCTGGAAATCCTTGCGATAGGCTTCGTCCTGGTCGTAGGCACGGCCGATGAAGCGGCTGGGGATCTCCAGCTGTTCGACGACGACGACCACTTCGTCGAGCTGACCGCTGAGCAGGGTCCAGAAACCCGGGCTGCCCTGGGGGTAATGCAGGGTCACGTTGATCATGCCGTGCAGCTGCTCGCCCATGGCATCGAGCACGAAGGCCAGCCCGCCGGCCTTCGGCTTGAGCAGGTAGCGGTAGGGCGACCGTTGTTCCTGATGCTTGGCCGGCGTGAAGCGGGTGCCTTCGACGAAATTGAAGATGCCCACCGGGTTGTGGCGAAACTTGGCGCAGGTGCGGCGCGTGGTCTGCAGGTCCTGGCCCTTCTTTTCTGGGTGTTTGGCCAGGTATTCCTTCGAGTAGCGTTTCATGAAGGGGAAGCCCAGCGCCCACCAGCACAGGCCGATCACCGGCACCCAGATCAGCTCCTGCTTGAGGAAGAATTTCAGCGGGCGGATGCGCCGGTTGAGCAGGTACTGCAGCACCAGGATGTCCACCCAGCTCTGATGGTTGCTGGTGACCAGGTAGGAATGCTCGTAATCGAAGTTCTGGCCGCCCTCGATATGCCAGCGGGTGTTGCCCAGCAGGTTCATCCACGCCTTGTTACAACTTATCCAGCCCTCCTGGATGACAATCATCAGGCGGTCACAGCCGCGTTGCACCAGCGGCAGGGGCAGCACGATGCGCAGCAGGGTGACGGTGAACAGCGGCCAGCACCAGAACAACGTGTTCAGCGCCAGCGAAACGCTGCCCAAAAGGCCGAGCAGTGGGGCAGGCAGGAAGTGCAGCATGGACGTGCGAACCTCAGGCAGGTTGGCGCCCGGCAAGCGTGCCGGGCGCGAATGGCGCACAGGGTAACGGTTGGTGATGGAACTGCAAGTCGATCCGAAGGCCGGTTGTGTCACCCGCGTTCGGATCGGCCCGTTTCACTGGCGCATATTGGCAGCCTGGATGGCGGTCAGGGCGATGGTGAAGACGATATCGTCGACCAGTGCGCCGCGCGACAGGTCGTTCACCGGCTTGCGCAGGCCCTGCAGCATGGGCCCGACGCTGATGCAGTCGGCGCTGCGCTGCACCGCCTTGTAGGTGGTGTTGCCGGTGTTCAGGTCGGGGAAGATGAACACCGTGGCACGACCGGCCACCGGGCTGTTGGGGGCCTTTTGCCGACCGACGCTCTCGATGGCCGCGGCGTCGTACTGCAGCGGGCCGTCGACCAGCAGTTGCGGGTTGGCCTGGCGCGCCAGGCGCGTGGCCTCGCGGACCTTTTCCACTTCCTCGCCACTGCCCGAATCACCGGTGGAATAGCTGAGCATCGCTACCCGCGGCGGGATGCCGAAGGCCTGGGCGGAGCTGGCGCTCTGCAGGGCGATCTCCGCCAGTTGCTCGGCGTTGGGGTCCGGGTTGACCGCGCAGTCGCCATACACCAGGACCTGGTCGGGCAGCAGCATGAAGAACACCGACGACACCAGGTTGTAACCGGGTGCGGTCTTGATCAGCTGCAGCGCCGGGCGGATGGTATTGGCGGTGGTATGCACGGCGCCGGAAACCAGGCCGTCGACCTCGTCCAGGGCGAGCATCATGGTGCCCAGTACCACGGTGTCTTCGAGCTGGGCGCTGGCCATCGGCGCGTTGAGGCCCTTGCCCTTGCGCAGCTCGACCATCGGCTCGACATAGCGCTCGCGGATCAGGTCCGGGTCGAGGATCTCCAGCCCTGGCGGCAGCTCGATGCCCTGGGCCTGCGCCACGCTGTGCACTTCCTCGGGCTTGGCCAGCAGCACGCAACGGGCGATGCCGCGGGCCTGGCAAATGGCGGCGGCCTGCACGGTGCGCGGCTCGGCGCCTTCGGGCAGGACGATGCGCTTGTTGGCGGCCTTGGCCTGCTGCACCAGCTGGTAACGGAACGCCGGTGGCGACAGGCGCAACTCCCGCGGGCTGCCGCAGCGGGCGGCCAGCCAGTCGTGATCCAGGTGGCTGGCGACGAAGTCGGCGACCTTCTCGGCGCGTTCCTTGTCGTCGACCGGGATCTCCTTGTTCAGGCGGTTCAGGTTGGTGGCCGTGTCGTAGGAGCCGGTACTCACCGTCATCACCGGCAGGCCGCTCTGCAGGGCGCCGCGGCACAGTTCCATGATGCGCGGGTCGGGGGCGAAGTCGCTGCACAGCAGCAGGCCGGCCAGCGGCATACCGTTCATGGCCGCCAGGCTGGCGGCGAGGATGATGTCGTCGCGGTCACCTGGGGTGACCACCAGGGTGCCGGGTTTGAGCAACTGCACGGTGTTGGCCACGGCGCGGGCGCAGAGCACGATCTTCAGCATGCGCCGCTGTTCGTAGTCGCCGGCATTGAGAATGCGCGCGCCGAGCAGTTCGGCGATGTCGCGGGTACGCGGCGCGTTCAGTTCGTCGAGCCACGGGATGCAACCGAGCAGGCGGAATTCCGGGTGGCGCAGCAGCGAGGACTGTTCGCGCAGGCGTGCGGTAAAGGCCTCCAGGCCATCGTCGCTGCGGATCTTGTTGAGGATCACCCCGAGTACCTTGGGGTCCTTCGGGCCGCCGAACTGCTGGGCCTGGATTTCCACGCGGTCGCACAGCTCGCCGAGGGTTTCCTGCTCCTGGGCCGAGACCAGGATCACGTCGGCATCCAGGCTCTTGGCCAGGTGGAAGTTGACCCGCGCGGCGTAGCTGGCCTGACGCGTCGGCACCATGCCCTCGACGATCACCACGTCTTTGTCCTTGGCGGCTTCCTGGTAGAGGCTGATGATTTCCTCGAGCAGCTCGTCCAGGTCGCCGTCGCCGAGGCGCCGTTCGACATGGGCGAGGGCCAGGGGCTTGGGCGAGTGCAGGCCGTGGGTGCGGGCCACCAGCTCGCTGGAGCGCTCGGGCCCGGCGTCACCCTGATGCGGCTGGGCGATGGGCTTGAAGAAGCCCACCTTGAGCCCGGCGCGCTCCAGCGCACCGACCAGGCCCAGGCTGATGGAGGTGAGGCCGACGCCGAAACCGGTCGGCGAGATGAAAAAGGTATGCATGGGGTTCTCCGTATTCAGTCGAGCAGCGCCAGGGTATCGAGGGCGATCTGCCGCTCTTCGTTGGTGGGCACCACCAGCACCCGGGTATGCTTCGGCGCGTGGATCGGCCCGCTGACGCCGCGCAGGCAGCGCGCATTGGCCGCCTCGTCGAGCTTGAGGCCGAGCAGGCCGAGGTGGGCCACCGTCCTGCTGCGGATCAGCGGTGAGTTCTCGCCGATGCCGCCGGTGAAGATCAGCCCGTCCAGGCGCGGCAGGGCGCAGCTCATGGCCGCCAGGGATTTGGCCAGGCGGTAGCAGAACACCTCGATGGCCAGGGTGGCGCCGGCATGGCCCTCTTCGCGGGCCTGCTCGAGGCTGCGCATGTCGTTGGACAGGCCCGACAGGCCAAGCAGGCCGCTGTCATGGTTGAGCATGCGGTCGATCTGCTCCAGGCTCCAGCCCAGGGTGCGCGCGAGGTGGCTGTGCAGGTTGGGGTCGACGTCGCCACTGCGGGTGCCCATCACCAGGCCTTCGAGGGGCGTCAGGCCCATGCTGGTGTCGCGGCTCTGGCCGTTGAGCACCGCGCAGGTCGAGCAGCCATTGCCCAGGTGGGCGACCAGCCAGGCACTGTCGCCCGCTGGCAGGCCGGTGAGCTCGGCGGCGCGGGCACTGACGAAGCGGTGGCTGGTGCCGTGGAAGCCGTAGCGGCGCACGCCGTGGTCGCGGTACAGCCGTTCCGGCACCGCGTAGCGGAAGGCGTGCTCGGGGAGGCTCTGGTGGAAGGCGGTGTCGAACACCGCCACCTGAGGCAGCTGGGGGTATAGCGCCAGGGCCGCCTCGATGCCCAGCAGGCCGGCCGGGTTGTGCAGTGGCGCCAGGGGCGCGACGGCGCGAATCGCGGCGATCACATCGTCGTTCAGACGCTGGGCGCTGGTGAAGTGCTCGCCGCCATGTACCACCCGGTGGCCGATGCCATGCAGTTGGCCGCCACTGGCTTCCTGCACGCGCTGAAGCAGATGAGCGAGCGCTGCACGGTGATCATCGTTGGCAATCGCCTGGCTGTGCTTGATGCCATCCCGTTGCCAGTGCAATACGGCGTCGGCGCTGCCGAGACGCTCGGCCAGACCGCTGATGGCGAACGCCTGCTGGTCGGGGTCGACCAGGGCGAACTTGATGGAGGAACTACCGCAATTGATCACCAGAATATTGCGTGCGGGCATTCAGGAGTCCTTAGCATCGGGAGGCGTTGGCGCCAGTGTTGCGACACACCAGCCACAGGTGAAGTTCGTGCCGATATGGGCGTGCCGCTGCGCCGCGTCGAGCACCCAGGGGCGATTTTGCCAGGGCGGCTGATGGCGCAGGTGTTGAGTATGACCACAAGTTAGGACAGCGACCCAGTGCCCGTCATGATCTTGCTCAAAACCGACCAGGGTAACCACGGACGCGGCCCGCCCGTCTGGGCTTGGGTCGCTTTCACCCCCGCCGTTGGTTACACTCTCACGTTCATTTTCCTCGAGCAAAAGGTTCGCCCCCATGCAGATCGCCGCCAACAAGGCCGTTTCCATCGACTATACCCTGACCAACGATGCCGGCGAGGTGATCGATAGTTCCGCTGGCGGCGCGCCGCTGGTATACCTGCACGGTGCCGGCAACATCATCGTCGGCCTCGAGAAGGCCCTGGTCGGCAAGCAGGCCGGTGACGAGGTCAAGGTTGCCGTCGAGCCGGAAGAGGCCTACGGCGAGTACAGCGCCGAGCTGGTCGCTACCCTGAACCGTTCGATGTTCGAAGGCGTCGACGAGCTGGAAGTCGGCATGCAGTTCCACGCCTCCGGCCCGGACGGCGGCATGCAGATCGTCACCATCCGCGAACTGGAAGGCGATGACGTGATCGTCGACGGCAACCACCCGCTGGCCGGCCAGCGCCTCAATTTCGCGGTCAAGGTCGTCAACGTGCGTGACGCCAGCCAGGAAGAAATCGCCCATGGTCACATCCATGGCGAAGGTGGTCATCACCACTGATCCGTATGTCGGCAGCGCAATCGTCGCTGCTGGCAGATGGTCATGAGTGACTGCTAAGCTGCAGTCACGAAAAGGCGCCTTTTCAGGCGCCTTTTTCGTCTATTTTTCACTGCCTTTCGCGTTACCCGGAGCACCCATCATGAGCGCCTTTCACGACCTGACATTGCACGCACTGGACGGCCAGGAGCTGCCGCTGGCTCCGCTCAAGGGCAAGGTGGTGCTGGTGGTCAACGTCGCCTCCAAATGCGGGCTCACGCCGCAGTATGCGGGCCTGGAGCGCCTGCAGCAGACCTACGGAGCTCAGGGCTTCAGCGTGCTGGGTGTGCCCTGCAACCAGTTCGCCGGGCAGGAGCCGGACCACGAGGCGGCCATTGCCCAGTTCTGCAGCCTGACCTACGGCGTGACCTTTGCGCTGAGCAGCAAGCTGGAAGTCAACGGCAGCGGCCGCCATCCGCTGTATCGCCTGCTGGCCGGCGAAGGCGCGGAGTTTCCCGGCGACATCACCTGGAACTTCGAGAAGTTTCTGGTCGGCCAGGATGGCCGTGTGCTCGCGCGTTTCTCGCCGCGTACCGCGCCGGATGATCCTGCGCTGATCCAGGCCATCGAGAAGGCCCTGGCCTGATCCTCGGGCCGCCGCCTGCGGCCCGTCATTTTTCCGCTCGCTTCAATTCGCGCGCTTGGTCTCGATCACCAGGGCTGGCTTGCGTCCGCTGCTCGGCACCGGGCCGTCCAGCCGCGCGGCATGCAGGTGCTGCTCGAACTGCTCGACGATGCTCGACCAGCTCTGCCTGGCCGCATGCTGACGGGCATTGAGACGAACCCGGCGCAGGTTCTCGCTGTTCTCCATCAGCCAGCCCGCGGCCTCGATGAAGGTGCGCTGATCGTCGGCGCTGGCCAGCATGCCATTGTGGCCATCCTCCACATGCTGGGCGGCGGCGGCCTGATCGAAGGCGACCACGCCGAGCCCCGAGGCCATGGCCTCGAGCAGCACGTTGCCGAAGGTTTCCGAAAGACTCGGAAACAGGAAGATATCGCCACTGGCGTAATGCTGCGCCAGGATTTCACCGCGCTGGATACCGCAGAACAGGGCATCCGGCAGTTGCTTGTGGAGGTGCTCGCGCAACGGGCCATCACCGACCACCACCAGCCTCAGGTTCAGCCCTGCGTATTGTCGCTGCAGCGCCTGGAAGGTGCTGACCAGGAGGTCCAGGTTCTTTTCCGCAGCCAGCCGCCCCACATGCAGCACGGCGATGTCCTGCTCGGCCAGGCCCCAGCTGCGGCGTAGTTCATCGCTACGCCGGGCCGGGTTGAACAGCCCGGCATCCACACCGCGGGCGAGCAGTTCCAGGCGTTCGAAACCGCGGCGCTGCAGTTCGCAGCGCTGGCTGAGGCTGGGCACCAGGGTCATGCGCGAGGCGTTGTGGAACCAGCGCAGGTAGTTGGTCAGCAGGCGGGTCACCAGGGTGATGCCGTAATGCCCGGTGTACTGCTGGAAGTTGGTGTGAAAGCCGCTGATCACCGGTATCCGCAGACGCCGCGCGGCACGCAGGGCGGACAGGCCCAGTGGGCCTTCGGTGGCGATATACAGCACATCCGGGCGCTGACGCCGCCACAGGCGCAGCAGCTTGTGACGAGCCGACTGGCCCCACTGCAGGCCGCGGTAGCCGGGTAGTGGCCAGCCACGGGTAAGCAGCAGGTCGTCGTCATTGGCGGCGCGGGCGTCGTGGTGCTGCCGGGGGCGGATCAACTGCAGGCGATGGCCGCGTGCGCGCAGCCCGTTGACCAGGTGGCCGAGGGTATTGGCCACGCCGTTGATTTCCGGGCTGTAGGTCTCGCTGACCAGGGCGATGAATAGCGGGGGAGTGCTCATGACAACAGTCTGGGCTGCCGTCATGTAGCGTCTGTGACATCAGCGTGGCGGTTGTGTGACAGCCCTGGCGCCCGAACTCACGCCACCTTCACGCACCCAGAAGAGGGTCGCGCCAGCCACGGCGGCAGGCATCATCACGATGTTCACGAAAGGGACCAGCAGGGCTGCGTAGGTGATGCCGCCAAAACCCAGGGACTGCCAGCGCTTCTCGCGCAGCCAGGCGAGCATGTCCTGCCAGCTGACCTTATTGTTGTCGGCGGGGTAGTCGATGTACTGGATGGCCATCATCCACACGCCGAACAGCAGCCACAGCGGCGCCGCGACCAGATTGACCACCGGGATGAACGACAGGATCAGCAAGCCCAGGGCCCGCGGCAGGAAGTAGGCCAGCTTGCGGCCTTCGCGGCCCAGGGTGCGCGGCACCATGGCGATCAGCTCGCCCCAGCTGAACGGCGGGAAGTTGTCCTGGCCGCGCACCACCACCTCGACCTTCTCGGCGAGAAAGCCGTTGAAGGGGGCGGCGACGATATTGGCCAGCATGGTGAAGGTGAAGAACACCATCAACACCACCAGCACCACGAACAGCGGCCAGAGAATGTACTGCAGAAAGCTCAGCCAGCTCGGCAGCGACGGCATGAAGGTGTCCACCCAGCCGCTGAACTGCTGCACGGCGAAGCCGATCATCAGGCTGAACAGGATCAGGTTGATCGCCAGCGGCAGCAGTACGAACAGCCGCAGGCCGGGGCTCATGACCAGTTTCAGGCCTTCGCCGAGGTACTGCGGGCCGGACAGCACGGGAGCGCGCATCGAGGTGTCTCCAACAAGTGAACGTGGCGCGACCTTACCCATTTTGCCGCCCAGGTGAAAGCCGGGCAGGGCGATAGCAGGCAACTATGCAGGGGATTGGCAAAGCGCATTTCCATGGCACGGGCTGCGACGGCTAGTCTGCTCGCGTCCCTTGTTCAGCCGCCGATGTCCGACCGCTTGCGGTAGGTGGCGGCTTTTTTTGCAGCAATGCGCTGTGAGGAGTCTCTGATGTCGAGTAGCCGACACGCCCGCGTGATCATTCTCGGTTCCGGCCCCGCGGGTTACAGTGCGGCGGTCTACGCTGCCCGTGCCAATCTCAAGCCCCTGTTGATCACCGGCCTGCAGGCCGGCGGGCAGCTGACCACCACCACCGAAGTGGACAACTGGCCGGGCGACGCCCATGGCCTGACCGGCCCCGAACTGATGCAGCGCATGCAGGCTCACGCCGAGCGTTTCGAGACGGAGATCGTCTTCGACCACATCCAGGCCGTGGATCTGGCTGCGCGGCCCTTCACCCTGGTGGGCGACAGCCTTTCCTATACCTGCGATGCGCTGATCATCGCCACTGGCGCCAGTGCTCGTTACCTGGGGCTGCCCAGTGAAACCGCGTTCATGGGCAAGGGCGTCTCGGCCTGCGCCACCTGTGACGGCTTCTTCTACCGCAACCGCGAGGTGGCGGTGGTTGGCGGCGGCAACACCGCCGTGGAGGAGGCTCTGTATCTGGCCAACATCGCCAGCCGCGTGACGTTGATCCATCGCCGTGGCGCCTTTCGTGCCGAGAAGATCCTGCAGAACAAGCTGCAGGCGCGGGTGGCCGAAGGGCGCATCGTGCTGGCCCTGAATGCCGAGGTGGACGAAGTGCTCGGCGACGCCTCGGGCGTTACCGGCGTGCGCATCCGTGAACGTGACGGCGACACCCGCGATCTGGCGGTGGACGGTCTGTTCGTGGCCATCGGGCATACGCCCAACACGGCGCTCTTCGAAGGCCAGCTGGCGCTCAGGGACGGCTACCTGCAGGTCAACGGCGGGCGCGACGGCAATGCCACCGCCACCAGCACCCCCGGCGTATTCGCCGCGGGGGATGTCGCCGACAGCGTCTACCGCCAGGCGATCACCTCGGCCGGTGCCGGCTGCATGGCGGCGCTGGATGTGGAGCGTTTCCTCGACGGGCTGTGAACATCGACGGCGCGCCCCGTAAACGGAAAATGCCCGTGTCCATCGACACGGGCATTTTCATTGGATCACAATCATGCTGGCGGCTTACAGATCGAAGTCGTACTCGGCCAGTTGCTTGTGCAGGCGCCGTTCTTCGAGAAAATTGTCGATGATGCGTCGCTTGGTGAGATTGGTCTTCGCCACTTCCACAGGGGCTTCGCTGTTGTCCGTTTCGTCGCTGACGAAGTCGTCGTCCAGTTCCAGGTCTTCTTTGCCGTTGCTCATGCGCTTCACTCCCGGCTACAGGGGCCATTTGCCGACCTTATAAGGGCAAACGTGAAGGGAGTAAAAAAGATTTTTTCAATCAACTCATATCAGAAAGCTATGAAGCATCAATCGTCGGAGGTCTTTTGCTTGTATTCGCACAGGTCTTCGATGCGGCAGCTGCCACAGCGCGGCTTGCGCGCCTGGCACACGTAGCGGCCGTGCAGGATCAGCCAGTGGTGGGCGTCCAGCAGGAAATCCCTGGGTACGAACCTGAGCAGCTTGTTCTCGACCTCCATCACGTTCTTGCCGGGGGCGATGCCGGTGCGGTTGCTGACCCGAAAGATGTGCGTATCCACGGCCATGGTCAGCTGGCGAAAGGCGGTATTGAGCACCACGTTGGCGGTCTTGCGACCCACGCCGGGCAGTGCCTCCAGGGCCTCGCGGGTTTCCGGTACCTGGCTGCCGTGCTGCTCGACGAGAATCCGGCAGGTCTCGATGACGTTCCGGGCCTTGCTGTTGTACAGGCCGATGGTCTTGATGTACTCGCTCAGGCCCTCGACGCCCAGGGCGAGGATCGCCTCCGGCGTATTGGCCACCGCGTAGAGCTTGGCGGTGGCCTTGTTGACGCCCACGTCGGTGGCCTGGGCGGAGAGGATCACCGCGATCAGCAGCTCGAACGGCGTGCTGTAGGCCAGCTCGGTCTTGGGCTCGGGGTTGTCTTCATGCAGGCGGCGGAAGATTTCAAGGCGTTTGGCGGCGTTCATGGTCGGGCATCAGGTCTGTCGTGGCGCTCTAGCTGGCGCTGGTGTGCGCTTGCAGGCGGCGTTCGGCCGCTGCAAGGCGCGCTTGGGCATCGCTTATCTTGGCGGCGTCTTCGGGTTCGCTGCGCTGCAATTTGCTGAGTTCGGCGCGGGCGTAGGCCAGGTCGGTCTTCAACTGGCGCAGCGGCGCGCCGAGCCCGGCCTTGTCGACCAGCACACGGGCGGGCGCCGGCTTGCCGCAGCGCTCTTCGGCCAGGTGCAGGGCCCGTTGGGCGGCGGCATAGGCGCTGCGCAACGGCGTCAGGGCCTGTTCGTCGAGGCCCCGGCGTTCGCCGGCCTTGAGGGCCATGCGGTGGCTGGCCAGGTCGAGCTTGGCCTGCTTGAGCGCTTGCTCGTCCAGGCTTGGCGCGTTTTGTACGGGCGTCGCCTGCAGCTCGGCGAGACGCTGCTGATCGCGCTCGGCGGCCTGCTGCAGGGCAGCGAGCTGCTGGCGCTGATCGGCGTCGGGGGAGTCGCCAAAAGCCTTGAGGGCCTTATGCCACTGGGCACGGCTCATGGCGGCATCGATCTTCGCCTGCTTCAGCGAAGGCCCAACGGCGGGCGGCTGGGGTGCGCCGGTGGGCGTTTCCACCGGCGCGGTGCGCACCGGCCGAGCCGCGCGGCGCCGGGCATCGTTGCGCGCCAGGCGGGCCAGGCGATGCTGATGGCGGGTGCGGAACTGGTCGGCCCGGGCGCGTTGCACTTCGGCTGCGGCTGGCGGCAGGGTGATCAGGTCGATGCAGTCCACCGGGCAGGGGGCGATGCACAGCTCGCAGCCCGTGCATTCGTCGCCGATCACCGTGTGCATCAGCTTGGCGGCGCCGACGATGGCGTCCACCGGGCAGGCCTGGATGCATTTGGTGCAGCCGATGCATTCGGCCTCGCGGATCACCGCCACCTGGGCCGGCGTGGCGGGCAAGGCCAGCGGCAGCTCCGGCACCTGAAGCAGGTCGGCCAGGGCGTGGACGGTCGCGGTGCCACCGGGTGGGCATTTGTTGATCGCCTCGCCCGCGGCGATGCCTTCGGCGTAGGGCAGGCAACCCGGATGGCCGCACTTGCCGCATTGCGTCTGCGGCAGCAGGGCGTCGATGGCGGCGATACGCTGCGCGTTGCTCATGGGCGCACCCAAGCGTGCCGGCAGGGGCGAGCCCCATGACGGTACGGGCGGGTGAGGTGGCGAGAGTCGATCATCGGTGCTGCGGGTCTGGCTAAAGCGTGAGCCGTGCATTATCCGGCATGCGCCGCCCCCGGTACAGGGCAAGACCACCCGAGTGTTCGTTCAGGCGCCGTTGCGCACGCGGCTGGCCTTGCGCCATAGCCAGCGGATCAGCAGGGCGAGCGGGAACAGGATAATGACGAACGGGATGCCATAGCCGAGCAGCCTGATAGCTTCGGTGGCGCCCTCGGTGGCATTGTCGAGCATGCCGCTGGCAGCGGCGCCGATGCGCGCCAGACGCCCGACGGGTTCGCCTTCGGTGCTGAAGCTCAGGGTCAACAGATTGGTGGTCAGGCGCCTTTGCTGCTGCGCCGACTGCTGGGCGTTGCCGGCCAGTTGCACTTCCACGTCGGCCAACTCGCGGGCCAGGGCGAGCATGTCGCTGACGCTCAGGTCACTGCGGGCCTGGTATTGCAGCAGGGTCTTGCGTTGCCGCTCCAGTCGCTGGCGTTGCTGTTCGGTATCGCTGACCGCCTGGGCGAGGTCTTCGGCGCGGGTGTGACGGCTCTGCAGCTCGCCGCCTTCAGCGGCAAAGCCGACCAGGGGCTCGACGCCCGCCGGTGCGATTCGCACGGTGATGCTGGCCGCCTGGTAGGCGCCCTGGCTCTGCTCGATGGCCAGCAGGTCGCACTGGCCGAAACGCTGGCTGTTGCACGCTTCACGCACGGCGGCCAGACGCGGTTCGACCTGCTCGGCCGGCAGGCGAATGCCGACGCTGTGTTCGTAGGCGAGAAAGGCGCCTTGCTGGGCGGTTTCACCGAGCAGCGCGGCGCCCGCTGGCGGTCGAGCGTCACCGGAAGGCGAGCAGCCGACCAGGCTCAGCAGCGCCAGGGCAGTGGCGAAAAACCAGGGTTTGTGGGTCTGCATCCTTGCTCCGGATCGGTTACTTGACGCGCTGGCCCGGCTTGGCGCCGCTGTCCGGGCTGAGCAGGTAGATTTCCTCGCCACCGGGGCCGGCGGCCAGAACCATGCCTTCGGACACGCCGAACTTCATCTTGCGCGCCGCCAGGTTGGCCACGTACAGGGTCAGGCGGCCTTCGAGCTTGCTCGGGTCCGGGTAGGCGCTCTTGATACCGGAAAACACGTTGCGCTTCTCGTCACCGATATCCAGGGTCAGGCGCAGCAGCTTGTCGGCACCCTCGACGAATTCGCATTTCTCGATCAGCGCGATGCGCAGGTCGACGGCTGCGAAGGCATCGAAGGCGATTTCCGCGGCCAGCGGATCCTTCTTCAGTTCGCCATTGCCGGTGGGCGCTTCGGCGGCCGCCAGGTCTTCCTTGGAGGCTTCGACCATGGCTTCCACCTTGGCCGGCTCGATGCGCGCCAGCAGCGGGCTGAACGGATTGAGCGGGTGATCGGCCAGCGGCGTGGCCAGGTCGGCCCAGCTCAGCGGTGGTACGTTGAGGAAGGCCTCGGCGTCGCGCGCCAGGTTCGGCAGCACCGGCTTGAGGAAGATCACCAGCTGGCGGAACAGATTGACGCCCAGGGCACAGATCGCCTGCACCTCGTCGGCCTTGCCGTCCTGCTTGGCCAGCGACCAGGGCGCCTTGTCGGCGATCCAGGCGTTGGCGCGGTCGGCCAGGGCCATGATTTCACGCATGGCGCGGGCGAAGTCGCGGCTTTCGTAAGCGTCGGCGATGCCTGGCGCGGCGCTCTGGAAGGCATTCCACAGCTCCGGCTCCGGATTGGCGGCAACCAGCACGCCGGCGTTGCCCTTGTGGATGAAGCCGGCGCAGCGGCTGGCGATATTGACCACCTTGCCGACCAGGTCGGAGTTGACCTTCTGGATGAAGTCCTCGAGGTTCAGGTCCAGGTCATCGACGCCGCGGCCCAGCTTGGCCGCGTAGTAGTAACGCAGGTATTCCGGGTTCAAGTGGTCCAGGTAGGTGCGCGCCTTGATGAAGGTGCCGCGCGACTTGGACATCTTCTGGCCGTTGACCGTCAGGTAGCCGTGCACGTTGATGGCGGTCGGCTTGCGGTAGCCGGCACCCTCGAGCATGGCCGGCCAGAACAGGGCGTGGAAGTTGACGATGTCCTTGCCGATGAAGTGGTACACCTCGGCGCTGGAGTCCTTGCTCCAGAAGGCGTCGAAATCCAGCTCCGGGCGGCGCGCGCACAGGTTCTTGAAGCTGGCCATGTAGCCGATCGGCGCATCCAGCCAGACGTAGAAGTACTTGCCTGGCTCGTCGGGAATCTCGAAACCGAAGTAGGGCGCATCACGGCTGATGTCCCACTCGTGCAGACCACCATCCAGCCATTCGGCCAGCTTGTTGGCCACCGATTCCTGCAGGGTGCCGCTGCGCGTCCACTGCTGGAGCATGTCCTGGAACTGCGGCAGCTTGAAGAAGAAGTGCTTGGAATCCTTGAGCACCGGCACCGCGCCGGAAATCGCCGAGCGTGGGTCCTTCAGTTCGGTGGGCTCGTAGGTGGCGCCGCATTTCTCGCAGTTGTCGCCGTACTGGTCCGGCGTCGCGCATTTCGGGCAGGTGCCCTTGATGAAACGGTCGGCCAGGAACATGCCCTTTTCCGGGTCGAAATACTGGGTCACCGAACGGGTGGCGATATGACCGTTGTCGCGCAGCGCCTTGTAGATCGACTCCGACAGCTCGCGGTTTTCCGGCGAGTGGGTGGAGTGGAAGTTGTCGAAGTCCACCAGGAAGTCGGCGAAGTCGCTGCTGTGCTCGGCCTTGACGCCGTCGATCAGCTGCTCGGGGGTGATGCCTTCCTTCTCCGCACGCAGCATGATCGCCGAGCCGTGGGCATCGTCGGCGCACACGTAGATGGCCTGGTTGCCGCGCAGCTTCTGGAAACGCACCCACATGTCGGTCTGGATGTACTCGAGCATATGGCCGAGGTGGATCGAACCGTTGGCATAGGGAAGGGCGCTGGTAACGAGAATCTGGCGGGCTTGGGACATTGTCAGGCAGTCATCGGTTGGCGGGTGGTCGGTCACTATAAAGTAAGCGGGCGCGTTCCGGCCAGCGGGCAAATTTGGCGGCTATCGGCTTGAATTTCGCGGCACCAGCGGGTTCCAACCATTACCTTCCGCTCCCAGCAAGGAGATGAACCATGCCTGCAGTTTTACGTCCGCTCGCCTGCGCCACCGCGCTGGCGCTCCTGGTAGGTTGTGCCTCGAACAACCCGTACGACAATGTCGGTGGTGGTGGCGCCGGCGGCGGCCATCGCACCGCGACCTACGGCGGCCTGGCGGCGCTGGCCGGTGCCGCGGCCGGTGCGGCGATCAACCATGACGACCGTGGCAAGGGCGCGGCCATCGGTGCGGTGCTGGCCGGCGCCGCGGGGGCCGGCTACGGCTATTACGCCGATCGTCAGGAGGCCGAGCTGCGCCGCAGCATGGAAGGCACCGGCGTGGAAGTGCAGCGCCAGGGCGATGACATCAAGCTGATCATGCCGGGCAACATCACCTTCGCCACCGACTCGGCCGAGATTGCGCCAAGTTTCTATGCGCCGCTGAACAACCTGGCCACCTCGTTCAAGCAGTTCCAGAACAACAGCATCGAAATCGTCGGCTACACCGACAGCACCGGTTCGCGTCAGCACAACATGGCACTGTCGCAGCGCCGTGCGCAGAGCGTGACCAGTTATCTCACTGCCCAGGGCATCGACGGCTCGCGCCTGTCCAGCCGCGGTGCCGGCCCGGACCAGCCGATCGCCGACAACGCCACCGCCGAGGGCCGTGCGCAGAACCGCCGCGTCGAAGTCAACCTCAAGCCGCTGCCGGGCCAACCCGTGCAGTGAGTCCCGCAGGCTGGCGGCCTGCCGGTCGCCAGCCTGCATCGGTCGTGCGGCTCGGGTAGGATAGGCGTCTTTTCTGCCATCTCCGGAGCCAAGCATGAGCGCTGACATCCGCGCTGCGGTCGAAGCCGTATTGCGCCAGTACACCGACCCCCATCTCGACCAGGATCCGCTCAGCGCCGGCTGCGTGCGTGCCATCGACGTGCAGGACGGGCAGGTCGGCGTGCAACTGGAACTGGGCTACGCCGCAGGGCAATTCAAGCAGGGCTGGGCGCAGATGCTGCAGTTGGCCATCGAGAACCTCGAAGGCGTGCGCAGTGCCACTGTCGAAGTGAGCTGCGTGATCGCCGCCCACAAGGCGCAGGCCCAGGTGCCGGCACTGGCCAACGTCAAGAACGTGATCGCCGTGGCCTCCGGCAAGGGTGGCGTAGGCAAGTCCACCACCGCTGCCAACCTGGCTCTGGCACTGGCCCGTGAGGGCGCGCGGGTGGGCATTCTCGATGCCGATATCTACGGCCCCAGCCAGGGCATCATGTTCGGTATCGCCGAAGGCACGCGGCCCCAGGTGCGCGAGCAGAAGTGGTTCGTGCCCCTGGAGGCCCATGGCGTACAGGTGATGTCGATGGCTTTCCTGACCGACGACAACACGCCGGTGGTCTGGCGCGGCCCGATGGTCTCCGGGGCGCTGATCCAGTTGGTCACCCAGACGGCGTGGAACGACCTCGACTACCTGATCATCGACATGCCGCCGGGCACCGGTGATATCCACCTGACCCTGGCCCAGAAGGTGCCGGTGGCCGGTGCGGTGATCGTCACCACACCCCAGGATCTGGCGCTGCTCGATGCCAGGAAGGGCGTGGAGATGTTCCGCAAGGTGAACATCCCGGTGCTTGGCGTGGTGGAGAACATGGCCGTGCACATCTGCTCCAGCTGCGGCCATGCCGAGCACCTGTTCGGCGAGGGCGGCGGCGAGAAGCTGGCGGCGCAATTCGGTGTCGATTTGCTGGCCTCGATGCCGTTGTCGATGGCCATCCGCCTGCAGGCCGATGGTGGCAAACCCACCGCCATTGCCGACCCGGAAAGCCAGATCGCCATGCTCTACCAGCAGATCGCCCGCCTGGTCGGTGCGCGCATCGCCACCAGCGCCGGCAGCGCCCAGGGCATGCCGAACATCGTCATCGCCGACGACTGATCGCCAGCGCGGGTGCGCCACGGCGCGCCTGCTGCACGAAGCGCAGATATAAAAAAACCCCGCCTAGGCGGGGTTCTTTTGCGGAAAGAGCAGGTTAGATAACCTGAACTTCCTCAGCTTGCATGCCTTTCTGACCACGGGTGGCCACGAAGGAAACCTGCTGGCCTTCTTTCAGGCTCTTGAAGCCATCGCTCTGGATAGCTTTGAAGTGTACGAACAGGTCGTCACCGGATTGCGGGGTGATGAAGCCGTAGCCTTTTTCATCGTTGAACCACTTAACGGTGCCAGTCTGACGATTGGACATGTGATGTCTCCTAAGAACTAAATAATTAACAGCCCTGGATAGAACCAGGCCGGGACTGAGTGCAACGAGTACTAGGAGTCGGACGATGTTTGGATCGAAATCTAGGCATCATGTAGCGATTCGCGGTGACACATGCAGCACAGTGGGATCACCATACCCGCTTTTTTCGCGAAGTGCGAATGGTCTGTCAGTCTTTCTGCGATTTACTTGCATCGGCGCCGGCGCAAGGGCAGCGCAGCGGCCTGTCGAGAGGCTTTGAACCCAGCCTTGCAGCCCGGTAAGATGCCTGCACTTTTTACCGCACAGACCTTCAGGACGGCCCCGCCATGAGCATCAAATCGGACAAGTGGATTCGCCGCATGGCCCAGGAACACGGCATGATCGAGCCCTACGTCGAGCGCCAGGTGCGCGGCGCGGACGACAGCCGGGTGATCTCCTACGGGGTGTCCAGCTACGGCTACGACGTGCGTTGCGCCGATGAATTCAAGGTGTTCACCAACATCCACTCGGCGGTGGTGGACCCCAAGAACTTCGACGCCAAGAGCTTCGTCGACATCAAGAGCGACGTGTGCATCATCCCGCCGAACTCCTTCGCCCTGGCGCGCACCGTGGAGTTCTTCCGCATTCCCCGTGACGTGCTGACCATCTGCCTGGGCAAGAGCACCTACGCGCGCTGCGGCATCATCGTCAACGTCACGCCGCTGGAGCCGGAGTGGGAAGGCCACGTGACCCTGGAGTTCTCCAATACCACCAACCTGCCGGCGAAGATCTATGCCAACGAAGGCGTGGCGCAGATGTTGTTCCTGCAGTCCGACGAGGCCTGTGAAGTGTCCTACAAGGATCGCGGCGGCAAGTACCAGGGCCAGACGGGTGTCACCCTGCCAAAGGCCTGATGGCCCTGCAGCAAAACAAACCGGGCATGGCCCGGTTTTTTATGCCCGGCTGCGCCCTGGCGCTTGTGCCGATACTGGGCGAAGCAGCGAATCGCAGGCAAAAAAATGGGCGCCTCATGCGCCCGGAGAAATCAATCGATGCACCATTTGTGAGTGACTCGGGCAAGTGAAGTTCCCCGAGATTTATAGGGCGAACTGTTCGATGGCGGCAGGTCTACATGAGTATCAGGGCACGCCGGCTTGGCGTGTCGTCACGTTGCTGCCTACGGGAGACTCGCCATGAGCCGATGGATCATCACCTATAGCCGAGATGAGGCTGCCGAAGTCCTCAAGGTGAAATCGAAAGACAAGCCAAGCCTGGAACAGGCGGTGACCTGGGTGCTCGAATGGGCGCAGGCGAATCTCGAACCCCTCGAGCCCAAGGAGCAGCCCCACGAGGAGCAGACGCCAGCGGTGCGCCTCGAAGAGCGCTACGGCATCACCATAACCGGCATCGCCAAGGACTGAACGCCTGTCGCCTCAGGCTCGGGCACGCTGCTGGTTGGCTGGCTCCGACGCTGCGCCGGTACGCCGCTGCAAGGGTTCGACCTTGCGCTGCTTTTCATGCAGGAAGCTCAGTACCGCGTGGCGATAGGCGTTGTAGCGTGGATCGTCCGCCAGGGCGATGCGGTCGCGTGGGCGCGGCAGGTCGATGCTGAGGATCTCGCCGATGGTCGCCGATGGGCCGTTGGTCATCATCACGATGCGGTCGGAGAGCAATACGGCTTCGTCGACGTCGTGGGTGATCATCATCACCGTGTTGTGCAGCTCGCTCTGAATGCGCATGACCTCATCCTGCAGGTGGGCACGGGTCAGGGCATCGAGTGCGCCGAACGGTTCGTCGAGCAGCAGCACCTTGGGCTCCATGGCCAGGGCGCGGGCGATGCCGACGCGCTGCTTCATGCCCCCGGAAATCTCGTTGGGGCGCTTGTGCAGGGCATGGCTCATGCTCACCAGGTCCAGGTGATGCAGCGTCCAGTCGCGGCGCTCGGCCTTGCTCTTCTTGTGTTTGAATACCTTGTCCACCGCCAGGGCGACGTTTTCCTGCACGGTCAGCCAGGGCAGCAGCGAGTGGTTCTGGAACACTAGGCTGCGATCCGGCCCGGGGCCACGTACCTCGCGTCCGTCGAGAATCACCGCACCGCTGGTCGAGTCGGTGAGGCCGGCGACGATGTTGAGCACCGTCGACTTGCCGCAGCCGGAATGGCCGATGATGGAAATGTACTCGCCGCGCTCGACGTTAAGGTTGATCTGGTTCAGGACGTGGGAACTGACGCCGTCACGCTCGAAGTACTTTTCCACATGCTCGATGCTCAGGTAGTGCTTGCTCATGGCTGTCTCCTCAGGCCGATGTGCCGCGGGTGATGCGATTGCCGACGAACAGCACCAGACGGTCGAGCACGAAGCCGACCACGCCGACGTAGATCAGGGCGAGAATGATGTCGCTGATGCGCGAGGCGTTCCACGCATCCCAGATGAAGAAGCCGATGCCCACGCCGCCGATCAGCATCTCGGCGGCGATGATCGCCAGCCATGACAGGCCCACGCCGATACGCAGCCCGGAGAAGATGTACGGTGCGGCGGCCGGCAGCATGATCTTCTGAAAGTATTCCACACCATTGAGGCGCAATACCTTGGCGACGTTGCGGTAGTCCTCTGGAATATTGCGGATGCCCACCGAGGTGTTGATGATGATCGGCCAGATGGCGGTGATGAAGATTACGAACAGTGCCGAGGGGTGGCTGTCCTTGAAGCCGGCCAGGGACAGCGGCAGCCAGGCCAGCGGCGGCACGGTACGCAGGATCTGGAACAGCGGGTCGAGGCCGCGCATCGCCCAGGTCGACTGGCCGACCAGCACGCCGAGGGCCACACCGACCACCACCGCCAGGGCATAGCCATAGGCCACGCGCTCGAGGCTGGCGAGCAGCTGCCAGGCCATGCCGACGTCGGTGCCGCCGTTGTCGTAGAACGGATTGACGATCAGCTCCCAGGTGTCTTCGATGACCTGGCTGGGCGGCGGCAGGGCGGCATTGGCGCCGCTGCACAGGAGTTGCCAGACGAGCATCAGCGCGGCGGTGATGACCAGTGGCGGCAGTACCGACTGCATCAGGGTGGTCGACAGGCGTTTCAGCCAGCTGGGGGCGATGACGCCAGCCGGCAGGGCAAGCGATTTGACGGGCGCATTCATGGCGTTTCTCCGGTTAGACCTTGAGAGTCAGGCTATCGAGATAGGCTTGCGGGTTTTGCGGGTCGAAGGTCTTGCCGTCGAAGAAGGTTTCGACGCCGCGGGATTTACCCAGGGGAATCTGTTCGGCGGGCACGCCGAGCTCGGCGGCCGCCTGGCGCCAGATGTCCTCGCGGTTGACCTGGTCGATCAGCGCCTGGCTGTCGAAATCCTTCGGCAGGTAGCCCCATCGCTTGTTTTCGGTGAGGAACCACAGGTCGTGGCTCTGGAAGGGATAGGAGGCGAACTCGCTCCAGAAGCGCATCAGGTGCGGGCTGTTTTCCACCACGCGGCCGTTGCCGTAATCGATGTTGCCCTGCAGACGGGCCAGCAGATCCTTGGCCGGGGCGCCGATCCAGCGACGCTTGGCGCAGATCTTCGCGACCTCTTCCTTGTTCGCTGCCGCTTCGCAGAATATCTGCGCCTCCATCACCGCCTTGAGCAGGGCGCGGGTGGCGTTGGGGTTGGCGTTCGCGTAGTCGGCGCGCAGCGCCAGGGCCTTTTCCGGGTGGTTGGCCCACAGCTCGCCGGTGGTCACCGCGCTGTAGCCGATGTTCTGGTTGATCAGCTGGGCGTTCCAGGGCTCGCCGACGCAGAAGGCATCCATGCTGCCGACCTTCATGTTGGCGACCATCTGCGGCGGCGGGATGACCACTGTCGGCAGGTCCTTGTTGGGCTCGATGCCGCCGGCGGCCATCCAGTAGCGCAGCCACAGGTCATGGGTGCCGCCGGGGAAGGTCATCGCCGCGGCGATCTTCTGGCCCTTGGCCTGCTTGGCCGCGACCGCCTGCTTGAAGGCGCTGGCGTCGGTACCGAGCTTGAGGTCCGCATATTCCTTGCTGATGGAGATGCCCTGGCCGTTTAGGTTCAGGCGCGCCAGCAGGACCATCGGCAGCGGCGTGTTGTTGGTGGTGATCTTGCCGGCGGCCATCAGGTAGGGCATCGGTGTGAGGATATGGGCACCGTCGATGCCGCCACTGCCAGCGCCGAGCACCAGGTTGTCGCGGGTGGTGCCCCAGGAGGATTGCTTGAGCACTTCCACCTCGGTCATGCCGTGCCTGGCGAACAACCCCAGCTCTTCGGCGACGAACAGTGGCGCCGCATCGGTGAGGGCGATAAAGCCGAGTTTGGCCTTGGTGGTTTCCAGGCCATCGGTGCCGGCAGCCCAGACCGCGCTGCTCAGGCCTGCCGGCAGCAGGCTCATCAAGGCACCGCCGCCGAGCAGCCCCACGGACTGCTTGAGGAAGGTGCGGCGTGGCAGGCCGGTTTTTTCTTCGGCGTTCTGCTGTTCGCGTGACGTGTCGTCCATCTCGTTCTCCCCAAAGGCACGCATAAAAAAACGGCGTCACGCTCAGGCAGCGCTGGGCTGCATCGAGTGTGGACGCCGTTGTCCAGAGTTCGGATTGTGGAGGGGCAGGGCCTGCCTCCTTGCCAGGAGACGTAGCAGGTTGCATGCCAGCCATTTCGGCGCCTGATTCGACTGCGAGGCCGTCGATGGTGGAGCACCCTCATCGAGTCGTTAACTGGTTGAGCGGGAAGGCTTTTCGGATCGCGCTCGATACGTCACGGCGATCCGCGCAGTGCGCGGGCCACCGTCGCTATCGCACAGCAGCGGGGCGCGATACGTCTTTGGTGCCCGGCGCAGGTGCATGGCAGGTTCGGGAATGGGCGCTGGTAGTCAGATGGATCTAGGGAAATAAGGCAAAAGCGGCCGTTACCCTATCCGTGAGAACGGGCGGGGATACCCGTGATTTTTCGCGGGCATGGCCCGCTCCCACAAGGGATCAGGCGTAGGGTGGATGACGCTTCACCCATCCACCGCTCTGCAATCGCAATGGTGGACAAAAAGAGCGTTGTCCACCCTATGGGAACGACCGGCCGCTCCCGCCACGTTTAAGCCATTGCGAATGGCATTCTTGGGGTGGGGGGGAGGCGACGCTCAGTCATAGAGCCGCAGCTCGCTCAGCCGCGTTTGCCCTTGTCGCCTCGCGGAGTTGGCTGCGCCTTGCGCGCGGCAAAGGTGAGCAGGCTCTGGGCCACATCGACCAGGCGCATGCTGCGTTCCATGGCCGATTGGCGCAGACGCGCGTAGGCGTCCTCTTCGCTCAGGCCGTAGTCGTTCATCAGCAGCTTCTTGGCCCGCTCGATCAGCTTGCGCTCGTTGAGGGTTTCGCGGGTTTCCTGCAGTTCGTCGCTGACCTGTTGCAGGCGCTGGTTCTGCTCGTGGAGAAGATCCAGCACCGAGCGGGCCAGGTGGCTGCCCACGGCACCCTGGGGTGGGGTGTCGAGGGTGCTGCTGTGCACGCTGAACAACAGCGCCTGGTCGCTGGCAGCATCCATCTGCGCCACACGGCCGAGCAGGGCGCGGTGGTTGTCCAGGTCGGCATGGGCTTCGGCGATGCTGCGCCGGCAGCGTTCGAGCAGGCACTGGGTCAGGTGGCTTTCCACCTGTTTCATGGCGTCGATGCGTCTGGTGTTGAGCTCGAACCATAGCTCGCACAAGCCCGGGTCCACCTGGGCCGCGGCGGAGGTGCGCCTGGCGACCCCGCGCAGGCTGATCACCTGGGCCACGGTGTCGGTGCCGAGAATACCCTGCCACAGGGCAATGGCCTCGGCATCGGCGAACTCGCCGAAGATGTCGAAGCAGCGCTCCTGGCCTTCCTGCAGATGCAGCAGGCGGGCCTGCAGTTCGTCATCGAAGTGCCCATGGGAAAAACCTTCCACGCCGACTGCACGTTCCTGGCCGGCGAGCTCCTTGCCTTGCATGAAGTTGAACAGCGCTACCAGCAGCCGGGTGAGGCCGGGGTCGGCGGCGGTATCGGCCGCTTCGAAGACTACCGCCAGCAGCCCGCCGATGAGGCGGGTAAAGGCCTGGGTCGCCTGGCGTGGCGACAATTGCCGTTCACGGATGCGCCGGCGTAGCCCAGGCAGTTCGTCGAAGCCATGCAGCACGTAGGCGATACGGTTGAACAGGCGCGCCCGGTCGGCGGCGTTGGCCTGGGCGGTGTCCATGGACAGAAAAAAAATATGCACCTCGCGCTCCACGACGGCGCAGTCTGCGCTGTGGGCATCAAGTTGGTGCAGATAGTGGTCCGTCTGGTTGCCCAGATAGACGTTCGAGTAGCCCCGTTCCTTCTGCAGCTGGTGTACCAGCTGGCTGATCCGGGTAACCAGCTCGCAGGTGACGGACAGGCTTTCCAGGCCCTGCAGCTCGCAACGGCGGGCGGCGAGCATGAAACGCAGGGTGGCGGGCATCTTGTGATCGGGCATGGCAGGGTCTTGTCGGTCGCAGTGTTGAACCAGAACGGTGCAAATAGCAGTCCAGTTCTGCTGGGCCACCTGGTTCAGGCGCTGTGCAGGTGCAATTGCTCGGCGGCCAGCATGGCGGCGCCGACCACCTCGCCGATCACCAGGATGGCCGGGCTTTTCAACTGAAAGGCCTGGGCGTCGTCGGCCATCGCCTGCAACGTACTGCGGCATTCACGCTGCTCGGGCAGCGAGGCGTTCTCGATCATCGCCACCGCGGTGTCGGCGGCCATGCCGGCATCCAGCAGATGCTGGCGGGTGTCGGCCAGGGTGGCGATGCCCATGTACACCACCAGCGTCGTGCCGGCGTGGGCCAGGGCCTGCCAGTTGGGCGAGGTGCCGTCCTGGGTATGGGCGGTGACCAGCGTCACGCCGCGGGCGATGCCGCGCAGGGTCAGGGAGATACCGCAGCGTGTCGCTGCAGCCAGGCCGGCGGTGATGCCGTTGACGATCTCGCAACGCACCCCGCGTGCGGCCAGCCAGTCGGCTTCTTCGCCGCCCCGGCCGAAGATGCACGGGTCGCCGCCCTTGAGGCGCGCCACCACCTTGCCCTGGCGGGCGTAGCGCAACATCAGGCGGTGGATGAACGCCTGGGGCGTGGAGCGACAGCCGCCGCGCTTGCCAACGCGAATCACCCGGGCGCCGGGGCAGTGTTCCAGCACCTGGGGGTTGACCAGATCGTCGATCAACACCACGTCGGCCAGGCCGAGGGCGCGCACCGCCTTGAGAGTGAGCAATTCCGGGTCACCAGGACCGGCGCCGATCAGCCATACGCTTGGGTTCATCATGGGATTCCTTCTGTCTAGGTTCAACCCAGTCTTCGCTAGGCTTCGATCGTCTGTAGCGCCAGCAGGCGCTTGATTTCCGGTACGCAGGAGCCGCACCCGGTGCCGCAGCCGAGATTCTGTTTCAGTGCGGCGAGGTCACAGCCGCGTTCGATGCTCTCGCGCACGGCGGTTTCACTGACGTCCATGCAGGTGCATAGGGTTTTGCCAGCGCGTGAGCGGGTTTCGCCGGGGGGGCTTTCCACGGGAGCGAGTAACCAACGCCGCAGGGCGCGGCCGGTGTCGTCGTCCAGCGAGATCTGGTTCTGCCAGAGTTCACGCAGCCAGTTCCGTGCTCTGCTTTCGCCACTCAGGGCGAAGCCGCTCAGGCGGCTGTCCTCGATACGCACGCGTTTGTTGATGGGCATGCAGCCCGGTTCATCGCGCGGGTCGTCGTAGCGCATCACCGGGCCATCGTTCAGGCCCAGGTGCTGGTGCAGCTGGTCGAGCAAGGCGGCAGCCGGGGCGTGATGATGGGCGGCACGCATCACCAGTGCCGAGGTTTCACGGCCGACCAGGGCGAAGCTGGCATGGGCGAAGCCGTCGCACAGCGGGCGCAAGGCCTGCAGGCGCTGCTGCACGTCGCCTTCGACCAGCGCCTGGAAGGTCCAGGGCAGGTCGATGGCCTGCACCTCGATGCCGGCGTGCTTGAGCTCAGGCTGCTTCGACAGCGGATCGAATGCCGGTAAGGTCAGGGCGTTGACGCCCAGACCCTTGAGAAAGCGGTCGCCCCAGTGCATGGGCAGGAACGCCTGGCCCGGTTGCAGGCTGGCGTCGGCCTGCACACGCAGCACCAGCGCGCCGCGGCGGCTGCGCACCTCGACCAGCCTGCCGTCCTCCAGCTGCCGCTGCGCCAGGTCCTGGGGATGTAGGCCGAGCAGCGGTTCCTCGACATGGGCGAACAGCCGCGCCGCGGTGCCGGTGCGGCTCATGCCGTGCCACTGATCACGCAGGCGGCCGGTGTTCAGCGTCAGTGGATAGCGCTCGTCGCGCTTCTCCTTGGGTGACTGATAGGCCTCGGCGATAAAGCGTGCGCGACCGTTGACGCTCGGAAACTGGCCATCGCCGTAAAGGCGCGGCGTACCCTGCTCGGCGCCTTGGGGAAATGGCCATTGCTGGGGGCCACGGGCTTCCAGCAGGCCGTAGCCGAGCCCGCTCAGGTCCAGGTCACGCCGACGGGTCAGTACCTTGTATTCCTCGAACAGTTGCTCGGGGTTGCTGAAGGCGAAAAGGCCGGCCGGCGTGCCCGGCAGCCTGGCTTCCAGGCGGCGGGCGAAGTCGCAGGTGATCGACCAGTCCGCCCGCGCCTCGCCTGGTGCCGGCACCGCACGGCGCACCCGGCTGACGCGGCGCTCGGAGTTGGTCACCGTGCCTTCCTTCTCGCCCCAGCTGGCGGCGGGCAGCAGCAGGTCGGCGAAGCGGCAGGTCTCGGTGGTGGAAAATGCTTCCTGCACCACCACGAAGGGGCAATCGCTGAGAGCCTGATGAATCCGCTGCTGGTCGGGCATCGACTGGGCCGGGTTGGTGCAGACGATCCACAGCGCCTTGATCCTGCCGCTGCCGACGGCCTCGAACAGCTCGATGGCGCTGAGCCCTGGCTTCTCCGGCAGCCGATCGATGCCCCAGTAGGCGGCCACCTCGGCGCGGTGTTCGGGGTTGGCGACTTCGCGGTGGCCAGGCAGCAGGTTGGACAGGCTGCCGGTTTCCCGGCCGCCCATGGCATTGGGCTGGCCGGTAAGGGAAAACGGCCCGCTGCCTGGCTGGCCGATCTGCCCGGTGGCCAGGTGCAGGTTGATGATCGCGGCGTTCTTGGCGGTGCCGGCGGTGGACTGGTTGACGCCCATGCACCACAGCGACAGAAAGCGTGGCGAGCGGCCGATCCACTCCGCGCAGCGGCGCAGATCCGCCTCGCTGATCGCGCACAGCCCGGCAACCCGTGCCGGCGTGTAGTCGGCAGCCAGGCTTTGCAGGGCGTCGAAACCTTCCGTGTGAGCTTCGATAAAGGCGTGGTCGATCCGCCCCTGTTCCAGCAGCAGGTGCAGCACGCCGTGCAGCAGCGCCACGTCGCTGCCAGGGGCGATGGCCAGGTGCAGATCGGCCAGCTCGCAGGTGTCGGTGCGCCGTGGGTCGACGACGATCACCTTCATCTGCGGGTTGCCAGCCTTGGCCGCTTCCAGGCGACGAAACAGGATCGGGTGGGCGTAGGCCATGTTGCTGCCGATGATCAGCAGCGTGTCGGCCTGCTCGATGTCCTCGTAGGAGCAGGGCGGGGCGTCGGCGCCCAGGCTGCGCTTGTAGCCGACCACGGCCGAGGACATGCACAGGCGTGAATTGCTGTCGATATTGTTGGTGCCGACCAGGGCACGGGCCAGCTTGTTGAAAGCGTAGTAATCCTCGGTCAGCAGCTGCCCGGAGATATAGAACGCCACGCTGTCCGGGCCGTGTTCGCGGATGGTCTCGGCGAATACCTCGGCGGCGTGATCCATGGCGCTGTCCCAATCGGTGCGGGTGCGGCCCAGTCCTTTGCCGAGGCGCAGTTCGGGATACAGGGCGCGGGCGGCGAGGTCGCCGGTCAGGTGCAGCGAGGCGCCCTTGCTGCACAGCTTGCCGAAATTGGCCGGGTGCGCCGGATCGCCGCTGACGCCGAGGATGCGCTCGTCATCGTGCTCGATCAGCACGCCGCAGCCGACGCCGCAGTAGCAGCAGGTCGAGGCGGTGGTTTGCCTGGCGCGGCTGCTCATCAGGCCGCCCCTTGCAGGAGCAGCGGTTCGGCTGGCACGGCCGGTGTCAGGCTGGCCACGGCCGCTTCGCCGAACATCAGCAGGTCGCGGATCGCGGCCAGGTTGCCGCCCTCGCGGATCAGCTGCAGGTACCAGGCGCTGTCAGCGGTGTCGCCGTACAGGCAGGCGCCGACCAGCACGTCGTTCTTGAGCACCAGCTTGCGGTAGCTGCCGGTGGTTGGGTCGTCCAGGGTGATGCTCTGGGTGCCGGGGTGGCCTGCGAAATCACCGGCGGAAAACAGCTCGATGCCGGTGACTTTCAGTTTGGTCGAGGTCAGCGAGCCGAGGTAGCGGCGATAGCCCTGCATGGCCAGGTGGCTGGCGCATACCCGCGCCTGCTCGAACAGCGGCGCCACCAGGCCATAGGCGACGCCGCGGTGGCTGACGCATTCGCCCACCGCGTACACGCGCGGGTCGAAGCTCTGCAGCGTATCGTCGACCAGGATGCCGCGGGCGCAGGGCAGGCCGGCGTCCTGGGCCAGTTCGATATTGGGGCGGATGCCGGCGGCCATCACCACCAGATCGGCGGGCAGGCTCTCGCCATCGCTGAAGCGCACGGCGCTGACCCGGCCATCAGCGCCCCCGATCAGCTCGCTGGTCTGTTTGCCGAGGGCGAAGTGCAGGCCGCGGCGCTCCAGAGCGGCTTGCAGCAGGCGCCCGGCGCGCTCGTCGAGCTGGCGCTCGAGCAGGGTGGCGCCGTTGTGCACCACGCTGACGTCCATGCCGCGCAGCTTGAGGCCGTGGGCGGCTTCCAGGCCCAGCAGGCCGCCGCCGATGACCACGGCGCGGCGGTGCCGGGTGGCGCTGTCGAGCATAAGGCGAGTGTCGGCGATATCGCGGTAGCCGATCACGCCATCCAGCGCGTTGCCGGGGATCGGCAACATGAACGGCCGGGAGCCGGTGGCGATCAGCAGGCGGTCGTACTCGGCACTGCTGCCATCATCGGCGATCACCCGGCGGCGGATGCGGTCGATCTCCAGCACCTTGCGGCCCAGGCGCAGTTCGATGCCGTGGCTGGCGTACCAGGCGAGGTCGTTGAGCACGATGTCGTCGAAGGTCTGCTCGCCGGCCAGTACCGGCGAGAGCAGGATGCGGTTGTAGTTGGGGTGCGGCTCGGCGCCGAACACGGTGATGTCGTAGAGGTCCGGGGCGATCTTCAGGAGCTCTTCGAGCGTGCGCACGCCGGCCATGCCGTTACCGATCATCACCAGCTTCAGTCGCTTCATCCTTCACCTCCATGGAGCCCACCCGGGCGACCTCCAGGCCAAAAAAAAGCGTCCTGCACTGCCAGTGCAAGGACGCCTTTGTCCGGTCCCGATCGTTCGGGGAGCGTGCCGTTTGCCGGCCCGCGTTATGTCTGGGATGTGAAGAGCAGGGACTGTGCCAACTTGATGGAGCCCGCCGGAGCGGGCGCCGGGTGAGGCGCTGCGTTAACGACAGCGCGGCTGCTGACATGTATTGGTGCGCTGCGCACCGCTATTGTGCGTCAAGGCGTCAGCAGCAGGCGTTTGCGCCCATAGGCCTTCTCCAGATTTTGTTGCAGCACCGGAAAGCTCACGTACTGGGCGCGGCGCCAGGCGTCGATGCCGTCGGCGTAGTGCGGGCTGGCCGGGTTACCGGATTGCCCGGAGCTGTTGAGGCCGATCATCGGCTCCTCGCGGCCGAAGTCGACGATCATGCGCATGCTCGGGATCAGCCAGGTGTCGAAATCCTGGCCCCAGTTGTAGGCCGAGACGTTCAGGGTGCTGTGGTCGCCACCGGCCGGGTAGGGGCCGCGGTCCAGGTAGCCCTTGAGCGAGGCGATGCTGGCGCGCTGGCTGGCACCGAGATACGGCGCCATTTGCGTGCTGCCGCTCAGCCACTCGTAGGTGTGCAGCTTGCCCCATTGCCAGGCCGTGCGCTGATTGCCCAGGCGCTGTTCGAGCAGCTCGATGCTGGCCGCCAGGCTGCGGGCCAGGATCGCCGGCTTGTCTTCCTTCTGCGCAGTGCGCACGTCGTCCCAGAACGGGCTGTCGTCGCGGCCGAGCAGGTGATCGGCTTGCGCCGAATAGGATAGGTTGGCGGTGTTCACCAGTGCCTGCCAGGCCGGCGAAGTGTCCGGGCCCAGCTCGTCGAGAAAGATTTCCCGGGCGCTCTGGTGCAGGAAGGCGCCATACACGGCGGCGTCTGCCGAGCTGGCCGACAGCTTGCCATCGAAGGCCATCAGTCGGCTCAGGGCTTCGCGGGCCTTGCCACGCTGCGCTTCGGGCAGGCGGTCGATGGCCTGGCGCAGCGGTTCGGCCATGTTCTGCGCCTCGAGCATGCCCTGCAGCTTGGCCACGAAGGGTGAGGTCTGGTCGTACTGCATGGCGATCATGCTGGGCGTGTCGTGGCGGCCGCTGCCAGCCAGCTGGGCGATGCGCTCGTAGCGCTCCGGCGCATACCAGGAGTTGGACAGCTGCATGCCGTAGCCGCGCGGTGCGCTGCGCTGGTTGGCACTGCCCAGCCAGCCCTGTTGCGGATCCTGGTCATAGGGGTGGAGCATCGGATCGGCAAAACCGTCCCACTCGTAGCGGCTGTCCCAGCCTGGCGAGGGCACCAGGCCCTGGCCTTCGCGGCGATTGGGGAAGCGCCCGGTGACCTGCCAGCCGATATGCTCGGCATCGGCGAACACCAGGTTCAGCGGCATGGCGCGGATCTCCCGGGTCGCCTCGAAGGCCTGCTCCACGGACTGGGCGCGGGACAGGTCGAAGAAGGCGTCCAGGCTGGCATCGTTCTCGAGCGGTGCGGTCTGCAGCGCCAAGCCGTAGCCGCTCTGGATCTGCAGCGGTTGCAGCGGGTGCTTGCGCTCGCCCAGCACGCTGTTGAGCAGCGGGCCGTGGCGGGTTTCGTAAATCGTCTCGCGGATCGGTTTCTGGCCCTTGATGAAGAAGGTCTCCTGGCGCTGCAAGGCCGGCTGCCATTTGCCGTCGGCGAGATACAGCAGGCGGTTGCCATCGCGCTTGACCTGCTCGAGAAACAGGTCCTGGTTGTCGCCCATGACCATGGTCATGCCCCAGGCCAGCTTGCCGTTGAAGCCGGCGACCACCGCGGGGATGCCCGCGACCGTGACCCCGGAAGCCTGGAATTTCGGTGCGCGGACCTGCACGAAGCTCCATACCGAGGGCAGCTCGATCGGCAGGTGCATGTCGTTGGCCAGCAGGCTCTTGCCGCTGCGGCTGCGCGACGGGCCAATGGCCCAGTTGTTCGAGGCGGCGACGCCGAGCATGTGCTGCTCGGACACCTGGGCGGCGGCGCTCTTAACCGCCTGCAGGCCGGGGATGGCACCACCCAGGGCGAGGCCCTTGAGCTTGTCGGCCTCTTCGAACGGCAGCGGCTCGTCCGGATAGGTGGGTAGCAGCCAGGCGAGTTTGTCGGCGCCGACCTTCTGGGTCAGGCTCAGGGCGGCGATTTCTTCCTGCAGGTTCACTGACAGGCCGAAGTTGAGCAGGCAGAACACCAGCACCGAGTCTTCCGGCTTCCAGTACGGCGGGCGATAGCCGGCCTCGGCCAGGTCCATCGGCAGCTTGTCGCGGTAGCGGAACAGGTAGGCGTTGACGCCACGGGCGTAGACCTCGAAGAACGCCTTCATGCGTGGCGAGGCGTTCTTGTAGAGCACCTCGGCGCTCTTTTTCAGGTTCACCGCGCGCATGAAACGGTCCATCTCCAGCACACCGGGGCCGGCCATCTCCGCCAGGCGACCTTCGGCCATCAGGCGCAGGCTGACCATCTGGCTGAGGCGATCACTGGCATGCACGTAGCCCAGGGTGAACAGGGCGTCGTGGAAGGTATGGGTCTCGATCAGCGGCATGCCGAGCGGGTTGCGGCGCACCGAAGCGGTCTGCGCCAGACCCTGGACGCGAAAGGAGCCCTGATCCGGCGCCACGCTGCTGCGGTAACGGCTGTCGATCAGGGATTGGCAACCGCTCAGCGCGACCATGCCGGTGACGAGGCCGGCCAGGCTCAGGGTGGCGAGAGGGCGGAAAGCGCGCGGCAGCATGCGGCGGACTCCTGGAGAATTGATAAGGGTGGTGGGCGGGCTGGAATGGCGCTAAAGGTAGAGAGCGCCATGGCGCCTGGCAAGTGGCGCGAGGGTGAACGCGACGTGGGGTCAGGGGCGCGCAGCCAGCCCCTCGTCGAGCAACCAGCGTGCGGCATCGTGGGCCTGCTGCTGATGGGCCTCGGTCAGCTCGGCGAAATGCGCTTCGTGCTGGCGGCGCTCGGCGCGGCCCAGGTCCTGCCAGTCGGCGTGGGTCGGTATATGGGCGGTAGCGTCGTAGAGGCGCTGGAACACCTGGGCCTGAGGCGCGAGGCTCAGCCCGCTGTGGTAATTGTCGAGCAGTACCTTAATGCGGATGGCGCCTTCGATCAGCGGCAGCTGGCCGTCAAGCAGCGAGGCTGCCAGCACCCGCAGATCGTCATGCAGGCGCTGGCGTTGCGCGAGGCGCACTTCGGCCTGCCGACGCTGCCTGGCCCATACCTGGCGCCAGAGGTGAACAGCGTAGAGGGCCAGTGCGCCAACGATCAGTACCGCAAGCAGGACCAGGAGCTGATCAGGCCCCATGGCACTTCTTGAATTTCCTGTCGCTGCCGCACGGGCAGGGGTCGTTACGGCCGATGTCCTTCAGGGCATTGCGCACCGGCTCCTGGGGGCCGTGGTTGCAGTGCGGGCCGTGCACATGGCCAGGGTGGCCATGATCATGATCGTGATCGTGGTTGCAGTCGGGGCCATGGACGTGGGGTTGCTGGGTCATGCGAGTCACTCCGGAAGATAATCGCCGGGAATTATCTCGCCATTGCGCGCCATGTGCACGCGGCGGCCGAAGAATAATCCGGTTTTCACCTCACCCTGCAGGCGATAACTGATCGGCTGATCGGGCGATTCCAGCAGCTTGACCACCTGACGTACGTGGCGCCACAGGTTGGTACGGACCGGGACGTCGAACTCCAGGTGCCCCTTGGCCGGCACGGTGAACCAGACTTCCGAATCGCCATCGGCGAGCAGCACCTCGTTCAGGTGCACCACGTAGTTGAGGCCACGTACCGGCAGGCTGACGTCGTTGGGGTTGTCGATGCGAAAGCGCAGGATGAAGCGCTGTTCGAGCAACTTGGCCTTGACCACGTTGACGTCCACCAGGCGCACGTCCGGGTCTTCGAAGCGGTCCGAGAACCAGGTCGAGCAGCCGCTCAGCGCCGTGGCCATACCCAGGAATAGCATTAGGCTAAGAATTCTTATCATTTGCGCCTGATAAAACATTTCATACTCCGTTCGAGGCCTCAGTGTAACAAGAGACGCTTTGCTGCCCTAGGCCTGTTGTCATTTCATCGCGCCTACCAGGCGGTTGCGGAAAATGCCGACCGCCACTCGTGCGTGCGCAAAAAGCTGCGTCATACTGGCCTGCATGCATTGAGGTTTTATTGCCGTGGGCGAAATGGCGCGGCGAGCCGACAGGAAGGAAGGGGATGATGGCGCGATACGAGATCGCATTTTCCGGTGAGCTGGTGCCCGGTGCTCAGCTGGACGTGGTGCAGGCCAATCTGGCCAAACTGTTCCAGGCCGATGCCCAGCGCATCGCCCAGCTGTTTTCCGGGCGCCGCGTGGTGATCAAGAACAACCTGGACGAAGCTGGCGCCGAGAAGTATCGCAGCACCCTGGAGCGCGCCGGCGCCCGGGTCGAGGTGGTCGACACCGAGGCGCAGGTCGTCGAGGAAATCGAGCTGGCACCACCGCCACCTGCCGCACCTGTCGGTCAGGCCTCGGCGCAACCTGTCGGGCGATTGGTGGTCGCGCCCCGGGACGAGTACATGGCGGCGTTCTCGGACGTCGATGCACCGGATTTCGGCGTGGCCGAATTGGGGGCGGATCTGCAGGACGGCAAGGCGCCGGTGGCCGCGCCCGATCTGGATCTGTCCTCGCTGAGCCTGGCGCCGGTGGGCAGCGACATGGGCCAGGCCAAGGCGGCGCCGGCTGCGCCGGCGCCGGACACGTCGCACCTCAAGCTGCTTTGAGATGCGCCTCTACAGGTAGGTCGCGCAGCACTTCTTGAACTTCTGGCCGCTGGCGCACGGGCAGGGATCGTTGCGGCCCGCCTGCAAACCCACGGTCGGGTCGATGAAGTACCAGCGGCCGCCGTTCTGCACGAACGCCGAGCGCTCGCGGTGGCTGTGCTCGCCATCGGCGTCATGCCAGCGGGCCACGAAGGTGACCCGCGCATGCTCGGGCTGCCCGCCAAGCAATTCGGAATGCTCGATCTCCAGGCCCAGCCAGGTGCTGTGCAGGCTCCAGGCCCTGATACCTTCAACGTCCAGCTTCGCCTGCTGCGCCGGCAGTGACGTCGCCACCAGGTAATCCACATTGCCCAGTACGTAGGCGCTGTAGCGCGAACGCATCAGACTCAGGGCACAGGGCGCGGCTGCACCGTCGTGATAGCGCCCGCAGCAGTCAGCCAGCGGGTCGCCGCTGCCGCACGGGCAGCCGCTTGAGGTCGTTTCAGCTTTCATGTTTACCACCAATACTTGCCAAAATTCTCGGGGTTGGCCCAGAACTTGGCGTTCAGCCAGTCGGGCGCCTGCTTATATTCGAGCAAATCGTAGGTGAACAGGCTGAGCACCTGCTCGTCGCGTGCGAAGCGCTCGCTGACCTGCAGCGCCAGGGCGAAGAAATCGGTGTCCTTCCAGCCACAGGCGGTCAGGTCGACCAGCACCGCCATGCGGCTGGCATTGAGGTTGCGAATGCCGCCGAGCAACTGCAGACCTTCCTTTCGCTGCAGGTGCTCCAGGCAATCGACCACCACGGCGAGGTCGAAGCGTTGCGCCGCCAGGTCGCCGTCGAGGCTTCCGGGGGCGGCGTGGGCGATCTGGCTGTGCGGATGTGCCTGCTGAAAGGCGTTCACCGCCGGTTGTTCGCTGGCGCTCACTAGAAGCAGTCGGGACGGCGCATAACGTTGCAGTAGAGCGGCCAGCGATTGTTGGGGGGTACGGGGGGATGTGATCTGAGTCATCAGAAACCTCGAAACGATCACGAAAGACTACCGCGCATGCTCACATTCAACTAGAACTGTTCGGCCTTCAGTAATGTCGTAGTGCTGTCTGGCAGATTTAAAAGCGGGCGTCTTTAATCCAGAGTGTCGGTTTTCGCGCCGATTCCCATTAGGAGACTTGCATATGAGTATTACAAGGAAAGCGGTACCCCTGATCATTGCGTCCACCTTTCTGACGGGCTGCGCTGGCGTCCAGAAATCCGACTGGCCGACCTGCGCTGCCGTTGGTGGTGTCAGTGGTGCTGCTCTGGGTGCCATCGAAAGCTCGGCCTGGGCAGGTGGTGGTGCGGTCATTGGCGCGGGCTTCGCCGCTGCCTATTGCTGGGTCCACGGCGCTGAAGCTCAGGAAGTAGCTGTCGTCGAAGAAACCGTCATGGTCGAAGAAACCGTCGCACCAGAGCCGGTTGCCGAAGCGGTACGCGTCGAGCTGGACGTGAAGTTCGACTTCGACAAGTCGCAGGTCAAGCCGGAAAGCATGGGCGACATCCAGAGCCTGGCTGACTTCATGAAGCAATACCCGCAAACCACCACCGTGGTTGAAGGTCATACCGACTCCGTCGGTACCGACGCCTACAACCAGAAACTGTCCGAGCGCCGTGCCAATGCCGTGCGTGAGGTGCTGGTCAACCAGTACGGTGTGGGCGGTACCCGCGTCAACGCAGTCGGCTATGGTGAAAGCCGTCCGGTTGCCGACAACGCCACCGAAGAAGGCCGTGCGATCAACCGTCGCGTGGAAGCCGAAGTCGAAGCCCGGCCGTAAGCCCGGCTCGACCTCCGTGAGCATCCTGGCCGGCCCCGGGCCGGTCAGGAACACGATGTCACGCAATGGGCATCGTTTTCGCTTCGACCCCCTGTTTCCCAGCCCATAAACCCAGTAATGTGCCGCACATTCACAGGTGGGGTGGAGCGGGCAATGAAGATTATTTCAGGACTGGGCAAGCTGTTGGCGACGCTGTTCTGGTGCGTCGTGCTGGCCAATCTGATCTCTCCTTATGCACAACCATTCGCGCAGCTGCTGACCGTTGCCGGCGTTGCCGTGCTGGGTCTGCATCTGGCCGAACTGATGCTGTTCAACGACGTGCTTCGCGCGCAGCCGCGGGTAACCGTCGAGCGTGCCAAGGTGCTGGCGTTCGGCATCTTTCATATCGCCTCGCTGCCTGCTGCCGAGCCCACGGCCGCGGCGGTAGCACTGAATGCCGAGGAGGCCGCCCCGTGCGCAAGCTGATTCTCCTGGCAGCACTGTGCTGCCCGTTGGCGGCGCTGGCAGCGGCGGTCATCGAAGTCGATTCCCACCACTTCACTCGCCTGCCCGTGCAGGGCAGTGTTCTGCAGCTGGAGCGGGTCGCCGTGGCTGACAGCGGTACATTGGTGATTCCTGTCGGGGTCAGCGAAGTGCGCATCGGTGAGTTGTACCTAGGCCGCGATGCGCAGATCGCCATCGCGCCGTCGAACGAGCGTCTGTTGCTGGATATCGGTACCGGGCGGATCGCCGCGGGTGCGCAGATCAGTGCGCCGGGGGCGCCAGGTACGCCGCAACAGGCCGCCATGCCTGGGCGCACCCTGGTGATTCGCATGCAGTCGGTAAGCACCGAGCCCTGGTTGCTGGATGCCCGTGGCGGCCGCGGTGCGGCGGGTTATGCCGGCCTGGATGGCGCCGATGGCAAGGCGGGCGGTTGTGCCTGGGGCAAGGCCAGTGCCGGCCACGACGGCCAGGACGGTAGCGACGGGCATCCCGGCGCGCCGGGTGGGCAGGTTCGCCTGGAAGTGCCCAGCGATTTTCCTGTCGAACATCTGCAGGCGCGTCTCGATGGCGGCCCGGGCGGCCCGGCAGGTGCGGCGGGCAATGCCGGTCGCGGCGGGGCGAGCAAAGGCTGCTGGATCTACAGCACCCGCGCCGGCCTCGATGGCCGCCCTGGCACGCCTGGGCAGCCCGGTACCCCGGGCCATGCCGGGCGCTTGGATGTGGTGCGTTTCTAGATGAAAAGGGCCTAGGCCCTTTTTCGTTAGAGGCTGGGGCGCGCCGCGGCGAGGGCCACCACGGCCAGACCCAGCAGCAGGTTGAAGGCGACCAGGCGGCGGATACGCCCCAGCACGGCGCCTGCCGCCGGCCAGTCCTGCCCCTCGACGGCGCGGCGCATGCTGGGCAGCTGCAGCGCCTGGATGCGCAGGAAGAGCGCCAGCATCGCCAGGTACAGGCCCATCATCACCTGCACATAGCGCGGCGCGCCATCGAAACCGCTGAAGCCCATGTGCAGCAGGCCGATGCCGCTGACCGGCAACAATACCACGGCCATCCACACCCACACGAAGAAGCGGCGAAACACGTCCAGCCATAGCGTCAGGCGCTCCGGCGCCTGCAGGGTGCCAGCGGCCGGGCGCAACACCATCCACGCGAAGAACATGCCGCCGACCCAGATCAGCGCCGCGAGCAGGTGCAAGGTGTAGACAAGGGAATAGGGGGGCATTCGGCACTCCGGTAGCCAGCGGATCACCTCGACGCCGTTGCACAGCCTTCTGCTCCGCTGGCACGTGTCAAGCAGGCCGCAGTGACCTGCCGTGATCGGTTTCAAAGTCGGGCCCGCTGGCGCTTTGTGGCCGTACTCTTCATCGGGAGTCGGCAAGCGAATCAGCACAGGGGCGATAGGCGCGTTATGATAGCGGCCGTTAGCGAATACTGAAAATATATCCAGCCTTTTCTCAGCCAAGATCCTTAATGCTCAGCACCGAACTCAAGACCCAGATTCAGGGCGCCTACTCCCGTTTTCTCGAATCCAAGGGCCTCAAGCCTCGCTACGGGCAGCGCCTGATGATCGCCGAGGTCGCCAAGGTGCTGGGCGCCATCAAGGCCGATGATGAAGGGCACCGGCTCGGTGATCCCGCCGTGGTGGCCGTCGAGGCCGGCACCGGCACCGGCAAGACCGTGGCCTATTGCATGGCCGCCATTCCCACCGCCAAGGCGGCGGGCAAGCGCCTGGTGCTCGCCACCGCCACCGTGGCGCTGCAGGAGCAGATCGTGCACAAGGATCTGCCCGATCTGATGCGCAACAGTGGCCTGAATTTCAGCTTCGCCCTGGCCAAGGGGCGCGGTCGTTACCTGTGCCTGTCCAAGCTCGACGTGCTGCTGCAGGAAGGCCAGGCGCAGAGTTCCACGGCGCAGCTGTTCGAGGAAGAAGGCTTTCGCATCGATGTGGATGAGGAGGGCCAGAAGCTGTTCACCACCATGATCGAGAAGCTTGCCGGCAACAAATGGGACGGCGACCGCGACAGCTGGCCCCAGGAGCTGGAAGACAGCCGCTGGGCGCAGCTGACCACCGATCACAGCCAGTGCACGGGTCGCCATTGCCCGAACTTCGGGCAGTGCACCTTCTACAAGGCCCGCGAAGGCATGGGCAAGGTCGACGTGATCGTCACCAACCACGACATGGTGCTGGCCGACCTCGCCCTGGGCGGCGGCGCCGTGTTGCCCGACCCGCGCGACACCCTGTACGTGTTCGACGAAGGCCATCACCTGCCGGACAAGGCCATCGGCCACTTCGCCCATTTCACCCGCCTGCGCTCCACGGCCGACTGGCTCGAGCAGATCGCCAAGAACCTCAGCAAACTGCTGGCCCAGCACCCGCTACCGGGCGATCTCGGCCGGCTGATCGAGCAGGTGCCGGAGCTGGCCCGCGAGCTCAAGACCCACCAGCAGTTCATGTTCAGCGCCTGCGAGCAGGTGGCGGACTTCAAGCCCGGCGAGGACATGGAAGGGCGAGAACGGCCGCGCCACCGTTTCGTCGGTGGTGTGGTGCCCGATCATCTGATCGAGTTGGGCCTGGAGCTGAAGAAGGGCTTTTCCAAGCTCAACGACCTGTTCACCGGCGTGACCGAAAAGCTCAAGGAAGCCATGGACGGCGAGACCAGCATCGGCATCGCCAGCCATCAGGCCGAGGAGTGGTACCCGCTGTTCGGCAGCCTGCTGGCGCGCGCTCAGGGCACCTGGGAACTGTGGTTGGCGTTCACCGCCGAAGATCCCGAGGACAGCCCGCCCATGGCGCGCTGGCTGACCCTGGCCGAAAGCGGCGCGCTGTTCGATATCGAGGTCAATGCCAGCCCGATCCTGGCGGCCGAAACCCTCAGGCGCAACCTATGGAGCGTCGCCTACGGCGCGCTGGTCACCTCGGCGACCCTTACCGCGCTGGGCACCTTCGACCGTTACCGCATGCGCGCCGGCTTGCCCAAGGTAGCGGCGACGGCGGTGGTGCCCAGCCCCTTCCACCATGCCGACGCCGGCGTGCTGCGGGTGCCGGATCTCAAGGCCGACCCGCGCAATGCCGCCGAGCATACCGCGGCGATCATCCGCGAGCTGCCCGGCCTGGTGCAGGGCTCGCGCGGTACCCTGGTGCTGTTCTCCTCGCGCCGGCAGATGCAGGACGTGTTTGACGGCCTGGAGCGGGACTGGCGCAAGCGCGTGTTCATCCAGGGCAACCTGTCCAAGCAGGAAACCCTCAGCAAGCACAAGGCGCGGGTCGACAGCGGCGAGGAAAGCGTGCTGTTCGGCCTGGCCAGTTTCGCCGAGGGTGTCGACCTGCCGGGCGCCTACTGCGAGCACGTGGTGATCGCCAAGATTCCCTTCGCCGTGCCGGACGACCCGGTCGAGGCCGCCCTGGCCGAATGGATCGAAGCCCGCGGCGGCAACCCCTTCATGGAAATCTCCGTGCCCGACGCCTCGCTGCGCCTGGTGCAGGCCTGCGGGCGCCTGCTGCGCACCGAAGAGGATCGCGGCACCATCACCCTGCTGGATCGACGAGTGGTCACCCAGCGCTACGGCAAGGCGATTCTCAACGCACTGCCGCCGTTTCGCCGGGAAATCGGCTGAACTGATGAAAAATCACCCCGCTGGCCCGTGATCGGACATGCGGGCTTTGCGGTGGAACCCCCATCTGTCGCACTATTGCGCCTGCGCGCGTGATGCGCGGCAAAAGGCTCGTGGCGGGATGGTCGCGGGCACTCATATTCGTCGTCGAGTTGCGGGGAGAAGGGGTCTTGAAGGTCAACACCTGGCTGCTGTCGGCCGATCGTTCGGGGCGCTGCACTGCGCACGCACCCGCGGGTCTGGTTACCAAAGTTCTGTCACTGTGCATCGCTGCAGCCCGTCCTCGACATCCATTGGCGATCAAGCGCCTGGCGCTGGTCACGCTGCTCGGCCTGCCGGCCCTGGGCCAGGCGGCCGATCGCCAGGAGCTGTTCAACTTCGTGCGGCCAATGGACGCCGTGCAGGTGTCCGGCGATAACGCCTACCTGCCCAGCGTCACGGCTGAAAGCGCCGCCCAGGGCGAGATCCTGCGCCGCGTGTCCTTCAACCCGAGCGAGCGTCCGACCCTGCGCCTGACGCCGCAAACCGGCACCTGGGACTGGTCCGAGGCGAGCGCCATGAGCCTGCGCGTGCAGAACGCCATGGACTGGGCGCTGACCCTGGACGTCACCGTCGAAAGCGCCGATGGCAAGCGACTGACCAGCCAGATCGCCCTGCCGGCCGGCCCGGCGCAGACGCTGCTGTTGCCGCTGGGTGCCACGTCGCCGCGGGCCCAGGGCATGCGCGCCGGGGCGCCGATGCCCTGGCGTTACGACGGTCGCCTGCTGCTGCTGGCAGAAACCGTGAAGGGTGAAATCGACCTCAAGAACGTCTCCGCCGTGACCCTGTCGGTTCCCAACCCCCAGGCCGCGCAGCACATACTGCTGGGCCGCTTCGGTGTGCGTGGCAGCGGCGATCTGGAGCAGGCCTACAAGGGGATCGTCGACGGTTACGGCCAGTTCACCCGCCGCGACTGGCCGGGCAAGATCAAGAACGACGAGCAACTGCGCCAGGGCCTGGCCCAGGAAGACAAGCAATTGCAGGCCTGGCAGGCCGAGCATCCCAAGCAGGACATCTATGGTGGCTGGATCGGCGGCCCGTCGTTCGAAGCCACCGGTTTTTTTCCGCACCGAGAAACGCGGTGGGCGCTGGTTTCTGGTCACCCCGGAGGGCAATCCCTTCTATTCGCTGGGCGTGAACACCGTGACCGGTACCCAGAGCCAGACCTACATCGAAGGGCGCGAGAAGATGTTCAGCGCGCTGCCGGCCGAAGGCGAGCCGCTGGCCGCGTTCTATGGCAGCAGCGACAGCCAGTCCGACACCGGTGCCAACCGCGGGCGCGACTTCGACAGCGGCCGCTGGTACGACTTCTACAGCGCCAACCTGCAGCGTACCTATGGCGAGCAGAAACCGGAGCTCTGGCGCGAACGGGCGCAGAACCGCCTGCAGGCCTGGGGTTTCAATACCCTGGGCAACTGGAGCGACAACGATTTCGCCCTCGACAAGCGCATGCCCTACAGCATTCCGCTGTCCATCCATGGCGACTACGCCACCATCAGCACCGGCATCGACTGGTGGGGGGGCATGCCCGATCCGTTCGACCCGCGCTTCGCCATGGCCGCCGAACGTGCCATCGCCATCGCCACCCGTGACCATCGCGACGATCCCTGGGTGATGGGCTATTACGCCGACAACGAACTGGCCTGGGCCGGCCCGGCGGAAGATCCGCTGTCGCGCTATGCACTGGCCTACGCCACGCTGCGCCTGACCACCGACGTGCCGGCCAAGCGGGCCTTTCTCAAGCAACTGCGCGACAAGTACCGCAACCAGCAAGGGCTGTCCAAGGCCTGGGGCATCGACCTCAAGGCCTGGGAGCTGATGGAGGATCCGGGTTTCGAGGCGCCACCGGTCAACCCGGCCTACCCGGCCATCGAAAACGACATGAAGCGCTTCTTGCGCCTGTTCGCCGATACCTACTTCAAGACCATCGCCGATTCCCTCGACTGGCACACGCCCAACCACCTGCTGCTGGGCGGGCGCTTCTCCGCGAGCATTCCCGAGGCGGTCGAGGCCTGCGCCGAGTACTGCGATGTGCTGAGCTTCAACTTCTACACCCGCGAGCCGCAGCACGGTTATGACTTCGAGGCCCTGCGCAAGCTGGACAAGCCGCTGCTGGTCACCGAGTTCCATTTCGGCTCCCGCGACCGCGGCCCGTTCTGGGGGGGCGTCGCCGAGGTGTACAAGGAAGAGGAGCGTGGCCCGGCCTATGCCAACTTCCTGAAAAAGGCCCTGGAAGAGCCACAGATCGTTGGCGTGCACTGGTTCCAGTACCTTGATCAGCCGGTTACCGGGCGCCTGCTCGATGGCGAGAACGGTCACCTGGGCCTGGTGGCGATCACCGACCGGCCGTGGGACGGTTTCGTCAGCGCGGTGCGCAAGGCCAACCTGAGCGTGCCGCCGCTGGTGCTCGAGCACGCCGCCAAGGAGCCAGAGCCAAAACCGGAGACCGCGCCTGCCGAGGATGCTGCACAGGCCACCGAGTCGGCTGGCGATGCTGCCGCGCCAGCCGCCGAACCCAAGCCGTAATCACCCGCGCCGGCTGGGCTGGCGCCTTTTCCATGCAGGAGCAGTCAGTGCAGATTCAGGGTTACTTCGACCTCAAGTTCGAAGCGGTAAAAGACGCCTTCGCCGCCATGTTCGATGATCCTCAGGAGCGTGGCGCCGCCCTTTGCGTGCAGGTTGGCGGTGAAACCGTGGTGGACCTCTGGGCCGGGGTCGCCGACAAGGACGGCCAGCAGGCCTGGCATAGCGATACCATCCTCAACCTGTTCTCCTGCACCAAGCCCTTTACCGCCGTGACGGCCTTGCAACTGGTTGCCGAAGGCAAGCTTGAACTGGATGTGCCTGTGGCGCGCTACTGGCCGGAGTTCGCGGCAGCGGGCAAGGAGCGCATCACCCTGCGCCACCTGCTCTGTCACCAGGCCGGGTTGCCGGCGATCCGCGACAACCTGCCGGCCGAGGCCCTGTACGACTGGCAGACCATGACCGACGCCCTGGCCGCCGAAGCGCCCTGGTGGCGCTTGGGCGAGGGCCATGGCTACGCGCCGATCACCTTCGGCTGGCTGGTCGGCGAGTTGCTGCGTCGCGTCGAGGGGCGTGGCCCTGGCGAATCGATCGTGGCGCGCACCGCCAAGCCGTTGGGCCTGGATTTTCACGTTGGCCTGGCGGACGAGGAATTTCACCGCGTCGCCACCATCAGTCGCGGCAAGGGCAACCTGGGGGATGCGGCAGCGCAGCGCATGCTCAAGACCATGATGACTGACGCCCAGGCGATGACCACCCGGGCGTTCACCAACCCGCCGTCGATCATGACCAGTACCAACAAACCCGAGTGGCGACGCATGCAGCAGCCAGCGGCCAATGGCCATGGCAACGCCCGCAGCCTGGCCGGTTTCTACAGCGGCCTGCTCGATGGCAGCCTGCTCGACAGCCAGTTGCTCGCTGAACTGACCCGTGAACACAGTGTCGGTGAGGACAGAACATTGCTGACGCCGACCCGTTTCGGCCTCGGCTGCATGCTCGACCAGCCCACCGTGGCGAATGCTACCTACGGCATGGGGCCAGGCGCCTTCGGCCACCCCGGTGCCGGCGGCACCACCGGTTTCGCCGACCCGGAGCGCGATGTGGCGGTGGGTTTCGTTACGAATAACCTGGGGCCGTTCGTCTTAATGGATCCGCGTGCACAGAAACTTGCGGTTATCTTATGTGAGTGTTTTTAAGAACCGCGCTTAAACTGTTGCGCAGTAACGCTTTTAGCTGACTCCGGATTACCCGGGTGACTTCGACCGCTTAGATACTGGATGAACCGATGCTTTCCTACAAGACTTGCGCGCTGGCGCTTTGCGTACTGCTGACAGGTTGCTCCCTGTTCGAGAAGAAGGAAGATCCCAAGCCGGTTCCCATGCCGCCGCCCGAAGTCACCCAGGCCTGGCTGGACGAATACGAGCCGCTGGTGCGTGACGCGATCAAGGACAGCAACTTCGAGATGGAGCGTCGTGAGAACCTGCTGGTGGTCACCGCGCCGGTCAAGGGCTCGTTCAACCCGGATCGCCCGGGCATGCTGCTGCCGGTCACCCTGGGCCCGATCACCCGGGTGGCCAAGGTAATGGAGAAAGACGGCAAGGTCGGCGTGCTGGTACTCGGCCATGCCGACAGCAGCGGCGCCCTGGAAACCAACCGCGCGCTGAGCCTCGAGCGCGCCCGTGCCTTCACTGCCATCTTCCGCCTCAGCGGCCTCAAGCAGGATCGCCTGATGGTCAAGGGCATGGGCCCGGACATGCCGCGCGCCGCCAATGACAGCGCCAACGGTCGCGAGCTGAACCGCCGGGTGGAAATCCTCCTGACCCGCCAGGACACCCTGCAGGCCCTGATCGCCAAATACAGCACGCCGGAACCGGCACCGGCTGCCGCCACGGCCGTTGCCGCCGCTGACAAGCCAGCCGAGAAAGCCGCTGCCAAGGCTGACGCCAAACCCGCAGGCAAGACCGTGGCCAAGGCTTCTACCAAGTCCAAGCCCAAGGCCGCTGCAAAACCAGCCGCCAAGCCAGCCGCCAAGGCGGTTGCCAAGGCTGCCGACAAGCCCGCCGCCAAGAGCGCCACCAAGCTGGCCGATGCCAAGAAAGTGGTTGCCTCGGATCAAGCCAAATAAGGTTTACCCCGTTAAGCTAGGGTCTTTGTCGCTTTCGAGAGTACGCTCATGACTCAGACCCTGGCCGACATGCGCCGTGATTACACCCGTGACGGGTTGAGCGAGGATCAGGCGCCGCTTGAGCCCCTCGCGCTGTTCAGAAGCTGGTTCGCCGACGCGGTGAAAACCGAGCAGCTCCCCGTGGAGCCCAATGCCATGACCCTGGCAACCGTCGATGCCAATGGACGCCCGCATTGCCGTGTGCTGCTGCTCAAGGGCCTGGACGAGCGGGGCTTCACCTTCTTCAGCAACTACCAGAGCGCCAAGGGCGAGCAGCTGCAGGCCAACCCCTTTGCCGCGCTGACCTTCTTCTGGCCAACCCTGGAACGCCAGGTGCGTATCGAAGGGCGGGTCGAGCGGGTGACGCCCGCCGAGTCCGATGCCTACTTCCAGGTGCGCCCGCTGGGTAGCCGACTGGGTGCCTGGGCCTCACCGCAGAGTCGGGTCATCCACGACCGTAGTGAGCTGGAAGGCCTGCTGGCGCAAACCGAACGACGCTTCGCCGACCAGGCGCCCGAGTGCCCGCCACACTGGGGCGGTTACCGCCTGCTGCCCGAGCGCATCGAGTTCTGGCAGGGGCGTGCCAGCCGTCTGCACGACCGTCTCGACTATCGCCGCGAGGGCGAAGCCTGGTTACGCCAGCGCCTGGCGCCCTGACCACCTGCAGCCGGCCTGGGTGTCGGCCGAACCGGCAATCGGCCTACAATGTTGGCTTCCCTCGCGCAGGTCCCAGCATGCTTGAACTTGACTCCACCCTGGCCCAGCACATCGTCGATCGCGCCATGGCCATCCTGCCGTACAACATCAACGTGATGGACGCCCAGGGCATGATCATCGGCAGCGGCGACCCGCTGCGCCTGCACACCCGCCATGAGGGGGCGCAACTGGTGCTGGCCAACCGGCGGGTAGTGGAGATCGACGAGCAGGCCGCCACCTGCCTGCGTGGCGTCCGCCCAGGGGTGAATCTGCCCTTGCTGCATGCCGATGAGCTGATCGGCGTACTGGGCATCACCGGCGACCCCGAGGTGGTGCGGCCCTACGCCGAGCTGGTGCGCATGGCCGCGGAAATGCTGGTCGAGCAGCGCCAGCTGCAAGCCGAACGGCACTGGCAGCGCCATCAGCTGGACGCCTGGTTGCGTCAGCTGTTCGATCCGGCAGTGTCGCTCGGCACCCTGGCTGCGGATGCCGAGCGCCAGGGCTTGGCGCTGGCCTGGCCGCGCCAGGTCTGCCTGCTGGAGTTGCAGGACAGCGCCGAGCCGCTGGCCCAGCAGGCGCGTTTGCTGGGTGTGCTGACCGGCAAGAGTGAGCACCTGGCGGCGCCATTGGGCATGCGCGAGATGTTCTGGTGCCGGCCGCTACACGGCGGTCGTGACGACGCGCACTGGCTGGAGAGCGCCGATGAACGCGGCTGGGGCGTGGCCCGCCTGGTGGTCAGCGACCCGGTGCAGTCCCTGGGGCAAATGCGTCAGGCCTGCATGGCTCTGCGCGACCTGCAGGCCTTTGCCCAGGCGCGTTATCCCGCCCTGCGCCTGGTGGCGCTTGAGGAGCATCGCCTGCCGACGCTGCTCCACGCCCAGCGCAACAGCTGGCTGCTGCAAGGGTGGCTGGCACCCTTGAAGCAGGTGCTCGCCCAGGACAGCAACGGCGTGCTACGTGACACCCTCGAAGCCTGGTGTGAGCACGATGGCCAGGTGCAGAGCTGCGCCGCAGCACTGGGGATCCATCGCAACACCCTGCGCTATCGCCTCGAGCGCATCGCCGAGCTCAGCGGCGTGGAGCTGACGCGTCTGGATCGCCGTCTGCAGCTGTCGCTGGGGCTGGGACTGCTCGAGCCAGACTGAACGCCACCTTCCAGAATGATGCCACTGCACAGTTGCAGGCCTGCGCTTTGTCTCTCCTGTTGTGCCAATGAACAGGGTGTCGCCCGGTATTGCTGGGCGACAATGCCCGGTACCTGGCAAATCACATAACAACAATGAGGACACCG